>NZ_LGDE01000445.1 GCF_001279725.1 Streptomyces sp. WM4235 | reverse complement strand
GGGTGGGTCAGTGGGGTCGGTGGGGCGGCGCCGCTCGGTGAGGGCGGTGGGGTCCCCCGGCTCGGCGAGGTCGCCCGGCTCGGCGAGGGCGGAGGGGTCCCCCGGCTCGGCGAGGGCGCCCGGCTCGGCGAGGGCGGAGGGGTCCCCCGGCTCGGCGAGGGCGGAGGGGTCCCCCGGCTCGGCGAGGGCGCCCGGCTCGGCGAGGGCGCGCGGCCAGGTCGGCTCGGAGGGGTCGGGCGGGTCCGCTGCGTGGTGGTCATGGGGCGGACCTGCCCGGTGGCGGTGCGGCCCACCCCCGGGCCGGGTCGGGATCAGCGGTTCGGGTGGTCCGGGGCCAGGAAGACGACGACGCCGGTCTCGGTGCCGGGCAGCGCGGTGACCTCGTGCCAGCCCAGGCGCCGGTACGTCGCCACCGTGTCGTGGGCGAGCCGGGAGGTCAGCAGCCAGGCGCGCCGGTCGGGGGCGTCGGCGGTGATCTCGGTGAGCAGGTCGCGGCCGGTGCCGCGGCCGCGCGCGTGGGGGCGTACGGCGAGTTCGTCTATCTCCAGCGCGCCGGTGAGGAGTTCCTTGACCCGGGCCGGTCCGAGCTGGGCGGCGACCTGGGCGTACGCGCGGTTCTTGGGGAAGGCGTTCGGGGTGAGCCAGCCGGTGGCGAAGCCGTCGATGCCGGTCGCGGACTGGGCGAGGGCGGTACGGAAACCACGGCGCCGGGCGTCGGCCGGGAGGCGGGCCGCGAACAGGCGAATGGTTTCTTCATCCTCGTTCCACGGTGGGGCGGAGAAGACGTCGGCGTAGGCGTCGACCAGTTCGTCCGCGAGGTCGAGGACGGCCTGTCCGTAGCAGATCACGATGTCCGGGCTCCTGATGTCGAGGGTGGGGCGGTGGGGTGGCGGATCCCGCGGGCACAGACACCCGAGGGCTGTGGTGGGGAATCTCCCGTTTGTCTTGGGAGAGCGAATTTATGCGCTTCGGGTTGCCGGGACGGGCATCACGCGGATCAGGAGAGTGTGCGACAAATCCCCTCCCCGGTCTCCGTGTCGGGAAACCGGACGGCGCGTTGTCCAGCCGTGGACAGACTGTTTCGAGCGGCCGGCGGGTGCGCCCTGGCCTTCCTCCTCGTGCTCGGTTGCGTGGCGTTGCTGCCGCCTTCGGTGCAGGCCGCGGTGCCGGACTCGGTGATCGGCGGGATCGCGATGGTGTGCGGGGCGCTGGGTGCCCGTCGGATGGCCAGGCGCTCGCGTTAGCCTCGTCGGACAACCGTACGCATGGTTCCCCGGACTGCCGGACTGCCGGACTGCCGGACTGAACGGACCGTGCGGGGCGACTACGTCAGAACGCGCAGAGGGAGTGGGACACATGGAGCGGGTACCGACCTCGTTGGTGGCGGCGGCCGGACTGGTGGGCGGCTACGCCGTGGCCCGGTGGACCGGGAAGCGCCCCCTGGGCGGGGTCGTCCTCGGCGCGGCCGGGATCGCCGCCGGCCGTGGCTGGCACCGGCGGGCCGGCGCGCCCGCCGCGGCCGGACTCGGGGCGCTGTACGTGGCCGGCTTCGCGGGCTCCCACCCCCTCGCCAAGAAGGTCGGCGCCTGGCCGGCCGTGTTCGGCGCGGCGGGCGTGGTCGCGGCGGCCGCCTGGGTCGTGGCCGACCGGGGCTGAGCCGCCCCCCTGAGCCCGGCCGGAGTGCGGGGCCCAGGACGGGGCCCAGGCCCGCCCCGGCAAGGTCCGAAAGAGACGGCCTACGCCCCGAACGCCTTCGACACCGAGTAGATGAGCAGTCCCGCCAACGCGCCCACGACCGTGCCGTTGATCCGGATGAACTGGAGGTCGCGCCCGATGTGCGCCTCGATCTTCCGCGAGGTGTGCTCCGCGTCCCATCCCGCCACCGTGTCGGTGATCAACGAGGTGACCTCCGTCCGGTAGGTGGTGACCACGTACACCAGCGCGCCCTCGATCCAGCCCTCCAGCTTGGCCTGGAGCCGGCCGTCCGTGGCCAGCCGCGCGCCCAGGGACATCAACGAGGACCGCACCCGCAGGCGCAGTTCGCTCTGCTCGTCCTCGGCCGCCGAGAGGATCATCGACCGGATCGCGGTCCAGGCCGAGGCGATCACGTCCTGCACCTCGCCCCGGGACAGGACGTCGTTCTTGAGCCGCTCGACCCGTGCCCGGGTGTCGGTGTCCGATTGCAGGTCGACCGCGAAGTCCTTCAGGAACCGGTCCACCGCGCCCCGTGCCGGGTGCTCGGGCATGTCCCGCATCTCGGTGACGAAGCGCAGCAGCTCCTTGTACACCCGGTCGCCGATCTTGCGGTCGACGAACCGGGGGGTCCAGCCGGGGGCACCGCCCTGTACCGCGTCCATGACCGAGTCCCCGTGCAGCACGAGCCAGTCGTGCGCCTTGACGCAGATCAGGTCGACGCCGCGGTGGTGCCCGCCGTCCGCGACGACCCGCTCCAGCATCTTTCCGATGCCGGGCGCGATCTCGGCGCTCTCGGCCCGTCTGGTGATCGCCTCGCCGACGACGGCCTGGACGTCGGCGTCGCGCAGGACGGTCAGCGCCCCGCGCAGCGCGGTGGCCAACTCCGCCGTGACCCGGTCGGCGTGGGCGGGCTCCGCCAGCCAGGATCCGAGCCGGCCGCCGATCCCGAGCGCGCCGAGGCGGGCCCGCACCACTTCCGCGGAGAGGAAGTTCTCCCCGACGAACTCCCCGAGGGAGACGCCGAGCTGGTCCTTCTTCGTCGGGATGATCGCGGTGTGCGGGATGGGCAGGCCCAGCGGTCGCCGGAACAGCGCGGTGACCGCGAACCAGTCGGCGAGCGCGCCGACCATGCCCGCCTCGGCCGCCGCCGCCACATACCCGGCCCAGGCGCCCGCGCCCCTGTGCTCCGCCCATGTGGCGAGCACGTAGACCAGTGCCACCAGGACCAGCAGGCCGGTGGCGGTGGCCTTCATCCGGCGTACGCCGCGCTGCCGCTCCTCGTCCGCCGCGTTGAACACGAACGCGCCTCGGGCGGGTGGTGCGGCCGGTGCCGCGGCCCCGGCGTGCGCCCTGTCGCGGTTGTCCACGTCTTCCACGTGCTCCTGCCTTCCCCCGGTGGCCGGTTTTGTCTGCATAGCATCCGACTCCCGGGAGGTCCGAGGAGTTCCCGGCGCGCCGTACCGATCCCCCCGAGGGAGGACCGTCGGCGATCCGGGCGAACCTCCCCGGCAAGATCCGCGAGGAACGCCTACAGCTCCTTGCGGGGCCGCCCGCCGCGCGCCTGCTTGGGCGTCTTCGGCGGCTTGACCTTGATCTCGACCCCGCCCCAGAAGGCGAAGCCGTTCACGACCACCCGCGGAGCCCCCGGTTCCGCCCGCTCGGAGCTCGGGCGCTGATCGAAGGCGCCCATCACCCCGATGCCCCGAACGTCCACCTCCACGCCCGGCGGCACGATGATCTGGATCCCGCCCATGACGGCGACGCAGGTGATCACCACCTCTCGCTGGGCGAAGTTCGCCTCCCGCAGGTCCAGCTCGCCGCCGCCCCAGAACGCCACCGCGTTGAAGCGGGCGGGCACCGTCCAGTGCCCCTTGCGCTGGAACCCCGACATCACGGCGACGGCCGTGGCGGAGGTGCCCGAGCCGCCGATCCGCGCGGGCCACGCGACACCGGAACCCGCGGGCGCGGGCTGCCCGGACGCCAGGGGGGCCACGGCCCCCGGCACGGCGGGCAGGTCGCGCGTCAGCGGTTCCAACTCACCGTAGGTACGGGACGCGTACGCCGCCTCCAGCCTCTCCTCGAACTCCTCCATGTCCAGCCGGCCCTCGGCGACGGCGTCCCGCAGGCGCTCCACCACCCGGTCCCGGTCGGCATCGGACGCCCTCAGTTCCGGCAACGGCCTCTCCGACCGATCGTCACTCATGTGGCCCAGCCTATGCAGTGATCGCGGCGAGTTGTATGGCCCGAGCGGCCCACCGCACCCGGGCTTTACCCTGAGTCGCCCCGGACCCGCGGCGTGCGCCCCCGCCCCCGCGCCGTGGACGAGGCGTCACCCCCGGCCCGCGTACATCCGCGCGATCACGTCCTCGATGTCCGGCTCGCGCACCGACAGGTCCACCAGCGGGTACTGCGCCGCCACCGCCGCCACCAGCGGCGCCGCCGACGCCTGCGCGGGGAACGCCAGCCACTGCCGGGGCCCGTCCACCCGCACCACCCGCGCCCCGACCACCTCGATCGGCGGGACCTCCCGTTCCAGGTCCACCACCAGCGTCCGCTCGCCCGCCCCGCCGGCCACCGACGTGTGCAACCCGCCCAGCGGACCGTCGTACATCAACCGCCCGTGGTCGATCACCATCACCCGCTCGCAGAGCTGCTCGATGTCCTGGAGGTCGTGCGTGGTCAGCAGGACCGTCGTGCCCAGTTCCTCGTTCAACTGCCGCAGGAACCCGCGTACCCTCGCCTTGCTCACCACGTCGAGCCCGATCGTCGGCTCGTCCAGGTACAACACCTCCGGATCGTGCAGCAGCGCCGCCGCGATGTCACCGCGCATCCGCTGCCCCAACGACAGTTGGCGTACCGGTACGTCGAGCAGCTCGGCCAGGTCCAACCGGTCCACGCAGCGTTCCAGGTTCTCCTTGAACCGCGCCGCCGGGATCCGGTACATCCGCCGCATCAGCCCGTAGGAGTCCTTCAGCGGCAGGTCCCACCAGAGCGTGGTGCGCTGCCCGAACACCACCCCGATCCGGTGCGCGAGCCGCATCCGCTCCCGTGCCGGGTCGATGCCGGCCACGCGGAGCCGGCCGGCGCTCGGGGTGAGGATCCCCGTCAGCATCTTGATCGTGGTGGACTTGCCGGCGCCGTTCGGTCCGATGTAGCCGACGACCTCGCCCCGCGCGATCTCGAAGCTGATCCCGTCCACGGCCCTGACCCGGCGTTTCTCCCGACGTACCAGGCCCACGCGGCGTCGTACGTCGAAGACCTTCTCGACCCCGTCCAGCGAGATCAACGTGTCCGTTGCCATCCCTGCCTCAACTCCCCGTGCTGCGGTACGAACGAACTCCCGCGCGCCACGCGAGCGACGCGGGCAGGAACACCACGAAGGCCACCAGGGGGCTCAGGTAGGCCACCCATCCCGGCAGGCCCAACGGGTCGGGCCGCCCCAGCACGTGCAGTGCGGGCAGCCAGTTGACGAAGGCCAGCGGCACGATGAAGGTCACCCCGCGCAGCAGGTCCTTCGCGAAGACGGTCGGCGGGTACTGGAGCATCGTGCAGCCGCCGTAGGTGAAGGAGTTCTGCACCTCCGCCGCGTCGCCCGCGACGAACTGGAACGCCGCCCCGGCCACCATCACCGCCCCGAAGATCGCCGCCCCGGCCGTGATCATCACCGGTACCAGCAGCACCTTCCCGGGCGTCCACGCCACCTGGGGGCCCAGTGTCCAGAGCGCCCAGGTCAGCACACCGAGCCCCTGGGCGATCCGACCCACCCGTCGCAACGCGAACCGGTCCGCCGCCACCTGCGCGAGCACCGGCACCGGCCGCACCAGCATCGTGTCGAGCGAGCCGTCCCGGATCCGGACGCCGATCCGGTCGGTGTTGCCCAGCAGCAGGTCCGCGAGGCCCAGGGAGGCCGAGCAGGACCCGTACAGCAGGGCGATCTCGGGCAGGGTGAAGCCGCCCAGCGCGTCCACGTGCGAGAACATGATGGAGATCGCCACGAAGTCGAGCAGGGTGATCACCGCGTTCCCGAAGGTGGACAGCAGGAACGACGCCCGGTACGTCATCGTCGAGCGGATCCACATCGCCGCGATCAGCCGGTAGCCCCGCAGCCCCTCCCGCACCCGACCGCGTCGCGGGAGGTCCGACAGTCCGACCGGCGGCCGCTCCAGCGTCGTCTCAGCCACCCTGGACCACCACCTTGCGCGTCGCCGCCGACTGGACCAGCCGCCCCAGCCCCAGCAGGACGACCGCCCAGAACACCTGGAACCCGAGCGCCCCGGCGGCGCCCCCGGCCCCGGAGTGCTTGCCCATCAACACGTCCATCGGCACCTGGAGCATCGCCGCCCACGGCAGGGCGCGGACGAACTCCCCGAAGGCGCCGGGGAAGATCGTCAGCGGCAGCAGCATCCCCGAGCAGAAGATCGACACGACGGTCGCCATCAGGTTGATCCCGGCCCCGTCCATCAGCCAGAAGGCGGCCAGCCCGAGCAGGTAGCGCACCCCGAAGCCGACCACCAGTCCGAGGATCACGGACACCATGAAGAGCGCCCAGCGCCACGGGTCGGTCGGCAGCGCCAGCCGGAACGCGAGCGCGCCCGCCACGATCGGCAGCACCCCGCGCCCCAGCAGTTGGAAGGCGGCCCGGCCCAGGTCGGAGGCGAGCCACCACATCTGGAGGTCCGCCGGGCGGTACAGGTCCACGGCGATGTCCCCCGTGCGGACCCGCTCCTGGATCTCCTCCTGGAACCCGCCCCCGATGAGCGCCCCGGCCGCCAGCAGCGACTGGCTGACCCAGACGAAGGTGAGGGCCTCGGCCTGGTCGTACCCGCCGAGGCCGGGGCGCTCGTCCCAGAGCGCCATGTACGTGTACGCGACGATGAAACCGAACACGGTGTTGGTGAACACACCGGCCGCGGTCGCCGTCCCGTAGGTGGCGTAGCGCCGGAATCCGCCGGCTGCGACGGCCGTGTAGAGAGCAGCTCTCTGACGCACCGTATCCCTCCGTTTCCCACGTCGTTCCTGTGTCGGCCAAAGCGCGCGAGCTTAGTGCGGAGGGGCGATCCACGCGACCGATTTATGCCCGTCCGGCGCGGAATCAGTGGTCATCAGGTAGACACCATGAGGGACAGATGTGGACATTTGGCACGGCGGCCGCGAGGAGCCCAGGAGATGAGCGACCAGTCACCACCCCCGGGCTGGACTCCTCGCGACCCGGACTCCCCCGACGAACCGCAACCGACCCCGAGCGTCGGACGTGGCCCCGGGGGCACGCCCCGGGACGAGGACGGCGGCGCGCGGACCGCCGGGAACACGGCCGGGAGCACGGGCCCGAAGCCCGGCAAGGCCAGGCGCGGGCGGACCGGTTGGCGCCGGGCCCTCCCCACCTGGCGCATGCTCCTGGGCGGCGTCCTGCTGATCGCCCTGCTGGTCGGCGGCGCCCTGGTCGCCGGCTACCTGTTGGTCCGCATCCCGCCCGCCAACGCCGCCGCCACCGCCCAGTCCAACGTCTACCTCTACGCCGACGGCTCCCCGCTCGCCCGTGACGGCGAGGTCGACCGGGTCAACGTCGCGCTCTCCCAGGTCCCGCGCACGGTCCAGGAGACCGTACTGGCCGCCGAGGACCGGGACTTCCACTCCGAACGGGCGGTGGATCCCAAGGCGATGCTCCGCGCCGCGTGGAACACGCTCACCGGCAAGGGCAGGCAGTCCGGCTCGACCATCACCCAGCAGTACGTCAAGAACTACTACCTGGGCCAGGAACAGACGGTGAAGCGGAAGGCCAAGGAGTTCTTCATCGCGATCAAACTCGGCCGTGAGAAGTCGAAGGACTACATCCTGGAGGGCTATCTGAACTCCAGTTACTTCGGCCGCAACGCCTACGGCATCCAGGCCGCCGCCCAGGCCTACTACGGCAAGGACGTGGGTACGCTCGGCACCGCCGAGGGCGCCTACCTCGCCACCCTCCTCAACTCCCCCAGCGCCTTCGACGTCGTCGCCCACCCGCAGAGCCGCGGTCGCGCCGTCGCCCGCTGGAACTACGTCCTCGACGGCATGGTGAAGAAGGGCTGGATGACCCCGGCCGAACGGGCGGCGGCCCGGTTCCCCGAACCCGGCAAACTCCGCCCGGCGGCCGGGCTGTCCGGGCAGCGCGGCTACCTCGTCGAAGCCGTCAAGGACTACATCGTCGATCGCGGGATCCTCGACGACAAGACCCTCGCCGAGGGCGGCTACCGGATCGCCACGACCATCGACAGGCGCCGCCAGAACGCCTTCGTCGCCGCCGTCGACACCGAGATGGTCGCCAAACTCGACCCGAGGACGCGCAAGGCCGACCGCGTCGTACGGGCCGGCGGGGTCTCCATCGACCCGGCCACCGGCAAGGTCGTCGCCATGTACGGCGGCATCGACTACACCCGCCAGTACGTGAACAACGCGACCCGGCACGACTACCAGGTGGCCTCCACCTTCAAGCCGTTCGTGTTCGCGGCCGCCGTCGAGAACGACTCCCACACCCAGGACGGCCGCCCCATCACCCCGAACACCCTCTTCAACGGCGACAACAAGCGCCGGGTCGTGGGCACCCGGCTGGTCTACGCGCCGGAGAACGAGGGGCAGTTGTCGTACGGGGACATCACCGTGAGCACCGCCACCGACCTCTCCGTCAACACCGTCTTCGCCCAGATGGTCGTCGACGTCGGCACCGCCAAGGTCAAGGAGACGGCGGTCGCCCTCGGCATCCCCGCGAACACCCCGAACTGGGATCCCGGCCCGGCGATGGCACTCGGCACCATCCAGGCCAGCGTCCTGGACATGACCCAGGCCTACGCGACGCTCGCCGACCACGGCCGCCGCACCCCCTACACCTTCCTGGAGAAGATCAGCAAGGGCGGCGACACCGTCCGCCTCCCCGACCGCGCCCCGCAGCAGGCCGTCAGCCGCGAATCGGCGGACACCACCACCTCGATGCTGGTCAGCGTGGTGGACAACGGCACCGGCACGGCCGCCCTCGCCGCCGGCCGGCCGGCGGCCGGCAAGACCGGCACCGCCGAACTGGACCGCGCCGCCTGGTTCGCCGCGTACACCCCGGACCTGGTCACGGTGGTCTCGATGATGGGCCAGGACCCCGACACGGGCAGGCTGGAGTCCCTGTACGGGGCGCTCGGCGAGAACCGCATCGGCGGCGGCGGGTACCCGGCGCGCATCTGGGCGGCGTACACCAAGACGGCCCTGGAGACCACGGACCCGGTCGACTTCGACCTCGAACTCCAGGAGGGCGCGGCCCCACCCCCGGAGCCACCCGTCGAGCCGAGCCGGACGCAGAACCCGGGCAGCCGGACCCCCGCCGCTCCCGTGTCGCCGAGCCGGCCCGCCCGGCCGAGCGACGGCGGGGACCAGGGCGGCCGGGACCAGGGTCGGACGCAGGGACAGGGGCGGAACGAGGGCCAGGGCCGCGACCAGGGGCAGACCGACGGCGGACGGAACACGGGCGGCGACACCGACGGCGGGCAGAGCACCGGGGGCGACACCCAGGGCGGCCAGACCAACGGCGGACAGGCCACCGCGGGCCGGACCACCGGGGGCGACACCGGTGGTGGCCAGAGCCGGGGCGGCCAGAGCGCCGGGGGCGACGGCCAGGGCGACCAGCCCCCGCCGGACCAGGGCCCGGGCGGACTCCTGCGGGGCCGGCGTCCCCCGGCGGACTACCTGGAGTGACGCGCGCCGGCCCGCCACGCGCGGCGGGGCGGCACCCGGTCAGTGACCGGAGGTCGCCTTCAGGCCCACGACGGCGACCAACAGCAGGCAGATGAAGAAGATCCGGGCGGCGGTGACGGGCTCACCCAACACCGCCATCCCCAGCACCGCCGCGCCGGCCGCACCGATGCCCACCCAGACCCCGTAGGCCGTGCCGATCGGCAGGGTCTTGGCGGCGTAGGACAGCAGCAGCATGCTGGCGACGATCCCGGCGCCCGTGAACACGCTGGGCCAGAGTCGGGTGAATCCCTCGGTGAACTTCATGCCGATCGACCAGCCGACTTCGAGCAGACCGGCGACGATGAGCAGAACCCAGGCCATGACAGGCACCTCCGGAACGAGAGCGAACGGGGTGCGTCGTCTTGTCGTACAGCCAAGGCCACCCGGTACGGCGCGTCTCGTCGGGGTTCCTTCCCACCGTAGCAAAGGACGACGAAAAGGGCCGGTGACCTCGGCCACCAGCCCCTCTCCCCGCTCCTACAGGTCTCGCGGCGCTCCTACAGGTACAGCCCGGTGGAGTCCTCGGACCCCTCCAGCCGCTCCGCGGCCACCGCGTGCAGGTCCCGCTCGCGCATCAGCACGTACGTCGCCCCGCGCACCTCGACCTCGGCCCGGTCCTCGGGGTCGTACAGCACCCGGTCGCCGGGCTCCACGCCCCGGACGTTCTGTCCGACCGCGACCACCTCGGCCCAGGCGAGCCGCTTGCCCACCGCGGCCGTCGCCGGGATCAGGATGCCGCCGCCCGAGCGCCGCTCGCCCTCGGGAGAGTCGGATCGTACGAGCACGCGGTCGTGCAGCATGCGGATGGGCAGCTTGTCGTGGGTGGTGGTGTCGTCGCTCACGCCCCGAACCTACCCGCCCGCGCGCCCGGTGTACGCCGGCGGGCCATCAGCGCTTGCGGCGCACGGCCAGCACCACCAGACCGGCGACACCGACCGCGAACAGCGCGAGCGGCACGATCCGTTCGAGGCGCGGCGCTCCGTCGTCGTGCCGCAGGCCGTCCTTCACGTCCGTCACCAGACGGTTCGCGGCGACCACGGCACGCCCGGCGGTGTGGTCGACGACGCCGACCACCTTGGCCTTGGCGTCCCCGACGATCGTCTTCGGGTGCACGCGCACACCGATCTCGTCGAGCGTCTCGGCCAGCTGCTCCCGGCGGCGGACGATGTCCGCCTCGATCTGTGCGGGGGTCCTGGCATCCTGTGCGGGGGTCCTGGCTTCCGGCACCGCGCTGCCTCCGTCGTCGTGGTCGGTCGTGAAGGGGGCGTAAGCCCACCCTGAACAGTCTGTCAGCTTAGTCTCGGACCGTACCGATCCCCTCCCGAGGAGACTCCTGACATGAGCGAGCGACTTGAGCCGGGCGACACCGCCCCCGCCTTCACCCTGCCCGACGCGGACGGCAACGAGGTCTCGCTTGCCTCCCACAAGGGCCGCAAGGTCATCGTGTACTTCTATCCGGCGGCCCTGACCCCGGGCTGCACCAAGCAGGCGTGCGACTTCACGGACAATCTGGCCGTACTCGCCCAGGCGGGTTACGACGTCATCGGTGTCTCCCCCGACAAGCCGGAGAAGCTGGCGAAGTTCCGCGAGCAGGAGAGCCTGAAGGTGACCCTGGTCGGCGACCCCTCGAAGGAGGTCCTGGCGGCGTACGGGGCCTTCGGCGAGAAGAAGCTGTACGGCAAGACGGTCACCGGGGTCATCCGCTCGACGGTGGTCGTGGACGAGGACGGCAAGGTCGAGCGGGCCTTCTACAACGTCAAGGCCACCGGCCACGTGGCCAAGATCATCAAGGATCTGGGCATCTGATCCGACGCGGGGGGCGCGGCCGTCGCGCCCCAACTGCCGTGCGTCCACCCACACATGGTGTCGGTGGGACCGTCGCCGCGGGATCGGCCGGTCCTGTAGGCCGGGGCCGTCGGCTGCCCGCTATCATGGCAGGCGGCCGGCGGCGGTGGCGCAACGGCGACGCAGCAGACTTAGGATCTGTGGCCCGTGAAACGGCTTGAGGGTTCGAATCCCTTCCGCCGCACCCGTGAGGGCCTGTGAATCGAAACGCGATTCACAGGCCCTTCGTGCTACCCGAGCAGTTCGCGGATCACCGGGACCAGGGCCCGGAAGGCCTGGCCCCGGTGGGAGATGGCGTTCTTCTCCGCCGCGGAGAGTTCCGCGCAGGTGCGGGTGTCGCCCGAGGGCTGGAGGATCGGGTCGTAGCCGAAGCCGCCGGCGCCGGCCGGGGTGTGGCGCAGGGTGCCCAGGAGCCGGCCCTCGACGACGCGTTCGGTTCCGTCCGGGAGGGCGAGGGCGGCGGCGCAGGCGAAGTGGGCGCCGCGGTGCTCGTCGGCGATGTCCCCGATCTGGGCCAGGAGCAGGTCCAGGTTGGCCTTGTCGTCGCCGTGGGCGCCGGCCCACCGGGCGGAGAAGATGCCGGGGGCGCCGTTCAGGACGTCCACGCAGAGGCCGGAGTCGTCGGCCACGGCCGGCAGGCCGGTGGCCCGGGCGAGGGCGTGCGCCTTGAGCAGGGCGTTCTCGGCGAAGGTGACGCCGGTTTCCTTGACGTCGGGGATCTCCGGGTACGCGTCCGCGCCGACCAGCTCGTGCGGCAGGCCGGCGTCGGACAGGATGGCGTGGAGTTCGGAGATCTTGCCCGCGTTGCGGGTGGCGAGGATCAGGCGCGGCGAGGTCGTCATGCGCCGATTATCCCGCGCCGCCCGGCGGCGCCCGGCGACGGGTCAGCCGGGGGTGCAGACCTTGGAGATCTCCGAGGCGGCGTCGGCGACCGGCTGGATGTCGGGGTTGACGTTGCCGCCCTCGATGGAGGTGCGGACGTTCTTCACGGCGGTGGTCATCGAGTCGATGGCCTTGCCCAGGTCGGCGTTGTCGGTCTGGTCGCCGATCTTCTTCAGGTTGGTGTCGATGGCGTTGAGGGCGTTCTGCGCGTCCTGCGGGCTGTTGCCGGCCTGCGAGACCGCCTGCTGGAGGTCGTTGGCGCTGTCCGCGATGGCCACGGCGGTGTTGGCACAGTCCATCGCGGTGGAGATGGCGTCGCAGGAGGTGAGCGCCGGCACGGCGAGGGCGGCCGCGAGGGCGACGGCGGCTATGCGGTGCTTCGGCTTGGGCGAGAGCTTCATGCGGGTCCCCCCGGGAGTCGTGGATGCCCGGGTCCGCGGTGCGCGGATACCCGGATGCGCGGATACGTGGACGGACGCACGGTGGTGACACCGTGCGCCCGTACCGCGTATCCGCGTAGACGCCGGGCGACGCCCGGCGGTTGCCGTCAAGGGGCCTGGAGCTCCAGGGCGCCGAGCTGGAGGGCCTGAAGGTCGGCGCAGCCGCCGGCGGCGAGGTCGAGGAGGGCGTTCAGTTCCTTGCGGTCGAAGGGCTCGCCCTCGGCGGTGCCCTGGACCTCGACGAAGCGGCCGTCGCCGGTGCAGACGACGTTCATGTCGGTCTCGGCGCGGACGTCCTCCTCGTAGCAGAGGTCGAGGAGGGGTTCGCCGTCGACGATGCCGACGCTGACGGCGGCCACGGTGCCGACGAGGGGCTTGCGGCCGGCCTTGATCAGCTTCTTCTTCTGACCCCAGGCCACGGCGTCGGCGAGGGCGACGTAGGCGCCGGTGATGGCGGCGGTGCGGGTGCCGCCGTCGGCCTGGAGGACGTCGCAGTCGAGGACGATCGTGTTCTCGCCGAGGGCCTTGTAGTCGATGACGGCGCGCAGCGAGCGGCCGATCAGGCGGGAGATCTCGTGGGTGCGGCCGCCGATCTTGCCGCGGACGGACTCGCGGTCGCCGCGGGTGTTGGTGGAGCGGGGCAGCATCGAGTACTCGGAGGTGACCCAGCCTTCGCCGCTGCCCTTGCGCCAGCGCGGGACGCCTTCGGTGAAGGAGGCGGTGCAGAAGACCTTGGTGTCGCCGAAGGAGATGAGGACGGAGCCCTCTGCGTGCTTGCTCCATCCGCGTTCGATGGTGACCGGGCGGAGCTGTTCGGGCGTGCGGCCGTCGATGCGAGACATGGTGGCGAGCCTAGTCGGTGCGGGGGTACGAGAAGACCCCGTCCGGATGGGTCCGGTACGGGGTCCTGCCCTACGGGCGCGGGGTGCGCGCGGGTTCCGAGCGGGTGGGCTCAGCTCACATCATGTCTTCGATGTCGGCGGCGATCGGGTCGGCGTCGGTGCCGATGACGACCTGGATCGCGGTGCCCATCTTGACGACGCCGTGGGCGCCGGCGGCCTTCAGCGCGACCTCGTCGACCAGGCCCGGGTCCTTGACCTCGGTGCGCAGGCGGGTGATGCAGCCCTCGACCTCTTCGATGTTGTCGATACCGCCGAGCCCGGCGACGATCTTCTCAGCCTTGGTGGCCATCTGTTTCTCCCTGAGTGTTACGAAGAACGAGTCTCGGCGGCCGGATGCCTGACTGCCCACCCGGGAGCTCCGCTTCGTCACGGTAACTCACGGTTGGCCCATCTACACGAGCGCGTGCCCGGCATCTGCCGAATGATGACGATCAGCATCAACCTGCCCTCCGGGCGGGTGAAATGCCATCGCATCACAAGTGGTCTACACCAGTGTGCCGCACGTGGCGCGACTGCCAAAACGGGCCGGCCAGGGAGGACGCCGATGAGCACGAGCAGCGCTGCGGCAGCACCGCCACGACAGTGGTGGAACGGCCTGTTCCAGGGGCTGCAGAAGATGGGGCGGAGCCTCCAGCTGCCCATCGCCGTACTGCCCGCCGCGGGCATCCTCAACCGTCTCGGCCAACCCGACGTCTTCGGCGCGGAGGGAATCGGCTGGAACGACGTGGCCAGGGTCATGGCGAGCGCGGGCGGCTCCCTGCTCAACGCCGACCTGGGCCTGCCCCTCCTCTTCTGCGTCGGTGTCGCGATCGGCATGGCCAAGAAGGCGGACGGTTCGACCGCGCTGGCCGCGGTCGTCGGCTTCCTCGTCTACCGGAGCGTGCTGCGCGCCTTCCCCCAGCCCTGCCCGGTGGGGACCCGCGACATCGGGGGCGGCTGCCTGGGGGCGGACGGCGCGTTCGCCGAGTACACCTTCCAGAACCCGGGGGTCTTCGGCGGCATCGTGATGGGCCTGTTGTCGGCCTGGTTCTGGCAGCGCTATCACCGGGTGAAGCTGGTCGACTGGTTGGGCTTCTTCAACGGCCGGCGCCTGGTCCCGATCATCATGGCGTTCGTCGCGATCGGCTTCGCCGTCATCTGCCTGTGGATCTGGCCGCCGATCGGTGACGCGCTGGAGAGCTTCTCCGACTGGCTGGTGGGGCTGGGTTCGTGGGGCGCGGGCATCTTCGGCGTCGCGAACCGCGCACTGCTGGTGATCGGCCTGCACCAGTTCCTGAACGTGCCGGTGTGGTTCCAGTTCGGCAGCTACACCAAGCCGGACGGGCAGGTGGTCCACGGTGACATCGCCATGTTCCTGGCGGGCGACCCGAACGCCGGACAGTTCCTCTCCGGCTTCTTCCCGATCATGATGTTCGCGCTCCCGGCGGCGGCGCTGGCCATCACGCACTGTGCGAAGCCGGCGCGCCGCAAGGAGGTCGGCGGTCTGATGCTGTCGGTGGCCCTGACGTCCTTCGTCACCGGCATCACGGAGCCGCTGGAGTACTCGTTCCTGTTCGTGGCGCCCCTGCTGTACGTGATCCACGCGCTGCTGACGGGTGTCTCGATGGCGGTGACGTGGGCGTTCGGCGTCCACGACGGCTTCAGCTTCTCGGCCGGCCTGATCGACTACGTCATCAACTGGGGACTGGCGACGAAGCCGTGGCTGATCATCCCGATCGGCCTGGGGTTCGCGGTCGTCTACTACGCGGTGTTCCGTTTCGCGATCACGAGGTTCGACATTCCGACGCCGGGTCGGGAGACGGACGAGGAGATCGAGGCGATGGAGGCGGACAACACCAAGGCGTAGCGGCAGCCGAGGACCCGGCCCGGACGCGGTCGGGGCGCAGGCTTCCCCAATCAGCCCATATCATCGTCGTTCGGGCTCAACCGTGCGGCAGAAGCCCCCGGATCACGATCCGGGGGCTTCTGCCGCGCCCCCCGGCGACGACCTTGATCGTCACCCCGACCGTGCGCGGCGCCCGATGAGGAACGTGACCCAGACCACAGGAAAACGAAGGTTCCTTATCTAACCCTCACCGTGCTACAACTGGTCTACACCACGCATTGGTGTAGACCACGCTCGCTTCCCCCCGGCGGCGTGTCCCCCTTTTTCGAGACGTCGCCGTCCCCCTTGGTCCACCCCCCTGGCGGCGCCTTGCTCCCCGGAGGAAGTTATGAGTACGGCTACTGACGCCGCGGCGCCCCCCGCCAAGAAGCGGAGCGCCGGCCTGATCCAGGGTCTCCAGAAGGTCGGCCGCAGCCTCCAGCTGCCCATCGCCGTCCTGCCGGCCGCGGGCATCCTGCTGCGCCTCGGCCAGCCCGACGTCTTCGGCAAGGACGGCCTCGGCTGGGGCAAGGTCGCCACGGTGTTCGCCACCGCCGGTGACGCCGTCTTCTCCAACCTGCCCCTGCTCTTCTGCATCGGTGTGGCCATCGGCTTCGCCAAGAAGTCGGACGGCTCGACGGCGCTCGCCGCGCTCGTCGGCTTCCTGGTCTACAAGAACGTGCTCACCGCCTTCCCGGTGACCGAGGCCATCGTCAACACCACCGAGAACAAGGGTGTGGACGTCGCCGCGACGTACAACAACCCGGGTGTGCTCGGCGGCATCATCATGGGTCTGCTCGCCGCGATCCTGTGGCAGCGCTTCCACCGCACCAAGCTGGTGGACTGGCTCGGCTTCTTCAACGGCCGTCGCCTCGTCCCGATCATCATGGCCTTCGTCGGCGTCCTCGCGGGCGTGTTCTTCGGCCTGGTCTGGGAGCCGATCGGCGAGGTCATCTCCAACTTCGGCGAGTGGATGACCGGCCTGGGCGCCGGCGGTGCGGGTCTCTTCGGCCTGATCAACCGCGGACTGATCCCGATCGGCATGCACCAGTTCGTGAACACGGTCGCCTGGTTCCAGATCGGCGACTTCACCAACGCCGCCGGCGAGGTCGTGCACGGCGACCTGAACCGCTTCTTCGCCGGTGACCCGGAGGCCGGTCTGTTCATGACGGGCTTCTTCCCGATCATGATGTTCGGTCTCCCCGCCGCGGCCCTCGCCATCGCGCACACCGCCCGTCCGGAACGCCGCAAGGCCGTCACCGGCATGATGGTCTCGCTCGCCCTCACCTCGTTCGTCACGGGTGTCACCGAGCCCATCGAGTTCTCGTTCATGTTCATCGCACCGTTGCTGTACGCGATCCACGCCGTGCTGACCGCCATCTCCATGGCCATCACCTGGGCGCTCGGGGTCCACGCGGGCTTCACCTTCTCCGCCGGCCTGATCGACCTCGGGCTCGGCTGGAACAAGGCGAGCAGCCCATGGATGATCATCCCGATCGGCCTCGTCTTCGCGGCGATCTACTACGTGGTGTTCCGCTTCGCGATCACCAGGTTCAACCTTCCGACGCCGGGCCGCGAGTCCGACGAGGAGATCGCGGAGATGGAGAAGGCCGAGGCCAAGTAGGCTCCGCGCCACCCCGCACGCACAAAGGCCCCCGCGCTCCCGGAAGGGAGGGCGGGGGCTTCGTCGTACGCGACGGCGCGGGGCTTCGTCGTACGGGAAAGCGGGGGGGCCGGTGCGTCAGACCTCGTAGACGGCGCCCGGGTGCGCGAGATCGACCCGGCCGTCGTAGACCGCGCGGGCGTCGGCGAGGTTCTGCTCGGCGTCCGTCCACGGCGGTACGTGGGTCAGGACGAGCCGGCCGACCTTGCCGCCGCGCGCGTACTCGCCGGCCTCGCGGCCGTTGAGGTGGAGGTCCGGGATGTCCTCCTTGCCGTGCGTGAAGGAGGCCTCGCACAGGAACAGGTCGGCGCCCTCGGCCAACAGGCCCAGCTCGGCGCAGGTGCCGGTGTCCCCGGAGTAGGTGAGGGAGCGGCCCTCGTGCTCGACGCGGATGGCGTACGAGTCGACGGGGTGGCGGACCTTCTCGGTGCGGACCTGGAACGGGCCGATCTCGAAGCTGCCGGACTTCAGGGTGCGGAAGTCGAAGACCTCGCTCATCGAGTTCGCGTCGGGCACGTCCTCGTACGCCGTGGTGAGCCGCTGTTCGGTGCCCTCGGGTCCGTAGACGGGGATCGTCCCGCAGCGGCCGCCCTCGTGCCGGTAGTAGCGGGCGACGAAGTACGCGCACATGTCGATGCAGTGGTCGGCGTGCAGGTGGCTCAGGAAGATCGCGTCGAGGTCGTAGAGACCGACGTGGCGCTGGAGCGCGCCGAGGGAGCCGTTGCCCATGTCGAGGAGCAGCCGGAAGCCGTCGGCCTCGACGAGGTAGCTCGAACAGGCCGATTCCGCGGACGGGAACGACCCCGAGCAGCCGACGACGGTGAGCTTCATGGAGCGTGAACCTCCGTGGACGGTCCGTGGACGGAATGCGGGCCGTGCGTGGGTCGAGCGTAAGGCGCGAAACGTCCGGTCGCTCCTCCGCGGCGGGCCGTTGTGGGGCGAATCACCTGTGCTGTCACCCGGGGGAGCGACGGCGGGTACGGACGTTGCCACCGCTGCCGTGCCGGGGGGCCATCGCGAGACTACGGTCGGAACATGGACACGTCCTGGTGGCCCGCCGTGGCCGCGGCCGTCGCCGTGGTCGTGCTGGTGCTGGTCCCCGGGCCGGGCCGGTGGGTCGGGCGGGGCCGCGCGGCGCCGCACGGTCCCGGGCCGCCGCCCCGGGTGCGGCCGGGTGAGCTGTGGACCCTGACGGACGGGCGACCGTGCCTGGTGTTGTCCGTACGGGCCCGGCGGGCGCGGGTCGCGTGGATCACCCGTAAGTACGACGACCGGCGCGCGGGGGTGATCCCGTTGCCGCCGGGGGTGGTCGGGGCGCAGGGCCGCAAGAGCTTCCTGGAGGCGGACCGGCCGCAGGAGGTGTCCCTGTGGGAGTTCGCGTGCAGGTCGGGCCTGGTGGACCCGACGGTGTGGGACGAGGTCAAGGGGCTCGGCGGAGGGACGGGATGACGGTGTCGACGGTGCGGGTGCGGCGTGTCCACGATGCCCCCGATCCGGGGGCGGACGGCGTACGGGTCCTCGTGGACCGGCTCTGGCCGCGCGGGGTGTCGAAGGCCGCGGCCGCCGTGGACCGGTGGCCGAAGGCGGTGACCCCGTCGACGGAGCTGCGGAAGTGGTTCCACTCGGGCGCGGGGACGGCGGCGGAGTTCCGGGCCCGGTACGAGGCGGAGCTGGCGGCGCCGGAGGCGGGGGCGGAGCTGGACCGGCTGCGGGCGCTGGTGGCGGCGGGCCCGGTGACGCTGCTGACGGCGGTGCGGGACCCGGGGTCGAGCCACGCGGCGGTCCTGGCGGAGCTGCTCCGGGCGGGCTGACCGCACCGAGCCGGGCCCGTCCCCGCGGGGCGGGGCCGGGCCGGGCACGGGCGGTGCGGTCGGGCTCAGGCCCCAGGCCTCAGACACCAGGCCCCAGACCTCAGGGCCTCAAACCTCAGGGCCTCAGACCTCAGGGCCTCAGGCCCAGAGCTGACCCTGGAGGACCTCGATGGCCTCCTCCGTCGTCTCGGCCGTGTAGACGCCGGTGGACAGGTACTTCCAGCCGCCGTCCGCGACCACGAAGACGATGTCGGCGCTCTCGCCGGCCGCGACCGCCTTGCGGCCCACGCCGATCGCCGCGTGCAGGGCGGCGCCCGTGGAGACGCCCGCGAAGATGCCCTCCTCGCGCAGGAGTTCCCGGGTGCGGGTGACCGCGTCGGCCGAGCCGACCGAGAAGCGGGTGGTGAGCACCGAGGCGTCGTACAGCTCGGGGACGAAGCCCTCGTCGAGGTTGCGCAGCCCGTAGACCAGGTCGTCGTAGCGGGGTTCCGCGGCGACGATCCTGACGCCGGGCACGTGCTCGCGCAGGTAGCGGCCGACACCCATCAGGGTGCCGGTGGTGCCCAGGCCCGCGACGAAGTGGGTGATCGACGGGAGGTCGGCGAGGATCTCCGGGCCGGTCGTGGCGTAGTGGGCGCCCGCGTTGTCCGGGT
This sequence comes from Streptomyces sp. WM4235, assembly GCF_001279725.1. Taxonomy (GTDB): domain Bacteria; phylum Actinomycetota; class Actinomycetes; order Streptomycetales; family Streptomycetaceae; genus Streptomyces. The sequence goes on along the minus strand of NZ_LGDE01000445.1, from coordinate 11,642 downwards.
TCCCGTACTGGTAGAGCATCACCCAGTCGGGGTGCTCTGCCGCCAGTTCCTTCGCCACCCGCACGGCGGTGTTCGAACCGCCCGCCGCCGGGGACGGGATGATCTCGGCTCCCCACATCCGAAGGAGGTCGCGGCGCTCCTGCGAGGTGTTCTCGGGCATGACGCACACGATCCGGTAGCCCTTGAGCTTCGCGGCCATGGCGAGCGAGATGCCCGTGTTGCCGGAGGTGGGCTCCAGGATGGTGCAGCCCGGGAACAGCCGTCCGTCCTTCTCGGCCTGTTCGACCATGTGGAGCGCGGGGCGGTCCTTGATCGAGCCGGTCGGGTTCCGGTCCTCCAGCTTCGCCCAGATCCGCACGTCGGCGGAGGGCGAGAGCCGGGGCAGCCGGACCAGCGGCGTGTTGCCCACGGCCGCGAGCGGGGAGTCGTAACGCATTACTTGGCGCCGCCGGCCACGGCCGGGAGGATGGTGACGCTGTCGCCGTCCTTGAGCTCGGTGGAGATCCCCGCGAGGAAGCGGACGTCCTCGTCGTTGAGGTAGACGTTCACGAAGCGGCGCAGTTCGCCGCCCTTGGACGCGTCGACGATGCGCTCCTGGATGCCCTTGTGGCGGGTCTCCAGGTCCGAGAACAGGTCGGCCAGGGTGCTGCCCTCACCGGTGACGGCCTTCTCGCCGTCGGTGTAGGTGCGGAGGATGGTGGGGATGCGGACCTCGATGGCCATGGCAGGCTCCAGTGTCGTCTAAGCGTGAAGAGTGGGAACGCGCGTGGGGGCCCAGCGCGGCAGGGCTGTGGTGCTCAGGCAGCAGGACAGATGGCGCTTGCGAGGCGGCACAGGTCGACGTGCAGTCGCGCCACGAGCAGCAGCCTGCCGGGCGTCTCGATGCTCACGTCGTGGGAAACCATGCGGTCATGTTAACGATTCCCGGTCCCCCGTTTGGAGTGTGATCCCGCATCGTGGACCGATACCGCTCACATACTGGTCAGTAGGCCTCGACGACCCGCACTTCCTCCTCCGAGATCACCCCGTCGACGATCCGGTAGGAGCGGAACTGGAACTCCCCGAGCCCGTCCTGGTCGGCCGTCGAGACGAGCACGTAGTGCGCTCCGGGCTCGTTGGCGTAGGTGACGTCGGTGCGCGAGGGGTAGGCCTCGGTCGCGGTGTGCGAGTGGTAGACGATCGCGGGTTCCTCGTCGCGGTCGTCGAGTTCGCGGTAGAGCTTGAGCAGGTCCTTGGAGTCGAACTCGTAGAACGTGGGCGAACGGGCCGCGTTCAGCATCGGGATGAACCGCTCCGGGCGGCCGGTGCCCGCCGGGCCGGCCACGATCCCGCACGCCTCGTCGGGGTGGTCCTCGCGGGCGTGCTCGACGATCCGGTCGTACAGCGTCTGGGTGAGGGTCAGCATGAGCGACAGGATAAGCAGACGGGCCCGCTCGTACCGAGGCGTGGTACGAGCGGGCCCGAATGGCGGACACGGGCCCCGGATCGGCGGGGCCGGCGCGGTTCCCGGCCGTGACAGGCGGCCGGGACCCGCGGGGCGGGCGGCGGCCCCGGGGGGCCGCCGGAGGGGCTACGCGCCCTTGGAGGCCTCGTCGGCCGGGGCCGGCTCGGCGCTCTTGCCGAAGGCGGCGCCCGACGGGTTGCGGGACTTCATGACCAGGTACGAGACACCCAGGATCAGGCCCCACAGCGGGGCGCAGTACAGGGAGACCCGCGCGTCCTTGTCGGCGCCCATCATCACGATGACCATGCCGATGAAGAGCAGCGCGAACCAGCTCGTGTACGGGGCTCCGGGCGCCCGGAACGGGGACTGCGGGAGCAGGCCGCGGTCCGCCTTGGCGCGGTAGCGGATCTGGCAGACCAGGATCATGATCCAGGCCCACATGCCCGAGATGGTGGCGAAGGAGACGACGTAGTCGAAGGCCTTGCCCGGGGCGACGTAGTTGATCCAGACGCCGACCAGCATCAGGGCCGCGGAGAAGGTGGTGCCGATGAGCGGGGTGCCGCTCTTGGTGAGCTTCGTGAAGAACTTCGGGCCCTGGCCGTTGAGCGCGAGGTCGCGCAGCATGCGGCCGGTGGAGTACATGCCCGAGTTGCAGGACGACAGGGCGGCGGTCAGCACGACGAAGTTGACGATGGCGGCGCCGACGCCGAGGCCCATCTTCTCGAAGGCGGCCACGAAGGGGCTGACACCGGGCTGGAACTCGTGCCACGGGACGACCGACAGGATCATGATCAGCGCGCCGACGTAGAAGACGGCGATGCGCCACGGCACGGTGTTGATGGCCTTGGGCAGGGTCTTCTCGGGGTTCTTGGACTCGCCGGCGGTGACGCCGACCAGCTCGACCGCGAGGAAGGCGAACATGACGATCTGGAGGGTCATCAGCGTGCCGCCGATGCCCTTGGGGAAGAAGCCGCCGTCGTTCCACAGGTTCGTGACGGTCGCCGTGTCGGCGGCGTCGGAGAAGCCGATGGTGAGGATGCCGGCGCAGATCAGGATCATGCCGACGATGGCGGTGACCTTGACCATGGAGAACCAGAACTCCAGCTCACCGAAGAGCTTCACGGAGATCAGGTTGGCGCCGTAGAGGATGACCGTGAAGATCAGCGCGTACGCCCATTGCGGGAAGCTGTCATGGGTCCAGTACGACATGTACTGCGCGGCCGCGGTGACCTCGGTGATGCCGGTGACCACCCAGAACAGCCAGTACGTCCAGCCGGTCACGTACCCCCAGAAGGGGCCGAGGAACTCGCGGGCGTAGTCCGAGAACGACCCGGACACCGGGCGGTACATGAGCAGCTCGCCCAGGGCCCGCATGATGAAGAAGATGACCAGGCCCGCGATGGCGTAGGCCAGGATCAGGCTGGGGCCGGCCTTCGAAATGGCCTTGCCCGCCCCCAGGAAGAGGCCGGTGCCGATGGCCCCGCCGATCGCGATCATCTGGATCTGGCGGGCGCCGAGCGCGCGGTGGTAACCCTCGCCGCCCTCGGCCCCGGTGCCCTCGCCGGGCGTCTTGTCGTGCTCGACCTGCACAGAGGTCATGTCTGGTGCGCCTTTCTCCACGCCGACCCGCGCCTTCGAAAGGCTGCGGATCGGGTCCTCGATCCCCCCGGATACGGATGGAGTTGCACGCCGGCGATCAGCCGGTTCAAGCGAGCCGGGGGACATGGGTGGCGCCCCGTCGGCAGTCGTGAAGATTTATCACGGGCTTACGGGTGCCGGAGCGGCAGAAATGTGACGTGGGGCATAAAAAAATCGGGACACAGGTCCCTTAAAGCGATCAGATCACCGCATCGCGGTGATCTGATCGTTATCCGGATTTGAGCGTCCGCTGAGCGAACGACTCCGTGCTTCAGAGGGTCTCGATGAGCGTCTCCTGGAGGCCGCCCAGCCAGAGGTACGCCATCACCATCGGCTTGCGCGGATCATCGTCCGGGAGCCGGAACAGCACGGCGCTCTCGTCGTCCTCGGTGATGTCCAGGCGGGCCGCGATGGTCAGCCGCAGGTCGTTGAGGGCGCCCAGCCAGCGCAGCCGCAGCTCCCCGGTCAGCTCCAGCACCGCCGCGCCGTCGCCGGCCGGGGTGAGCCGGTCCAGGCTGCGCACGACGGCCAGCGCGTCCTCCCGCTTGCGGGTGCGCAGGTCGTTCTCGGTGAAGCGGCGGAACTCCGCGGACCGCGCGGTCAGCTCGGCGGGATCCACGGCCCCCTCCCTCGCGCCCGGGCCTCCGTACGCGTCGGGGAAGAGCCGGGCCAGCGCCGGGTCGGACGGGGGCTCGGTGGGGCCGTCGGAGGCGAAGAGCACGGCCAGCGGGTCGGCGTCGGCGGCCGGCTCGGGTTCGCCCGGGCCGATCAGCTCCAGCAGTTGCACGGCCAGGGAGCGCAGGATGGAGATCTCGATCTCCTCCAGCGCGACGGCGGCGCCCTCGCCTTCCTTCACGGGTTCGAACGCGCCGCTCATCAGTTGCGGTCCTGGGAGAGCGTCGCCCACAGGCCGTAGCCGTGCATGGCCTGCACGTCGCGTTCCATCTCCTCGCGGGTGCCGCTGGAGACGACGGCCCGTCCCTTGCGGTGGACGTCGAGCATCAGCTTGGTCGCCTTGTCCTTGGGATAGCCGAAGTACGCCTGGAACACGTACGTCACGTAGCTCATGAGGTTGACCGGGTCGTTGTGCACCAGGGTCACCCAGGGGACGTCGGGTTCGGGGACCGCGAAGGTCTCTTCGGCCGATTCGGTGCGTTCGATCTCTACGGGAGCAACACTCACTTGTCCCATGCTGCCACTGCGACCGGCCCGTCGCACAAACGGGCCCCCACATCTCGTCACTTTGACGAGATGTGCGCTAGCATCCGTGACATGAACCCTGCGGACCTGGGCCTGCCGGTGGACGTGCCGTCGACAGCGCTCTTCACGGACCATTACGAGCTCACCATGTTGCAGGCCGCCCTGGCCAACGGCGCCGCCGACCGGCGTTCGGTCTTCGAGGTCTTCACCCGACGGCTGCCCGAGGGGCGTCGCTACGGAGTCGTGGCGGGCACCGGACGGGTACTGGACGCGGTGGAGAACTTCCGCTTCGACGCCGCCGTGCTGGAGTTCCTGCGCGAGCGGGCCGTCGTCGACATGCGCACCCTGGACTGGCTGGCCTCGTACCGCTTCTCCGGCGACATCTGGGGCTACCCGGAGGGCGAGGTCTACTTCCCCGGCTCCCCGGTGCTGCGGGTGGAGGGCAGCTTCGCCGAGTGCGTGCTGCTGGAGACGGTGATCCTCTCGATCCTCAACCACGACTCGGCAATCGCCGCGGCCGCCTCCCGGATGTCCTCGGCGGCGGGGAGCCGGCCGCTCATCGAGATGGGCGCGCGACGCACGCACGAACTCGCGGCGGTGGCGGCCTCGCGCGCCGCCTACGTGGGCGGTTTCACCTCCACCTCGGACCTGGCGGCCGGCTTCCGGTACGGCATCCCCACGGTCGGCACGAGCGCCCACGCCTTCACGCTGGTGCACGACAACGAGCGGGACGCCTTCACCGCGCAGGTGGCCTCGCTGGGCGGCGGGACCACGCTCCTGGTGGACACCTACGACGTCGCGGAGGCGGTGCGGACGGCCGTGGAGGTCGCCGGCACCGGGCTCGGCGCGGTGCGCATCGACTCCGGCGACCTGCTGCTGGTCGCCCACCGGGTGCGGCAGCAGCTCGACGAGCTGGGGGCGACCTCGACGAAGATCGTGGTCACCTCGGACCTGGACGAGTACGCCATCGCCTCGCTGGCGGCCGCCCCGGTGGACGCCTACGGCGTCGGGACGCAACTGGTGACCGGCAGCGGACACCCGACGTGCTCGATGGTCTACAAGCTGGTGGCTCGGGCGACGTCCGCGGACCCGAAGGCGACGCTGGTGCCCGTGGCGAAGAAGTCCTCGGGCGGCAAGACGTCGGTCGGGGGCCGCAAGTGGGCGGCCCGTCGCACGGACGCCGACGGCGTGGCCGAGGCCGAGGTCCTGGGCACCGGGCCGGTGCCGGCGGCGCTGGCCGACCGGCAACTGCTCGTCCAACTGGTCAAGGGCGGCGAGGTGGTGGCCCGCGAACCGCTGGAGGCCGTGCGGGACCGGCACCGGGCGGTGCTGGGCCGGCTGCCGCTGTCCGCGAAGCAGCTGTCGCGCGGCGAGGCCGTGATCCCGACCGAGTACGCGTAGCCGGCCCGACGCGAGGGGTGGGCCGGCCCCCGCGGGCCGCTCCCCGCCCCGCCGACCGCGCCCCGGCCGCGTTCACGGCCCAGGTTCGGGAAGGCGTGGGGCGGGGGAAGAGCCACGCGCACCGGCACATCACATCGACCTAAGGACACGCGACATGCACCGCGCACTGATCGTCGTCGACGTACAGAACGACTTCTGCGAGGGCGGCAGCCTCGCGGTCACCGGCGGGGCCGATGTCGCCGCCGCGATCACCGAGCTCATCGGCCAGGCCACGCCCGGCTACCGGCACGTCGTCGCCACCCGCGACCACCACGTCGACCCCGGGTCGCACTTCGCCCGCCCGCCGGCCGAGCCGGACTACGAGACCTCCTGGCCCGTGCACTGCGTCGCGGGCACCGAGGGCGTCGGGTTCCACCCGAACTTCGCCCCGGCCGTGGCGTCCGGCGCCGTCGCCGCCGTCTTCGACAAGGGGGCGTACGAGGCCGCGTACAGCGGGTTCGAGGGTCAGGACGAGAACGGCGCGGGTCTCACCGAGTGGCTGCGGGAGCGGCACGTCACCGAGGTCGACGTCGTCGGCATCGCCACCGACCACTGCGTCCGGGCCACCGCCCTCGACGCGGTCCGGGCCGGCTTCGCCACCAGCGTGCTGCTGGACCTGACGGCCGCCGTGTCCCCGCACACCACCGCGCGGGCCCTGGAGGAGCTCCACGCGGCCGGTGTGACCCTGGTGGGCGGCCAGGCGGCCCGGCTCCGGCAGGACCCGCGCGAGACGGCCTGAGGCCCGTCCGCGCGGCGCCCCGGGCCGTCCCGGCCCCGGCGAGATCCGAAAGAGACGGGCCGGCGGCGGCTACCCGCCCAGGAGGGCGCGTATCGGGTGCCAGAGTTCCTGCGCCCGGTCGGGGGCGCAGCGCCACAGCAGGCCGTCGGGGTGGTGCAGGACGGCGGTCACCTCGTCCGGGGTCGGGGCCTGGTCGTTGCCCCGCAGGTAGACGGCCCGCATCCCGAGGTTCCGCAGCCTGGTCAGGGCGCGGGCCCGGTTCGCGGCGTGCACCAGCACGCGGACATTTCCGCCCTCACCGGACGGCCTCGGCAGCGTGAGCGCGACCACCACGCTGCCGCCTGGCAATCTGACGAAACCTCCACCGGGCATGATCTTCAGCTCCCCCGTCAATAAGAAACTCGGCACCCGCATCTAAACGCGATCGGCCGCCGCCCGCTAGGGGGCGACGGCCGATCATGCTTTGACCTGCGGCTTTGCCGAGTTACTTGACGGCGGGGCCGACCTCGATCGTCATCTGGAGACCGTCGTAGGTCTCCTTCGCGATCTTGATCTTGGTGTTGGTGTCAGTGACCTTCACCGAACCGGTCGGGTTCTCGTCGTAGTAGTACTTGCCCTTGTGGTCGTCGAAGACCATGTTGGCGGCCTTCGGCTTGATGAAGAGCTCCTGGTCCGCCTTGTGCAGCGTGAACGCGTCCGTCGAGTAGGCGCTGAACGTCGCGTCGTACGGCTGGATCTTGTTCCGCAGCAGCGTGCCGTCGGCCCACTTCATGGGCTTGGCGTTGGCGTCGATCGGAAGGATCAGACCCTGGCCCGGGTGCTGGCTGGTGTTGTTGTCCTTCTGCGAGGTGTCCCACTGCCAGATGAGCAGGCCGTCCTGGTACGGGTAGTGCTCGACCCACTTGGGACGGGCGGCCGAACCGAAGTTGTACGGACCGACCTTCAGCGTGGCGTCCGAGGACACGTAGCGACGGTTCTCCGCCAGGTAGTACTGCGCGTACTCCTTGGTGAAGTCGGCGCCGACCCGCGAGAAGCCCTTGCCGGTCCAGCCGTTGTCGCCGTTCTCGGCGCCGTCGGTGAACAGCGTGGCGCCGTCCGCGGTGATGTTGACGGCGTCGGCGGTGAAGCCCTTGCCGCCCGCGCCGCCGTCCGTCTGGTAGCGGAAGCGGACGTCGACCTTCTTGCCCGCGTAGGCGTCCAGCGGGAAGTTCAGGTTCTGCCAGGCGCCCGAGGCACCGGTCAGCGAGGGGTTGCCGCCGGCGTCGACCGGGATGGCCGTGCCGTTGGCGGTGCCGGCGAGGGCGGTCCAGTTGGCGCCGCCGTCCGTGGACACCTCGGTGTACAGGAAGTCGTACTCCGCCTCGATGTCCCACCAGCCCTTGAGGGAGAGGGCCGCGGAGGTCTTGCCGGTCAGGTCGACCGAGCGGGTCAGGGTGTTCTTGAGGTCGTCACCCATGTTGCTCCACCACTGCGAGGAACCCTCGGCGGGAGCGACGATCTCGGTCTTGACCTTCTTCTTCGGCAGCTCGACGACCAGCGCCTGCTTGTCCTTGGTGTTGTACGCGGAGACGCCCAGCTTGTGGGTGGACTTCGTCGCGGCCTTCGCCTCGCCGTAGTTCAGCCAGCCCAGCTGGAGCTTGTCCCAGGCCGTCATGTCGCCCGGGAGGTCGCCTATGGACTCCTTGCCCGCGCCGAGCCAGGAGCCCGCCGACATCAGGGACCAGAAGCCGACGCCGTTCTCGCCGCCACCGGAGGTGTCGTAGAGGTCCGGCAGGCCCAGGTCGTGGCCGTACTCGTGCGCGAAGACGCCGAGGCCGCCGTTCTCGGGCTGCATGGTGTAGTCGCCGACCCAGATGCCGGTGTTGCCGACCTGGGTACCGCCGGCCTTGTTGTTCGCCGGACCGGTCTTGCCGGCGTCCGTGCCGTAGGCGTACCAACGGTGCGCCCACAGGGCGTTGGTGCCCTGCACGCCGCCGCCGGCCGACTCGTCCTCGCCCGCGTGGACGATCTGGAAGTGGTCGATGTAGCCGTCGGGCTCGTTGAAGTTGCCGTCGCCGTCGAAGTCGTTGCGGTCCCACTGGTCGTACTGCGCCAGCTGGGCCTTGATCTGCGCGTCGGTCTTGCCGGCCTTCTTCTGCGCGTCGGCCCAGGCGGTGACGCCGTCCTTGACGGTGTCCCAGACGTTGGCGCAGTTGGTCTGACCGCAGTAGTTCGAGCCGTAACGGGCCTCGTTGTACGGGATCTTGACCCAGTCGGCGACCTGACCGTCGACCGAGTAACGGCCCGAGGAGGTCTTCTCGTAGTAGGTCTTCAGCGAGTTCTTGCCGGCACCGGCACCGAAGTACAGGTCCTGGAAGTGCTTCTGGCTGTAGTCCTTCTGCCAGGCCGTGCTGTTGTCCAGCTTGCGGTCGGGCTGAGCGATCTGGTTGTGCAGCGGACCGGGGGTGCCGCCGTACTTGGGCGCGGGCGGCTTGGGGCCGCCCGGGCCGTCCGGGTCGAACATGGTCGTGCTGTCGACCTGGTCGCCGAACTCGACGAGGATCGTGAAGATCTTGTCGGTCTTCTCGCGGCCGAGCTCGACGTACTTCTTGTCGTCCAGCTTGACGACCTTGGAGGCGCCGCGCTGCTCGACGTTCTTCTTGCCGGACAGCACCTGGTCAAGGGCTGCCTCGCGCGCCTGCGCCTGCTGCTTGCTGAACGGTCCTTCGAGGTCGTGCTTGACCTGCTCCTTGGCGGGAGCGGACGGGTCCTGGCGGTCGACCGCGGGGGCATCCCGACGATCGACTGCCTGGGCGGCGGTGAAGAAGGCGCCGGTGGCCGCGGTGGCCCCCATCGTCACGGCGATGGCGACGGTACGCAGGGCGAACCTTCTGGCGGAGTTGCTGGTCACTTGATGTCGTTCCCCTCCCGCGGCCGCAACGTGGGTCGGAACATCTCCATAGGAGCGGGGGGTTCCGCGCGGCGCGCGTCTCAAGTGACGACATTTGACCGGAGAGTCTAAAGAAAAGACAGATCTTGATTGTTGCCGGCAACTGCACTATGCGGTCCGGGAGTTCCGCTATTCGGACGTTCCCCTGCCATAGGGGGGCGAAGGCCGCGCTTCGCACCCCCTGAGCACCCTTGAGGATGAACGGGGTATGACCCCGTGCGCCCCCCGTGCACCGGTACGGGACCCCGTCCGCGTGAGGCGACGCTTACCGACAGTTCCCCTCGGGCATCCACCCTCGTAGAGTCTCTTGACGCGCGACCGAGTTGAGCCGACTCCCCCTCCCCCCTTGAGGACGGAAATCGCCATGCCGCGTCCGACTGCCGCACAGCTCGCCTACGGTTCCGCCACCGTCGTCGTGTCGACGATCGCCATGCTGCTGCTCTCGCAGACGAGCACGGGCATCGGCGTCGCGGTCATCTCCGCCGCCGCCCTCGGCCTCGGTCTGCTCGTGGCCCTCACCGTGCCGATCCCCCGCCGCCGCGGCCGGCACGCCGCCGGCCGGCCGGCGGACGCCGCCGCGGCCACCGCGGACGAGACTGCGGCCGCCCGGGTGCCTGAGCCCCGGGCGGCCGCTGCCGAACACCCCGTGCACCACTAGGCGCCCGGACACGGCCGCGCGGGCGGCCGTTCCCCGGAGGGACGGCCGCCCGCGCGGCGGTGTGCGTGGCGGGACCTCGCGGCCCCGGGCGTCTCAGCCCGAGCGGACCACCACGGTCTTGGCCACCTTGTCGTGCAGGGCCTGCTTGTACGGCTTGTCGACGAGCATCGAGATGATCAGGGCGATCGGCCAGAGGCAGAAGCAGCAGACCAGCGTCGGGATCCAGAGCACCGCGGCGCGGGCCAGGGACGCGTTGGAGGTGGGCACGGAGCCGTCGTTGAGCATCGCGACGCGCAGGCCCAGCGTCTTCTTGCCGATGGTCTGGCCGTTCTTCTTGGTGAACCACCAGTCGTAGCCGACGTACGCGATGATCGAGATGAGCGTCCAGATCAGACCGCTGCCGCCGTAGGACTTGGTGATGACCTCGGTGACGTCCTCGCCCTTGTCCGTGTCGACCATGTAGCGGCGGTTCCCGAAGGGCAGTTGGATCAGGAACAGCGGGACCGTGACGATGAGCAGGTCGATGACGCGGGCGCCGAGCCGCTTGCCGAAGTCGGCGAGCGGGGGCATCCCGGCGAGCGGGTCCGGCATGCCGTACGGGTCGCCGCCTCCGGGACCACCGCCGTACGGGGGCGGCGGGGGCGGGTAACCACCACCGCCGGGGCCACCTCCGTACGGGGGCTGCTGCGGGGGCGGGCCCCCGCCTGCTCCGGGGCCGCCCGGTCCGGAGGGTGGCGGGTACCCGCCACCGGCGGGCGGCGGCGATCCGTACGGTGACCCGCCCGACGGAGGCGTCGGTTCCTGCGGCTTCTTGAGGAACGGGTCGTCCTCGGGCGGCGGGCCCGGCGGCGGCTGGTCGGTGCTCATGGCCCGAGTCGAACCCGGGCGCGGCGGCCCCGCAACGGGACGGCGTCCGTTCGGGGTACCGGCCCCGCGCGGGCGCCGGGCGGGGCCGGTCGGAGGAGCCGGCCGGGGTCCTGTCGTCGAAGTGGCGCCGCGGGCCGGGCGCGACGCGACGCGACGACGGCGCCTACCGGGCCACGTACGTCTTCGCCGCCTTGTCGTGCCAGGCCTGTCTGCGGGGGCGGTCGCCCAGGCATCGCAGGCCGCCCGGGAGCCCGAGGAGCGCGCACACCAGCCAGCGGCGCAGGGCCGCGCCGACGGTGGGCGGGCGGAGGGTGGCGACGGCCAGGACCCGGACCCCGCAGAGCTTCTTGCCGGGGGTCCGGCCCCAGCGGGCGGTGGGCAGGGCCTCGTAGAAGACCCCGAAGAGCAGGACGGCGGCCAGGACGAGGGCCAGGTACCCGCAGACGGTGCCGTCGAGCAGCCAGACGGTGGTGGCGCGGCCGGTCTCCCGCGCCGCCTGCACCTTGGCCTCGACGTGGGCCGTGACGGCCGGCACGAACGGCACGGCGGCGCCCGCCGCGACGCCGGCGTACACCAGCGAGTCCAGGGCGCGGGCCAGCAGCCGACGCCCCAACCCGGCGGGGCGCACGGCTCGTTGCGCCATCCGCTCGAAGACCGCCCGGTCCGTGCCGCGCGGCACGGCCGGTGCCCCGGTGACCGCCGGGGCCGGGGCCGGGGCGGGTGCGGG
>NZ_LGDE01000444.1 GCF_001279725.1 Streptomyces sp. WM4235 | reverse complement strand
TCGTGCCGATCCACCACCGCACCCAACACCGCCACCACACCCGCCCGATCAATCCCCACCGGCAACTCCACCACCGCCGACATCGCGAACCGGCCGATGCCACCGCCCTGTTCCAGCAGGTGGGCGGCGATCGGGGAGAACGGCATCCAGCCCTCACCGCCGCCGTCGAGTTCCGCGAGGGCGACGGGGCGGGCCGCCTCGCGCTCGCCGGCCGCGGCGGACAGCTCGGCCACCGTGCGGAGCTGGAAGATCTCGCGCGGGGTCACCTCGACCCCGCGGGCGCGGGCCCGGGAGACGACCTGGATGGAGCGGATGCTGTCACCGCCGACGGCGAAGAAGTCGTCGTCGACGCCGACCCGGTCCAGGCCCAGCACCTCGGCGTACACCTCGGCCAGGACGCGTTCGCGTTCCGAGCCGGGGGCGCGGTAGCGCTCGCCGGTGAACTCCGGCGCCGGCAGCGCGGCCCGGTCGAGTTTGCCGTTGGGGGCGAGCGGGAGCCGGTCGAGCATCACGAAGGCGGCGGGCACCATGAACTCGGGCAGCCGCTCGGAGGCGAAGGCGCGCAGCTCCGCGGCGGAGACGCCGGCGGTCAGGTCGACCTCCAACTGCCCGAGGCTGTCGACGGCCGCCCCGGTGCCGGCGACGGCACCGGTGGACACGACGTGGGCGACGAGCTGTTTGCCGCCGGGCCGGTCATGGGCGGTGACGACCGCCTGGACGACGCCGGGGTGGGCGATGAGCGCGGCCTCGACCTCGCCCGCCTCGATCCGGAAGCCCCGGATCTTCAACTGGGCGTCTTCGCGTCCGGCGAACTCCAGTTCGCCGTCGGTGTTCCAGCGGGCAAGGTCGCCGGTGCGGTACATGCGGTCGCCGGGGGCGCCGAAGGGGTCGGCGACGAACCGGCCGGCCGTCAGGGCGGGCCGGTCCCGGTAGCCGCGCCCGATCTCGCCGGCGACGTACAGCTCGCCGACGACCCCCGGCGGCACCGGAGCGAGACCGGGGCCGAGCACGTAGGTCCGCATGTTGCCCAGCGGTACGCCGACGGGGGCGCTGTCGGGGCCGTCGGCGTCGGGGACGGCGGAGGTGGTGGCGTAGAAGCTCTCGCTCTGGCCGTAGGCGTTGACGATCCGGACCCCGGGGAAGGCCTGCCGGGTGCGCCGCACGAGCGAGGAGGGCAGGGCCTCGCCCGCGAAGACGACGGTGTCGACGGAGGTCGTGTGCGCGAGGTGGTCGACGAGTTCGGCGAAGACCGAGGGGACGGTGCTGATCACGCTGCCCGTCCAGCCGTCGCGTTCGCCGAGGACGAGCACGTCACGGACGATCTCGACGGTGCCGCCGGCGGCGAGCGTGGTGACGATCTCGAAGACGGACACGTCGAAGTTGACCGATGTTCCGGCCAGCGTCCTGGACCCGGGGCCGAGCCCGACGGCCGGCGCCAGGCCGGTCACTCCGTTCACCACGCCTCGGTGGGTGATGGACACGCCCTTGGGAACCCCGGTGGAGCCGGAGGTGTACATCACGTAGGCGAGGTTGTCGGGTGCCGGGGTGACGGCGGGCGGCTGGTGGCCGGTGCCGTCCAGGTCGAGCTCGTCGAGGTGCAGGCGCGGGCCCCCGCCCTCGGGGAGGCCCGGGGCGGTCCCGGTGTCGGTCAGCAGCAGGCCGGGACGGGCCTCGGTGAGGATGCGGCCGAGCCGGGCGCTGGGGTAGCGGGGGTCGACCGGCAGGTAGGCGGCGCCCGACTTCCAGACCCCGAGGAGGGCGGTGACCAGGTCGGCGGAGCGCGGCAGGGCGAGCCCGACCAGGGTCTCCGGTGCGGCGCCGTGTCCGGCGAGGACGTGGGCGAGCCGGTCGGAGCGGGCGTCGAGCTCGCGGTAGGTCAGCTCCCGGCCGTCGCAGAGCACGGCCACGGCGTCGGGGGTGCGGGCCGCCTGCCGGGCGAAGAGGGCGGGCACGGTGGCGTCGGCCGGGACGGGCGCGGCGGTGTCGTTGCGGGCGACCAGCGTCGCGTGCTCGGCGGGGGTCAGGGCGTCGGCCACCGCGATCGGCGCCGCGGGGTCGGCGACCAGTTGGGAGAGGAGGCGTACGAAGCGGTCTCCGAGGGCGGCGGCCGTGTCGCGGTCGAACAGGTCGGTGGCGTACTCCAGGGTGCAGCGCAGCCCGCCGTCGCCGGTCGCGGTGAAGTTGAACTCCAGGTCGAACTTGGCGGTCGGGGTGGGGACCGCCTCCAGGGTGGCGGTCAGGCCCGGCAGGTCGAGGGTGATCTCGGCCTCGCTCTGCCAACTGAACATCACCTGGAAGAAGGGGTGGTAGGCGGTGGACCGCTCCGGGTTCAGTGCCTCGACGAGGCGTTCAAAGGGCACCGCCTGGTGGTCGTAGGCGGACAGCGCCTTGTCCAGGACCCGGTCGAGGACCTGCTCGGTGGTGGGGGTGTCGGACAGGTCCACGCGCAGCACCCAGGTGTTGACGAAGAACCCGACGAGGTCGCTCAGCGCCTCCTCGGTGCGGCCGGCGATGGTCGAGCCGATGGTGACGTCCGGCCCGGCGCCGCTGTGCTGGAGCAGGACCGCGAGCGCGGCCTGCATGGCCATCGACTGGGTCAGGCCGCGGGAGCGCGCCAGTTCCGCGGCCGCGACGGCCAGGGCGGGGGTGACGGTGAACTCGACGGCGTCGCCGCGGTGGCTTGCCCGCGGGGGTCGGGGGCGGTCCGCGGACAGGGTCGACTGCTGGGGGGCTCCGGCCAGTTCCCGGCGCCAGTACGCGAGTTGGGTGGACAGCACGCTGTCCGGGTCGGCGGGGTCACCGAGCAGTTCCCGCTGCCAGAGGGTGTAGTCGCCGTACTGCACGGCGAGTTCGGGCCACTGCGGGGCCGTGGCGTTGAGGCGGCCGGTGTAGGCGGCGGCCAGGTCCCGGCCGAGCGGGCCCATCGACTCGCCGTCGGCGGCGGCGTGGTGGACGGTCAGCACCAGGACGTGCTCGGCCGGTGCGCTGCGGACGAGCAGGGCGCGGAGCGGGATCTCGGTGGCGAGGTCGAAGCGGTGGGCGGCGGTGCCGGCGACGGCCTCCGCGAGGGCCTCGGGGTCCGCTTCGACGACGGGGAGCGGGACGCGCGCCTCGGCGGCGGGAAGCACCCGCTGGACCGGGAGGCCGGCCTCGTCCTCGACGAACAGCGTCCGCAGGCTCTCGTGACGGCCGACCACGTCGTTCAGCGCCTCGGCGAGGGCGCCGGTGTCCAGGGTTCCGCTCAGGCGCAGGACGAAGGGGATGTTGTACGTCGACGAAGGCCCCTCGAAACGGTCGATGAACCACAGGCGGCGCTGTGCGAAGGACAGGGGGATCATTTCGCGTCTACTCCTCGATCGGTCTTCTGCGCAGACGAGGCCTGTCCGGGCGCGGCCCTCGGCGTCGGTCGCGGGGCGGTTCGACGTTCACGGGAATCCGGAGAATCGGCGGTGCGGTCCGGATCGGAATCACACATCGCGGTACAGACGCTTCTCGTGGGCGCCACCGCGGATTTCCACGACGCATACTTCCCGCCGCCGCACGGCGGGGTCAAGGAAACGCGGACGGGAGGGGCGCCGTGCGCGGTGGCCTTGTCCCGGCGACGGGACAAGGCCACCGCGGCGCGCGCACGCGGGTGCGGGTGGGGCGTGGGGGCCGGCCGGTCAGGCCGCGCGTCGGCGGCCGATCGCCTCGGCCATCGCCGCCAGGGTGGGGTGCTCGTACAGCTCCTGCGTGCCGACCCGGACCGCGAAGGCGTCCTCCACCAGGGCCAGCAGCCGGGTGGCGCGGATGGAGTTCCCGCCCAGGTCGAAGAACGAGGTGTCGCGTCCCACGCGAGCGCCGTCCAGGGCCTGTGACCACAGCGCGGCCAGCTTCTCCTCGCGTTCGCCGACCGGCGCGGTGAAGGCCCGGCGGGGCCGTCCGGGTGCGGTGTCGCGCAGCAGGGCGGCGGTGTCCACGTTCCCGTCGGCCCTCTTGGGGACCGCCGTCACCTCGACGAGCCGGATCGGGACCGGACACCGGCGCAGACCGGCCGCCGCGGCGGCCCGGACCGTCTCGGGTGCCACCCCCTCCGCCGTGTACGCCACGACCGCCTCGCCCGCCCGCAGTCGGTCCGGGACCAACTCGTCCATGACGGCCGGATTCGACGGATCCGGGCCCACGGCGAGGCGGTGGTGCGGTGAGGCGACCGCGTCGAGGAACAACTGGAGTCCGTCCGCGGGGTCGATGACGCGGAATCCGCGGCTCACGGCAGCGGCCGCGGAGCGTCCGCGGTTCATTCCCGTTCCGGTCCACATGCTCCAGGACAGGCAGTGAACCGGGCGGTGGCGTTCGTGGTGCCAGTGGTCGGCGAATCCGGCGAGGAACGCGTTGGCGGCGGAATAGGCTCCGAACGAATGGCCGCCGAATTCCCCGTTGACGGAGCCGAAGAGGACCAGGTGCGCGTCGGGCCGGGTTTCCAGGACATCGGCGACGGCGAGGGTGCCGGCGACCTTGGCCCGGTAGTGGGCGGCGAACCCCTCGGGGGTCTCGCGGGCGACGGTGTGCCGTTCCAGGTCCTCCCATTGGGCGGTCGGGTCCGCCCCGGCCAGGTGCAGCACACCGTCCAGGCCCCTGCCCCAGCGGGCCTCGGCCGCGGCGATGGCCGCGGTCAACGCGGCGGTGTCGGCGACGTCGAGCTGCCGGTACTCCACGTCGCCGAGCGCGCGCAGTGCGGCGAGCCGGTCCGCGCGTTCGCCGTCGGCCGGGGAGCGGCCGACGAGGAGCAGGCGGGCGCCGTGCGCGGCCACCAGGTACCCGGCGACGTCGTGGGCGATCCCGCCGAGTCCACCGGTGACCAGGTACCGGCCGCCCGCCGACGGGAGGCCCGGGGCCCGCCGGTCCGCGGCGGGCCCGGGGGCCACCGGGGCGAGCAGCGGCCGCAGCCGGGTGCCGCCGCGCACGGCGACGACGCCGCGCCGGTCGCGGTCGGCGAGTTCGCCGCGCACCGCGGCCGGCCAGGCGCCGGGGTCGGTGGCGGGCAGGTCCGCCAGCCGGATCGGCCGGCCGGGGTCCTCGTCCGCGGCGGTCCGTACGAGGGCGGGCAGCGCACACGTGCCCAGGTCGACGGTGTCGCCGTCCTGCGCGTGGACGGAACCCGAGGTGAGGACGAGTAGCCCGGCACCGTCGGCGGCCCCGTCCGCCAGCGCCCCGGCCAGCGCCGCGAACTCGGCGGTGGCCCGTGCGAGGCGGTCGTGCGGGTCGCCGTCCGGTTCGGGCGGCAGGGTGAGGATCACCGTGCCGACCGGGCCGTGGTCGGCGGCGACGGTCGCCAGGAGCAGGCGTAGGGCGTCGCGGTCGTCGAGGGCGGCGACGTACCGGCCGGGTGCCTCCCGGACCGGGCCGGCGCCCCGGCGGACCGTGACGACGGATCCGTCGACGGCGAGCCGGGTCAGGTCGGTGTCCTCGGCCAGGACGACGCGGACACCGTCGGCGTCCGGGCCTTCGGCGGCCCGCGGGGCGGGGGCCGCGGCGGGGGCGGGACCCCACCGGCGCTCGAACAGCCAGGCGTCCGCCGGTGCTTCGGGTTCGTCCGCACCGATCGCCCGACCGTCGAAGACGCCGGAGCGGAAGGCCGCGACGAGCGCGCTGCGCTGGATCTTGCCGCTGGGGGTCTTGGGGAACTCCGCCTCGGTGACGGGCACGACGAGGTCGGGGGCGATCCCGGCCTCCCGGGCGAGGGTGGACCGTACCGACTCGGCGGTGGCGGTCAGGGCCTCCTCGCCCCACTGCCTCGGGACCACGAAGACGACCAGGCGGTCGGACTCCTCGCCGGGCTCGCGCACGCCGGCGGCCGCGCTGAAGCTGACCCGCACGCCGTCGACGCGCTCCACGACGCTCTCGATCTCGTGCGCCATGTAGTTGATGCCCCGGACGATGATCTGGTCCTTGCGGCGGCCGGCGATGACGACCTCGCCGTCGTGCACGAACGCCAGGTCGCCGGTGCGGAACCAGCCGTCGGCGTCATAGGCCTCCGCGTTGGCCTCCGCGTTGGCGAAGTAGCCCCGCATCATGGTCAGTCCGCGGATCCGCAGTTCGCCCAGGCGGCCCTCCGGCAGCACCCGGCCCGCGTCGTCGACGACCCGGAGCCGGACGCCGGGCAGCGGGCAGCCGACGGTGGACAGCACCACGGCCTCCTTGGCGCCGGGGTCGAGGTGCCGCACGAGGCCGCCGAGCGACGCCGGGTCGATCGCGACCGTACCCGCCCCCCGGTCGTCCCGGTGCTGGCGGGCGTAGGTGACCCCGGAGCAGGTCTCCGACATCCCCCACACCGGCCGCATCGCGTCGGCCGGCAACCCGTGCGGGGCCAGCAGCTCCAGGAAGCGGTGGCTGGTCGCGGCGATGACGGGCTCTCCCGCGTTGGTGATCTCCCGCAGACAGGACAGGTCCCAGGAACGACCGCGGATCTCGTCGGCGCGTTCGTTGGCCATGGCGAAGACGAAGTTGGGGGCCCAGAGGTTGGTGGCCCGGTAGCGGTCCACCCAGTCGAGCCAGAGCAGCGGGTCGCCCAGGGAGTGCTCGATCCGGGCGTTGACGTGCATGCAGCGCAGGAACACGTCACGGACGTTGTACATGGCGACGGTGACGTGGTCGAACGGCATCCAGATGAGGCTGACGTCGTCCTCGGTGAGCCCGCAGTGCGCGGCGACCGCCAGGGAGCGGGCGGCCACGCTCGCGTTGGTGTGCTGCACGCACTTGGGCACGCCGGTGCTGCCGGAGGTCAGCAGGTTGAGGACCGGGGACCCGGGGGTGGCGTCGAACCAGTCGGCGGGCGCGAGGGGGGCGTGGTCGAGCAGGGCGCCGACGGTGAGGATCCGGACCTCGGGCTCGTCCCACAGCGTGCGCACGTCGGCGAGCGCCCCCGCGGTGGCATCGTCGGTGAGCAGCACGGGCCGGTCCAACAGGGTCCAGGCGTTGTGCAGCTTGCGGTTGGCCTCGTTGGCCGCCCGGTAGGTCGTGGCCACGCCGACCGGGGTGGGGACGAACCCGCCGAGGACACAGGCCCAGAAGGCGGTGAGGAAGTCCTCGTTGTCGTCGAACTGGAACAGCGCCGCGTCTCCGGGCCGAAGGCCGGCGGCGCGCAGGCCGCTCAGCACCCGCTGTGCGGCGTCCAGGAGTTCGGGGTAGGTGCGCAGGACGTCCTCGCGTCCCTTGCGAATGAAGATCGTGCCCTTGTCGGGTGCGGTCGCCGCCGCCGCGACGAGGGCCTCCCGGAGGGTGGCGGGCGCGCCCTCCGGGACGGTGAACGGGCCGCCGTCCAGGTCGGCCGGGGTGGCGTCCGCGGGGTCCGGCTCCGCCGGCGCCGCGGCCGGGTGGGGGGCCGGGGCGGGGCGCAACCCGCGGCGTACGGCGGCAGCGGCCTCGCCGACGCCCGGTACGGAGCGAACGGCCTCGGTGACGGCGTCCAGGGCCTCGGCGATCGGGTCGTGGTGGTCGCTCACGCGGTCCTCCCCGGTTGCCGCGCGGCCGGTACTCGCGCCGCGATCAGGTCGACGACCCCGGCGGGCGAGTCCATGAAGTAGAAGTGGCCGCCGGGCCGGAAGTGCACCTCGAAGGCGCCGGTGGTCTGGTCGCGCCAGCCCTCCACGGACTCCCTGGGGGCCCGGGGGTCGCCGTCGCCGGCGATGACGGTGATCGGGCAGTCCAGTGGCGCGTCCGGGGCGGTGCGGTGGCGTTCCCACAGGGTGAAGTCCGCCCGGAGCACAGGCAGCAGGGAGGCCATCACGAACTCGTCGGCGGCGATCTCCTCGTCGATCCCGCCGAGTTCGGTCATCGCCTGGTGGAACTCCTCGTCGGGCAGGTCGTACAGCGGCCGTACGCCGGTGGCCCCGGGGGCGGGCTGCGCGGAGAGGAACAGGGCCCGGGGAACCGGCCCGCCCCGGGCCCGCAGCGCCTTGGCGAGTTCGAAGGCGAGGGCGGCGCCGCAGGAGTGCCCGAAGAAGGAGAACGAGCCGCCCAGGACCGGCCGCAGCGCGTGGACGAGGGTCTGGACCAGCGGGGCGACCTCGGTGAAGGGCTCTTCGACGATGCGGTTCTGACGGCCCGGCAGTTGGACGGCGACGAGCTCGATGTCGGGGGGCAGCAGGGGCACCCAGTCGGCGTAGGCGGTGGCGCCGGCGCCGGCGTGCGGGAAGCAGATCAGGCGGTGGCGGCTGTCGGGCCGCCGGGCGCGCCAGATGTACGGGGCCTCGGAGACGAGCTCCGCGCTCTGGACGGTCATGCTGGGTCCTCCCTGGTGCTGTGGCCGGAATGGTTTGCCGGGGCGCGGTGTCCGGTGCGGTGCATCGCAAGGCGGAGGACTGCCGCTTGTACTGGACGTACCTGAGCGGTCCGACAACGCGGCGAGGTGCGGTGCCGGGCGGCGCGGGTCAGGCAAGATCCGAAAGAGACGGCCTAGCTCATCTTGCGCAAGCGGGGGCCGCTCGCGGTGGCGATCTCGTCCCAGTGCGCCGCGAGGGCGGCGGCGGTGGCGTGCTGGAAGACGGCGCGGATGGAGACCTCGACGCCGAGCTCGTTGCGGATCCGGCCGATGAGGCGGGTCGCGAGCAGGGAGTTGCCGCCGAGGGCGAAGAAGTCGTCGTCAACGCCGACGTGTTCGCGTCCCAGGACGGCCGTGAACAGCCGGGTCAGCCTGCTTTCGCGGGCGTCGCCCGGTGCGCGCCGGGGCGTGGCGGGCGCGGGCAGTCCTCGGGTGTCCAGGCGTCCGGTGGCGGTCAGCGGCAACCGGTCGAGCAACTGCACGGTGCCGGGCACCAGGTGCCGCGGGAGCAGGCCCGCGACGTGGCCGCGCAGTTCCTCGCCGGTGACGGCGGCTCGCTCGCGCAGCACGGCGTACGCGGCGGGGGCGGGGCCGCGGGCCGGGTCCGCGGGAGGCACGGCGGCCGCCGCCACGACATCGGGGTGGGCCAGCAGGACGGCCCGTACGGCCCGGTGACCGGTCCCGGGGTCTCCGGTCCCCGCCCGCGGCACGCCGCCGTCGACACCGGCGCGGACGCTCAGCCCGGTGCGGTACATGCGGGATCCGGGCGGCCCGTACGGGTCGGCGACGTACCGGGCGGCGGTCGGCACGGTGGCGTGGGCCCCGCCCTGGGCGCGCACCCCGGTCAGGTAGAGCTCGCCGGTCGCACCGGGATCGGCCGGGGCGAGCGAAGGGGTGAGGACCCGGGCCGGACCGGTGCCGGCGGGGCCGGCGGGTGGTGCGTCCGCGCCTGCGTGGACCTCGATGGTCCGGTCTGCCAGGAGGGCTCGGAGGAGGTCGGCCGCGGGGGTGTCCGGGCCGGCGGACAGGGGCTCCGTGGCGGGGGTGGTCGGGGGTGCCGCAGGGTCGTCGGTCGCGGCCGCGAGCGCGGCGTGTGTGAGGACGGTCGCGTACGGGCGGGCCGCGGCGTCCGGGGCGTAGGTCAGGAGGGCCGGCCACGCGGGGTGGTGGACGGGCCAGGCGGGGCGTACGACGGAACCGGCGGCGGGCGCGTCCTTGAGGAGGTCCTGCCCTGGCTCCACCGGGATCTCAGGCAGGTCGCCCCACGGACGGTGGCCGGTCGCCGCCGCGGTGACGACGGCGACGGGGCGGGCCTCGCGGAGCACCGCCGTGGTCCAGGCGGCGGGGTCCGCGGGGTCGAGCGGCAGGGCGCAGCCTCCCGCGGTGAGCACTGCCAGCAGTGCCACGGCCCGTTCGGCCGGGTCGGTGCAGGCCACGGCGACGACGTCGGCCGGTGCGACGCCGGTGGCGCGCAGTGCGGCGGCGAGACGGCCGGCGCGGTCCGGCAGCCGGCCCGCGGTGGTCGTCCCCCGGGCGGTGACGAGCGCCGGGGCGTCGGCATCGCGGGCGGCCCGGGCCTCGTGGTCCGGGAGGGCACGGACCGTCGGGTCCGGCAGGGCCGGGGCAGGGGCGGCGGTCCGCGTGCGGGGACCGTCGGGTGCGGGGGCCACCGCGGCGGCGATCGTGACGCGCGGGTCGGCGGCGAACGCCCGCAGCACACGCGTCAGTCGGTCGCCGATCTGGGCCGCTCGGTCCCGGTCGAGGGAGCCGTGCCGGTACTGGAGGCGCAGGCGCGGCACCGGGTCCTGGTCGGCCATCACCACGAGCGGGTAGTGGGAGCCGGCGATGTTGCGGAACGTCGGCTCGGACAGTCCGGCCGCGGCGGCCGACCGGGCGATGGCGGCGCGGTCGAAGGGATGGGACTGG
Organism: Streptomyces sp. WM4235; assembly: GCF_001279725.1. GTDB lineage: Bacteria > Actinomycetota > Actinomycetes > Streptomycetales > Streptomycetaceae > Streptomyces. The sequence continues at coordinate 21,322 of NZ_LGDE01000444.1, read as the reverse complement.
TAGACGACCAGGGTGTCGAAGAGGACCTTCAGTCCGGTGGCCTCGTGGAGGTCGGCGAGGGCGCAGTCGTGGTGGTCCAGCAGAGCGGCCTGGTCGTCCTGCACCCGGGCGGCGACGTCGGCGAACGGCTCACCGGGGGTGACGCGGACCCGTACCGGCAGGGTGTTGATGAACAGCCCGACGGTGGAGTCGACACCCTCCAGGCCGGGCGGGCGGCCGGAGACGGTGGTGCCGAACAGCACGTCGGTGCGGCCGGTCAGTTCGGTGAGGACCGCGGCCCAGGCCGCCTGGAGCACGCTGTTGGGGGTGGTGCCGCAGGCGGCGGCCCGGCGGGTCAGGGCCTCGGCCTCGGCCGCGTTCAGGGGCAGCTCCAGCTCGCCGAACCCGGTGGCGTCGCCGTCGGTACCGCTGGTGGCGCCGCTGTCGGGGGCGATCAGGGTGGCGGCGTCCACCCCCTCCAGCGAGGCGGTGTACGCGGCCGCGGAAGCGGTGGCGTCACTCCGGCCGAGCAGGGCGAGGAATCCGGCGAAGGAGGGCGCCGCGACGGGGGCCGGGGCACCCGCGGTGGCGGCGTACAGGTCCAACAGGTCGCGCATCAGCAGCGGTTCGGACCAGCCGTCGAAGAGGACGTGGTGGGCGGTGAGGACGACCTCGGTCCGCTCGGCGGCCGCGTCGCCTGCCCCCGGGCCGCCGCCGTCGCCGTCCCCGTCCCCGTCCCCGGGAACGATGCGGGCGAGGGTCATCCGCAGCAGCGGGGGCGTCGCCGTGTCGAAGGGCACGGCCCGGTCGGCGGCGAGGAAGTCCTCGAACCCCGCCGCGGACAGCCGGACCTCCCGCCAGGGAAGTTCCGTGCCGTCGACGACCAGTTGGACGGTGTCGCCCTCGGCGTCGGCCGCGTAGACGGTGCGCAGCCCGGTGTGCCGGTCCAGGAGGGCCTGGCCGGCCCGGCGCATCCGGGCGGCGTCGACCGCGCCGGTGAACCCGAACACGAGCTGCACCTGGTAGGTGTCGGCGTCGGCGCCGGCCAGCCCGGAGTGGTGCAGGAGCCCGGCTTGGGTGGTGGTCGGCGGCCACACGTCGGCGAGGCCGGGGTACTGCTTCTCCCAGGCCTCGATCTCGGTCTGGGACACCTTCAGGAGTGGGAGGTCCGAAGGGGTCAGACCGCCCGCGCCGGGGGTGGCGGTGTGCCGGGCCAGCGCCTCCAGGGCGTCTTGCCAGAGCCCGGCGAGTTCGCCCACCTCGGCGGTGGAGAGCACGCCCGCGGGCGCCCCGAAGACGGCGCCCAGCCGGGGCCCGCCGGGTGTGTCGGCGACCATCGCGTTGACGTCCAGCTCGCACAGGGCGGGCATGGCCGGGTCGTGTCCGGCGTCGAGTTCGGCGAACTCGGTGTACTCGGCCACCTCGGGGGTCTGCGTCCAGCCCAGGCCGCGCAGTTCCTCGGGCATGTCGGCGGCGGAGAACCGACCGAGGTAGTTGAAGCCGACCTGGCCCAGTCCGTACGGGGCCAGGACCGGGCCGGTGTCCGGGTTGAGGTGGCGCAGAAGGCCGTAGCCGAGGCCCTTGCCGGGCAGTGCGGCCAGTTGCTCCTTGACCATCTTGACGACGGAACCGGCCGCGGGGCCGCCGCGGAACGCGTCGTCGAGGTCGGCGCCGGCGAGGTCCAACCGTACGGGGAAGACGCTGGTGAACCAGCCGACGGTACGGGAGAGGTCGGCTCCGGGGACGGCGTCCTCCTCGCGGCCGTGGCCTTCCAGGCGCAGCAGCGTCGAGGGCTCGGCCACGCCCCGGGCGCGGCGCCACGCGGAGACCGCCATGGCCAGCGCGGCGAGGAGCACGTCGTTGACACCGCCGTGGAAGGCGGCCGGAACCGTGGTCAGCAGCGGCGCCGTCACCTCGGCGGAGAGCCGTACGCGCACCTTGCCGACGGTGGGGCGCACGTCCACGGCCGGATCCAGGCGGCGGGCGCCGAGAACCGGGTCGGGGCCGTCCACGACGGCGCGCCACCGCGGCAGTTCGGCCACCCGCTCGGGGCGCAGGGCCTCTTCGGTCAGGGCGTGGGCCCAGCGCCGGGCGGAGGTCACCGGCGTGGCCAGTTCGGGTCGGCGGCCCGCGCGGACCTGCTTCCAGGCGGCGGCGAGGTCGGGGAGCAGGATCTTCCAGGAGACCCCGTCGATCACCAGGTGGTGGATGCCGACCAGCAGTCGTCCCGGCCCGGACGGCGGGCGGAACCGGACGAAGGCGACGACCCGCCCCGCCGCGGGGTCCAGCCGGCCTGCCAGCGCGTCGAGTTCGCGGGCGAGCAGGTCGCGCCAGGCCCCGCCGGAGTACACGCCGTCGTGGTCGACGGTACGGATCAGGGCGGCGGCGTCCACGGTGTCGGGCGGCGCGACGAACATCCCGTCGGCCGTCAGGCGGGCCCGCAGCAGGTCGTGCCGGTCGAGGACGGCGGCGAGGGTCGCGGCCAGGCCGTCCTCGTCGATGTCCTCGGGCAGGTCGAGGACGACCGCCTGGAGCAGCCGGCCGAAGCCGGGGGCGTGGTCGCCGATCCAGTGCGCGACCGGCATCAGCGGCATGGGGCCGCTGCCCCCGCCGTCGAGTTCGGGAAGCACGGGGCGCGTCCGGGGGTCGACCGAGCCCGCGGCCGCGGCGAGCGCGGCCACGGTCCGGCGGCGGAACACCTCGCGGGAGGTGACTTCGACGCCCAGGGCCCGGGCCCGGGCCACGACCTGGATCGACTGGATGCTGTCGCCGCCCAGGGTGAGGAAGTCGTCGTCGATGCCGATCCCGGGGTGGTCCAAGACCTCGGCGAAGACCGCGGCCAGGACCTCCTCGTGCGGGGTGCGCGGCGCCCGGTAGGGGGAGCCGCCGGTGGGCCCGGGGGCGGGCAGCGCGGCCCGGTCGAGCTTGCCGTTCGCCGTCAGGGGCAGCCGCTCCAGCAGCACGATCGCGGCGGGCACCATGTAGGCGGGCAGGCGCTGTGCCACGTCCCGAACGAGGTCGGTGGCGAGGTCGGTGGAACCGGGTTCGCCGAGGTCGCCGGTCCTCCCGGCCGCGCCGGGCGGGGGCGGGCCGACGGCCGGGGCGGCGGCACGGTGCCCGTCGGTGACGTCGCCGGTGTCGGCCGCGGCGCGCCGCCGGGCGGGGACCACGTACCCGACGAGCTGCCGGGCCGTGCCCGTGCCGTGCTCGCGCGCGACGACGGCGGCGTGGGCGACGTCCGGGTGCGCCAGCAGCGCCGCCTCGATCTCGCCGGGTTCGATGCGGAAGCCGCGGATCTTGACCTGGGTGTCGGCGCGGCCCTGGTAGAGGAGGTCTCCGTCGGTGTCGACGGTGACCAGGTCGCCGGTGCGGTACATGCGCCCGCCGGGGGGGCCGAAGGGGTCGGCCGTGAACCGGCCGGCGGTGAGCGAGGGACGGTTCAGGTAGCCGCGGGCGACGCCGGCGCCGGCGACGTAGAGCTCGCCCAGGGCGCCGGGGGCGACGGGGCGCAGGGCCTCGTCCAGGACGCGGGCGTGCAGGGTGTCCAGGGGTCTGCCGATCGGCACCTGGCTTCCGGCCTCGGACGCAGGGCGACGGGCGATGCGGTGGCTGGTGGCGAAGACGGTGGTCTCGGTCGGGCCGTAGCCGTTGACGAAGGTGATGTCCGGGCAGGCGGCCATGGCCCGTTCCACGGACCGAGGCGAGACCCGGTCGCCTCCCACCCAGACCTCGCGCAGCCCGGCCAGGGCGTGGACGTCCTCCTCCACCAGCACGTCGAACAGGGCGCTGGTCAGCCAGATCGCGGTGATGCCCTGGCGGGCCACGACGGCGGCCAGGGCGTCGGGGGTGAGGTCGGGGGCCGGACTCACCACGACCCGGCCACCGTTGAGGAGGGGGACCCACAGTTCGTAGACGGAGGCGTCGAAGGCCGGCGGGGAGTGCAGGAGCACCCTCGCGTGGGCGCCGCCGCGGAAGCGGCTGTCACCGGCCAGTGCCACCACGTCCCGGTCGGTGACGCCGATGCCCTTGGGCGTCCCGGTCGAGCCGGACGTGTAGATCACGTACGTGAGGCCGGCGGGGTGCCGGCGCCGGGCGGCGGCGCCGCCTCGGTCTCCCGTGCCGCCCGGGTCCGCCGCCTTCCCCGGGCCGTCGGCGCGGAGGAGTTCCGGCAGGGTCAGGGAGGGCGGGCGCCGCCGGGCCGTGTCCGCCGGCAGCACCGGGCGCGCGTCCTCCAGCAGCAGCACCGGCCGCGCGTCGCCCAGCATGAACTCGACCCGCTCGGCCGGGTAGTCGGGATCGAGCGGCAGGTAGGCGCCGCCGGCCTTGAGGATGCCCAGCAGTGCGACGACCGTGTCGGCGGAACGGGGCAGGCACACGCCGACCAGTGACTCCGGTCCGACGCCGCGCGCGGTCAGCGCCGCGGCCACGTGCCCGGCCCGCTCGTCGAGTTCGCGGTACGTCAGGTGCGCGTCGCCGCCGACCACGGCGACGGCTTCGGGCGTCAGGCGGGCCTGCCGCTCGAACAGGGCCGGGACCGTCGGGTCGGGGAGCGGTCCGGTCCCGTCGGCGACCACCTCCGGCGAGCGGCCCGACTCCAACGGATCATGCACAGCCATCACCCCATGCGAACGGTTTCGATCGGACAGTTCGGTCTTCGAGCAGCCACCGCGGCTCGTCCGCCGGGCGGGCGGTGGGCCCCGGACGTACCGCCCGGACATCGCGGGGCGCCTCGTCAGATCGGGGAACTGCCCACACCTTCACTTCTGGATCCGGCCGGGTCAAGCGGTCGCCGGGGCGGGTGCCGCGGCGGGTGCGTCCCGTCGACAGGACACTTCGATCGGCTGTCGACAGGACACCTCGATCGGCTTACGGTGAAGCGGCCGGACGCCTCCGGGACCTTCCGCGACAGCGTCGGCCGACCTGGGGTGCGCCCCGGGCGACGGGCCGGCGGGCACCGTGCGACGTCGCACGGTGCGGCGCGTACGCGCCGCTCGCGCCTGCCCGACCGGCGGACCACACCACCTGCCCGGGGGCACCGCGCCCCGGTACCCGTCGGGGACCGGCGCGTCCGGGGCGCCGTGGCCGGGGCGCCGCGTCCTGGCGCCGTGTCCGGACCGGTCCGTCGTCCTGCCCGGCCCGCCGCCCGCGGTCCGGCCTTCCACATGCCCGAAACGAACGGGGAGCTCATGCCGTCACAGCCGTTTCCGTTGGTCTGTCTGCCCTTCGCCGGCAGCGGCGCGGGGTTCTACCGTGCCTGGGTGCCCGACGCCCTGCCGGCCGTCCGGGTCATTCCGGTACAGCTGCCGGGGCGCGAGGAGCTGTTCCTGGAGGAGCCGTTCACCGACGCCATCGACGCCGCCGCCGCCCTGGTCCCGCGGATCGACGAACTCACCTCCGGGTACGAGGAATTCGGCATCTTCGGACACAGCCTGGGCGCGGTCCTCGGCTACGAGGTGGCCCGCGGGCTCCAAGAGCTCGGCCGGCCCGGTCCGGCGCGCCTCTTCGTCAGCGGCTCGCCGGGGCCGTTCAACGGCCGCGACGCGCGGGCCACGGGCCTGAGCGACGAGGAGTTCCTGCTGCGGGTCCAGGAGTTCGCCGGGTACCGGCACGCGGCGTTCGACGACCCCGATCTGCGGGAGCTGCTGCTGCCCTTGCTGCGCGCCGACGTCGCGATGCACGAGAACTACAAGCCGTCCTCGGACGTGCCGCTCCGGATCCCGGTCACGGCGCTGCGCGGCGCGACCGACGAACTGGTGTCCGCCGAGCACGCCCGCCAGTGGGCGCAGGTCACCGAGGCGGAGTTCCGGTACGCCGAACTGCCCGGCGGGCACATGTACCTGGCGGACTCCACCGCGGCCCTGCTGCGCACCGTCACCGGGAGCTGATCCGGCGTGGGTACCGGGACGGGGTTGCTGGAGGGCAAGACCGCGGTGATCACGGGCGCGGCCCGCGGGATCGGCAGGGAGTGCGCGGTCCGGTTCGCGCGGGAGGGGGCCGACGTCGCGCTGTTCGACATCGCGGGCGACCTGCCCGCCGTGGGCTACCCGCTCGGCAGCCCTGAGCAGTTGGAGCACACGGCCGCGCTGTGCGAGCGGGCCGGGGCCGCGGTGGTCACGGCGCGGGTGGACGTGCGCGATCCGGTCCGGGTCCGGGAGGCCGTCACGGAGGTGCTGGAGCGGTTCCACGCAGTGGACGTCCTGGTCAACAACGCGGGGATCGCCGCACCTTCGGGTCTGGTGTTGGACGAGATCGACGAGGCCGACTGGGCCCTGATGCTGGACGTCGACCTGACCGGCGCCTGGCGAATGATCAAAGCGCTGGCTCCGGTGATGGTGAAACAGCGGTCCGGGAGCATCGTCAACGTCGCCTCCACCGCGGGACTCGTCGGGTACCGGCACTTCAGCGGGTACGTCGCCGCCAAGCACGGCCTCGTCGGACTGACGAAGGCGGCGGCGCTCGACTACGCCCCGCACCGGGTGCGGGTCAACGCGCTCTGCCCGGGTTCGGTGCGCGACAACCCGCTGGTCGAGGGCCGGATGCTGGCCGAGATCGCCCGTTCGCTGGACGTGCCCGCCGGCCAGTACGAGGAGATCTTCCTTCGCGACCAGCCGATGAACGCGTTCGTGGAGACCTCCGACGTCGCGGGCGCGGCCACCTGGCTCGCCGGCGACGACACACGACAGGTCACCGGCTCGGTGATCACCGTGGACGGAGGGTTCACGAGCAGGTGAGCACCCCGGCGCAGGCGTTCAGCCATCCCACCGCTCCGACCCCGGCAGGAGACCCGATCATGGTGACACCGACCGCACCCCCGCACCCGGCGGTCCTGGCCGCGGAGCGACCCCGCCCCGCGGACGCGGAGCCCGGGACCCCGCCCCTCTGGGACGCGATCCTGCCCTCGGGCCGACCGCTGTCCGCCCGGGGTCGGGACTGTCACGCGCTGGTCGTGCCGCTGCCGGCCCCGGCGGACGCCGCCGCACTGCGCCGACGCCTGGCCGACACGGCACCTTCGCCGGTCAACGGCGGCGCCGGGGAGGGCATCCGCCTGTGGGAGACGGCCGTGCCGGCCCCCGCGGAGGGGGCGGTCGCGCGGGAGCGGCTGCACCGCGAGGCGCTGCGCCCGGTCCGGGCCGGGCTCTCCCCGGTACGCGCCACGCTGCTGAGCCACACCGACGGCACGGCGCACCTGGTCCTCGTCGCGGAACGGTCCGCCGTGCCGGCGACCGCGCTGCGCCGACTGGCGGACGTGGCGACCGGGCGGGCGCGCCCCCCGGCCGACGGGCGTACCGGCGCGGCGCGCGGCGCCGGCCGAGCCGACGGCACCGCCGCCGTCGCCGTCGCCGGTGCGGGCGTCGTACCCGGCGCGGCGGCCACGGTTGTCGGGGAATCCACCGGTGCCGCGACGGACGTCCCCTCCCCCGCCGGTACGGCCCGCGGGGGCCGCCGGCCGCACGTCGACTGGGGGCTCGGCGACCCGGGCCGGCACGGCGTGACCAGCGCCCGCGCCCTGGCCCTGCCCCGCGGCGCCCTGGACTCGGGCCTGCTGCTCGCCGCCGTGGCCCTGACGCTCACGCGGTACACCGGCGAGCCCGAAGCGGAGGTGGGCCTGCTGGACACCCGGCGGGACGGCGACGGGTTGGCCGTCCTTCGGATCGGCCCGGTGGACGAGGACGCGGGTGCGCCCGCGCTGTCGGCCGCCGCCCGGGCCGCCGACGTCGAGGCGCTGCCCGCGGTGGGGGTGGTGGTGGCCACCGCCGCCGAGGAGTCCGGCGCCCACCTGCCCGCGCTGGCGCCGGTCTTTCCGCTCGCCCTGCACTGCGCACAGGGCACGGACGGCACCGTGCGGGCGTCCGCCTGGTACGACGAGGGCGTGTTCGCCCCCGAGGTCGTGGAGCACTTCTGCGCCGCGGTGGAACGCGCCGCGGGCCGGCTCGCGACGGACGACGACCGCCCCCTGACGGCACTGCCCCTGCTGGCACCGTCGGAGGCGGCGGAAGTGCTGCGGCGCGGCGGCCTCGGAACCCCGGTGCCCGCCGGCGGGGAACGCCCGGGGACGGACGGCCGGGCGCGCCCGGCCGCGCCGCGGATCGACCGGCGCTTCGAGGAAGTGGCGCGCCGCTCGCCGGACTCCGTCGCCGTCACGGACGGCACCACGACACTGACGTATCGCCAACTACAGGATCGGGCCGACGCGATCGCCGCCGGGCTGTGGGCCCGCGGCGTCTCCCCCGGCAGCCTGGTGGGCGTCTGCCTCGACCGCGGTACGCCGCTCGTCGCGGCGTTGCTGGGCATCCTGCGGGCGGGCTGCGCGTACGTCCCCATGGACTTCCGGTACCCACAGGACCGGTTGCGGTACACCGTCGAGGACGCGGGGGTCCCGGTCGTGATCGGCGATCCCGGTCACCTTCCGGCCGTACCCGGCGTCCAGGTGGCCGATGTCGAGGACCTGGCCCGCACGCCGCTCCCGCCCTCCCCGCGAGCCGCTTCCACGTCCGGGGCGGACGGGGCGGACGGGGCGGACGACGCCGCGTACGTGATCTACACCTCGGGTTCGACCGGCCGCCCCAAGGGGGTCGTCATCCCGCACCGCAACGTCACCGCGCTGCTCGACGCCACTTCCGCCGACTTCGCGCTGGGCCCGGACGACGTGTGGACCCTCTTCCACTCCACCGCCTTCGACTTCTCGGTGTGGGAGATGTGGGGTTGCCTGCTGACCGGGGGCCGACTGGTCGTCGTCCCGTACTGGACCACGCGCGACACGGAGGAGTTCCACCGGCTGCTGGCCGAGGAGCGGGTCACCGTGCTCAACCAGACCCCGTCCGCCTTCACCCCGCTCGTGCGTACCGACCGGTCCGCGGGCCGGGACCTGGCGGTCAGGCTGCTGATCTTCGGTGGCGAGCCGCTGGACGTACGGGTCCTGGGGCCGTGGTTCGCCCGCCACTCCCCCGCCCTCTGCCGGGTGGTGAACATGTTCGGCATCACCGAGACCACCGTTCACGTCACCGCGCAGTCCGTCACCCCCGCCGAACTCGCGGCCGGGTCCCGGTCGGTGGGCCATGCCCTGCCGGGCTGGTCGCTGTCGGTCCGCGACGCGCGCGGCCGGCTGCTGCCGCCGGGGGCGGCGGGCGAGATCCACGTCGGCGGGGCGGGCCTGGCCCACGGCTACCTGGGCCGCGCGGAGCTGACGGCGCAGCGCTTCGTCACCGATCCGGTCACCGGGGAACGTCTCTACCGCAGCGGCGACAAGGGCCGGTTGCACCCCGACGGCCGACTCGACCACCTCGGCAGGCTGGACAACCAGGTCAAGGTCCGCGGGCACCGGATCGAGCTGGACGAGATCCGGTCCGTACTCGCCGCGGCCCCCGGCGTGGACGCCGCGCTCGTCGTGGTCGCCCAGGATCCGCCCGGGGAGCCGGCGGACGGTCCGGGAGGCGGTCCGGCGGGTGGTCCGGGAGGCGGTCCGGGAGGCGGTCCGGCGGGCGGTCCTGGGGGCGGTCCTGGGGGCGCGAGGATCGACGCGTACGTGGTCCTCGCCGAGGAGCACGACAACGCGACCGCTCCGCGCGGGCTGCTCGACGAAGCCCGCCGCATCCTGCCCGAGTACATGGTCCCCTCGACGCTCACCGTCCTGCCCGCCATCCCCCTGACCGCCAACGGCAAGCCCGATGTCGCCCGACTCCCCGCGCCCGCCGCGGCCGGAGCGGCCGGAGCGGCAGCGGCGGCCGGAGCGGCAGCACGGGCGAGCGGCGTCGGATCCGGCTCGGCGAGGAACCCGGCCGACGACCCCACGACCGGCGCACCCGGCGCGGACTCCCCCGGCCAGGGAGGTGGTGTGGCGAAGGTGGTGCTGGAGGTCTGGAGCGCGTGCCTGCGCCGCGAGGTGACCCCGGAGGACAACTTCTTCGAGCTCGGCGGCAACTCGCTCCTGGTCGTGCACGCGCTCGGCGCCCTGCGCGAGCGGGGTCTGCCCCGCGTGACGGTCCGCGACTTCTACACCCACTCCACCGCGGCCCTGTTCGTCACGTTCGTCGAGGGACTGGTCGGCGGCACGGACGACGCCGCACGGCCCGGGGTGCCGGCGTAGCCCGGCGCTCGGCCGACCCGGCCGCCCGGGCCGGGCGACTTGCACGTCGCCCCACGTCAGCGTGAGGATGACGCCATGGAACTCATGCGCTATGTCGACGATCTGCGGCAGGAACTGGTGACCGCCGCGGAGGCGGGCGACGCGCAGACGCGCGAAGTCGCCGAACGGCTGGTCGCGCCGCTGAACTCCGCCGTCCGGCTGGTCCTGCTCGACGCCCTGTCGGCGGCCGCGGACGAGATCACCCGGGAGCTCGCCCCGGGCTCCGTCGAGGTCCGGCTGCGTGGCCTCGACCCGCGTTTCGTCGTCACCCTCCCGCCGTCCGAGGATCCGGCCGGGGGCCCCGCCGCGCAGCCGCTCGACGTCGCACTGCCGCCACTGCCCGTCGGCAGCGCCGCGAAGGACGGCGCCACTTCCCGCATCAACTTCCGTCCGCCCGAGCAGCTGAAGGCCAGGATCGAGGAGGCGGCCGGCCGGGAGGGCCTGTCGGTCAACGCCTGGCTCGTCCGGGCGGCTTCGGGGATGCTCGGCCACGAGGAGCCGGGCCGCCGCCCCGAACCGCGCGCGCCACACGGCGGCCAGAGCTACACGGGCTGGGTGAAGTGACCCCGCGGCCCCCGGCGCCGCCCGCGCGGGACTGACCGGTCCGGTCGTGTGCGCCGCGCGGGCCGCGGAGCGTGCGGGGCACCGCCCTCCCTCCGCGCGAGGCGCACACCCCGTCCGCGTGAGCGCACACCCTCCCTCCGCGTGAGGCGCACGCCCCACCGCCGCCGGGCCGACGCCGCACGCCCCCCGTCCGCGTGAGCGCACGCCCCACCACCCCCGGGCCGACGCCCCTTCGCGCACGCTCCGCGCTCCGCGCGCCCCGCACGCCGTCCCGGCCGTGGTCGGCCGCGGCCCTTCCTTGCCCTCCAGCCCTCCCCCTGTGGCGGAATCCGATCTTCCGGATGACTGGATCGGCTTGCCCCGGAGGCGGAATCCGAGCATCCGTATCCACGGCCGCCCTACCCGCGCGGCGAGGGCCGGCACCGGCCCGACGACTGTGTCCGGCCGACGGGCACGTTCCTTGAACATTGCGACGGTGGCGGGTTCTACTGGAACGGTCTTTCGGGCGCGTCCTCGAGGTCCGCTCGATATCGAGGGCAACAGCCTGCCGGAAGCTGCCAAGTCGGGGGAGGACTTGTGGTCAGGGCGTACGCGGCGACGAAGAGACCGACGCATGACCGCGGCCGGCGGGCGGCGGGGCGGCGCCGCGCCCCGGACACCGCGCCCCGGACACCCCGCGCCTGACGCACGGGGCCACGCCCCTCGTCCCGCCCCCGGGGCCCGCGACCGGAATCCGGGGCGCGCGGGAATCATCGGGCCTCGGTCCGTCTTCAAGCCGTTGACGGGAACGGCACCCGGCCGGTCCCCGAGGCAGCACGCGCCCTCCACCGATGCCCCACCCCGATACGAGCACCCCGCCCTGCCCTGATGGGGGCCGGCCGTGCTCCGACGCCATGCACGCCACATCCACACGGGAGGATCTAAGGATGAACGAGTCCGCCGACAGAGACGGATCCAAGGTCGCGCACTTCGGCAAGCGTTCGGAGACCGTGCCGTGCCAGCGAAGAGCGGAGGGCTCCGCACCCCGCAGCCAGGTACTCACGACGAACGTGGGTCTGCGGATACCGGCCGGACTGACCTTCGACGACTGGGAACGGGCCGGACGCCAGCTTTCCGGCATCGTGAACTCCTCGTCCTGGTGGCTCGGTGACTGGCTGGTGTACGGCAAGGACCACTACACCGACCGCTACCAGCGCGGCCTCCGGGCCGCGGGCCTGCAGTACCAGACGCTCCGCAACTACGCGTGGGTGTCCAGGCGCTTCGACTTACGACGGCGCCGGGCGGCGCTCACCTTCCAGCATCACGCGGAGCTGGCGTCCCTGTCCGCGGAGGAACAGGAGACGTGGCTGGATCGGGCCGAGCAGATGGAGTGGACGACCAAGCAGCTGCGCAACGCCGTCCGGCTCGGACGCCGGGAGGGGATCGGCGCGCACAAGCCGGCCGAGCCGACGCGACAACTGGCCCTGCCCGGCCATCGGATCCAGTGGTGGCACCGGGCGGCCGCACGGTCGGGCATCGACTTCGAGCAGTGGGTGCTCGCCACCCTCGACCGGGCCGCGGAGCGGACACTGGAGGAGGAGGAACGTGCGGGCCTCAGTGCGTGACCCGCACCACCGCCGGGGCGAACGGCCCGGTAGCCCGGTAGCCCCAGGCGTGGCACCAGCCCCAGAAGCACCATTGAGACACAGGTCTCGCAGCAGCCGGACGGTTTCCGGTGGCCGGCGCACCACGTGGTGGTGTTGACCAGGCCGCGGGGCAGCCGCCGGGCAGTTGACGCAGGCGCTCGGCCGGGGGTTCCCGGCCGAGCGTTTCGCGTGGGCACCGGTCGAGCCGGCCGGCTACGCGTCCAGGTGCTCGGGGTCGTGGACACACCGCTCGGCGCCTTTGTCGAGGTACTGCCGCGGCAGACCGTTCGTGTTCTCGTCGGAGCCGCGCCGCCGGCTGCCGCGGCGGGGTCGCAGAAGCGGGTACCGGATCTCGAAGTCCCTCGCACCCCGTCAACCGGAGTGTGGCGGCAACCACGGGAACCCGACCTCGGGGTACGGGCCCTGGCCCCGGCGGCCCGCCGTCACGCGAGCCGGTCCATGAGCGCCGCGGTCTCGCGGTGCCGGCCGCAGTCCCGGCGGCCGAAGTCCCGCCGGACGCGGTCACGGACCTCCGGCTCCTGTTCCTGACTCAGTTTGAACATGCCGTCGGCTCCCGACACCGTCAGGCGGAACGCGCCGACGCCGGGCAGGATCTGGCGGAAATACCCGAGGGATTCCTCCATGTCCCAGTCGGCTCCGAAATCCTTCTCGAATGCCCGCACGGTGCTCTTCACGACGTGAAGGGTTTCCTCGGTGTCCTCGATCTTCACGATGCTGCCGCGCACATGGACCGAGGTGAAATTCCAAGTGGGCGCCGCCGGGGACCTTTCGTAAACGGTGGGTGATACATAGGCGTGCGGGCCGGTGAACGCAAGCAGCGCCGAATCACCGGTCTCCATGGCGCGCCAGTGGGGATTGGCCCTGTTCATGTGCCCGAGCAGAATCGTGCCGGAAAGGTCCGGCGCCCACGGACCGTCGGCGTCCGGATCGGGTATGACCGGCAGGTGCGTGGCGAACGGGGCATCCTGGCCTGCCGAGTTGGCGACCATGAGGGCGAGGGGGTTGTTTCTGATCAGATCGACCATCCACGAGGTTTCCGGCTGGCGATAGAAAGCGGGTACGAACACGGGGAAGAACCGTCCCTTCGGTGGCCCTGCGGTGCGAAGTCGGCGCGCCCACGGGTATTCGGGATTCGCATTCCGGGTGGGCGGAGCCCGATCAGGAATGCCATTTGACCGCTGTCCCGTCGACGGGACAAGAGTTCTGGCCCCGGGGCGCGTCCGAATGCGGCCGGAAAGACGTGGAATCCCGGATTGCCGTCGCAGGCACGGGGACTCGGCGCAGCGAGGCTCCGCGCGCGGCCTCACCGAGGGCGGAGCGGCACGGCCTCGCCGAGGTGCGATGCGGTGGTGGCACGGCCTCGCCGAGGTGCGGTGCGGTGCGGTGCGGTGCGGTGACGGATCGTCCGCCGCGGCACCCGTGGACGGCGACCACGCCTGCACCGACATCACATCAGGCGATGGCGCCACGAGTGGCGTCATTCCGCACCCCGCCTCCTCGCCAAATACCGCATGACGTAACAGCAAATGCCCTTCAAAACACGACATTTCAGCCACACGCCCTACCCGGCGCGATCCGGCCAAGTCGCCGGATGGCGCCCACAGGCCCTGGAATGGCGTCACCGATGTGCCATCATGACGTCATGGACCTCACGCCGTATGTCGAGCACCTCCGACGCGAGCTTGCGGCCGTCGCCGAGGCGGGTGACGACACCCGCGCGCTGGCGGATCGGCTCGCCGCCCCGCTGGACTCGGCGACCAGGCTGGTCCTGCTCAACGCCCTGTCCGAAGCCATGAGTCAGGTCAGCCGTGAGCTGGCCCCCGGCTCCGTGGTCCTGCGGCTCGACGGCCTGGCACCGGAGTTCGTGGTGACCCCTCCGGCCCCGGACACCGGCCGGACCGGGCCCCGCGGGTCCCGGCGCCCGGCCGTGCCCGCTCCCGAGGACCCGCGCGGTCACATCCGGCTCCGGTTCGCCGACGCGCCCGCGTACGAATCGGCGGTCGCGGCCTTCGGCCCGGTGCCGCGGGACGACGACGCCCTGGCCCTCTATGTCCCCACCGACGGCGGCATCCACGCGATCCGGTCCGTCCTGGACGTACTGGACCGCGCGTCGATCGAAGCCGAGACCCTCACCGTGCACACCCCGGACCTGGACAACGTCTTCCGGGCCCTCACCGGCGGCCCGCCGGCCGGCGCCCCGGGCCCGCCACCCGCACGGGACGTGCCGGACGACGGCACGTGAGCCCCCACACCCTCCACGACCCCCACGATCCGTCGCCCCACACCCCCGGCCCACCGCTTGCCCGGCACGTCCGGTTAGGAGCTCTTTCGCTGTGGCTACAGTCCTGTACAAACTCGGCCGCCTGGCCTTCCGCCGCAGGGGCCTCACCCTCCTGCTGTGGATGCTGGTCTTCGCGGGCGGGGTGCTCGCCGCCGCTTCCGCCCCGCCCCTCCCCTCCGACACGTTCACCATGCCGGGTACGGAGACCCAGAAGGCCTACGACCTCCTCAAGGAGAAGTTTCCCGACATCAGCACCGACGGCGCCAAGGCCCGGGTCGTGGTGAGGGCGCCGGCCGGCGCCAAACTCGCCGACCCGGCGCAGAAGGCGAAGGTCGACGCACTCGTCGCCGACCTCACCCGCTCGCCCGAAGTCGTCAGCGTCGTCGACCCGTTCCGGGGTCAGGCCGTCAGCAAGGACGGCACCACCGGGTACGCGTCCGTCGCCTACGAGGTCGGGGCGACCAGCATCAGCCCGGAGACTCACGCCGCGCTCACCAAGGCCGTGTCCGACGCCCGCGCGAGCGGCCTGACGGTGGAGATGGGCGGCGACGCGGTGCCGCCGTCCCAGTCGATGGGGTCGGGCGAGGTCATCGGGCTCACCGTCGCCGCCTTGGTCCTGCTCGCCACCTTCGGCTCCCTGGTGGCGGCCGGCATGCCGCTGCTGACCGCACTGCTGGGCGTCGGCGTGGGCATCTGCGGCATCGTCGCTCTGGGCAGCGCCCTCGGTCTGTCCTCCACCACCTCGACCCTCGCGCTGATGCTCGGCCTCGCCGTGGGCATCGACTACGCCCTGTTCGTCATCTCCCGCTACCGCGCGGAGATCGGCGACGGGCGGGAGCGGGAGGAGGCCGCGGGCAGGGCCGTGGGCACCGCCGGTTCGGCCGTCGTCTTCGCGGGCCTGACCGTGATCGTGGCCCTCGCCGGCCTCGCCGTCGTCGACATCCCGCTGCTGACCAAGATGGGCCTGGCCGGCGCCGGCACCGTCCTCGTCGCCGTCCTGGTCGCCGTCACCCTCGTGCCCGCGCTCCTCGGGTTCGCCCCGATCAAGGTGCTGCGCCGCCGGGACCGCGCCCAGCACTACGGCAAGCCCGCCTCGGCGCGCACACTGCGCAAGGCCGAGAAGCGGGCGGGCCGGGCGGACGGCAACCTCGCGGTGCGCTGGGCCGGCCTGGTGCTTCGGCGGCCGGTCGCGGTGCTCCTGATCGGTGTGGTCGGGCTCGGCGCCGTCGCCGTCCCCGCCGCGGGCCTGGAACTCGGGCTCCCGTCCGAGGGCACGATGGCCGTCGAGACAACCCAGCGCAAGGCCTACGACCTGGTCACCGAGTCGTTCGGGCCCGGCTCCAACGGCCCCCTGATGGTGACGGTGGAGGCCGACGACGCGGCGGCCGTCGCGGTGACCGTCGGCGAGCGACTCGCCCGCCAGGACGGCGTGGTCTCGGTGAGCCCGCCGCAGGCCAACAAGGCGGGCGACACCGCGATCGTCAACGTGGTCCCGGCCACCGGCCCCGCCGACCTGAAGACCGAGGACCTGGTCCGCTCCCTGCGCGAGGCCGCCCACGAGATCGAGGGAGACACCGCAGGGCGTGTCCTGGTAGCCGGACAGACGGCGATGTTCATCGACTTCTCCGAGACCCTGGACAAGGCGCTCGTGCCGTACCTCGCCCTGGTCGTCGGGCTGGCGTTCGTGCTGCTGATGCTGGTCTTCCGGTCCGTCCTGGTGCCGCTCAAGGCCGCGTTGGGCTTCCTGCTGTCGGTCGCCGCCGCCCTCGGTGCGGTCGTGGCGGTGTTCCAGTGGGGCTGGTTGGCGGACGTCTTCGGGGTGGACGAGCCCGGTCCCGTGATGAGCACGATGCCGATCTTCATGATCGGTGTGGTCTTCGGCCTGGCGATGGACTACGAGGTGTTCCTGGTGACCCGGATGCGGGAGGCGTACACCCACGGGGCCTCCACGCGGGAGGCCGTGGTGACAGGGTTCCGGTACGGCGGCCGGGTGGTGGCCGCCGCGGCGCTCATCATGATCAGCGTGTTCTCGGGCTTCATCCTGCAGGACAACGACTTCATCCAGATGATCGGTTTCGGGCTGGCGGTCGCGGTGCTGTTCGACGCGTTCGTCGTCAGGATGGCGATCGTGCCGGCGCTGTTCGCCCTACTGGATGACCGGGCGTGGTGGATCCCCCGCTGGCTCGACCGGGTCCTGCCCGACATGGACGTGGAGGGGGCCCGGCTGTCACCGACCGGCCCGGCCGCAACGGTCCCGCCCGGCAGGCGTACCGAGTCGGCCGGCGTCCGCCCCGACCGGCAGGCGTGACCGGGGAGGGACCGCCCGACGGACCGGCGCCCGGACGGTCCCTCCAGCCGCTGCCTGGGCCGCCCCGGCCCCGGCGGGGTCCTGGCCCGGCGCGATTCCGGGACGCCTCCCGTGGCATCTCGACAGCAGCCACCTGACGCGCCGCCTGAAAGGCCGTCGCCGAGAAGCCGCCGAGAAGCCGTCTGACAAGCGGAGGGGTGTCCGCACGCGTGCGGACACCCCTCTCAGATGCCCTCCCGGTCCCCGTCGGGTCTCCGATCCATGTCGAGTTGATCAACGGAATCGCGAAGAGCGCACCGTAGACCAGCCCGACCCACTGGGGAACGACGGCCGGCAGAGCACCGCCAAGGCTCCCGCAACCGCCACGCCGACACCCGTCGCCGGTCGCCAAGGTGGCCGTCAGAACGAACCGCGGCGCGCTCAACTACCCTATCCCTGGCGCAAGTTCAACCACGGGTACTCCTGCCGAGACGACCCTCGGCCCTGGCTGGGGACGGGTTCCGACGACAGTCGGTGATCAGCACAACCCGGATTCTTGACGGAAAAGGGCGGCGCTGTCAGACGCTCCCCGCCCCGCGCCAGTTGGTCGCTGTGGCGGGAAGTGGGCTGTCTCCAGGGTTCATTCATGGCAGACGAGAATGAGGCGGTTCGGGCGCCTCGGGGGAAGTCGGGGTGGTCGACGTAGGGTGACGCGAGGTCGAGCAGGTCGTCGCACGGCCAGGGGTCACCGTCGAACTGACAGTCGTCGCGGTCGTCCCACGGTGGTTCCGGCTCCCCCACGGCCGGACTGAGGACGTGGCGGGCCAGGATGCGGCGCTTGGCCTCGACCTCACGCCGAATGCGGGCCGGGTCGTGCAGGGCCACATGTGCGGCAATCGTGGGGTGGAAGCCCGAGAGCTCCACCTGACAGAAGTCGACCGTGTGCCCCCGGGCAGACCACCGCCCGCATCCGTCACCGCCGCAGCAGCGAGCCAGGCCGGCCTCCTCATCCAGCCGCGCCTCGAGGAACGTCACCAGGTCTTCGCTCACAAAGCCATCCTCGCCCGTGGGCCGGGCTTCGTCACCTCTCGAAGAACGATCGGCAACACCATCCCCCGGGTCCTTGGAATCGCATTTCTAGGTCATCTGACCTAGAGTGTGGCGCATGATCACCGAACTGAGCGACGAGCTGTACCCCGACCCTTCCGGCCCCGTCCTGATCACCGGCGGATACGGCACCGTGGGCGCCGAGATCGCCCGCATCCTGGCCGTGGACACCCCGACCCTGCTCACCGGCCGCAACCCCGACCGCGGCAGGGCGCTGGCCGCCGAGGTCGGGGCCGAGGTGCGCGCCTGGGATCTGGCGGACCCCGCGCCCTTCCGGGCGGGCGTTCGCGCCGTCATCAGCTCGGTCAACGATCCGGAGGACCGGGTGCTTCACGCCGCCGCGGCGGCAGGCGTGCCCTATGTCGACATCACCCGGTGGACCGGCCGCCTGCAGCGGGCGGTCACGGTCGCCGCCCTGCTCCGGCCGACAGCGCCGGTGTTGCTGTCGTCCGCCTGGATGGGCGGGGTCAGCAGCCTGGTGGCAGCGGTGCTTGCCGAGGAGCTGGGCGGCGCCGAGCAGGTCGAGATCGCCGTCCGGTGGGACATGGCCGACCGGGCCGGAGCCGATTCCGTCGAGTTCATGGACCGACTGGGCGTGGCGTTCGAGGTCGTGGACGGCGGGAGGCGCCGGCTCGCCTCTCCGATGACCGAGTCCCGCACGGTACGCATCGGTGGAACGCCCTTGCGTGTGGCGCGCATCGACACCCCGGAACAGTTCACCCTGCCGCTGACTCTCGGTACCACCACCGCGGCCACCCGCATCGGGTTCAGTTCCCCCGCCGCGACCCGCGCGATCCTCGCTCTTCGCGGCACGGGATTCTTCCGCTGGGCCGGCGGAGAACGCTGGGCTCCGGCGCGTCGGGCCCTGCTCCACTCGCCGGGCGAGGGCGGAACGGCCCGACTGCGCGTGGACGTCACCCACCGCGGACGTACCCGTACCGCGACCGTCACCGACCCGCTCGGCCAACACCACCTGACGGCGGTCGGGGCCGTCGTGGGTCTGCGTCGCGTCCTCGGCACCGACGGCTCCCCCGCGCCCCGGGGCCTGGTCTTCCCCGAGCAGCATCCGGATCCGGCCCGCGCGGTCGAGTTGCTCGTCGGGCACGGTGTCGGCATCGTCTTCGACGAGGACGACTCGTTCGGTACGGGCCACGGCCGGGCCGGAAAGCGGGCCGCCGCGTGAGCACCGTACCCGGGCCCACGCCCAAGGGCCGGCAGCGGCGTACGGCTCTCCTCGACGCGGCCGAGCGCGTTCTCACCTCTTCCGGAGGGTCCGAACTGACCCTGCGGGCAGTCGCCGAGGAGGCCGGCGTCCGGCTGGGTCACCTCCAGTACTACTTCCCCGCCCGTGCCGCCCTCCTGTCGGCGCTCCTCGAACGCGTCCTCTCCTCGTCCCTGGAACGGGTCACCGCCCTCACCGTCGCCCCCACGCACGGCAGCGGGTACGAAGCCCTGCTCGACAGCCTCCTCTCCGACCACGACGACCCGCGCCTGGTACGGCTGTTCACCGAGGTGTGGGCGCTGGCCGCGCACGACGACGAGGCGGCCTCGGCGGTCCGCGCGTTCTACGACCAGTACGTCACGCACGTGGCCGCGTTCCTCCGGGACCGGGCACCGGGCTTGACCGTGGCCGAAGCACACCACAGGGCCGAGGTGTTCGTCATGCTCATGGAGGGGTCAGCCCTGTTCCGCTCCGGCATCACCGGCCGCCGCACGGCCGGCACCGACGCCCGCCTGCGCGAGACGGTGCTCGCCCTGCTCGAAGGCGATGTCCGTCCCTGATCATCGCTCGGGCGGCGGCCGATCCCGGCGGCCCCCACCCACCCGCGCCCGCGGACGGCACGGCTGGGCGAAAAAATCCCGACCACCTGCGGGTCGAAGTCCGCCGGCAGCAGCCGAGCCGGCTCCAGACGGCTCTCGTGGTCGACCAGCCCACGCGTCGTCGCCGACGCGTACTCCCCGGGATGACGCCTGTAGGTTGAGCCGCTCCGTTGGCAGTGAGTCCTGCTGAGACTCTGGATTCCATGTTGCGTCAGCAGTGGGCCGATCGGCTGATCTTCAGCAATCGTGTGGCCCGCCGGGACAGGCCATTGGACTGAGGTCCGGTGCAAGGAGCCGGAGAGTCTGTCCCGCCTCCCCGGGGGCGTCGCCGAGCTCATCAGGCTGCTCGCGCGGCGACGCCCGACGGTTGCGGCGGTCAGGCCGTGTTGGAACGGGTCGAGGTGATCACGACGGATGTGTAGGGCATGGTGGCGTGTCCGCCGAGCTTGTCGATCGCGGTTCCGGCGCTGTCCAGGACCTCCGCCATTTTGTCTGCGGGAAGTTGGGTGAGGCCGCCGAAGGTGGGGAGTTGGCCGAGCCACTCCTCTCGGGAGTAGGTGCGCTCCCAGGCGAAGCGCCACTGTTCCGGCTCACTGAAGCTGCCGGTCTGCCGGATCCCGTCGGCGATCTTCGCGAACAGTGGCTGGTAGACGTCCACGGCCGATCCTCTCAGCAGGCCGGGGTTGAACGGGGAATCGGGGGCGACCCGTTGGAGTGCTTCGGCGAGGGCGTCGATCACCTCGGCCGGGAGCTGGGGGACGTGGTGGAAGGGAGCGAGCCGGTCGCCGGGCCGGAGCACCTGGGCCGTCTTGGCCGCGCCGGCGACGGGGTCCACCCAGTGCCAGGCGGTGCCGGCGATGACCGCGTCGAACTGCCGCCCGGCCGACTGCCAGTCCTCGAACCTGGCGACCTCGACCTCGACACCGCTGCGTCGCGCGAAGGCGGCCATCCGCTCGTCGGGCTCGACACCGAGCACCGTGCATCCGGCCGCCTGGAATTGCCGGGCCTCGATACCGGTCCCGGCTCCGACGTCGAGGACGCGCCGACCCGGGCTTGCCGCGACGATCTGTCCACCAGGGCCTCGGGATACGGCGGTCGGGCGCGGTCGTAGCGTTCGGCGTCCACGCCGAACGACTCGGCTGTCTGCCGGTGGCGGTGGGGCTCGGGCCCGGACTTGTCCGGCTGTCCCCGCGATAAAGTGGGCATGCGCCCACATTAATGGGCGGTTGCCCACTTATTAAGGCGGGGCGGCGCGGAAAGGGAGACAATGAGCCTTTTCCAACCTGACCGTGATGCTGGGGTGTTGTGGGTTCAGGGCTGTACGGAACGACGAAGCTCCTGGTAGACGGGTTCTCGGCCAAGATCACCCGTGTCTGTCAGGAGCTTCGCGTGCTTGTCTACCCGTCCTCGATCGATCTGTCCAGCAGCACCCTGCGGCATCTGACGCGACAGCTCACCGCGAGGCGCCGGGAGCTCGGTACACGGTGGCGGCGACTGACCGCCGGCCGCCAGGC
>NZ_LGDE01000443.1 GCF_001279725.1 Streptomyces sp. WM4235 | reverse complement strand
TGGGGGGGGGCGGGGTGGGGGGGGGGGGGAGGGGAGGGAGGAACGGGCACGGCGCCGCGGCGCCGGGCCGGTCAGCCGGTACGGGTGCGGGTGTCGAAGGCCTTCATCCGGTCCAGGACCCGCTCCGGCGTGGGGCGCGCCATCTCGTCGACCAGGCGGCCGTCCGAGAGGAACACCACACGGTCGGCGAACCCGGCGGCCACGGGGTCGTGGGTCACCATGACCACGCTCTGGCCGAGTTCGCGCACCGAGTCGCGCAGGAAGCCGAGGACCTCGGCCCCGGCGCGGGAGTCGAGGTTGCCGGTGGGCTCGTCCGCGAAGACGATCGCGGGGCGCGAGACCAGCGCGCGGGCCACGGCGACACGTTGCTGTTGTCCGCCGGACAACTGCCCGGGGCGGTGGCCGAGCCGCTGGGCCAGGCCGACCATGGAGACCACCCGGTCCAGCCACTGCCGGTCGGGGCGGCGCCCGGCGATGCTCAGCGGCAGCGTGATGTTCTCCAGCGCGGTCAGCGTCGGCAGCAGGTTGAAGGCCTGGAAGACGAAGCCGATCCGGTCCCGGCGCAGGGCGGTGAGTCGCCGGTCGTTCAGCGTGCCCAGTTCGGTGGTGCCGACGCGGACCGATCCCGAGGTGACCGAATCGAGGCCGGCGGCGCAGTGCATCAACGTGGACTTGCCGCAGCCGGACGGGCCCATGATCGCGGTGAACTCGCCCTCCCGGAAGGCGAGGCTGACGTCGTCCAGGGCGACGACACGGGTGTCGCCGCTGCCGTGGACCTTGGAGACGCCGACGGTGGCGGCCGCGATCCCCACCGTCGGGTTCGGCGCGTACGGGGACAGGTGCTCGGCGGTCACGATGGACTCCTCTTCGGGTACCGGTGGGGGCACTTCGAAGGGTGTCCGGGGAACGTATCGGCGTGTCGTCCGTCGTGTATCGGTGGCCGCGCCACTTCGTAGCGGTTCCGTGTGACGGGTGGTCAGGCGGGTCGGGCCGGCAGGCGCAGCGTGGCGACGGCGCCGCCTTCCGGGGCGTTGCCCAGGTGCAACTCGGCGCCCAGCACCCGGGCCTGCCCCCGGGCGATGGTCAGGCCCAGTCCGTGGCCCGAGCCCCGTTCCGCCGCGCCCGTGTGGAAACGTCGCGGACCGTCGCGCAGCAGCTCGGCCGGGAAACCGGGGCCGCGGTCGCGCACGACGACGGTCCGGCCCTCGACGGTGACCTCGACAGGTGTGCCCCCGTGCCGGTGGGCGTTGACGACGAGGTTGCCGACGATCCGTTCGAGACGGCGCGGATCGGTTTCCACGGTCGCCGCTCCCTCGGTGGCCGACGTTCCCTCCGTGCCCGGAGTGTCCTCGACGGTGACCGTGGCGACGCATCCCGTGCGCGCCACGGCGTCGCGGACGACCGCGCCGAGCGGCACATGGGCGCGGACCGGCTGTTCGGCGCCGGCGTCCAGCCGGGAGATCTCCAGCAGGTCCTCGATCAGGCCGCGCAGATCGCGTACGCGCGCCCGCAGCAGATCCTCCGTCCCGCCGGCCGGCAACAGGTCGGCCGCGGCCAGCAGACCGCCGACGGGCGTGCGCAGCTCGTGGGCCACGTCCGCGGTGAACTGCCGCTCGTTGCGCAGCCGTCGGGAGAGGCTGTCGGCCATCAGGTCGACGGTGGCGGCGATGTCGGCCACCTCGTCACCGCCCTTGACGGACCCGGTCCGGGCGTCGAGGTCCCCGGCGGCGATCCGGCCCGCGGTCTCGGAGACCCGCCGCAGCCTGCGGCCGAGCAGCCCGGCCCCGTACACCGCCAGGGGGACGGCCGCGGCCAGCGCGACGAGCGAGGCCACCGCCATGCTCACGTCGAGGCGGCGCAGCCCGTGGAGCTCGCCGCTCATGTTGACGCGCATGGCGAGCACCGGACTGTCCGGGCCGCCGACCCGCTGGGCGGCCCAGACGGTCGGCCCGACGTTGGCGTCGACGCGGCCGTCGTAGGCGGTGTGCCGGGCGCCGTCGGCCGGGTGGCGCAGGGCGGCGGGCAGCTCGGCGGGGTCGAGTTCGGCGCCGTCGGCGAGCGTTCCGGTGCGCTGGTAGACGTCCATGGCCGAGTACACGCCGTTGAACGCCCGCGCCTCGGCTCGGCCGCGGATGTCCTGCGCGGTCCACAGGTGGACCAGTACGCCCACGGCCGCGGCGACGAGGCAGGCCGTGGCCGCGGCCAGCGCCGCGATCTTCCGACGCAGGGACGCGCGGACCGGGCGCGGCCGGGGGAACGGGCGCACCGTGCTCAGCGCCTGAGCTTGTAGCCGAAGCCGCGGACCGTCTCGATCCGGTCCCGCCCCAGCTTCCTGCGCAGCCGCTGCACGCACAGGTCGACGACCCGGCTGTCGCCGTCCCAGCCGTAGTCCCAGACGTCGCGCAGCAGGGTGTGCCGCTCCAGCACGATGCCCGGGTGGGCGGCGAACTCCAGCAGGAGTTTCAGTTCGGTCGGGGTGAGCGCCACCGGGCGCCCGGAGACGAACACCTCCAGGCCGCCGGTGTCGATGGAGAGGTCCCCGAAGAACAGCCGGTCCCGGTCCGCCTCGGACGCGGGCGGCTCCCCGCCCGTCGCGCACGCGGGCCCGGGGGCGGGAGCGTAGGTCGCCCGCCGCAGCAGCGATCGGATGCGCGCCACCAGAACGGAGGTCTCCACCGGCTTGACGACGTAGTCGTCCGCGCCGGCCTCCAGCCCGGCGACCACGTCGAGGCCTTCGCCGCGGGCGGACATCATCAGGATCGGCACGAGGCTGGTCTCCCGGATCCTGCGGCACAGCCCGATCCCGTCGAGACCGGGCAGCATCACGTCCAGGATCAGCAGGTCGAAGCTCTCCTCGCGCAGGAGCTCCAGCGCGGCGAGGCCGTCGGACGCGGCCTGCATCCGGTAGCCGTAGCGTTCGAGGGCGACGGTGAAGGACCGGCGCATCAGGTCGTCGTCCTCCACCAGCAACACGCGAGCGAGGCGCGCGGAGGTCGGAGCCGAGGCGGACGAGGACACGGGGACGACTCCTGTTGAAACGGTCCGGGCGGGGCATCGGACCCGGGCGCGCTCACGCGCCGCCGACGATCCGAAAGGAACGATACGGCAGCCGTACGGGGTGGTGTCCGCGGCGCGGGCCGCGGACGCACCCACCCGAAAGAGCCTCCGCGATCCAAGAACACGCAGATCAGGTGGGGTGGGAGTGCCCGGCCGCCGGGGCGGACCGTCCCTACGCGAGCCCCCGCGGGGGCGTTCGCCGCGCCGGACTGATGGGCGACCAAGCGCTCCCTGATACCCGCCCGATACAAACGCGCGCCCACCGCTCCCGACGGAACGCGCGGCCACCGCTCCCGATACGAACGCGCGCCCACCGCTCCCGACGGAACGCGCGGCCACCGCTCCCGCCCGCCGGAGACGGTCCACGGCTCCGACGTCAGCCGGCCCGCACCACTGCGCGCAGCGTGTGACCCAGCAGCCGGGCGTAGGCGCGTTGCAGGACCGGTACCGCCGGGCCCGCGAGACGGGTGTACCAGCAGCCGGGCCGGCTGAAGGCGGTCACCGTGAACCACACGCCGCCGTCGGCGTCCATGTCCACGACGAAGGACTCCTCGCCGCACTCGGGGTGGCCCTTCAGCGTCCCGTACGCGAAACCGATGCGGTCGGGCTCGTACGCCGTCCAGATCACCTGGCACGGAGCGGTGACGCGCAGCGGTCCGATGCCGATGCCGACCTCCACCCGCCGGCCGGGAAGCAGGGGGCCCTCCTGGTCCGTGGCCACGCGCATCCCCGAGGCGCGGTGCGCCCGGAGGGTGGTGACCGCGGCGCCGGCCGCTTCCAGGTCGGGCCGGCCGTGCCCGATCCGGACGCGGTACTCCAGGTGGTCGTATCCGGCCGGCAGCGGTCGAAGGGCGGTGGCGCCCGCCTCGGGGTAGTTGACGGTGTCTCGGTCGGGGCTGAAGAGTCGGGTCATGGTGTCTTCTCCGTCAGGTCGGGGCCCAGCCGGTGCCAGGCGAGCATCGAGCAGAGGGCGAATCCGAGGGCGTTGCCGAGGCCGTGGGTGGCGGCCATCCAGGTCAGGGTGGGGTGGGTGATGCCGGTGGCCTCGCCGAGGGCCCACCACAGGGCGAGCAGCATGGTGGCCACCAGGACCGCGGCCGAGGTCGACAGCAGCGCGCCCGTGACACGTCCGCGGGCCCGCGGACGGATCTCCCGCCAGGTCAGCACGGCCACCGCCCACATCCCGCCGGTCAGGACCGCGGCGCCCACCAGCTCGGCCCAGTCGTCGACGAAGTAGCCGAGGAGCACGAGGAGCGTGCCGGCCGGGACGCTGTACGCCGCCGCGCGCGAGAGGCCGCCGGCGGAGGAAGGGGCGGCCCGGCACACCAGCCCGGCGACCAGCGCGGAGGCGAAACCGGCGAAGTGGAAGTGCGGGACGGTCAGCGCCAGGATGTCGAGGTCGAAGCCGAACAGACGGTGTCCGCCGCGTTCGGCGACCAGGGCCGTCGCGGCCACCGAGGGCGCGACGAGCGCGGTCAGCACGGCGATCTCGGCCGGGGCGAGCGAGCGTGTCCGCAGCAGCCGGGCCGGGGCCTGTGCCGCGAGGACCAGGGTGGCGGCGGCGTAGAGGCCGGCGAGCACGGTGGCGAGGGCTCCGCGCGGGAGCCACAGGCACACCGCCCCGGGAACGGCGAGGAACGGCCACAGCCGGGCGATCCGGTGCGGCCCCACCGGATCGATCAGACGCAGGCCTGCGGGAACGATCCCCAGCATGCCCAGGGTGACGATCAGATTCACCAGCACCGTCATCGCGGACCCCCTCCGGCCGCGCCGAACGCGCGGAGCACTGAACGCTTGAACGCGTTCAACTCATGACCGTGACCCTACGGGGTTCGTTGAACATGTTCAAGACGGCTGGTGGTCAGCCCGGGGCATGGTCGGGGCGTGGGTCGGGACGTGGGTCGAGGTGTGTGCCGCTTGAGCGGACGCACGGGCCCCGGGGCGCAGGCTCCCCGGGTCTCACCCGCGGGATCCGAGGACCTCCCGGATGACGTGCCGGGCATTGGCCGAGATGATCGGGTTGGTCCTGCGGTAGTACGGCAGCTGGATGACCGCCATGGACAGCGCCCAGCCCCGGCCGCGGGCCCAGGTCGCCTCGTCCACGTCCACCACGTCGCGGTACACCCGTCGAGCCGAGGCGGGCAGCAGATTCCAGGCGGGGATGAGGTCGGTGGCCGGCTCTCCCAGGCCCACGGTGCCGAAGTCGATGACGGCCGAGACGCGGTCACCGTCCAGCAGCAGATTGCTCGGCATGAGGTCGCAGTGCGTCCAGCGGGCCGGGCCCGTCCACAGAGGTGCCGCGAGGGCCTCCTCCCAGGCCGCGGTGATCTCCTCGACGTCGAAGGGTTCGTCGGTACGGCGCAGCTCCTCGATCGCCCCCCGCACGTCCCGGTCCTCGCTGATCAAGGACGCGCCGCGGTGCGCGGGCGGGCCGTCGGGGAGTGCGATCCCGCGGAACGCGACCGCGAACCGGGCGAGGTCCCGGGCCACGGACTCGGGTTCCGCCAAGACGCCCTCGACAGGGCTGCGGCCCTCGATCCACCGGTGCACCGCCCAGCTCAAGGGGTAGCCCTCACCCGGGGCGCCGGTCGCGACCACCTCCGGGATCGGCAGCGGCAGCAGCGGCGCCAGCCGGGGGAGCAGCCGTGCTTCCGTCACGATGGCCTCGGCGCCGCCGGGGCGCAGCGGCAGTCGGACGGTCAGGTCGTCGCCGAGCCGGTAGATCGCGTTGACCGTGCCCCCCGACGCGAGGCGGGTGATCGGCAGGTCCGCCCACCGGGGGAACTGGGCGCGCAGCAGGCCCCGTACCAGATCAGCGTCGATCTCCGCCTCGTCCGCGTGCATCCTGCCCATGTCCCCACCCGGTTCTCTCGATTGCCGCCCGGATCGTCCCACGGCCCCGGCCGTGCCACACAGCCGATTTCGCGGGCCTGCGACCAGGGCGAACCGACGAACCGCAACCTTTCGACCGGACCCGGCCGGCAACCTTTCGACCGGGCCCGGACCGTACCCTTCGACCGGACCGCACCCTTCGACCGCAGCGCTCCGTCAGAAGACGCGTTGGCCGGGCGTGAGGATCCCGTCGGGGTCGTAACGGTGCCGCGCGGCCTTGAACTCGTCCCAGAACGAGCCGAAGTGACGTACCCAGTCATCCGTGGTGAGCGGCACCGACCCGATCGGGTACCAACGGCCACCCACGGCGAGAGTGGCGTCGTACTGCCTGCGATTCGCGGCGACCATCTCCTCGGCGGAATCCGCTCCGGGGGAAGCGGTCTTGAGGAGGGAGAAGAGGTAGGCCAGTTCCTCGTCCGGCATGACCGGGAGCGGCGTCGCGCACTTGGCGGTGAGGACGGGGTACAGCAGGACCACCGCGCTCGCGCCGATCGAGCCGCCCTTGAGGGTCGCGAGCGTCTCCGAGACAACGGAGTTCACGGCCGACGCGGGAAGCAGGCTGTCGAACCAGGGGTGGGGACGCCGCCACTCGCCCATGGACTCGAACACCTCCACCATCGGGGCGATCCGATTCAGGAAATCGAAGTACGGCAGGTCCTGGACCTCGACCGCCGTGTGGTCCAGGTCGCCGGTGAGCCGGGCGTCGTCGGCGGCCGTCCCGTCGTAGGCCGCCGCCTCGATCATGTAGCTCCAGCCCTCCGGGGAGGGCGTGTGAGCCTGCCCGACGAGGTAGTCGAAGCGTCCTTCCCTGATCAGCCTGGCCTGCTGCGCGGTGAGTGCGGCGAGGCTGGGGGCGGCGAGTGTGTAGAGCCGCACGGAGCGGGGCGCGGGGACCAGCGCGAGAGTGGCCCGGGTGATGATCGCGCACTGACCGAGGCCGCCGAGGACGGCGCGGAACAGGTCGGGACGCACGGTCGGCGAACAAGTCGTCAACTCGCCCTCACCGGTGACGACCTGGAGTTCGATCACGTTGTCGACCTGCGTGCCGTGGTGACCGATCTGTCCGCCCAGCCCACCGGCCGAGAGCGTGCCGCCTATGGAGAGTTCCAGGTAGTCGGTGAAGGCCGGCGGGGTGAGACCACGGGCCAGGGAAGCCCGGACCAGAGTGCTCCAGCGGACTCCGCTCTGGACCACGGCGGTGTCGTCGTCGCGGATCTCGACGGAGTCCAGGGTGCCGAGGTCGACGACCAGCCCGGAAGCCACCTGGGCCTGCCCGTTGGTGGAGTGCCCCTGGCCCCGCCCGGCCACCTTCATTCCGCGCGCGCGACAGTGACGGACCATCGCGGCGACGTCCTCGGCCGAACCGGGCCTGAGGACCGCGGCGGGCGGCTGACGGACGAGGCCACCGAAGTCGGTGGACGCCGCTTCGAGGGAGCCGGCGTCGAAGCACAGCTCCCCGTCCAGCGCGGGGACCGGGCCGAAGACGCCGGCGAAGTCACCGGCGGGCGCCGGATCCGGCTGCGGGGCAGAGAGGTGGGGAGGCGTCACGCTTGCTCCAGATCGACTCGGGTACGAGGAACACCCCCGGCCCGCAGGGGAGTCGGCGGCGGTGGTCAGCGGCGTGCCTGGCCCACATCACGCACCATATCCACGGACCCGGACCCGGTTCCGTACATTTCGGCCACCACCGTGCCGGAAGGCACTCCGCACCAGTCCTACAGGCCGCCGGGCAACCCGCGCATTTCCCGGCGGGGGAGCGCTTCGCGCCGCTAACGTGGCGGAACTCACTGCCGTCGGGGGGCAGGCGGTCGATCGTGATCGTCAGGGCGTGTTCTCTCCCGGCCGAGCTCTGTCTCGCGGCGGTGTCCGCAGGATGGCGGGCGATGCCGCCCGTCGCCTCGACGCGCAGAGGAGCAGTGTGCAACGGCCGCTTCCGCAGGGGATCGAGTACCTGATCGAGCAGTTCGACACGTTCGCGGCCGACCGGGGAGAAAGCCGCCGCTTACCCGTGGTGCTGTTGAAACGGGACCCCGGCGCCCCCGGCTCCGTACAGGAATCGACGGCGCGCACGGTCATCATGGGATACCGGGACCGACTGTACGAACGGGACCTCGACCGCACCGTCGACCTCGTCCCCCACGCACTCCTCGAGGACGCCGACGCCACCGCTCCCGAGACACCGCCCAACGAGATCCCCGGCGCCGAGATCGACCCACACGTCGCCCTGCTGGACGCCTTCGTGGACCAGTTGGAGAACTCCATGCCCCACGACGCGGGGGAACTGCGGCTCCCGCGCTTCCACACCTGCCGCGCCGTCCTGGAGGTCTCCGTCGGCGCCGGGTCGGCAGCCGGCAAGCGGCGCCGACTGCGCGACGAGCTCTACACCGAACTCCTGGCCCGCAGACCGCTCCTGGGGACACTGGCCAGGGTCGCCGGCGCCACCGGCGGCAGCTTCCTGGTGAACATCTGGCTCTCCCTGTTCCAACTCCTCGTCGTCGGACTGCCCCGACGCCTCTACGGCCTGTGGCTCAGCAGACGCCGCTCCCTGCGCTGGGTCGGCTCCCGCAGACCCAAGGGCGCCAACTTCCTGCGCATGGCGTTGACCATCACCCGGGCCGGCACCTCACGGCACAACCACGCACTGATCCAGCGCATGCTCCTCATGGCCCTGCTCAACGACCTGTCCCGGGCCGCCAAGCCCTCCCGGCTCTGGATCTACCGCGGCCGCCGACGCTGGCCCTTCGTCCTGCTCCTCCCGGAGGTCGGGGAGGAAGGCACTCCCGTACGCGAACTCCTCGACACCTACGCGGACATCGTCCGCACCGAACCGCCCGCGCCGCTCATGGTGCTGGGCGCCCTGGCCGGCGGAGCGCCCTCGTACGCGCAATCGGTACCCGCCGACCCCCGCAGCGTCACCGGTCTCGCCGACCGCGTCCACGCCCTGTACACCCGGCGCTCCGCGTCCGCGGTCCACCTGGTCCCGCTGTCCGCGAGGGACGACGACGGACCGGCCGACCGCTGGCTGGAGACCAACCCGAAAGTGGAGGTACGGGCGAACGGTCGGGGCGACTACGTGCGCGCCGTGGCCGCCCCCGTCCTGGTGCTCGCCCTCGTGGCCGCGGGACTGATCGTCCTCACGCACCGGAGCGGGGTCAAACCCTCCTGCCACCAGGTGAGTTCGGGCGAGATCGTCGGCGTCACCGACGGAAGCGAGTGCCACCTGGGCATCGCCGGACGCGACGACGAACTCCTGTCCCTGGAAGCCGTCGCCGCCCGGCAGAACGAGGACGCGATGCGCAGCGGACGCCCGTACCGGACGGTGGTGTTCTTCGCGCCGCTCACGGCGGAGCCCGGTGACTCCACCCCGGTGAGCATCCAGAGCCTCCGCGGCGCACTCACCGCCCAGAACCAGGTGAACAGCCGCGAGGGCGACGTGGTCC
Organism: Streptomyces sp. WM4235; assembly: GCF_001279725.1. Lineage (GTDB taxonomy): Bacteria > Actinomycetota > Actinomycetes > Streptomycetales > Streptomycetaceae > Streptomyces. The sequence continues at coordinate 22,342 of NZ_LGDE01000443.1, read as the reverse complement.
AGATCCGCCTGCTCATCGCGAACTCCGGAAAGTACTTCGCCTACGGATCACAGAACACCCAGGGCCCGGACATCGCGCAGGAGATCGTCCAGAGGAAGGACCGGGACAAGATCGCGGCCGTGGTCGGCATCACGCAGAGCAGGCCCGCCTCGTTCGCGGCGGTCGCGGAGCTCTCCGCCGCCAGCATCCCCGTCATCGGCAACTCGGTCACCGGCAGCAAGATGGTGGACGAGCGGGCCTCCGCCTACTACTTCCAGGTGTCGCCCTCGGACGACCGCATCGCCGAGGTGATGGCCGAGTTCGCGTCCTACTCCGAGCAGATCGGCGAGCTGACGACGGCCAAGGACGGCAACCGGACGGCCGTGGTGGTCTACGACCCGGAGGACGAGTTCTTCAGCTCCGACCTCCAGACGAGATTCACCGGGTACTACACCGGCGGCAAGGTGGTGACCGTCCCCTACTACGAGCACCGCAACGGGCAGATCGTCTCGGAAGTGGCGCGCGACATCTGCGCGGAGGTCCGGGCCACGGGCGGATTCATCGTCTACGCGGGCCGCTCGGGCGAGATGCCGGGACTCTTCGACGCCATCCAGGGCACCGCCGACTGCCGGAAGGCGGACGGCAAGCAGGTCGCCGTCCTCTCCGAGAGCACGGCCGCCAAGTACCTCCAGGACCCGGAGGACATGCTCAGGAAGCACTCGGTCCTGAGGCCCTACTACGTGATGTTCAACAACTCCAACGGCAAGGAAAGCGCCGACAGCCCCTACTCGGAGTTCACCTCCCGCTTCCGGAACGTCTTCAAGGACGGATCGGTACCGGAGGGAAACGCGGCCGGTGCCTACGACGCCCTCCGCGTCGCCTCGGAGGTCATCAACTCGGTCTACGCCCAGTACAAGACGGCCGAGAACAGCAACGCGCCGTTCCAACCAACGGACGTGTACGCCCGCCTCTCCAACCCGGGGGTGCAGAACTTCTCGGGCGCCTCCGGTCTCCTCTCCCTCGACAGCCGCCACAAGTACCCGCCGAACAAGGCCGTCTACGTACTCGAATCGCACCTCGACAAGAGCGTGACCACCTGGATGGCGTGCGGCCTGCTGCCCGACCAGCCGCCGGGACTGAACAACCCCGCGACCTGGGGGAGGCCCGGGAAGACACGCCCCTGCCCGTGACCTCCGCCGTCCGCCGGGCGCCTGGCAGACCCCCAGGTCGGAAGGACGGTCCGGGCTGCGGGATAGTGATCGCCGGGGCGAGCCCTCCCGCTCGCCCCGCACCAGCGACACGACACCCCAGGACGACCGAGATGGAGCCCCCGATGGACGTACGTTACTTCGAGCGGATCACCGCATTCATCGAGGCGCGGCTCACCCCGCTCTTCGCCGAGGAGACGGGCAGCGAGAACGGCTTCGCCATGGACGACACCTCCCGCGCCCTGCGCGCGCTGCGCAACGCGGCGCTGGAGGCGTCCGTGGCCAAGACGCTCATCGGGCAGCGGGACGCGGCGGACCCGGCGGTCCGCCGGGTCATCGACCAGGCGGTCGAGCACCACTGGGACGTGCTGCGCGGCATCGCCCGCCAGTGGGAGGACCACGCCGACTTCGCGCGCGAGTTCAAGCGCCACGCCTGGGAACTGGACGAGGCCCCCGCGGCAGCCACCGCCCCGTAAGCGTCCACCGACCGCCGGCGGCCCGGTCGCGGTCCTCACGGGCACTCGTCCCGGTCAGGACCGCGACCGCGGAGCGCGCTCGCGTGAACGGTGTCGGCCCTCGGGTCGCTCCGGCAGGGCGAGACCAAGCCCTTCAAGGACGGAGAGCGCAACGACCTCGTCCCCGGCGAGGTGGAACGTCTGAGCGCACGAACTTCGAGTGAGGCGCGGCCCGAGCGCGGGCAGCACCCGGGCGCGCGGGAGGCGTCAGAGCGCGAGGACCGGCCGGACCGAGAACTCCTCGCAGAGGTCCTCTCCCTCCGGCCCGTGTACGAACTCGGCCATGAAGGGGTTCCGGTTCGCCGTGGCCAGGGGAAGCCAGGTCAACATGCGTCCGTAGCCACCGCACACCGACTCGCCCCCGTCGCCGCCGTGGACCGAGGTGACGTCGCTGGTCAGCTCCGTGCGGTAGGTGTCATACGCGATGCGCAGCCCGAAGGCGTTCGGTTGGCTCTGCGGGCCGGTGTCGTCCCCGTAGGGGATGCGGTCGAGAGGCGCCTCGTTCCCCCATCGGAAGAGCGTGTCGGCCCCCGCGCCACAGGCGTGTTCCCACTCGTCGGGGCTCGGGACCCGCAGGCCGCGCCCCGCGAGCACGGCCGCCATGTCGGCCGGCGGCTCCGTGAGTTCCTCGTCCTCCACGGCCATGAGCAACGTGGCCACCCGCACCGTCCGGAGAGGGCTGAGCACCCGCGCGAGGTGGCTCCGCAGATCGGCGCCGTGACCGTAGCCCTGTTCCAGGCTCTCGGCGTAGTCGGCGGCCTGAGCCGGTGTCGGCCGCCAGTTGTCGAGGTCGAAGCCCAGGGACACCGATCCGCCGGGTATGAGGGCGAACTCCTGCCCGTTCCGATCGATCCGGACCCGATGGTGCGGGGCGCCGAGGTGCACCGTGGTCTCGACGAGGGTCACCCGGCCGTCCACCAGGGTGGCGGCTTGTCGGGCCACGCGGCGAGCGGTGGGCAGGTCGAAGGACCGCCACGCGAGGTGGGTGAGATCAGCGAGCGACATGGCCGCAGTGTGGCACGCGGGGCTGACAGCACGACGAGGGCGATCGTCGCCGTGAGGGGATCTCGGCGGATGGCCTCAGACGAGGCGCAGCACCGCGGTGATCGTCTTGCCGTGTGTGTGGGTGTGGACGTCGACCTGCTCGGACAGGCGTTGGACGAGTGGCCATCCGTACCCGCCGGCCTGACCCGGTTCGCCGGTCCGGAGCCGGGTGGCGGGCGGGTGGGGGCTCATGTCGCCGACTGCGAGCCGCAGTCCGTGATCGATGAGCTCGGTGCGGAAGGCGGTGAGGCCGCCGCCGTGGCGGATCGCGTTGGTGACGAGTTCGGAGGCCACCAGGATCGCGTCCGCGGCCGTGACACTGTCCAGGCTGATTCCCGCGTACCCCAGCAGGTCCCGGACGACGGCGCGGGCCGCCGCGGCGGTGGCGGGGACCGGGGGCGCGGTGCCGGACGCGGAAATGGGGGGTGCGAGGCCGGTGGTGGCCACGTGACCGTCTTCCCCGCGGGGCGTGGAGCCGTGGGGTCCTTCGGCTGTCGTGGGCGGGTTCATACCGTCATCATCTGCCCATCGGCTCGCGTCTCATGTCTCGATACGCGTGTTCGGACAATCGGCGATCACGTGGTGTTCACCACGTGATCGCCGCCTCCAGGCTGTCGGCCATACGGAAAGCCGGTGCCGTTCCGGTGACTTCGAACAGGCGGCGGACCGGCACGTGCAGAGGGCCGGCCAGGACGAGCACCGCTCCCGCCCTCTCGTGGGCCGCGTGGGCGTCGAGCAAGGCGTGCAGAACGGAGGAGTCGACGAAATGCGCGCGGGACAGATCCACCACCGTGCGCGTCGATCCCTCGGCCGCCGCCGCGGCGAGGAGCCTGTCGAGGTCGTGCACGTTCTCCTCGTCGAGATCGCCGTGGAGGCGGACGACGGGAACGCCTTCGTGCGTGGTCATGGTGACCACCGTTTCGTCTCCTGTCACCCCGGCATGTTCCTACACCCGGGACCCGTTTGACGAGTGCGCCCGCGCCGCCCCCGTCAGGCATTCGAACGGATCCGCGAGCGGATGGGCGGAGGCGATCCCTCGAACGGGGGACGTCCGGGCGTGGGTTGCTGCGGGACGCGCGGCTGCGGGATGCTTGCCTCAAGGCAAGCATCTTTCGTCGAGCGGGAAGGTGGTGAGGTTCGCCGCAGGCGGGCCCCCCTTCATGGCCTCTACCGAGGGAATCTCCGTCACGAGGACCCAACGGCGCCCCCCAACCGACCTCTGGGCCCTGGCCCCCTATCCCGTCATCGTGGCCGACGAGGCCGGTACCGTCGTGGAGGCGAACCCGGCGGCGACCCTCCTGTTGGAGGGCGCGCTGCCCGGGGCGCGCATGCCGGACGTGGTCCCCGCCTGGCTGGCCAGGGGCCACGAGGAGGTGATCGCCCACACCCGACTGCCGACCGGAGCCTCCCCGGACGCCTCCCTGGACGAAAGGGTCCTCCCTTCCGTATCGGGGCGGATCTCGGCGCAGACCTACGAAGCCCACGCGACCCGGGGCCACGACGAACTCGTGGTGTGGTGGCTCGTCGACGACACGGACCGGCGACTGGCCGAAGAGGCGCTCGCCACGGAGCGGGAACGCACCCGGTTCCTCGCGGAGGCGTCCAACATCCTGCTGGCCTCGCTCAACTCCGACAGGTGCATGGACGCCACGGCGCAGTTGGCCGCCCAGTACCTCGCGGACGTGGCGATCGTGGTCACTCCGAGGTCCGGCCGCAGACTGCCCGTGGCCCACGCCATCTCCGGCCAGGACGTCACCCGCACCCTGGTCGCGGCGGATCCCACGCAGGTCCCGGGGCTCAGCGAGGCCCTGCAAGGCTTCCCGCCGGTACCCTCGCGCTGGATCGACCCCGCGACCCTGCCCGGCTGGATCCTCCCGCCCGGGTTCACCGGCCCGATCCGGTCGGTCGTCGTCACCCCCCTGCCCGGCCACGGCGTGCCCGCCGGAGCCATGGTCCTGCTCCGCGGCACGGACCGCGCCGAGTTCAGCGAGAACGAAGAGGTGTTCGCCCGACTGTTCGCCGCCCGAGCCGGCGCGGCCCTGTCCGCCTCCCGGCTCTACAGCGAGCAGAGCGCCATAACCCAGACCCTCATGCGCGACCTGCTGCCTCCCCGGCTGCGGCACCTCCACGGGGTGGAGTTCGCCGGCGGCTACCGGCCCGCCGGCGCCAGTGAACGCGTGGGAGGCGACTTCTACGACATCCACCCCGGCAGCACCGAGGCCGAAGCCTCACTGGTGGTCCTCGGCGACGTGTGCGGCAAAGGCCTCGACGCGGCCATCCTGACGGGCAAGATCCGCAACACGCTACAGGCGCTGACACCGATGGCCGCGGACCACGAGCGGATGCTCCAACTCCTCAACGCCGCTCTCCTCACCTCCCACCACACCCGCTTCGCGACCATGGTGATGGCCTCGGTCCAGCGGACCGAGAGCCAGGTGCGCCTGCGACTCACCTCCGCCGGCCACCCCAGTCCCCTGGTGGTCCGTACGGACGGCGCCGTCGAGGAGGTTCCCACCCACGGCACGCTGATCGGAGCCCTCGACACCATCGAGGCACACACCGTAGAGGTGATTCTGAATCCGGGGGAGACCTGCCTCCTCTACACCGACGGATTCACCGAAGCCCGCGGAGGGCCGCTGGGCGACGAACTGTTCGGTGACGAGCGGTTGAAGCGAGCCCTGTCGGAATGCGCCGGCATGTCCGCCGAAGCCGTCGTCGAACGCGTCCAGATGCTCGCCTCCCAGTGGCTGCGCGACCGCGCCCATGACGACATGGCCGTCGTCGCGATCACCGCACCCCGGACCACCCATCTGAGCGCGGTGAACGGCCACACCCGGGGCAGGTACACCGCGTGATCGATTCCGAGGGCACACACCCCGGCGCGAGCACCGCACCCGCCGGTCCCCGGCACCGGGGTCGGCCGTAGGGGTGTCACCCGCACGGTGGAGTGCCGCACGGGCCGGCGGAGCGTACGGGTGGCTCTTCGAGTGAGGCGGGCGGCGTCGAGTCCGGGGGTGGGGCAGGGTGGAGCCGTCCACGAGCCTTCCCGGGGGTGTCCCATGGCCGATTCCGATCCTTCCCCGACGAGCCGTCGCGCGGTCCTGCTGGCCGCCGGTTCGGCCGGCGTCGCGGCCCTCGCGTCGGGCTGTGCGGGCAGCACGCCGAAGTCCGGGTCGCCCGATCGGGTCGCGGCCGTACCGGTCACCTCCTCGGCGGGCACGGCGACCGCGCCCACGGCCGTTCCCGCCTGCGTCCTGTCGCCGGAGTCCGGCGAAGGCCCCTACTACGTGGCCGATGCGCAGGTCCGCTCGGACATCGTGGAGGACCGCGGCGGCGTGCCGTTGCACCTGGACCTGACCGTGGTGCGGACCGTGCGGGGGTGCAGGCCCCTGGCCGGCATCGCCGTGGACGTCTGGCAGGCGGACGCCCTCGGGAAGTACTCGGCAGACGGTGCCACGTTCCTGCGCGGCACCCAACGCACGGACGGCTCCGGCAAGGTGTCCTTCCGGACGATCGTGCCCGGCTGGTACGCGCACATCGCCCCGCACGTCCACGTCAAGGTGCACCCCGACGCGCGCACGGAAGCCGCCACCCAACTCTTCCTGCCCGAGGACCTGTTGCGACAGGTGTACCGCCGTGACCCGTACTCCCGCCGGAAGGCCCCGGCCCACCCCAACACCCGTGACGACCGTTTCGCGGCCAAGGGGAAGCTCCTGACGCTCGGCCCGATCGCCGACGGGGCCGGCTACCGCGCCTCGTTCACCATCGGTCTGCGCTGAACCCCGGACCGGGGCGAAGGGGGAAATCGCGCCAAACGCTCCGTTCCGCTCCCGTCGCCGCGAACGATCACTAGCGTGGTGAGCGCAAACAGCCCGGTCCCGCGGTGGGCGACCACGCGGGTGCCGGGCGTCGACGCATCGGCGAAGAGCAGTGAGGGAGTGGGCGACGATGGCGAATGTGGAAGTCTCCTTGAAGGAGACGATGACCTCGATCGAGGGCGCGCTGGGTGTCGCGCTGGTCGACTACACCAGCGGTATGGCCCTGGGAACCCTGGGCGGTGGCAAGGACCTTGACCTGCTGGTCGCCGCCGCCGGGAACACGGACGTCATCCGTGCGAAGAACCGCACCATGGAGATGCTGGGTTTACAGGACGACATCGAGGACCTGCTCATCACCCTCGGCAGCCAGTACCACCTGATCCGGCTGCTGAAGGGCCGCGGGACCAACGGTCTGTTCCTGTACGTGGTCCTCGACAAGCGCAACTCCAACCTGGCCATGGCCCGCCACCAGCTCAAGCGCATCGAGGAAGCGCTGGAGCTCTAAACTGCGGTGTTCAAGGGCCCACGCATGCCCACGAGTTGAAGAAATCTTCAACTCGGCACATCCGAAACCGTTCATACGTGGCGCGCGTGGGCCCGCCGGGCGGAAGGCTGGAGACCGGCGGGGCCGTTCCGCCGGCCGCCCCATGTCCCCTCGACAGCAGGAGCATTCGTGGGAATTCAGGTCCCTCTGTACCAGGCGAAGGCCGAGTTCTTCCGGATGCTCGGGCACCCCGTCCGTATCCGCGTTCTCGAACTCCTGCAGAGCGGACCGATGCCCGTACGCGAGCTCCTGGCCGAGATCGACATAGAGGCCTCCAACCTCTCCCAACAACTGGGCGTCCTGCGCCGCTCGGGCATCGTCGTCTCCATCCGCGACGGCTCGACCGTCAGCTACGCCCTGGCCGGCGGTGACGTCGCCGACCTCCTTCGCGCGGCTCGCCGCATCCTGACCGAGCTGCTGGTGGGGCAGAGCGAACTCCTCGCCGAACTGCGGCAGTCGGCCCCGGAGCCCAGCCGGGCCGGCGCGGTCGCGGACACCGGTCGCCCCTGATCGGTTGGGCATGTGGTGAGGGGGCACCGCCCGTGCTCCGTCCGCCGTCGTGGCGGCTCGGAACACGGGCGGCGTCAGGCTCCCGCTCCGCGGACGCCGGAGCGTCACCTCACGATGTCAGCGGTCCAGGGAGAGTGCGTACAACTCGTGGAACCGGCCCCCGTCCAGGTTCGCGAGCTCGTCGAAGGAACCCTGTTCCACGATCCGGCCGCCGTCCAGGACGACGATGCGGTCGGCCAGACGGCAGTTCTCCAACCGGTGCGTGACGATCACCGTGATCCGGTCCTGCTTCATTTCCCGCAGGCCCGAGAACACCATGTGCTCCCCCCGCGGATCCATCGCGCTCGTCGGCTCGTCCATGACCAGCAAGCCCGGCTTCCTGTGGAACGCGCGCCCACACGCCAGGCGTTGCCACTGACCGCCGGAGGGCTCGTGCCCGCCCCAGAACGAGCGGGCCAGAAGAGTGTCCAGGCCGTTCGGGAACTCCTCGACGGCCGTCCGCATGCCCACGGCGTCCAGGGCCTCCCAGACGGCCTGTTCGCCGCGCGGATCGGGCCGGCCGAGCGTGATGTTCTCCCGAGCGGAGAACGGCCAGTACCCGTACGACTGGGTGACGAGGCCGACGTGTCGCCAGGCGCTGCGCTGGTCGGCATCGGAGGTCGGGACGCCGTCCCAGGCCACGGTGCCGCAGGTCGGTGCCGTCAGTGAGGTCAGCAGACGGATCAGGGTGGACTTGCCCGCGCCGTTCTCCCCGATCACCGCGACGACCTCGCCCCGCGAGAGGGTGAGGGAGATCGGCCCGAGCGCCGGGCTGTCCTTGCCGGGGTAGGTGTAGCCGGCCTCCTCCAGCCGGATCTTCTCCGGAGCGGCCTCCATCACCTGCGGCCCGCGCGGGCCGGACTTCTCGGCGGCCTCCTCGACGAAGGCGGTGTAATCACCGAGGTAGAGCGCGTGCTGGAACATGGCGGCCCCGTAGACGACGAGCTGTGAGAGGGCCGCGGTGGACGTCCGCATCGCGACGATCGCCGTGCCGGCCGCCGCGAGGGCCATGTACCCGCCGACGACGAGCCCGGCCAGCGCACCGTAGGTCGCCACGACGAAGAGACCGGAGGCGGTGGCGGCGATCAGGTGAACCAGGAGGTAGCGGGGCGCGGAGGCGACCATCCTGGAGTCGATCCGCTCACAGACGGCCGCGTACCAGTGGTGGGCGTACGGCCGCATGCTGTTGCCGCGCAGCTCGTCGGCGAGCTTCGGCGTGGTCAGGTGCCAGCGCATCATGTGCTTGATGTTGCGCGAGGCGATCGTCTGGTTGTGGAGGCGGTAGTCGAGCCGTGCGGCGTACACCGATCCGAGCCCGCGGGGCACCACCGACAGCAGGAGCAGCGGCAGCAGGACGGGGTGGACCACGGCGAGAACGGACGCCACGGCGATCATGTCGATCAGGCCGCCGGTGAACCCGAGGGCGTCCTGCAGGAGCATGGCGGAGCGGGCGGAGCCGGTCTCGGCGGCCTCCGACCGCTCGGTGAAGTCGGGAGCGTCGTACGCGGCGAGCTCGACGTCCATGTGGGCGTCGACCATGGCGAGGTCGGCGAGGGTCGCCATACCGGGATTGAGGCGCCGCGCCGCGCTGCCGGAGGCGAGGGAGGCCAGCGCGCCGAGCGCGGTCATCGCCGCGGCGATGACCAGCGGCCAGAGCGCGTCCGCGATCCGTTCCCGGACGCCGTCCCCGGCCAGGAGGGGCACCATCGCGCGGGACACCGCCGCAAGGGCGGCCGCCGTACAGATCCCGCCGAGGATCTGGGCGGCGATCAACACGTGGAAGGCGGCGCGGTTCACGGCGAGGGCGAGCCGTGCGGTCTGCCGGAGGGCGGAGGGAACGCGGCGGGCCATCTGCCCGAGCGACAGCGCCTCCATGGTCTCGTTGTGCCGGCCCCAGGTGTACGTGAACTCCGGAGGGGCCGGTGGCGCGGCGGCTTTCTCTGTCTCGACCTGCTGCTCGGACATCTCGATTCCCCTTCGACCAGGTTTCCTTGGAGGCCGGTTCGCCCGCGTCCGCGCAGGGAATGCCGACCCGCCCGCGCTGTGTGCGGCGGGGCGGTCGCGTGGTCGCGGGGAACCGGAGGGAGTGAGTAGAGCGCAGGCCGGCGGCGGGAGCAGCGGGATCTGGCCGACCTCGTGGTGACGGTCCCCCCGGCGTGGCAGCTGATCGTGTTCGGGTGCCGTCGGGCTCCCGGGCGTCGCCGAGGGAGAGGTTGGCCGGAATCGGCGGGTAGAGGGGTGGCGTCGCCGGAAATGGCTTGCGGCCCCGAAGAGTCCGCGTGGTACGCGGGGCGGATGACCGGCGGCCCTCGGGTCACCTCTTCGGTCATCACGATGCTGACGTAACCTCAAATCATGCTCTGAACATGCAAGTTGAAGGATTCGAGCACGGCGTGAGCGGCCATTACCCCTGCACGCCCCTCGGGGCGCCGGGCTGAATCGTGGTCCGCTCGCGACGGGGGATGGTCATGAACCGGGCAACAGGCCGTATGCACGTTCCGTGCCGATCACGGAACGTGCCGGGGAATCGACAGAACGGCATCGGCCGATGAGCACCCCCGTGTACCTCCTGGCGATCCACGTGGCCGTCATCGTCTCGTCCGTCCTGCTGATCGTCCGGTCGGGCAGGCTCTCTGGTCCTGGTCCTGGTCCGGAGGCGGGCGCGGACGCTCGCGTCCGGGACGTCCTGGAGGCGGCCTACCTGCGCGGCGGCCCCGGACGGGCCGTGAACACGGCGCTGACGGGGATGCGCGTGGACGGCCGGTTGATCGTCGCCGGTCAGCGCGGCGACCACGTCACCGTGCGCCCTGGGGCGGTCGCCCACAACGCGATGGAGCGGAACGTGCTGGAAGTGTTGGCCCGTACGAGCCGCGGGCCCGCCCTGCATCGTGCGCTCGCGCGCGGGCCGGCCGTGCGAGAGCTCGGCAACTCGCTTTCCGAGCGCGGGCTGTCGGTGTCGCCGCGCACCATTCGGGTGCTCACGGTGTGGGCGGGCGGCCAGGTGGTGGGGTGCCTGTTGGCGTTGTTGTCCGTGCTGATCGTGCCCGCGACCTTGCTGGGCGCGGATCCGGACACCCTCACGCGGCCCGGGAGTCTCCTGGCCCTGCTCGTTCCGTTCACAGGCGTGGTCATAGGTTTTCAGCGGCGCCCCACCCGGTGGCAGCGGGTGACGGACGCCGGGCGGCGTGCGCTGGGGGAGTTCGATAGGGAACACCCGCACACGACCTCGATGGTGCATCTCGTCGCCGCTTACGGGGCGGCGGGCGTCACGGGGGAGATGCTGCGGCGAGCATCGCGGAGCGCCGGACGGGACGGAGGGCTACCCACGGATGACCGAGGGGCGTGATCGAATGGCGTCCGCGCACGCTGAACACCGCCGCGTGTGGCGGGGGTGGACACGGCCGGTCGAGACGGCCTAGCGTGCGCCCCATTGCGCGGGTCCGCCCCCTTGCCATTCGATGAGGCCCGCTCCGTAGGGGGCGACCTCGTCGGGGTCGAGTCCGGCGCGGCGCAGCAGTTCGAGCACATCGGCGGGGCCGAGAGCGGTGCCGAGGACTTTCCCGTCGATGAGGACCCGACGTCCGCCGTGTTCGTCGGGCGGGTCCACGATCACGCGCAGTCCGTCTGTAGCCATGTCTCCAGGGTGCGGGGGAGTGCTCACCCCGGCACGCCGGGAGTACCGCCCGTACGCGACAGTGACCGAATCGTCACCCAGGGTGTGTGTGGCGGGTGTCTGCCGAACCTGGTGTCCCGTTCGACCTGTGATCGCCGGGCCGCGGACGCGTTCGGCGTGGGATTCGGGTGCCGCGCGAGACCGTCACGTCGGGGGCCCCGCCGACGGCGGGGCCCCCGGAGTCCTCGCGGGTCAGTGACCGAAGCCGGTGAAGTGGCCGAACTCGGCGTGCTCGCGCTCGGCCTCGACCGCACACGCCTGGGTGTAGACCGGTCCCACACGCGCCGGGATCGCCGCGGCAGAAGAGCAGTCGGACTGGAACCGCGACGCGCCTCCGGAGAAGTACTCTCCCTCGATGTCCCCGCCGTTCGCCAGTGCGGCCCCGGCGCCGCCCAGCAGAATGCCGGCGGCGAGAACGGTCGCGGTCAGAGCGGAACGCATGCGCATGATGACTCCCATGGATATCGGAACGACGCGTCACGAACGGTGCCGCGTCCGACCCGAGAACGCTCCAAGTGCCCTACAGGCAATGGCGGATCACCCCAATGGCCCGACGCCCGACCAGAAGTATCGGTACTCCTCTACTCCGGACGGGCACATCCGCCGCACGATCTGGTGTCCGCCGGTGGGTGGGCGCCTCGCTCGGTGCCGCCCACGCCCGGTCAGGCTCAGGCCCCCTGCTCGGCCATCCGCTGGAACTCGCCCAAGTCGTAGTTGGCCAGGGTCGAGTCGAGGTTGGTGAGCGCACCCAGCCGCTCCACGAAACCCTTCGGGTCGTACTCGATCTGAAGGGTCACCCGACTCTCCGTGTCGCTGAGCCGGTGGAAGGTGACCACACCCGCGTGGTGGACCCCCTCGGTCGTACGCCAGGCGATGCGCTCCTGCGGTATCACCTCGGTGAGTTCCGCCACGAAACTCTTGTCCGCGCCCGGCAGCGACACCTGCCAGGCGAACGTGCGCGAGTCGATGCGCTCGACGTGCTTGACGTGACTGAGGAACGAAGGCCAGCGCTCGACGTCCTTCCAGAGCGCCCAACTCACCGCGACCGGTGCCTTGATGTCGACAGCTTCGAGCAATGAAGACGCCATGGTTCTCTTCTCCTCCGTGCGTTGCGGCTGGTCTCCCCTTCCGTTACCCGGAAGACCGGATTTCACCGCGGAGGGCGCGCCTGGTGCGGAGCACGGTGCCCGAGGGTGACGGCGGTCAGGTCCCGGCCAGTTCGGCCGCCCCGAAGGAGACGTCGAAGCGGTCGCACCAGATGGTGACGCTGCTGTAGTCGGAGAGGTTCAGCCCCTCGGGGATCGCGTAGTTCTGGTCACCCTTGTTGCCCTTGAGCTTGCCCAGGCTGACGTACTTGCCGTCGTCGAACACGCGCCAGCCGCCCACCCCCTCCTTGACCGGGGCGTCGGTCAGCCAGACCCGAAGGTCGGGACCGTTGCTGGTGTCGAGGTTCTCCAGGCGGAGGGTGCGGGAACCGTCGGGGAGGCCGATGAGCTTCGCCGTGCCCGTGGTGGTGTGCTCGTGGCTGATCAGGGAGCCCTGGGCGAGGGTTCGCGGACCGGTACCGCCTCCCCCTCCGCTGCCGGTGGCGGCGGCGGTGGCGGAGGAGTTAGTGGGGGCCGCCGTCGGGAGCGCCTCGCTGACGGTCTCGTTCTGCCAGAGCTTCCACGGCTGGAGCCAGTACAGCCCGACGCCCAGCACCGCCCCGGCCACGATCAGTGCCCCGGCGATCAGCCGTCCGCGCCGCTTCCTGTCTCCCACTGCCGCTCCCTCGTCGTGATCACTGTTCGTCCGTCTCACCGCATTCAATGCGATCAAGGGCCCGTACGGCGCGTCCGCGGTGATGACGAATTCCTTACGTGCGGATCGCCGCCCCGACCGTCGGCCGGCCGGTGGACCGGCTGTGGGGCCGTCCGGCAGGCATGTCCGGCGTGTCCGTCGAAGCGCGGCGGGGCGGCCCGGTCGCGCTGCCTACCGTGGCCCCATGAACGTACGTACAGCGCTGCCGGCCGCCGGGTACGGGATCCGGTGCGCGCGCCCCGCCGAATCGGGCGCGGTCGCCGCGCTCCTGGCCCGGTCCTTCGCCGACGACCCGGTCATGGTCTGGATGTTCCCCGAACCGTCCCATCGGGCGCGCAGGACCGCCCGCTTCTTCAAGCTGATCTCGCGGCAGCAGCGCCCGCGCGCCGGCGCCGTCCGAGTGGCCGCGACGCGCGGGGGAGAACTGCTGGCGGCCGCGCTCTGGTCGGGCCCGGGCCGCTGGCAGCCCTCCTCGGTGCGGGAACTCGCGGCCCTTCCCGGCTACGCGCGCACCTTCGGCGTACGAGGGTTGCGGCGAGCGGCCGAGGTGGAGAACACCCTGCACGAGAGCCACCCCGAAGGGCCCCACTGGTACCTGCCCACCCTGGGAACCGACCCGACGTTACAGGGCACGGGAGTCGGTTCGGCCCTCGTACGCGAGCAGTTGGCCCACTGCGACCGGCTCGGCGAACCTGCCTACCTGGAGTCCAGCAAGGCCTCGAACGTCCCCTTCTACGAGAAGTTCGGCTTCCGCGTCACCGGCGAGATCCGGCTGCCGGGCGGAGGGCCGCCCCTCTGGCCGATGTGGCGCGTTCCCGGCTCCGGCTCCGGACCTGATCACGGACTCGCCGAAGCCGCGGTCGGCCCGACCGACTGTCGATGACGACGACCGACCACCACCCGTGTGGACCGGATCTTTGAGGGCAGGCGCCCTTTCGACGGATCCGCGCCGCTCCGGTTCCCGCGGTTCGCGGGCTCCGAGATCCCGACGCTTCGCGGGTTCCGGGAGGAAGCGGCCGTCGCCACCGACGAGTGTGAAGGAGTTGTTCTCATGTCCGACAACGTGTGGGGTTACCGCGAGACGTCCGGCCGAACGGCTGGTGCCGATCTGACGGGGTACAAGGTCGAGGCCGCGGACGGTTCCATCGGCAAGGTGGACAAGCACTCCGACGAGGTCGGTTCCTCGTACCTCGTGGTCGACACGGGTCCCTGGATCTTCGGCAAGGAGGTCCTCCTGCCGGCCGGGACGATCAGCCGGATCGACGTGGAGGAACGGAAGATCCACGTCGACCGGACCAAGGAGCAGATCAAGAACGCTCCCGAGTTCCACAGGGACAAGCACCTCGGCGACGCGGGCTACAACGAGGAACTGGGCACGTACTACGGCACCGGGGCCCCGTTCGGCGGCCGACCCGCCTGAACCGGCCCGGCCCGCGAGGCACGTGTGGGGGGCGTCCACCCCGTGGAGGGTGGGCGCCCCCCACACATGCGGCGGTGGACCTTCTCAGTCCCGGCGGTCGAGCGCCGACAGGACGCGGTCCGGCGTCAGGGGGAGTTCGCGCAGTCGCCGACCCGTGGCCTGGCTCACGGCGTTCCCGATGGCGGCCGCGGTCCCCACGATCCCGATCTCGCCGATCCCCTTGCTGCCCATCGGATTCAGGTGCTTGTCGTGTTCGTCGATCCAGTGCGCTTCGAGGACCGGCACGTCGGCGTGCGCCGGCACGTGGTAACCGGCCAGGTCGTTCTCGGTGAAGTCGCCGAACGCCGGGTCCATGGTGCTGTGTTCGGTCAGCGCCATGCCGATCCCCATGACCATGCCGCCCTTGAACTGGGAACGCGCGGTGCGCGGGTTGAGGATGTGCCCCGCGGCGAAGAAACCCAGCAGGCGGCTCACCCGGACCTCCCCGGTGACCGTGTCCACCCGCACCCCGGCGAAGTGCGCGCCGAAGGCGTGCCGGGCGTACGGGGACTTCTGCTTGGCCGACTGCGTGGTGTCCGCGGACGCGGACAACCCCTCGTCCGGCAGGGGGCCCCGATGGCGTTCCAGTCGCGCGGTCAGGGCGGCGCAAGCGTCGTGCACGGCCCACCCCCAGGAGGCGGTGCCCGAGGAGCCGCCGGCGAGCGAGGCGGCGGGCAGGCCGGTGTGTCCGATGGCGATCGACACGGAGTCGAGCGGTACCCGCAGGGCGTCGGCGGCCACCTGCGCCAGTACCGTGCGGGCGCCCGTTCCGATGTCGGTGGCGTTGATCTCGACGAGGTAACCGCCGTCCGGGCGGGCGTGCGCGCGGGCGGTCGAGGGGGCGATGAGCACGGGATAGGTGGCCGCGGCCATGCCCGTCCCGACGAGGAACGGCCCGTCCCGGTACGGATCGCGGCGGCCGGCCCAGCCGAACCGCTCGGCGCCCTCGCGCAGGCATTCCACCAGGTGACGGCTGCTGAAGGGGCGACCACTGTCGGGCTCGGTCGGGGGCTCGTTGCGCAGACGCAGTTCCACCGGGTCGATGCCGAGCGCTTCGGCCAGTTCGTCCATGGCCGACTCCAGGGCGTACATGCCCGGTGCCTCCCCGGGGGCCCGCATCCAGGACGGGGTGGGCACGTCCAGGGCGACGGCGCGGTGGGTGGTGCGGACATCCGGTACCGCGTACATGACACGAGCCGGCACGGCCGCCTGTTCCACGAACTCGCGGACGCGTGAGGTGTGGGTGGTGACCTCGTGCGTCAGCGCGGTGAGCGTTCCGTCCGCGCGGGCGCCCAGCCGGATGCGGTGCAGGGTCGGTGCGCGGTGACCGACCGTCGCGGGCAGGTGCCCGCGCGGCAGGGACAGCTTGACGGGCCGGTCGCAATGGCGCGCTGCCATCGCGGCCAGGACCACGTGCGGGCGCGGGGTGCCCTTGGAGCCGAACCCGCCGCCCACGTGCTCGGAGACGACGGTGACGTCCTCCTCGGGCAATGCGAACAAGCCGGCCAGGGCCGTTCGCACGGCGCCGCCGCCCTGACAGGAGTCGTGGACGGTCAGGTGCCCGCGCCCGGCGTCCCAGTCGGCGGTCGCCGCGTGCGGCTCCATGGGGTGGTTGTGCAGCGGCGCCACCGCGTAGGCGCAATCGACCTGTACGGGCGCCGCCGACAGCGCCGCGTCCGGATCGCCCTGCTCCCGGTGGGCGGGGTGGCCGCCGTTGGCCTCCTCGGGGGTGTAGGCGTCCGGGTGGTCGGCGGTGAGGGTGACGTCGTACGGATCGCTCTCGTAGGTGATCCGGAGCGCGGACGCCGCCGCCCGCGCGCCCTCCGGTGTCTCGGCGACGGCGACGGCCACGTACCAGCCGCGGTGGGGGATCCGGACGTCCTGGAGCAGTTGCAGGGTCGGGTCGTCCGACGGGCCCAGACGGGGCGCGTTGTACGGGGACAGCACACCGATCACGCCCGGCAGGGACATGGCGGCCGTGTCGTCGACGGCCGTGACGCGGCCGCGCACGATCGTGGCGGGCACGGGCCAGGCGTAGGCGCAGCGGGGCGGTGTGTGCTCGGCCGCGTAGCGGGCGGCTCCCGTGACCTTCTCGCGTCCCTCCCGCCGGGGGGCGGGGCTGCCGAGGGCGGTGGTGGGGCGCATGGCGGCTCCCTTTCCTGATCGGTGCGGGCGGGTCAAGGCGTTCGGGGGAGGGGAGGCTGTCCACCGGCTGAACGGATCAGGGTGCCGAGTACGTCGCAGGCGAGACGGTGGGCCAGAGCCACCTTGAACGCGTTGTCGCGCAGGGGCCGGGCGCGGTCCAACTCGGCCCCGACGGCCTCCCGCACGACGGCGTCGGAGGGCTCGGCGCCGAGCAGTCGCTCCTCGGCGATCGTGGCACGCCAGGGACGGTGGGCCAGACCGCCGAAGGCGAGCGCGACGTGCCGGACGCGGCCGGCGTCGAGTTCGAACACGGCGGCGACCGAGGCCAGCGCGAAGGCGTACGAGGCCCGGTCACGGGCCTTGCGGTAGAGGGAGACCGCTCCGGCGGGCACGGGAGGCAGCACCACGGCGGTGATGATCTCCCCCGGGCGGATGACGGTGTCCCGCTCGGGCTCCTCTCCGGGCAGCCGGTGGAACTCCGTCGCCGCCACCCTCCGCGTGCCCTCCTCGCCCCCGTACAGCTCGATCTCGGCGTCCAGCGCGGCGAGGGCCACCGCCATGTCGGAGGGGTGCGTGGCGATGCACTGCTCCGAATGGCCCAGCACGGCGTGATCGCGGTGCACGCCCTCGCGGGCACCGCAGCCGGTGCCGGGCTCGCGCTTGTTGCACGGTTTGGACACGTCCTGGAAGTACGGGCACCGGGTGCGCTGGAGCAGGTTCCCGCCGGTGGTGGCGACATTGCGCAACTGTCCGGACGCGCCGGCAAGCAGGGCCTGGGAGAGCGCGGGGTAGCGGGATCGAACGAGGGGATGCGCGGCCAGGTCGCTGTTGGGGACGAGGGCGCCGACGCGGACTCCTCCCGCGGGCTGCTCCTCGACCTCGTGGAGAGGCAACCGGGTGAGGTCGATGAGGGTGCCCGGCGTCTCGACGCCGTGCTTCATGAGGTCGACGAGGTTGGTGCCGCCGCCGAGGTAGCGGGAGCCGGGGCGCTGCGCGTAGGCGGCCGCGGCTTCCCGGAGGCTGCCGGCCCGTACGTAGGCGAAGGGCTTCACACGATCACGTCCGGGCGCGGGGCGGTGCTCGCGGTGGCGCTCTTCGGCGGGGCGGGCCGGGCGCAGACGTCCGCCACGGCGTCGACGATCCCGTTGTAGGCCCCGCAGCGGCAGAGGTTGCCGCTGAGTCGTTCCCTGACCTCTTCGGCGGTGAGCACGACAGGGCCGGTCGACGCCGCCGCTGCCGGCTCGGTCACGTGCGAGGGATGACCGGCGGCGGCCTCCCGCAGCACCCCGAGCGCGGAGCAGAGCTGGCCGGGGGTGCAGTAGCCGCACTGGAAGGCGTCGTGCTCCAGGAAGGCCTCCTGGAGCGGGTGCAGCGAGCCGTCGTCGTCGGCGAGTCCCTCGACGGTGGTGACCTCCGCCCCGTCCTGGGCCACCGCGAGCAGCAGACAGCTGTTGACGCGCCGACCGTCCACGAGGACGGTGCAGGCACCGCACTGGCCGTGGTCGCAGCCCTTCTTGGACCCGGTGAGGTCGAGTCGCTCCCGCAGGGCGTCGAGGAGGGTGACGCGGTGGTCCACGTCGAGGACGTGATCAGAACCGTTGACGCGCAGCGCGACACGCGAGTGATGGGCATCGGCCGGATGGGTACCGGCCGGTGGGATGTCGGGAGCGACCTGGTGCGGTGGGTTGGTTCCGTGCGCAGCCACGACTGCCCTCCATGTCCGTTTGCGGTGGGTACATCCCGTCGACTTCCCAGCCTCGGTCATCCCACCCGCCCCGGCATCCTCGACATGCACGACAACCGCGGCGTCCCGTGGCCGGCTCCGATCACGGGAACGACGCCGCTCAGTCGGTCCCCGCTGCCTTGGGCCCCTGAGTGTGGGCCGGATGGCCCGTCGTGCGGCGCCGCGCCTTCAGCTCGGCCTCGAAGAGGTGGTTCCTGCCCTGCGCCAGATCGCGCACGATCTGCTGTTCGAGCTCGACGAAGGGGCGGTGGTACGTCGCGTTGTACGCCTCGATGATCTGGAAGGTCCAGTGGCCGGGGATGACGTTGCGCCCGAGAATCTCCCGCCGGACCGCCTCCGCCTCGCGGTGATGGCCCGCGAGGTGCAGAAGACGGACGGCGTCGTCGAGTTCGAAGTCGGCCGTTCCGGTGAGCTGGTGGAAGCCGTAGAGGTGGCCTCGGGCCCGTTCCGTCGTCTCCAACGCCTTGGACAGGGCTCCCAGCGCCTCCACCGTCTCGTCGCTCACACCGTTCGGGCGATCGTGGCCCGAGTCGGGGGCGGTGCGGTCGTCATCGTGTTCGCTCATCCCAGGCGGCCCTTCGCTTCGGCGGCGGTGCGCGCGGAGACGTACACCTCCGCCTCTCTCCTTCCTGCCGACAGTAGGCACACACGACGCTCCTCGCCGTTCACGACATGCGAGGCCACCGGCTCCGACCGTCGACGGGTCTGCCGCCCACCAGGGGCGGCCCCGGCTCAGCCGTCCGGGTGATCGCCCCTGCGGCCACCCGGACGGGACAGCGGCGTCGGCGACAGGTCGGTGTCCTCCTCACCCGGCTCCAGCAGGGTCCCCGCCGCCCCCACGATGAGCGGATCGGGCTCCCCGACCGCGTCCGGGTCGCGGCTGTCGTAGTCGAACCGCGAGAGCAGGCTCCGCATGGCCTCAAGCCTGCCGCGCCGCTTGTCGTTGCTCTTCACCACGGTCCACGGCGCGTGGGTGGTGTCGGTGGCCCGGAACATGTCGACCTTCGCGGTCGTGTAGTCGTGCCACCGGTCCAGCGACTGGAGGTCGACGGGGGAGAGCTTCCACTGACGCACCGGATCGACCTGGCGGATCGCGAAACGTGTGCGCTGCTCGGCCCGGGAGACCGAGAACCAGAACTTGACCAGCAGCAGCCCGTCCTCCACCAGCATCCGCTCGAAGTCGGGGCACTGGCGCAGGAACAGCCGGTACTGCTCCTCCTCGCAGAACCCCATGACCCTCTCGACGCCGGCCCGGTTGTACCAGGACCGGTCGAAGAAGACGATCTCCCCGGCCGCGGGAAGGTGCGCGACATAGCGTTGGAAGTACCACTGGCCCGACTCGGTCTCGGTGGGCGTGCCGAGAGCGACCACCCGGGCCCCCCGGGGGTTGAGCCGCTCGGTGAACCGCTTGATCGTTCCGCCCTTGCCCGCCGCGTCCCTGCCCTCGCAGACCACCACCAGCCGCCGGCCGCTCTCGCGGACCCAACGCTGCAACTTCAGCATCTCGATCTGCAGCACCCGCTTGCGCCGCTCGTACTCCGCCCGGCCGATCCTGTGGTCGTACGGGTAGTTCTCACGCCACGTCTCTATCGGGTTGCCGGCGCCGTCGAGCAGCACGGGCTGCTCCGGCCTGGTCGCGTCCACCGTCAAACCCCGCAGCAGCCGCAGCGTCCCCTCGGTCCTGCTCTCCGTGTCGTCCACACCCAGCCCGTGCCCACTTCTCGGACATCCACCCGTTCGCGGAACCCGAATCCGCACGGCCGCGCAGGTCACGGCCGCCAGTCTCGTGGGACGAGCGACCCCGCACCTCCGCCTGAGGGGTCGGGTTCCTCCCCCGGGCGGGGAGGAACCCGACCCCTCAGGCGGCGTCGATCAAAGCGGCGTCACCGCGTCGGCCTCAGACGCGGTCGGCCGCGATCAGGAGGTACTGGAACGAGCCGTCCTTGTAGGAGTTGATGAACGCCTCCTCGATGCCGGTGACCAGGGAGGAGGTGGCCCGCGCCTCCCAGTACGGCAGGGTCGCGGCCGTCAGGTCGACGACGGCCTGCGGTACGAGGCGGTTGTCGGCCATGGCGCGCATGTACTCCCGACGGGAGTGGATGTTGCACTCGAAGTGCGCGTTGATCTGGGAGACCCACTTCGAGGGCTGGCCGTAGCGGGGGTTCCAGCACCCGGTGATCGTCACGTACCGGCCACCGACGGAGAGAACGCGGGAGTGCTCGGCGAAGAGGTCCTGGAGGTCGACGTACATGCTCGACTCGTTGTTCCACGAGGCCGCGGCACGGCCCGTCTCGAAGGGCATGTCGAGCATGTTGCAGACGCGGGCCTGGACGGACTGCTCGATGCCCAGCTCGCGGGCCCGCCGGTTCGCGAACTCCGCCTGCTTCGCCGACAGGGTGACGCCTTCGACGTCGCATCCGAACCGCTGGTGGGCCATGACCATCGAGCCGCCGCGACCACAACCGGCGTCCACGAGCGTGTCCGTGTTCCCGATGGGACCGAGGTGGTCGAGGAGCACGTTGGTCTGTGCGGACTCCAGGCGGTGGAGTTCGGCGATCAGCCTCTTCTCGTACTCGCCGTCGTCGGTGTCGCCGAGGGCCGCGTGGTCGACGTCCCCGATGCCGTAGTGGTGGTGGTAGAGCCCGTCCACATCGCCGAGGCGCAGGTTCACCGGCCTGGCCTCGTGGTCCCAGTAGCGGGCGATGTCCCCCTGATAGGGCGTCGCCGGACCGGGAACGAACGCGGAAGCGGGGGCGGTGCCGAGATCAATGCTGGTCACAGATGAATCCGTCCTTACCAGAAGTCGGGCAGGCTGTAGCGGTAGGTGTTGGTCTGGTGCCAGTGGTGGTTGCCGTCGACCCAGGCGGCCACGCCCCGCAGGAAGCGCAACAGGCCGGGGTCGGGCAGTTGGGCGGCCAGGTCGGCGGCGGCGCCCTCGAAGGAGCGCATGAGGTCGTTGTGGACCTCGACCGCCTTCAGGTAGGCGTCGCGGGCCGAGACGCCCTCGCGTTCCGCGATCACGACGGGCAGGTTCAGGTGGAGTCCCGGAGCGGCGAGCTCCTTGGTGTACGAGTACAAGTCGTTGACGATGGTGGTGGCGTTGCCGGCGAGCGCGATGACCCGTTGCACGGCCGGCTGCGCGTGCAGGTCCGCCGGCAGTTCATAGCCGCCGACCGTGTCCGTGATGGTCGGACAGGGGCGGAAGTTGTTGAACTGCCGCATCGCCAGGTACTCCCACACCTCCGGCACGTATTCCGTCTGCGCCCAGGCGGCCTCCGCGAGGTATCCCAGGTGCAGCCGGGCCATGTCGTGCCGGTACCGGTCGGCCTGGGAGGGGCTCGCCTCCCGCACGAAGTACTCCATGGCCGAGCGGTATCCGCGCCGCGGGGCGTCCGAATGGAGCGACTCCGCCCACGCCGGCTGGTACTCGGTCGTCGTGTGGAGGGGGTCGAGGGCGGTGTGCGCCAGAAGGAGGCGTCCGCCGAGGCCGACGGGCGAACCCCCGTGGTCCTCGCAGTAGCAGTCGTCGAGGGCGTTCTCGGCGGCCATCAGCCGCGTCGCGATCATCACGTGGTCGACGGTGGGCGCGTCCGGATGACAGGCCACCATGTACCGGCCGAGGGAGAAGCCGTCGAACTGGTCCTCCCAGTCCGGCGGGAACAACTGGACCTCGTCCACCGCCCAAGCCTTGATCCGTCGGCCGACCTCCTCGACCCGCACGGGGTCGGGCTCCGGCACCGGGTGGTAGAGCAGACCGGGGATCGGATTGCCCGCGGCGGCCGGTGTGGAAGGCGCGGACGCTTCCTCGCGGCGGGGCGGATACAGCCCCCCCGTACCCCGACCATTTGGGCCGCCCAGGATCCC
>NZ_LGDE01000442.1 GCF_001279725.1 Streptomyces sp. WM4235 | reverse complement strand
TGCAGGGGGGACCCTGTGGGAGAGTAGGACGCCGCCGAACAATCATTGTGGGAAAGCCCCGCACCCTTCAGGGTGCGGGGCTTTTCTGCGTTCCGGGCCCTTTTCCCGTTCCCGTGGGCCGCGGCGCCGGCCGCAGTCGACACCCGGATGCCCGGCATGGGCTCGGAAGAGAACCGTGCCTGCGGCTCGTAGTGTGAACGTATGGGCTATGACCTCGTGATCTTCGACAACGACGGCGTGCTGGTGGACAGTGAGCCGATCTCCAACCGCATCCTCGCCGGGTACCTGACGGAACTGGGGCACCCCACCACCTATGACGAGTCGCTGCGCGACTACATGGGGGCCGCCGTGCACCGGGTGCACGATCTCGTGCAGGAGCGGACCGGGCAGCCGCTGCCCGGGGACTTCGACGAGACGCTCCATGCGCGGACCACCGCCGCCTTCGAACGCGAGCTGCGACCCGTCGAAGGAATCGAGGACGTGCTCGGCGCGCTGACCGCACAAGGAGTCGCGTACTGCCTGGCCTCCTCCGGGAGCCACGAGAAGATCCGGGCCGGCCACCAGGCGGCCGGGATCGACGGATGGTTCGAGGAAGAGTGGATCTTCAGCTCACAGGACGTCGGCCGGGGGAAGCCCGACCCCGATCTCTTCCTGCACGCGGCCGACCGCATGGGCTTCGCACCCGCGCGGTGCGTGGTCGTCGAGGACAGCCCGCTCGGGGTGCGGGCCGCGGTGGCCGCCGGCATGGACGTGCTCGGATTCACCGGGATGATGCCGGCCGACCGGCTCACCGGTGCGACCAGCTGCTTCGGCGACATGAAGGAGCTGACCCGGCTCCTCGGACTGGACGCCTACTGACCGCCCCGGCGACGGCCCGACCCGCCCGGTCCGCGTTCGATCACTGTTCCGAATCGGTACGTGATCTCTCTACCCACGGGTAGTCCGCGCCCCTACGCTGTGCCGCCATGACAGAAGACGTGCGGCTGCGCCGCGGGCGCGGGTCCCTGGGGTTCAGCTTCTTCGTGCAGGGTGTGACCTTCGCCCTCCTCGTGACGCGCATCCCCGCGATCCAGGACCAGTACGGGATATCCGACGGGTTGCTGCCCGCCTTCCTCGCCGCCGTGCCCATCCTCGCCGGCGTCGCCAGCGTCGCCACCGAGCACCTGGTGAAGCGCGTCGCCCCGAGCGTGGTGCTGCGATGGGCCCAGCCACTGGTGCTGTTGGCGCTGCTCGGCGTCGGGGCCGGCGACCAGATGTGGCACGTGGCCGTGGCCCTGGGGGCGTTCGGGTTCTCCGTCGGGGCGCTCGACGCCTCCATGAACATGCTCGGAGTCAGCCTGCAGCGGGCGTACGGGCGCAGCATCATGCTGGGTTTCCACGCCTCGTACAGCCTGGGCGGGATCGTCGGCGCCTCGGCCGCCTGGGCGGGGGCGCACTGGCACCTGGGGCTGTTCAGCAGCTACCTGCCGGCCGTGGTGGTGCTGTTGCCGCTCGCGGTGCTCGGGAGCCGGTACTACGTGGACAGGCGGGAGACCGCCGGGGGCCTGCCGGACACCGAGAAGGGGCTGGGGGCCGGCGGGTTCAAGCTGCTGCTGCCGCTGTGCCTGGTGATGGCGTGCGCGTACATCGGGGACTCGACGGTGTCGAACTGGAGCGCCAAGTACCTCCAGGACGTGCTGGGCAGTTCGGAGCAGCTCGCCACGGTCCCCTACAACGTGTACATGGTGACCACCCTGATCGGTCGGTCCGTCGGTGACCTGGGCGTACGACGCTTCGGGGCCGTGGCCGTCGTCCGGGGCGGGACGCTGGTCGCCGCGCTCGGCTTCGGGGTGGTGGCGGTGGCGCCGGGGGCGTGGACGGGGATGCTCGGGTTCACGTTGTTGGGCATCGGGCTGTGCGTGATCGTCCCGCAGACCTTCGCGGCGGCGGGCCGGCTGTTCCCCGGGGCGTCGGCGGACACGGCCATCGCCCGGCTGAACATCTTCAACTACGTGGGGTTCCTCGTCGGGGCGCCGCTCGTGGGCGGCCTCGGCGATGCCTGGAGCTATCGGGGCGCGATGCTGGTGCCGATGGTGTTGGTGTCGGTGACGTTGTTCCATGCCCGCTCGTTCGGCTCGGACGGTGCCCGATACGGTGTCGGGCATGAGCGGCCGCGGGTTGTTGATGTGGGACGAGGCGGTAACGAGGTATGACTTCGGACCGAGCCATCCGATGGACCCGGTGCGTCTGGCGCTGACCATGGGCCTGGTGCGAGCCTTCGGGCTGGACCGGGACATGGAGGTACGGGCGGCGCGCGCGGCCGGTGATTCGACGTTGCGGCTCGTGCACCGCGAGGACTACGTCGCGGCGGTGCGCGAGGTGTCGGCGGACCCGGGGGTGGCCGACGGCTCGTACGGGCTCGGGACCGTCGACGATCCGGCGTTCCACGGGATGCACGAGGCGTCCGCGTTGATCGCCGGGCAGTCGGTGGCGGCGGCGGAGGCGATCTGGCGCGGCGAGGCCGGGCACGCGGTGAACTTCGCGGGCGGGCTGCACCACGCCATGCCCGGCGGGGCGGCCGGTTTCTGCGTGTACAACGACGCGGCGCTCGCGGTCGCGCGGTTGCTGGAGCTCGGTGCCGAGCGGGTCGCGTACGTGGACGTGGACGTGCACCACGGTGACGGGGTGCAGACGGCGTTCTGGGACGACCCGCGCGTGCTGACGATCTCGCTCCACGAGCATCCGCGGACCCTGTTCCCCCAGACCGGATGGCCCGAGGAGACGGGTGGGCCGGCCGCCGAAGGGTCGGCGGTCAACGTGGCGCTGCCGGCCGGGACCGGGGACGAGGGCTGGTTGCGTGCCTTCCACGCGAGCGTGCCGGAGCTGCTGGCGGACTTCCGGCCGCAGGTGCTGGTGAGCCAGCACGGGGCGGACACGCACTTCGAGGATCCGCTGGCACACCTCGCGGTGTCGTTGGACGCGCAACGCGCGGTCCAGGAGGCCTGTCACGCCCTGGCGCACGAGCACGCGGACGGTCGGTGGCTGGCGTTGGGCGGCGGCGGGTACGCGGTGGTGGACGTCGTGCCGAGGTCCTGGACGCACCTGGTGGGGATCGCGGCGCACCGGCCGGTGGATCCCGCGGCGGCGGTCCCCGACGCCTGGCGCGACGAGGTGTACGCGCGGACCCGGGAGCCCGCGCCGCGCCGGATGACGGACGGGCGGACCGTCTCCTGGCGGGACTGGGAAGAGGGCTACGATCCGGCCGACCGGATCGATCAGGCCGTACTGGCGATGCGCAAGGCGGTCTTCCCGCTGCGCGGGATGCTGACGTAGCGGGAGCGGGCCGGCGGGCGGGACACGAGATGCATCGTTACGCCAACTGTGGGGCTGTTCGCAGGAATTGAGACTCCGCCCCGTTCGGTGCGGGAGCATCGGCAGGGTGTTGAGCACCGGAGCGTTGCGCGCGCACCTGCTGGCCGCCCGGTTGGCCGGGCCCGTCGCCACGTCGCGGGAGGAAAGCCTGCGCAGTTACCGGCTGTTCGCGGCGAGGGATCCGCGGCTGCTGCTGGGGCTGGACCCGGAACGGGGTTGGGGCGAGAGTGATCTGCTGAGGCTGATGGCGGACAAGTGCGGTGTCTCGGCGGATCCCGCGCACGTCAGCGGGCCGGACGTGATCGACCCGGAGCGGACGGTGGCCGCGCTGGAGGCCTTCGCGGGGAGGTTGGGCGAGGCGGCCGGGGCGCGGTCACCCGTGCTGTTCGCGACCGGGCATCCCCACCGCCTCCTGGGGTTCTACGCCAGTTTGGCCGAGGCCCTGTCGGCGGTGGGATGTGTTGTCCTCACTCCGGCGCGGGGGGTGCGCATCGACATGGCGACCCGGTTCGGCGTACGCCCGCACAGCATCGATTACGTACGGGGAGTCGCATTGGTGCGGGAACCCGGCGCGCGGCCGGCGGGGAGTGCGACCGGCGCGCACACCCATTCACCGCTGCCGGTTCGGGTCGCGTTGGGGGCTCTGGCGGAGGCCGGCGAGCCGCTGCCGGAACTGGTGGTCGGGGACCACGGATGGGTCTGCGGTGCAGGTCAGCTGGGTGTGGACGCGATCGGGCTGGCCGATACGGACGATCCCGCGCTGTTCGTCGGCGAGGCCGAGGGGCGGGTCTCGGTGGCTGTTCCACTTGATGACGGGGTGCGCTCGGACTACTACCGACCGCTCACGCGCTACGTGCTCGGCCGGGCGGGGCTGCCTATGCGCCAGGAGTGGCTGTAGCTCCTCTTCCCCACTCGTATCACACGCCCCTACTCTGGGGAGTGAGCGTGCGACGACGGGGCGTAACCGGAGGGGAAGCCGGTGCCCGTCATGCGCGGAAGGTCAAGGTGTGTCATGGCTGCTGGCGAGAGGCCTCTCAGTGAGGTTCAGTTCCTGACCGTGGCGGAGGTCGCCTCGGTGATGCGAGTGTCGAAGATGACCGTGTACCGCCTGGTGCACAACGGTCATCTGCCCGCTATCCGGGTGGGCCGGTCCTTCCGGGTCCCCGAGAACGCGGTTCACGAGTACCTCCGAGAGTCCTATGTGGGGGTGGAGTCGGCCTGAGAATGACCGGCGAAAGCCCTCGGATTACAAGCTCAGAGTTTGGGCGGGTAGGCTAGGCCGACGTAGGTCGTGTGGGCCCAGACGCCCCGCACCGTTCTCCGTCAACGCGGGGATGTTCCGAGAAGTGAGCGAGGGTAGTCGTGGGCTCTGTTATCAAGAAGCGGCGCAAGCGGATGGCTAAGAAGAAGCACCGCAAGCTGCTCAAGCGCACCCGCGTCCAGCGCCGTAACAAGAAGTAAACGGCAGCTGTACGTGTTTTCCGCAGCCCCTCCACCATCCTGGTGGAGGGGCTGCGGTGCAGCCGGGGTACTTCTTCGAGGGAGGCGCTGAGCTCGTGGGGAAGGTCGTGCTCGTCACCGGGGCTGCCCGGCAGCTGGGAGGCCGCTTCGTGCGGCGCATCCAGCACGAACCGGACGTCGAGCGGGTGATCGCGGTGGATGCCGTGAGCCCGCCGCACCGGCTCGGTTCGGCCGAGTTCGTGCGGACGGACATCAGACAGTCGGCCATCGTCCGGGTGCTCGCGGAGCACTCCGTCGACACGGTGGTCCACCTGGCCGTCACCGGGGGCAGTGCGGGGTCGGGCGGTGCGCGCAGCGCCGTCAAGGAAACGAACGTCATCGGGACGATGCAGCTCCTCGGGGCCTGCCAGAAGTCGCCGACGGTGCGACGGCTCGTGGTGAAGTCCAGTACCAGTGTGTACGGGGGCACCTCGCGGGATCCGGCGGTCTTCACCGAGACCACGCAGCCGAAGTCGCTGCCTCCGGCCGGCTTCGCGAAGGACGCCGCCGAGGTCGAGGGGTACGTGCGGGGCTTCGCGCGAAGACGACCGGACGTGGCCGTGTGCGTGCTGCGGTTCGCGAACATCCTGGGTCCGTACGCGGATTCCGCGCTCGCCGAGTACTTCTCGATCCCGGTGATGCCGACCGTGTTGGGATACGACCCGAGGTTGCAGTTCGTTCACGAGGACGACGTGGTGGACGTGTTGCGGTTGGCGGCCGGGGAGCCCCGGCGCGGGACGCTCAACAGCGGGACCTTCAACATCGCCGGCGACGGGGTGTTGCTGCTGTCGCAGTGCGCGCGCCGGCTGGGGCGCCCGACGGTGCCGCTGTTGCTGCCCGCGGTGACGTGGGTGGGGTCGGCGTTGCGTGCGGTCGGGGTGACGGACTTCTCGCCCGAACAGATAAGGCTTCTGACGCACGGGCGGGTCGTGGAGACCACCCAGATGCGGGACACCCTCGGGTTCGCGCCCCTCTACACGACGGCGGAGACCTTCGCGGACTTCGCCCGGAGCCGGGGGAGCGGTCTGCTGCCGCCGGAGCGGGTCGGTCGCACTGTGGACCGGGTGGCGGGCATGCTGAAGGCGGATCTGTCGAGTGTGAAACCGGTGGCCGAGGGAGCGAAGAGATAGTGGCGGACGCGAAAGTCATCCCGTTCGACGAGGACCGGCCGCGTCGGCGGCCGCCGCGGCGGGTGCGGGTCGCGCCACCGGTCGAGCCCGATCCGGTGGTGGAGCCGGTCCCGGCCGAGCCCGCGACGGGCGGGGCGGGGTGGGACCGGAGGATCGCCGGCGGGCTGGCGTTCCTGCGGCGGCGGATCACCGGGGAGTACGAGGTCGATGACTTCGGCTACGACAAGGAGCTGACGGACCAGGTCCTGATGTCCTTGATGCGGCCGCTGTTCGACAAGTACTTCAGGGTCGAGGTCAAGGGCGTCGAGAACATCCCGAAGGAGGGCGGCGCGCTGATCGTGGCGAACCACTCCGGGACGTTGCCGCTGGACGGTCTGATGCTCCAGGTCGCGGTGCACGACCACCACCCCGCGGAGCGGCACCTGCGCCTGCTGGCGGCGGATCTGGTGTTCATGCTGCCGGTGGTGAACGAACTCGCCCGGAAGGCCGGGCACACGCTGGCCTGCGCGGAGGACGCGCAACGGCTGTTGGAGGCCGGGGAACTGGTCGGGGTGATGCCGGAGGGCTTCAAGGGGCTGGGCAAGCCCTTCGGGGACCGGTACAAGCTCCAGCGGTTCGGTCGGGGCGGGTTCGTGTCGACGGCGCTGCGCGCGGGAACGCCGATCGTGCCCTGCTCGATCGTGGGGGCGGAGGAGATCTACCCGATGGTCGGCAACGCGAAGACGCTGGCGCGGCTGCTGGGGGTCCCCTACTTCCCGATCACGCCGACGTTCCCGTTGCTGGGGCCGCTCGGCGCGGTGCCGTTGCCGACGAAGTGGACGATCCAGTTCGGGGAGCCGATTCCCACGGACGGGTACTCGGCGGAGGCCGCCGAGGATCCCATGTTGATGTTCAACCTCACGGACCAGGTGCGGGAGCAGATCCAACACACGCTGTACCGGCTGCTGGTGCAGCGGAGGTCGGTGTTCTTCTGAGCCGCTTCTTCCGAGCGGGTCCGTGTGAGGGCCGGAGGGGACTGTCGAGCAGTCCCCTCCGGCTTTTCACTCGGTGTCCTCCGCCTGGATGCCCAGCCCCGGCAGTAGGCCGGGGAGGAGCGGCGGGAGGGTGATGTCCGGCTGCGGGAGCTCCGGAGTGGTGGACGGGGGTGGGGTGGACTGGTCCTGCGACGGCGGGTGGAGCAGATCGCCCGTACCGCCGAGGAGGCCGCCGCCGGGGGCCGGGGTTTTGCTGGTACCCGGTGCCGGCGTGCTCGGGGTGGACGCCGCCGGGGCACCCGACGGGGGTGCGGACTTTTGTTTGCCCGCGGGCGTGCTCGGCTTCGCCGAGGTGCCCGGGGTGGAGCCGCGGGTCTGCGCCGGTGGCTTCGGCAGCAGGCCCTGGAGCGGCGCCACGTCCTCGTCTATGGCCTGGAAGACCGACTCCACTTCTCCGCCCACGTCGGTGAGCTGCGCCGGGAGCTTCTCCCGGAGCCGGCCCCACGCGTCGCGGTGGGAGCGGGAGAACGACGAGAGCGTCTGGATCGGTCCGAGGGAACCGTCCCGTTCGTACGCCGCCTGGAGGAGCCGGTGGCCCTCCGCCGCATCGTGTTTCATTCCCGCCAGCGCTCGGCGGATTTCGCCCAGGGACTCGTGGTCCAGTACGCCCGTCCGGCCCCGCTCCATCAGCCTGCGGGCCTCCGACAGCCGGTTCGAGGCCTGGTCCAGGTACAGCTCGCCCCGGTCCGAATCCTCGTCGGCCATCCCCAGCTTCAGATCCTCCATGCCCCGTTTGACGGGGTAGAGGGAGTCACCCGGTAGGGCGTCCGTGCTGGCAGCGGCCACGCCGCTGAAGGCCCCTGCGGCCACACCCACGGTGAGGCCACCTGCTGCGATGCCCTTGGACCAGCGGGAGCGGGGCCGCAATTTCCGGAGCGAGGTCGCCCGGTGGGCGCCGCGGCCGGTCCGCTGTTCGGGCACCAGAGGGTCGGCGGCGGCGCCTCCGGCCCTCTCCTCCATCACCATGGCCTCCATGGCTGCGACGAGCTGGGCTCGTTGCACCACTTTGACCTCGGGGTCCAGCGCTGGGCGCGGCATTTCGCCGAGCACGCTCGCCAGGGCCAACAACCGGTCGTGGTCGGCAGGTTCGGCAGGTGCCTCGGACTGCTCGGCCGCCGGGTCCGGTTCCGAAAGGTCGGATGGGGTCCGATCCTCCAGGGCCTGGGCGAAGGCGTTCGCCCGCCGGTGCGGAGTCACGTTCGCGATCACTGGCGGCACCTCCTCTCGTCATGACGATCGACTCCCCAAGGTGTCCGGAAGGTTGCCTGCCTTGAGCACATCCACACTTTCGAGTGAGCGGCTTCGGGCAGGGCGTGTCCACAGGGAGCCTGCATTCCGCACAACGAGCGGCGCGGCACTTGGGTTACGGACGAAGGATGATCGGACCACAGCGTCATCAGAGTCATCGGCAGGGGTTACAGAGTGTGAGTAGGGCCGCGGTCAGCGGGCGTCGTCCGGGAGCAGGCGGGCCAGCGTGCGGACCGCCCGGTACTGGAGCGTCTTGATGGCGCCCTCGTTCTTCCCCATGACTCTGGCCGTCTCGGCGACGGACAGGCCTTGGAGGAAGCGCAGGGTCACGCATTCCTGCTGCTGCGGGTTGAGTTTCCGTACGGCCTCCAGGAGGGCCGCGTTGGAGAGGGATTCGAGGACGGAGTCCTCGGGGCTGCGTTCCACCTCGTTGGCGTCGAGCATCTCGCCGGTGGTGACCTCCAGCCGGAAGCGGCTGGACTTGAAGTGGTCGGCCACCAGGTTGCGCGCGATCGTCACGAGCCAGGCCCCGAAGTCTCGGCCCTGCCAGGTGAAGGTGGAGATGCGGCGCAGCGCGCGCAGGAAGGTCTCGCTGGTGAGATCCTCCGCGGTCGCCTTGCCGCCGACGCGGTAGTAGATGTAGCGGTACACCGTGTCGCTGTACTGGTCGTAGAGCCGGCCGAAGGCCTCGGCCTCGCCGGCCTGGGCGCGTTCGACCAGGTCCATCATGCGGGCCTGGTCGCTGTCCGCCGTGGGGCGGCGGGCGGCGGGCGCGCCGGCGGCGGTGCCGCTTGAGCTTCCGCCCGAGCGGCCGCGTCTGCCCACGGTCGCTCCGCCGTCGGTCAGGGCATAGCAGGGACCGGCCGGGCCGAGGCCGGCAGGGATCGCGGCGAAGGCGGGGACGGCGTACGCGGTGGGGACGAAGCCACGCAGGTGGTCGAGGACCGTTGCGCGCAGCGTAGCCAGGCCCGAGGCGTCAACCCCGACAGGTGGGTACACGGGACTCCCAGAGGCAGAGCTTCCATCACGTGCAGTGCGGGACCGTTCACCCGTCGTGGCGACAGATGGGCGGTGGCATGCGTTTGAGGAGAATAACGCTTCGTACAGGCGGCGCTACACCCAGTTGCTCAAATCACCGGTTACGACACTTCTGTTGCGTGTCGAGGGCATATTCGGTCGCAGATGGTGATCGATTCTTGATCGGTTGGGTGCGCGGAATGGAAGCTTCCACAGTGGCTCGCGACCGAGTCGAGCCTGCGGGAGTGCCTCGCCGGACGTGGGGGTAAGGCTGGGGGAATGACCGCCGGGCGGTCCGCCCGGGGGCGGCGAAAAGCCGCCGGGCGCGGGCCGGGCGGCTTTTCGCAGGCGGGGTGAGGGAGCCGGGGCGGAGCGGCTACCTGCGGCGGCGGTGCAGGGCGATGGCGGCGGCGGTGCCGCCCGCGAGCGCGCCGACGCCGGCGGCCGCCGGGACGCCGACCTTCACGGCCTTGCGGCCGGTCCGATAGTCGCGCAGTCGCCAGTCGTGGGCACGGGCATGCTTGCGCAGTTTTGTGTCGGGATTGATCGCGTACGGATGTCCGACGAGCGACAGCATCGGGATGTCGTTGTGCGAATCGCTGTAGGCGGCGCAGCGGTCGAGGTCCAGGCCCTCGGCGCCGGCCAGGGCGCGTACGGCCTCGGCCTTGGCGGGGCCGTGCAGGGGTTCGCCGACCAGTCGGCCGGTGTAGACGCCGTCCACGGACTCGGCGACGGTGCCCAGGGCTCCGGTCAGGCCGAGGCGGCGGGCGATGATCGTGGCGGTCTCGACGGGGGCGGCGGTGACGAGCCAGACCTTCTGTCCGGCGTCGAGGTGGGCCTGGGCCAGGGCGCGGGTGCCCGGCCAGATCCGCTCGGCCATGTACTCGTCGTAGATCTCCTCGCCGATGGACATCAGCTCGGAGACCCGGTGGCCCTTGACGATGGACAGGGCGCTGTCGCGGGCGTCCTGCATGTGCTCGGGGTCCTCGACGCCCGCGAGTCGGAACCAGGCCTGCTGCCAGGCGAAGCGGGCGAGTTCGCGGCGCTGGAAGAACTCGCGCTTGTAGAGGCC
Organism: Streptomyces sp. WM4235; assembly: GCF_001279725.1. Classification (GTDB taxonomy): domain Bacteria; phylum Actinomycetota; class Actinomycetes; order Streptomycetales; family Streptomycetaceae; genus Streptomyces. The sequence goes on along the minus strand of NZ_LGDE01000442.1, from coordinate 21,525 downwards.
GCGGCCGAAGTGGAAGATCGCGGCGCCCTGCATGACGGTGTTGTCGAGGTCGAAGAAGGCGGCGGCGAGGTCGTCGCCGGGGACCGGGAACTCGGGCTCGGCGGGCGCCTGCGGTGCTTCGGCGGCTTCCGCTTCCGCGATCGAGCGGGCGGCGTCCGGCGCGTCCGGCGTCGGATCCGGAGCCTCGTCGAAAGGTGGCGTCTCGGCCTGAGCGGTCTTGCGCGCTGCCTCGGCAGAGGCCTCGCCTGCCAGCACGCTCCGCGCGGTTGCGGAGCGCCTACGGGGGGTGAGCCATCCCAGAGCGGCCATGACGCGAGCATAGCCATTGTGTTCGGGAGTTCCCGAACCGATGGGAAACGGAGGTGTGAACTCTGCGAGGCGCGCGGTCCGTGCGCGGGGGTCGCGGGCGGCGCGGGTCGTTCCGTACGGGGTGCCGGCGGGCGCTGCCGAGGGGTCCCGAGGGGCGTGGGGGCGCGGGAGAATGAGGACATGAGTCCTCTGCTGCGTCGTAAGGAAAAGAAGCGCCCCGAGGAGCGGCTGGTCACGCTCGTGGGGAAGCCGGGGTGTCATCTGTGCGACGACGCCCAGTCGGTGATCGAGGAGGTCTGCGCGCAGACCGGGGCGCGGTGGGAGAAGAAGGACATCTCGCTGGACGAGGAGCTCTACCGCCGCCATTGGGAGCAGATTCCGGTGGTGCTGGTGGATGGTGAACAGCACACCTTCTGGAGGGTGAACCCTGAGAAGCTGCGTCGGGCATTGGAGGGCTGACCGTCCGGGCGGTTACCATCATGGGCGATTTGTGGGGACTCGGGGGCGTATCGATGAGGAGTGTGTACCGTTTTGCCCCCCTCGGGATTTGAACGGGTTCGGCCCGTTCCGGGTTCCCGTGCCGTAGGACCGGCCCGCGTGACCCCGGTCACTTTGGACGGACAAAGCGGACACAATCTTTGTGCACGCGTTCACAAAGACATAGCCTGCATTCGACGGGGCGGTCCTGGGACAAGTGGCCGCCTGCAGCCCCGCTCATCCCGCAGGAGCATCGTGGCAACTGGCCGAACTCACCGACCGGCGACCCGCAGCCGAGGTATTCCCGAGGCCACTGTCGCCCGGCTTCCGCTGTACCTGCGCGCACTCACCGCGCTCTCCGAGCGATCGGTGCCCACGGTGTCCTCCGAGGAGCTCGCGGCCGCCGCCGGAGTCAACTCCGCGAAGCTGCGCAAGGACTTCTCCTACCTCGGCTCGTACGGCACCCGCGGTGTCGGGTACGACGTCGAGTACCTCGTCTACCAGATCTCCCGCGAGCTCGGTCTGACGCAGGACTGGCCCGTCGTCATCGTCGGCATCGGCAACCTGGGCGCGGCCCTGGCCAACTACGGCGGATTCTCCGCGCGCGGGTTCCGCGTCGCGGCGCTGATCGACGCCGACCCGGCCATGGCCGGGAAGCCGGTCGCCGGCATGGCCGTGCAGCACACCGACGAGCTGGAGAAGATCATCGAGGACAACGGCGTCTCGATCGGGGTCATCGCGACCCCGGCCGGCGCCGCGCAGCAGGTGAGCGAGCGGCTCATCGCCGCCGGGGTCACCTCCATCCTGAACTTCGCGCCCACCGTGCTGTCGGTGCCCGAGGGCGTGGACGTGCGCAAGGTCGACCTGTCGATCGAGCTGCAGATCCTCGCCTTCCACGAACAGCGCAAGGCCGGTGAGGGGGCCGCTGCCGCCGCTGCCGCCGGATCCCTGTCGGACGACGAGGACACCGGTACGGGAGCCGCTCCCGCCGCCGCCCTGGTCCCGCCCGCGGGACGCGCCGCCGCCACCTCGCGCAAGGGCAACCCCGAGGGTGACGTGCCGGCGGTGATGCCGGCATGAGTCTGCTCGTCGTAGGGCTGAGCCACCGCAGCGCGCCGGTCAGCGTGCTGGAGCGGGCCTCCCTGGCCGTCGATGCCAAGGTGAAGCTGCTGCACGACACCCTCGCCGCCGAACCGGCGACCGAGGCGACCGTGCTCGCCACCTGCAACCGGATCGAGCTGTACGCCGACGTGGACAAGTTCCACGCGGGTGTCGCCGAGCTGTCGACGCTGCTCGCGCAGCACAGCGGGGTGGCCCTGGAAGAGCTCACGCCCTATCTCTACGTGCACTACGAGGACCGGGCGGTGCACCACCTGTTCTCGGTGGCGTGCGGGCTGGACTCGATGGTCGTCGGCGAGGGGCAGGTCCTCGGCCAGATCAAGGACGCGCTGGCGCTGGGGCAGGAGCTCCACACCGCCGGGCGGCTGATCAACGACCTGTTCCAGCAGGCGCTGCGGGTCGGCAAGCGGGCGCACTCGGAGACCGGGATCGACCGGGCCGGGCAGTCGCTGGTGACCTTCGGGCTGGAGCAGTTGGCCGTCCACGAGCCGGTGGACCGTTGGGCCGAGGGCAAGCGGGCGCTGGTGATCGGCGCCGGCTCGATGTCCTCGTTGGCCGCGGCGACGCTGGCGCGGGTCGGGGTCGCCGAGATCATGGTGGCGAACCGGACCATCGAACGCGCGGAGCGTTTGGCCGAGATTCTGGTTGCCTCGGGCACCGGGGTGGCGGCTCGGGCGGTGCCGATGACCCGTGTGGCGGATGAGCTGACACGTGTTGACGTGGTCGTGTCCTGTACCGGGGCCACCGGGCTGGTACTGACCGGCGACGAGGTCGCGGACGCGCTGTCCAAGGGCTCCGTCCCGATCCCCGCGCCGCAGGCGCCGGTGGAGCCGGGCGGTTCCCCGACGGGATCCGGGGGGCGGGGTTCCGCCCCGGCGCCGGTTTCCGTTCCCCCTGTGGGGACGCGTTCGGGCGGTGTCCCGGTTCCCGCGCGGGACGGGTTCGCCAGTGCCGAGGTCCTGGCACGGCTGGTGGCCGCCGCCGAGGGCGGGCGGCGGCTGGCCGACGCCGGGGCCGCGCGGACCCTGACGGCGGTCGCCGAGCGCGACGACTGCCCGCTGGGCCTGGACGCGCCGACGTCCGACGGGCGTTCCGCGCTCACCGGCGTCGACGCCAACGCCCTCGAACTGCACGGCACCTGGGCCGACCAGGGCGAGGCGGCCGCCCAGCGGCAGCCCCGCCGTAGCCGGCCGGCCGTCGTGAACGGCGCGACCGTACGACTCGCGCTCCTCGACCTGGCCATGCCGCGTGACATCGACGCCGCCGTGCACCGCGTCCCCGGGGTGCGCCTCGTGGACATCGAATCGCTCGCCGAGGCCTCCGCCGACGCGCCGATGGCCGCCGACGTGGACGCCGTGCGCGCGATCGTCGCGGAGGAGGTGGCCGCGTTCGGGGCCGCCCAGCGGGCCGCGCACATCACGCCCACCGTCGTCGCGCTGCGCGCCATGGCCGCCGAGGTGGTGGCGATGGAAGTGGCCCGGCTCGACGGCCGGGTGCCCGACCTCGACGAGCGGCAGCGGGCCGAGGTCACCCAGACCGTGCGCCGCGTCGTCGACAAGCTCCTCCACGCGCCGACCGTGCGCGTCAAGCAGCTCGCCAGTGAGCCCGGCGGCGCCGGGTACGCCGAGGCGCTGCGCGAACTCTTCGACCTCGACCCTCAGACGGTGGCCTCCGTCAGCCGGGCGGACGCGGCCGATCCGAAGAACGACGACCCAGGACGGGCATCATGAACACACGTCCCGACCAGCCCCTCCGGCTTGGCACGCGACGCAGCAAGTTGGCCATGTCCCAGTCCGGGCACGTCGCCGAGGCGGTGCGGGCGGTCACCGGCCGTCCCGTCGAGCTCGTGGAGATCACGACCTACGGTGACGTGTCCCGCGAGCACCTCGCGCAGATCGGCGGCACCGGCGTGTTCGTCACGGCGCTGCGCGACGCCCTCGTCCGGGGCGAGGTCGACTTCGCGGTGCACTCGCTGAAGGACCTGCCGACCGCGCAGCCCGACGAGCTGGTCATCGCGGCGATGCCGCGACGGGAGGACGTGCGCGACGCGCTCGTCGCCCGTGACGGCCTGAGCTTCGAGCAGCTGCCCGACGGCGCGCGGATCGGTACCGGTTCGCCGCGGCGCACGGCGCTGCTCAACGCGTACGCCAGGAGCCTGGGCAAAGTCGTCGAGACGGTCCCGATCCGCGGGAACGTCGACACCCGGATCGGCTTCGTGCGCGACGGGGAACTGGACGCCGTCGTCCTCGCCGCGGCCGGGCTGAACCGGATCGGTCGCGGTGACGAGGCGACCGACCTGCTGTCCGTGGACAACGTGCTGCCCGCACCCGGCCAGGGAGCCCTGGCCGTGGAGTGCCTCGCGTCCGCCACGGACCTCATCGCCGCCCTCGGTGAACTCGACGACTCGTACACCCGAGCCGCCGTGACCGCCGAAAGGTCTCTGCTCGCCGCCCTGGAGGCCGGCTGCAGCGCGCCCGTGGGCGCGCTCGCCGACCTGTTGGCCGACGGGCAGGTTGTCAATGAAATGCGCCTGCGCGGTGTCGTCGGAACGCTCGACGGCTCGACGCTCGTTCAGCTGTCCACCACCGGTCCCGTGCCCCAGTCTCACGACGAGGCCATGGCGCTCGGACGCGAACTCGCGGACGAGATGCTGGCCAAGGGCGCGGCCGGTCTGATGGGGGAGCGATCCCTTTGAACCCCTCAATCCCCACCCACTCCGCTCTTCCGGCGGTCGCCGCTCACGGGCGCGTCACCTTCCTCGGTGCCGGCCCCGGCGACCCGGGCCTGCTGACACTGCGCGCCGTCGAGGCGCTCGGCGCCGCGGACGTGCTGATCGCGGAGCCCGAGGTGCTCGAAGTCGTACGCACCCATGCTCGCGCGGGCGTCGACACGCCGCAGCTGACGGTGGCTGACGAAATGTCAGCAGCCGCCGGTGTCCCGGTGATCCGAGATGCCGCCAATCTTGTCATGGAGGCCGCGCGGTCCGGCAGGCGGGTGGTCCGTGCCGTCACGGGCGACCCCGGGCTCGACGGCAACGCCGCCGAGGAGATGCTGGCCTGCGCGACCGAGGGCATCCCCTTCGAGGTGGTGCCCGGCGTCGCGACCGCCGTCGGCGTGCCCGCGTACGCGGGTGTGCCGCTGAGCGGCGGCCGGGACGCCAAGGGCACGGACGTGCGCTTCGTCGACGCCCGCAACGCCTCGGCGCGCTGCTGGAGCGAGGTCGGCGCGAGCGACGGGATCCTCGTGGTCTCCGCGACCCTGGAGACCGTGTCCGCGGCCGCCGCCGAGCTGGTGTCGGCCGGGCGCAAGCCCGACACCCCGCTCACCGTGACGGTGGCGGGCACCACGACGCGGCAGCGGACCTGGAACGCCACCCTGGGGACCATCGCCCAGGTGTTCAAGCAGGGGAAGGTGCTGCCCTCGCCCGAGGGAGCGCGCCCCGTCATAGCCGTGGTCGGTGAGCACGGCGCGGCCGCGCGCCACGAGGACCTGGCCTGGTTCGAGTCGAAGCCGCTGTTCGGCTGGCGGGTGCTCGTGCCGCGCACCAAGGAGCAGGCCGCCTCGCTCTCCGACCAGTTGCGTTCGTACGGCGCGGTGCCGCACGAGGTGCCGACCATCGCCGTGGAGCCGCCGCGCACCCCGCAGCAGATGGAGCGGGCGGTCAAGGGCCTGGTCACGGGCCGCTACGAGTGGATCGCCTTCACCTCGGTGAACGCCGTCAAGGCGGTGCGCGAGAAGTTCGAGGAGTACGGGCTGGACGCGCGGGCCTTCGCCGGCATCAAGGTCGCCGCGGTGGGCGAGCAGACCGCGGCGGCGCTGGTGGAGTTCGGCGTGAAGCCGGACCTGGTGCCGAGCGGCGAGCAGTCGGCCGCCGGGCTGCTGGAGGACTGGCCGCCCTACGACCCGGTCTTCGACCCGATCGACCGTGTCTTCCTGCCGCGGGCCGACATCGCGACGGAGACGCTGGTCGCCGGGCTGATAGAGCTGGGCTGGGAGGTCGACGACGTGACGGCCTACCGGACCGTGCGCGCGTCGCCGCCGCCGGCGGACACGCGCGAGGCGATCAAGGGCGGCGGTTTCGACGCCGTGATGTTCACGTCGTCGAGCACCGTCCGCAACCTGGTCGGGATCGCGGGCAAGCCGCACAACGTGACCGTCATCGCGTGTATCGGGCCGGCGACGGCCAAGACCGCGGAGGAGCACGGGCTGCGCGTGGACGTCCTGTCGCCGGAGCCGTCGGTGTCGAAGCTGGCGGAGGCGCTGGCCGAGTACGGCGCGGCGCGCCGTGACGCGGCCAAGGAGGCCGGCGAGTCGGTGGCGCGGCCGAGCGAGCGACGGCCGGGAGCGCGGCGCCGACGCACGACGTGAGTCGGTGAGGCCGCTTCGCCGGCCGGTCGAACGGCCGGTCGGGCGGGGCGAGGAGTGACGGGCGCGGCCCGGGTGCGTGTGCGCCCGGGCCGCGTTCGTTTCCGGCGGTGCGCCGGGCCGCGCACCATGCGTGCGGGGTGCGGCCCTAGGCTGGGGGCAACTGCTGTCGAAGTTCGAAGAGGCGACTGAAGATGAGCGCGTACGGATCCTTCCCCGGTTCGCGGCCCCGCCGGCTGCGCACGACTCCGGCGATGCGGCGGATGGTCGCGGAGACGCGGTTGCACCCCTCGGACCTGATCCTCCCGGCGTTCGTGCGCGAGGGCATCAGTGAGCCGGTCGCCATCGCGGCGATGCCGGGCGTCGTCCAGCACACCCGGGACACGCTGCGGAAGGCGGCCGTCGAGGCGGTTTCGGCGGGGGTCGCGGGGATCATGCTCTTCGGGGTGCCGGCGGACGAGAACAAGGACGCGCGGGGCACGGCGGGCACCGAGCCGGACGGGATCCTCCAGCTCGCGATCCGTGACGTGAAGGCCGAGGTCGGCGACGACCTGGTGATCATGTCGGACCTGTGTCTGGACGAGTACACCGACCACGGGCACTGCGGCGTCCTGGACGAGCACGGGCGCGTGGACAACGACGCGACGCTGGAGCGGTACGCGGAGATGGCGCAGGTCCAGGCGGACGCGGGCGTCCACGTGGTGGGGCCGAGCGGGATGATGGACGGCCAGGTCGGCGTGATCCGTGACGCGCTCGACGAGACGGGCCACGAGGACGTCTCGATCCTGGCGTACACCGCGAAGTACTCGTCGGCGTTCTACGGTCCTTTCCGGGAGGCCGTCGGTTCCTCGCTCCAGGGCGACCGCAAGACCTACCAGCAGGATCCGGCGAACGCCCGCGAGTCGCTGCGGGAGCTGGCGCTCGACCTGGAGGAGGGCGCCGACATGGTCATGGTCAAGCCGGCGGGCCCCTACCTGGACATCCTGTACCGGGTCGCGCAGGCCGTGGACGTGCCGGTCGCGGCCTACCAGATCAGTGGCGAGTACGCGATGGTCGAGGCCGCCGCGGAGAAGGGCTGGATCGAGCGCGACCGGGCGATCCTGGAGACGCTGCTCGGCATCAGGCGGGCGGGCGCGGACACGATCCTGACCTACTGGGCCACCGAGGTCGCGGGGTGGCTGCGCGAGGCGCGCTGAGCCGGCGCGCGGTGACCGGGGGCCGGGCGGTGGCCGAGGCCCCGCGGGGCCCGGTGGGGTGAGCGGCTCGGTGGGTCAGCCCTTGCAGGCCTGTCGGAAGGCTGCGCCGACTCCCTGGTTCCAGCCCTTCCAGTAGGAGTCGCTGTGCTGCTGGGACTTGTCGGCCTGCGGGCGGCCGTCGCAGCTCTTGAGGGCGGCCGGCCTGCCGACGCCGAATCCGTCCTTGAAGCCCTGCCGGAAGTCCGCCTGGCTGTTCTGGGGGGGCTTGTTCGGCTTGGACGTGGGTGAGTCGGGGCTGGGCTTCGCGAGGACCTTGCAGTTGACGAAGATGAAGTTCTGGTCCTCGTTGACCGCGAGGACCGTGTAGTTGACGTTCTTCTGGAAGCGGGTCTCCCGGAAGTTGCCGTTCGCGTCGACGTTCAGGGGCTGCGTGCTCTCGCCGTCGTTGAGCTTGCGGGGGGCCGTGAAGCCCTCGCCGGTGATGACGACGGAGCCGGTCGGCCCGGGCGTCACGGTGCAGCTCGCGGCGGGGACCGCCGCGCCGGCGGTGGGCGCGAGGAAGGCGGCGCCGCCGAGGGCGAACGAGGACGCGACGAGCGTGGTGACGGCGACGCGTCGTACGCGCCGAGTGGTGCGGAACATGGGCTGCTCCTGTCGAGGAGAGTCGAGGAGATCGGGGTGGGGGAGTGGCGGCGGCTCTGCGAGCCGCCTGCCCCCGGGTCCCCTCTTCCATCGTGCGTCGCCCGCCGCGAGCCGGCGACCGGCGGAGGTCGCGGCCCGACGCCGGCGGGCGCACCCTGGAAGCAGGGTGATCCTGGAGGTGGTGCAGCATGTCCACGCTCGTCGGATGGCACGTGGAGCTGGAGTTCTCCGAAGAGGGGCACCGCACGGGTGCGGCGGCCATGGTGAGGCTCGCGGACGGCTCCGAGATGAGGGCGCACGGCTATGCCATGCGCCACCCGTCGGATCCGGATCAGCTGCGGGTCGGCGAGGAGATCGCCGGCGCGAGGGCGCTGATGGACCTCGCGGGCCAGATGTTGCAGAAGGCGCACACGGAGATCGACGAGGCCACGGGCCGGCACTCGTACCCGCTCAACCGTTGACTCCGCTCAACCGCTGATCGCGGCCCCGTCCCGGCGTGCGCGCCGGGGCGGGGCCGCGGCGCGCAGCGCCCATTACGGCGGGCCGCGCCGCAGGGCGCTGCCGGGCGGCGCGTACTGCCGGGTCAGGCAGCCGAGGGGGGCTGCCGCCGAAGAACCGGTGGCACCGGCGTGGTCCTCGCGGACGGCAGCGCACACGAGGCCACCGGCGTCGTGGTCGCCACCGACACGGAAGGCCGACCGGTCGCCCAGCCCAGGCCTGCGAGGCCGCGTACGGCGAGTCCGGCGGCGACGGCGGCGGTGACCAGGCGGGTGACCGGCCCGCCCCGGCCGCGGGAGTGCGCGAGGACGGCGGCGGCGCCGGTCAGGGTGAGCGCGGCCGGCGGCAGCACGACGGGCGGGCCGAAGGACACCTCCGTGCCGAGCACGGCCGGCGACAGGGTGCGCTCGTCGGCGGCGGGCCAGGTGGCGCCGGGGGCCCAGTACAGGTGTGCGAGGCCGTCGACGGTCAGCAAGGCGGCCGGCGCGGTGCCGGTGCGGTGTCGGGTGGTGACGTTCATGCCTGCTCCCCCGGGGGTGGTGAATGCCAACACCCCGAGGAGGAGGCCGAGGAGGGGAACGTTCCTGTGGGCCGCGTCACGGGGTGTGTCGCGGCCCGGGGGCGTTCTAGTCGCGGACCCAGTCGGTCAGGCGGGTCCAGCTGTGCGGGGCGAGGGTCAGGGTGGGTCCGTGCGCCACCTTGGAGTCCCGCACGTGCACCTGACCGGCGGCGCAGGAGCAGGTGGCCACCTCGACGCACTGGCCACCCTCGCTGCCGCTGTGGCTGGACTTGCGCCAGGCGACGGCGACTTCGAGGCAGGCGCCGCCCTCGTCGTTGCTGTAGCTGGACTTGAACCACTTCAATGTGGTGCTCATTGGTCTCCTAGCAGCCGGTCCAACAGGCCTTTCGTATGAACGACGTTGAGGGCCTGGGATCGCAGCATTGCATACTTCTGGGCAAGGATGCTGACCTCGTTCGGGTCCCGCACGAGGATGCTGCCGCGCTGGGTTTCGGAGTAAGCGAGGCGCTGATGATCAGGCGTTTCCACGAGGATGAATGGACCTGTGAGGCCTGCGTGGGCTGTGATGCCTTGCGGCAACACCTGGAGCGAAATGCTCGGGCGGTCGGCGCAGGAGCGGAGGTGGCGAAGCTGTTCTTGGTAGACCTCATCCCCGCCGAGTCGGTCACGTAGTGCGGTCTCGCAGATGACGAAGCTGAGCGTTGGCGGGGTCTGGCGGCGAAGAATCTCCTGGCGCTGCATTCGCCGGGCGGTTTGGAGTTCGATCTTCTCTTCGCCCATGTAGGGAACGCGGCAGCTGAACACGGTTCTGGCGTATTCCTCTGTCTGGAGCAAGCCTGGGACGATCAGGGTGTCGTACCAGGACAGGGCGACGGCCTCCGCCTCGCGTTCGAAGTATTCCTCGGCCCACGGCGGGATGCTGTCGACCTCGGGCATCTTGTTCGCGGCGACCGTCAGCATCCCGGGCAGGCCCAGGATCCGGTCCATCCGCTCGGCGACATCGGGCATCAGGACACGGCGGCCCTGCTCGATGGAGGCCAGCGTCTCGATGTCCAGGGGCACTTCCAGGGCCAGTGCGCGCTGGGTCAGTCCTTTGGCGAGTCGGGCGGCGGCGACCATCTCGCCGACCATCTTCATCGCGGTCGAATTGGGCCGAGGCCTCTTCCTTGGTGGCATGCAACCGAACTCCCCACCTGCGCCCGAGTGATAGCCGTACCAACCCGTACTCAGTGAGGAGTGCGGGTCGGTCGTCTCACTCACGCTAGTCACGCACCGCGACCATCGCCCCGTGAACGTGAATATTCAACCCGCCCTGGTGCGGGAGCGGTTCTATCCGCGCAGCCGCCAAACCGTGCGTACCGCAAGGGAGTTCCTGGGCGAGACGCTCGACGCGTGGGAGGTGACCGACCGTCGGGACGACCTGTTGCTCTGCGTGAGTGAGATGGCCACCAATGCCCTGCTGCACGGCGTCCCGCCCGGCCGGGGCTATCGGCTGCGGTTGCTGCGCTTCGAGGGCGCGGTCCGGATCGAGGTGCACGACAGCGGGGGCGGGCGCCCCCGGATCGAGGGCCGGGACGTGCGCGTGGAGGGGGGTCGGGGGCTGCTCCTGGTCGCGGCGCTCGCGGACCGGTGGGGGGTCGTGCCGTGCGTGCCCGGGAAGGTGGTGTGGTGCGAGTACGACACATGAGGAACCCCCGCGGCCCGGGCGGGCGGCGGGGGTTCCTCGTACGGCCTGTGCGTGCGGGTGTGCGCGGGTGCGTGCGGGTCAGGCGGTGGGGCGGCGACGGCGGCCTGTGCCGGCCACCAGGGCTGCGCCCATCGCCAGGGCCACGCCGCCTGCGCCGAGGGCCCAGCTGGTGGCGGGGGAGCTGCCGGTGGCGGCGAGTTCGCCGCCGGTGCCGCCGGTGCCGCCGGGGTTCCGGTCGATCGGCTTGGAGTCGCCGTCGGGGGTGTGCTGGTTCTCCTCGTCGGGTCCGATTTCCGGGATGGTGTCCGTACCCGCCTTCTTGATCTTCGTCAGGATGCCGTCGGAGTGGGACTCGGCGTACTCGCCGGTGTCCTCGTCCACCGTGGCCCAGCCGGCGACGCCGAGGGTCAGGTCTCCGGTCGGGGCGTCGGCGGCGAAGCGGACGCGTACCTGTACGTCGAAGCTCTGGCCCGCTTCGACCGCACCGCCGGCGAGGTCGAAGCCGAAGAAGACTCCGTCCTCGTCGTGGAAGTCGGCCTTGTGCCAGCCCTTCTTGCCCTGGGCGTCCTTGCTGTAGACCTCCAGGGCGATCTGGGAGGACTCCATCGAGACCCAGTCGGGGCGCGCCATGATCAGGGCGAGGTCGAACTGTCCGAGGCGCTGCTTGCCGGTGTTGTCGACGTGGATCGAGAGGTTCCGCCAGTCGGCTCCGGCCGTGAAGCCGCCCTTCGGCACGCCGTTCACGGTGAGCGCGGGGCCCTCGACGGGCATCGGGATCTCTTCGCCGTCCTCGGCCCCGACGATCTTGGCGGTGTACCAGGAGGCGGGGGAGTGGGCGACGCCGGCGGCGGTCGTGCTGGAGCCGTCGGTGTAGATCTCGAAGGGCAGGACGGCGATGTCCGCGGCGAAGCCGATGCGCACGTCGAGGGAGTACTTCGCGTTGGGTGCGATCGAGGGGGTCTGGCCCAGGTCGTACTGGATGCCGGGGCCCATCTCCTCGCTCTGGATCGGCGCGGCGGACTTCCAGGCCGCGCCGCTCTGGCCGGCGGCGCGGTACTCGACCTTGATCTGGGAGGCCTTGAAGCGGCCCTCCAGCTCCATGACCGACAGGTGCGGGACGTAGTTCTTGACGGCGATGTGGCCGCTGTTGTCGACCTTGACGGTCAGGTCGGTCCAGCCGCCCCCTGGCGGGAAGCCGTCCTTCGGGATGCCCTGGACGGTGACCTCGGGGCCCATCAGCATCGAGTCGGGGAGCTCGTCCCCGAGGGGGATCTCGGTCTCGCCCGACTTCTCGGCCTGCGGTGCCTTGGGGGCCTGCGGTGCCTGGGGTGCCTTCGGCGTCTCGGCGGCCTTCGGGGCCGGCTCGGCGGCGGGGGAGCCCGTCGGGGCGGTCGGTGCGACCGGGGCCGGCTTGGCTTGATCCTGCTGCTGCGCGGCCGGGGCGCCGTCGGTCGCCGGGGCGGCGTCCTCCTTCGGCGCGGTGTCCGGAACGATCACTGCCGGCTGGTCGGCGGCCATGGCCGGTGTGGCGGCGAGAACGGTCGGACCCGCGACGGCGGCAGCCGCGACCAGGGCCATACGCTTGAACTTCACTTCGATTCCCCCCATGCCGGTCACGGACGTTCCGGCCCCGACCCCTTAACTGAACATGCTCAGATTAGGGGGCGGGGTGGGCCCCCAGGAGGGCTCCCAGATCACGATTGATCGACATTCAACTTTCTCAATGTGGCCGAAAAAAGACCCCGCCCCCGGAATCGGACTACCGGGGGCGGGGTCGTGCGCGTACGGGTCGTGCGTACGGGAGTGTCAGAGCTTCTCGGGGGTCCGGATCCCGAGGAGGGACATGCCCTTGGAGAGGGTGCGGGCGGTCAGGTCCGACAGGAAGAGGCGGTTCTCGCCCACGACGAGCTCCGGCTCCGGCTTCACGACCGGGCACTCGGTGTAGAAGGTCGTGAACAGCGAGGACAGCTGGTAGAGGTACGCGGCCACCTTGTGCGGGGCGTACTCCCCGGCGGCCTCCGCGACCAGCTCGCCGAAGTGGTCCAGGTGCAGGCCCAGCGCGCGCTCGGCCGGGGCCAGCTCCAGCTCCGGGTGCGCGACCGGGGAACGGTCGCCCGCCTTGCGCAGGATGGACTTGATCCGGGCGTACGCGTACTGGAGGTACACGGAGGTGTCGCCGGTGAGCGAGACCATCTGGTCCAGGTCGAACTTGTAGTCGCGGGCGGCGGAGGTGGAGAGGTCCGCGTACTTGACCGCGCCGATGCCGACCTGGAGGCCGTTCTCGACGATCTCCTCCTCGGTGAGGAGGTTGCGGTCCGCGTCCTTCTCCCGCACGACGGTGGTCGCCCGCTCGACGGCCTCGTCCAGCAGGTCCACCAGCCGCACCGTCTCGCCCTCACGGGTCTTGAACGGCTTGCCGTCCTTGCCGAGGACGGTGCCGAAGGCCAGCTGTACGGCCTTGGTGTCCTCGTTCAGCCAGCCGGCGCGGCGGGCCGTCTCGAAGACCATCTTGAAGTGCAGGGACTGACGGGCGTCGACCACGTAGAGGAGCGTGGTCGCGTTCAGCACGCCCACCCGGTCGCGGATCGCGGAGAGGTCGGTGGCGGCGTAGCCGAAGCCGCCGTCCGACTTCTGGACGATCAGCGGGGTCGGGTTGCCGTCCGGGCCCTTGACGTCGTCGAAGAAGACGCAGAGCGCGCCGTTGGAGCGGACGGCGACGCCCGAGTCCTCCAGCAGCTTGCAGGTCTCCACGAGCATGTCGTTGTAGCCGGACTCGCCGACCACGTCGGGGTCCTGGATGTCCATGTCCAGCTTGTTGAACACGGAGTAGAAGTAGATCTTCGACTCGTCCACGAACCGCTGCCACAGCGCGAGGGTCTCCGGCTCGCCGGCCTGGAGGTCGACGACCCGGGCGCGGGCGCGCGTCTTGAACTCCTCGTCGGAGTCGAAGAGCGCGCGCGAGGCCTTGTAGAGCCGGTTCAGGTTGGACATGGCCTCCTCGCCGGAGACCTCCTCGTCCGACTTGTGGTCCAGCTCGTGCGGGTGCTCCATCAGGTACTGGATGAGCATGCCGAACTGGGTGCCCCAGTCGCCGATGTGGTGCCGGCGGACGACGTTCTCGCCCGTGAACTCCAGGATCTCGACCATCGCGGCGCCGATCACGGCGGACCGCAGGTGACCGACGTGCATCTCCTTGGCGACGTTCGGCTGGGCGTAGTCGATCACCGTGGTGCCCGGGTTCTCGGCGAGCGGGACGCCGAGGCGGTCGTCGCCGGCCCGCGCCGCGAGGGTCTCGATGATCGCCTTGTCGGTGATCGTGATGTTGAGGAAGCCGGGGCCCGAGACCTCGATCTCCTTGATCAGGTCACCCGTCGGGATGCCCTCGACCACGGTCGTCGCCAGCTCGCGCGGGTTGGCCTTGGCCTTCTTCGCGAGCGCCAGGATGCCGTTGGCCTGGAAGTCGGCCCGGTCGCTTCGTCGCAGCAGCGGGTCGGCGCCACCGGCCTCCGGCAGGGCCGAGGCGAGGGCGTCCGCGACGCGCTGATTGACGGAAGAAGCGAGGGAAGGGACCGAGGCCATGAGCTGCCGTTCCTGTGAGGTTGTGCCGGTGGGTGCACTTGGGTGTTCCGACAAGTGCCGAGTATCCCACGCGCGGCCTTTCGCTTTCGCGGGATATCGGGCGCGGGGAGCAACCTCGGAGCGACCCGTTCCGTCTGGGAGAATGGCGAAGCCAGCATTCGAGTAGAAGGACGTGTCGTGGCTCAGAGCAGCACCGAGACCGACTGGGTCTCCCGTTTCGCGGACGAGGTCATCGCCGAGGCGGAGCGCCGAGCACCCGGCAAACCTGTCGTCGTCGCGTCCGGACTCTCCCCTTCCGGCCCGATCCACCTGGGCAACCTCCGCGAGGTCATGACCCCGCACCTGGTCGCGGACGAGATCCGCCGCCGGGGCATCGAGGTCCGCCACCTGATCTCGTGGGACGACTACGACCGCTACCGGAAGGTGCCGGCCGGCGTCCCCGGCGTCGACGAGACGTGGGCCGCGCACATCGGCAAGCCGCTGACCGCCGTCCCCGCCCCGGCCGGGTCCGCGTACGGCAGCTGGGCCGAGCACTTCAAGGCCGCGATGGTCGAGGCGCTCGCCGAGATGGGCGTCGAGTACGACCCGATCAGCCAGACCGAGCAGTACACCAACGGTGTGTACCGCGAGCAGGTCTTGCACGCCATGAAGCACCGCGGCGACATCGACGCCGTGCTCGACCAGTACCGCACCAAGCAGAAGCCGGGCGGCAAGAAGCCCCAGCAGAAGCAGGTCGACGAGGCCGAGTTGGAGGCCGCCGAGGGCTCCGGCGCGGCCGCCGAGGACGACGGCAGCAGCGCCGAGGGCGGGTACTTCCCGTACAAGCCCTACTGCGCGCAGTGCGGCAAGGACTTCACCACGGTCACGTCCTACAACGACGAGACCACGGAGCTGACCTACGTCTGCGCCGAGGACGAGTTCACCGAGACGGTCAAGCTCAGCGAGTTCAACCGCGGCAAGCTGGTCTGGAAGGTCGACTGGCCGATGCGCTGGGCCTACGAGGGCGTGATCTTCGAGCCCTCGGGCGTCGACCACTCCTCGCCCGGCTCGTCCTTCCAGGTCGGCGGGCAGATCGTGCACATCTTCGGCGGCGAGCAGCCGATCGGTCCGATGTACGCGTTCGTCGGCATCAGCGGCATGGCCAAGATGTCCTCCTCGAAGGGTGGCGTCCCGACGCCCTCCGACGCGCTGAAGATCATGGAGCCGCAGCTGCTGCGCTGGCTGTACGCGCGCCGCAAGCCGAACCAGTCCTTCAAGATCGCCTTCGACCAGGAGATCCAGCGGCTCTACGACGAGTGGGACAAGCTGGAGTCCAAGGTCGCCGACGGCTCCGTGCTGCCGGCCGACGCGGCGGCGCACACCCGCGCCGTCCGCACCGCGGAGGGTGAACTGCCCCGCACCCCGCGGCCGATGGCGTACCGGACGCTCGCGTCCGTCGTCGACATCACCGCCGGGCACGACGAGCAGACGCTGCGCATCCTGTCCGACCTGGACCCGACGTCGCCGCTGACCTCGCTCGACGAGGTACGACCGCGCCTGGACCGCGCCGAGAACTGGATCACCACCCAGGTCCCGGCCGACCAGCGCACGCTGGTCCGCGAGGAGCCCGACACCGAGCTGCTGTCCTCGCTGGACGAGGAGGGGCGCGAGTCCCTGCGGCTGCTCGTCGACGGGCTCGACTCGCACTGGTCGCTCGACGGGCTCACCACCCTGGTCTACGGCGTGCCGAAGGTCATGGCCGGGCTGGAGCCCGACGCCAAGCCGACGCCGGAACTCAAGGTCGCGCAGCGGACGTTCTTCGCCCTGCTCTACCGGCTGCTCGTGACCCGGGAGACCGGGCCGCGCCTGCCCACGCTGCTGCTGGCGGTCGGGGCGGACCGGGTGCGCAAGCTGCTGGCCGTCTGAGGCGGCCGAGCCCGCCGAGGCACCGCGTACGACGCGCGAGGGCCCGCACCCCGAGGGGTGCGGGCCCTCGCGCGTGCGGTGTGGGCGTGGCGCGTGGTGCCGGTGCCTCACGGCTCCGGGTCACGCGATGTGCTCGTTCTCCAGGTCGCGTTGGTAGCGCTGCTTCAGCTCCGGCATGAGCCGCCGGATCATCGAGGCGCTGCGCGGGTGCACGATGCCGTGCCGGTCCGAGAGGTGTATGTCGACCTGCTCGGGCGTCGGGAACTGGGAGAACTCGTCGAGGTAGGCGCGGAAGACCTCGTACGCGGCCTCCGCGAACTTCGCCTCGTCGACGTGGGCGTCATCGGTGTCGGCTTCGGCTTCGGTGTCGGCTTCGGCCTGAGAGGCCGCGGCCTCCCGGGAGCGGGGGGCCGGGATGGGCAGCTCCTGCTGCTCGGGCCGCCGCTGCTCCTCGGGGCCGGTCGGGGGCATCACCGGGATCGGTTCCAGCCCCTCCACGTACTGCGGGTTGTAGCCACCCTCGTACGCGGCCTGCGGGGCCAGCGGCGCGGCGAACCACGCGCTGTTGTGCGCCGCCGGCATGGCCGTCGGCTCCACCGCGAAGGGCGCCGGGCCGTGGAAGACGGGTCCGGCCTCGGCGGGCTCGGGCTGCGCGGGCTCGGGCTGCGCGGGGCCGGGCTGTGCGGGCTGCGGTGGTGGCCCCTGTACGGGGGCCGCGGCCTGCGCGGGCGTCGGGGAGGCCATGGGCGTGGCGGGCGGCTGGGGTTGCGCCGACGCCGCCGTCAGCGCGGGGGTGTCCGCCAGGACCTGGGCGGCCTGGACCTCGGGGAGGGCCGTCGTCCCGGGAGCCGCCGGGGGCAGCAGCACCGGGTCGATGCCCGCCGCCGCCAGCCCCTCCGGGGCGGTCTGCGCCAGCGGTACCCCGATCCGGGCCAGCCTCAGCGGCATCAGCGCCTCGACGGGGGCCTTGCGACGCCAGGCCCGCCCGTACCGGGCCTGGAGCCGCGCCTGGTATATCAACCGGTCCTGCTCCATGCCGACGGCCTGCTCGTAGGAACGCAGCTCCCACAGCTTCATCCGGCGCCACAGCTTGAAGGTCGGAAACGGCGACAGCAGCCACCGGGTGATCCGCACGCCCTCCATGTGCCGGTCCGCGGTGATGTCCGCGATCCGGCCCACCGCGTGCCGGGCCGCCTCGACGGTGACCACGAACAGGATCGGGATCACGGCGTGCATGCCCACACCGAGCGGATCCGGCCAGGCGGCAGCGCCGTTGAACGCGATCGTCGCCGCCGTCAGCAGCCACGCCGTCTGGCGCAGCAACGGGAACGGGATCCGTATCCACGTCAGCAACAGGTCCAGCGCCAACAGCACGCAGATGCCCATGTCGATGCCGATGGGGAACACGAGCGAGAAGCTGCCGAAGCCCTTCTGCAGCGCCAGCGCGCGCACCGCGGCGTACGAACCCGCGAAACCGATCCCCGCGATGACCACGGCACCGGCGACCACGACACCGATCAATATGCGGTGCGTGCGAGTCAGCTGCATCGCGGCCACCCGCGATCCCCTCCCCTTGACGAGCTATGGCAGGCACAGAGTACGGGTGGCGCGCGGATGGCCGGTTGTCAGCCCCGCGTCCGTTCCCGAACCCGTCCCGGTCCCCGACCCGGTTCCCACGGTCATCCTCGCGGTCAGCTCTCCTGGGTGGCCTGCGCGGACGGGGACTGCTCGGGAGCCTTGGACTGCTCGGGGGCCTTGGACGGCTCGCCCGACTTCGAGGGCTCCGCGGACGGCTTGGCGGCCGGGGCGTTCTTGCCCGCGGCGTCGGCCGAGGCCACGATCTCGCGGGCGGCGACGGTCGCGTCCTGGAGGAGCTTGGCGCGGTCCGGGGCGGCGGCGCCCTCGTACGCGGCACCGTTGTAGTCGAGGGTGACCACGACGTTCTGGGCGCGGACCAGAATGGTGTTGTTGAGGAACTCGACGTCCTTCTTCAGGTTGTAGGCGACCGAAGTGCCCTCGTCGCCGATCCCGCCGGCCGGCTCCACCTTGACGTCCTGCGCGCCCTCGGCGGCCTTCGCGGCCTCGACCTGCTTCTTGTACTGCTCCTCGGCGCGCTTGTTGCCGCTGCCGAGCGAGGCGTGCGAGTCGTAGCGGACCAGGGAGATCGAGAGCCAGCGGTACTGCGAGCCCTTCAGACCGTCCTCGTCCAGGCCGTTCCAGGAGCAGCTGGCGCGGGTGGACAGGTCGTTCGACTTGGTCGCCGTGCCGTTCTTCTCCTTCGCCTCCGGGACGAGCGTCTCGATGGTCTTCGCCTGTATCGCCTTGCAGGGGTCGGGCAGCGAGAGGTACGCCACCTTCTCCAGGGTGGCCGAGGCCTTCGGGGTCGGCTTCGAGGACGAGGAGGAGTCGGACTTCTTCTTGGCGCTGTCCGAGCCCGAGTCCTTGCCCGAATCGGAGGAGCAGCCGGCGACGGTGAGGATCATCGGGACTGCTGCGCAGGCGAGGACTCGGGTGAGGCGCGAGGCTGATCGGTGCATGGTTCCTTCAGTCGTTGAGGCTCTGCTTGGGGGCGCATTGCGGGAGCGGGACCCGAGCAACGGTAGCTCGACCCGGCGTCCGCCTGCTGTGCGCGCCGTCACGCGGGACCCGTACGCCCCCCGCGGCGGGCCGGGTCAGTCGTTGAAACGCTCGACCAGGGCCTGCGCCAACTGGCGCACGCTGTCCTGGGTTTCCACGCTGGGGGGGACGGTGGCGGGGAGGGCGGGCTGCACGCTGTACTCGATGGTCACGATGACGTTCGAGGTACGGAACACGAGGCGCACGGTGCGGGCCCGGGCGGCCGTGGCGTCGGGGGTGCCGAGCTTGTCCTCGACGTACGCCTCGCTGCCGAGGCCCTCCAGCACGCGGGAGCCCAGCTCGGGGGGCGCGGTGGGCGAGGGGCTGCCGGACGGGCTCCCGGAGGGGCTGCCGCCGGGAGTGCCGGAGGGGCTCGTGCCGGGGGCGCTCGGGGTGCTGCTCGCAGGGGTGCTCGGGACGGGGCTCGGGGCGGTGTTCCCGGTGGCCGGGGGCGCGATGGGGGAATTGGGCGCGGGCACCGTCGAGGAGCCCGGAGTGGGGCTGCCCGTGGGCCCGGGGAAGGGCAGGTGGGCTTCGGTGAGGCGCCGTACGAACACCTGGCGCGCCTTGTCGTCGTCGCTCGTGGTGGCGCGGTCGTACGAGACCACGCGCTCGAACCCGACCGACAGCAGCAGCGTCTCCTCCGGCGTCTGGGAGTTCCAGCGGCAGCCGACGCGCCGGTCGCCGTCGTACGAGGCGTCCGCGACCCCGGCGTACAGCTTCTCGCGCTGCTCGCCGGTGAGGCTCTCGGCGGCGGGCAGCATGGCCTTGAGCCGCTTCGCGTCGATGGCCTTGCAGGGCGCGGGCAGGCTGCGGTACTTCCCCGGTTGGGCGGGCGCCGTGGAGCTGTCGCCGGCCTTTTCGTCGCTGGTGCTCCCGTTGCCGTTCCCGTCGGTGCACCCGGTGAGGCCGGTGACGCCGGCCGCGAGTGCGGTGAGCATCGCGATGCCCGACAGGACCGGGCGTCGTACCGCCTTGCGCTGCACGTCCAATGGCTCCCTTCGACCGGCCGGCCGCCCGACGGTCAGGAAAAATGCGTTGCCGCGACTTGGGCGCGGATGGAAACAATGTCTATCGCACACGCTGGTGCCGGCGCCGGTCCCAAGTCTGGTTTGGGATGAAGAGCGAGGCTTTTTGCGTATTGATACTTTCCTGTGGTTAACGGGGTTTTGAGGCTGTTATGTCGTATGTAGAGGTGCCCGGGGCGCAGGTCCCGATCCGGATGTGGACGGATCCGGCGTCCGTCGAGGACAGCGCGATGCGTCAGTTGCACAACGTCGCCACCCTTCCGTGGATCAAGGGCCTGGCCGTCATGCCCGACGTCCACTACGGCAAGGGCGCCACGGTCGGCTCGGTCATCGCCATGAAGGACGCGGTCTGTCCGGCGGCGGTGGGCGTCGACATCGGCTGCGGCATGTCCGCGGTCAAGACCTCCCTGACGGCGAACGACCTGCCGGGCGACCTGTCGCGGCTGCGGACGAAGATCGAGCAGGCGATCCCGGTGGGGACGGGCCTGCACAGGGACCCCGTGGACCCGGAACGGCTGTACGGCTTCTCGGTGCCGGGCTACGAAAGCCTCTGGCAGCGATTCGACCACCTCGCCGACGCCGTCAAGTTCCGCCGGGAACGCGCCGCGAAGCAGATCGGCACGCTGGGCGCCGGCAACCACTTCATCGAGTTCTGCCTCGACGAGGAGGGCGCGGTCTGGCTGATGCTGCACTCCGGCTCCCGCAACATCGGCAACGAACTCGCCGCCCACCACATGGGCGTGGCCCGCGACCTCGCGCACAACCAGAACCTGGTCGACCGGGACCTCGCGGTCTTCCTCGCGGCCACCCCGGAGATGGACGCGTACCGCAACGACCTCTTCTGGGCGCAGGAGTACGCGAAGTACAACCGCGCCGCGATGATGAGCCTCTTCAAGGAGGTCGTGCGCAAGGAGTTCCGCAAGGCGAAGGTCTCCTTCGAACGGGAGATCAGCTGCCACCACAACTACGTGGCCGAGGAACGGTACGAAGGCATGGACCTGCTGGTCACGCGGAAGGGCGCGATCCGCGCCGGCAGCGGCGACTTCGGGATCATCCCCGGGTCCATGGGAACGGGCTCGTACATCGTGAAGGGCCTCGGCAACGAGAAGTCCTTCAACTCCGCCTCGCACGGCGCGGGCCGCAAGATGAGCCGCACCGCGGCGAAGAAGCGGTTCTCGGCGCGGGACCTGGAGGAGCAGACCCGGGGCGTGGAATGCCGCAAGGACACCGGGGTCGTGGACGAGATCCCCGGGGCCTACAAGTCGATCGAGCAGGTCATCGACCAGCAGACCGACCTGGTCGAGGTGGTGGCCAAGCTCAAGCAGGTCATCTGCGTGAAGGGCTGAGCGCGATGGTCGAGGCCGGCGGTCCGCGGCACGGTGCGAGCGGGGCGGTGGAGATCCGGCGCGCGGGCCCCGGCGACGGGGACGCGCTCGGCGAGATCCACGCCGCGGCCTGGCAGGCGGCCTACGCCCCTTTCTTCGAGCCGGGCTTCGCGGCGCACGCCGTGGCCGACCGGCGCACCCGGTGGCACCGGCGGGTCGCGGAGGAGGCGGGGGAAGCGGGGGGTGTGGCGTCCGGGGC
>NZ_LGDE01000441.1 GCF_001279725.1 Streptomyces sp. WM4235 | reverse complement strand
ACCAAAGCCCCCCTCAGCCCCCTCAGTCCCCCGGCCCCTGGCCCGTCGAGCCCCTCACCACCAGTTCCGGTTGGAAGACGTACTCCGTGCGCTGGACCGGTGTTCCCGACACCGCTTCGAGCAGGGCGCCCACCGCGGCCGTGGCCATCGCGCGGACCGGTTGGCGGACCGTGGTCAGCGGGGGGTCGGTGAAGGCGATCAGCGGGGAGTCGTCGAAGCCGACGACCGACACGTCCTCCGGTACGCGCAGTCCCCGCTCCCGGGCCGCGCGGATGACACCGAGCGCCATCGGGTCGCTGCCGCACACGATGCCGGTGCACCCGCGGTCGAGCAGGGCTCCGCCCGCCGCGTGGCCGCCCTCGACGGTGAACAGGGTGCGTTGGATGAGCCCTTCGGCGGCGGCCGAGGGCAGGGCGGCGGTGAAGCCGGCCTCCTTGCGCGCCGACGGGACGTAGCGCGTCGGCCCGATGGCCAGGCCGATGCGGCGGTGCCCGAGGTCTTCGAGGTGCCGGACTGCCATGTCGGCGGCCGCCCGGTCGTCCGGGGAGATGAAGGGCGCGTTGACGTGCTCGTTGAAGCCGTTGATCAGGACGAACGGCACGCCCCGGGAGGCGAGCCGCTGGTAGCGCGAGGGGTCGGTGGAGGAGTCCGCGTGCAGGCCGGACAGGAAGACGATGCCGGTGACCCCCCGCTCCTCCAGTTGCTCGACCAACTCGTCCTCGGTGGCCCCGCCCGGCGTCTGGGTACAGAGCACCGGCGTGTACCCGTGCCCCGCCAGCGCCTGCTCTATGACCTGGGCGAACGCCGGGAAGATGGGGTTGGTGAGTTCCGGGATGAGCAGGCCGACGAGGCCGTTGCTGCGGCGTTTGAGCCGCACCGGGCGTTCGTAGCCCAGCAGGTCGAGCGCGGCCAGCACCTTGTGCCGGGTGCCGTCCGCGACGCCCGCCTTCCCGTTGAGGACGCGGCTGACGGTCGCCTCGCTGACCTGGGCCTGCGCGGCGATGTCCGTCAGCCTGAGGGGGTTGGTCACCCCTGCCACCACACCGCCGTGTCGCCCGGCAGTACGTCCGCGTCGGTCAGCTCGGCGCTGGCCAGCAGTGCCGTACCGGGCAGCGGCATGCGTACGGGCTCCCCGGTGGTGTTGACCGTGCAGGTGAACGCGCCCCGGCGGAAGGCCAGTACGCCTTCGGGGGCCTCCAGCCAGTGCACGGAGTCGCCCGCGCCCAGGTCGTCGCGCTCGCGGCGGATGCGCAGCGCGGCCCGGTACAGCTCCAGCGTGGAGTGCGGGTCGCCGGTCTGGGCCTCGACGCTCAGGCCGGCCCAGTCGGCGGGCTGCGGCAGCCAGCTGCCGCCGCTGCCGAAGCCGTACGGGGCTTCCTCGCCCGACCACGGGATCGGTACGCGGCAGCCGTCGCGGAGTCCGTCCTGGCCGTTCGCCTTGAAGAAGGACGGGTCCTGGCGGACGGCGTCGGGGAGGTCGGTGACCTCGGGCAGACCGAGTTCCTCGCCCTGGTAGACGTACGCGGATCCGGGCAGCGCCAGCATCAGCAGCGCGGCGGCCCGCGCCCGGGCCAGCCCCTGCGCGCCGCCCCCGTACCGGGTCACGTGCCGCACCACGTCGTGGTTGGAGAGCACCCACGTCGTCGGCGCGCCCACGGGGCGCATGGCGTCGAGGGACTCGTCGATGGCGGAGCGCAGCGCGTCGGCGTCCCAACCGGTGTTCAGGTAGTGGAAGTTGAAGGCCTGGTGGAGTTCGTCGGGGCGCAGGTACAGCGCGGTGCGGTCGGCGCTGGGGGTCCAGGCTTCGGCGACGCCGATGCGGTCGCCGGCGTACTCGTCGAGGACGGTGCGCCAGGAGCGGTAGATCTCGTGGACGCCGTCCTGGTCGAAGAAGGGGAGGACCTGGTTGCCGAGGAGCTTGAGTTGTTCGTCGCGGCCGAGGTCGGGCAGGCCGGGGGCCTTGACGAGGCCGTGGGCGACGTCGATGCGGAAGCCGTCGGCGCCGAGGTCGAGCCAGAACCGCAGGATGGAGCGGAACTCGTCCTGGACGGCGGGGTGTTCCCAGTTGAAGTCGGGCTGCTCGGGCGCGAAGAGGTGCAGGTACCACTCGCCGTCCTCGACGCGGGTCCAGGCGGGCCCACCGAAGATCGACTCCCAGTCGTTGGGGGGCTGGGAGCCGTAGGCGCCCTGGCCGGGCCGGAAGTGGAAGCGTTCGCGCAGGGGGGTTCCGGGGCCTTCGCGGAGTGCCTGCTTGAACCATTCGTGCTGGTCGGAGCAGTGGTTGGGGACGAGGTCCACGATGATGCGCAGGCCCAGGGCGTGGGCTTCGCGGATCACGGCGTCGGCGTCGTGCAGGGTGCCGAACATGGGGTCGATGGCCCGGTAGTCGGCGACGTCGTATCCGGCGTCGGCCTGCGGGGAGGCGTAGAAGGGGCTGAGCCAGACGGCGTCGACGCCCAGTTCCTTGAGGTAGGGCAGTCGGCTCCGGATGCCTTCGAGGTCCCCCATGCCGTCCCCGTTGGAGTCGGCGAAGCTGCGTGGATAGACCTGGTAGATCACCGCTTCTCTCCACCAGCCGGGCTGGGTACCGGTCGTGGTGGGGAGGGCGTCGGCGAGGTGCTGGGTCATGTCGTCCTTGAAGAGATCGGGCCGGTGATGCGGGAGCAGGCAGGGGTGGTCAGCCCTTGGTCGCGCCTGCGGTCATTCCGGCGACGAGGTGACGCTGGGCGAAGAGGAAGAAGACGGCGGCGGGGATGGCGATGAGGACCGAGGCGGCGGTCATCGCTCCCCAGTTGGAGGTGTACTGCGTGACGAAGGTCTGCAGTCCGCCGGCCAGGGTGAGGTTCTCGTCGCCGACCATGAAGGCGGAGGCGTAGGCGACTTCGCCCCAGGCGGTGATGAAGGCGTAGAAGCCGGTCACGGCGAGGCCGGGTTTGGCCAGGGGCAGGATCAGTCGCCAGAAGGTGCCGAAGGGGTTGAGTCCGTCGACGCGGCCGGATTCGTCGATCTCCACCGGGATGGTGTCGAAGAAGCCCTTCATCATCCAGGCGCAGAAGGGCACGGCGATGGTGAGGTACGTGATGATCAGGCCGACGGGCTGGTTGAGCAGGCCGAGCTGTCCCATGAGGTTGTAGAGCGGGACGATGAGGATGGCCATGGGGAACATCTGCGTGATGAGCAGGGTCCACATGAGGGGTTTCATGCCGGGGAACTTGAACCGGCTGACGGCGTAGCCGGTGGTGGCCGCGATGAACACGCCGAGGATCGTGGTGACGCCGGCGACGAGGACGGAGTTGGCGAACCAGGAGAAGAAGGAGGTCGACTCCACCAGGTAGCGGTAGTTGTCGAGGGTGGGTTCCTTCACGAAGTCGGTGCTGATGGCGTGCTTCGCGGGCTTGATGGAGGTCAGCAGGACCCACAGGACCGGGAAGACGGCGATGACGGACGCGACGACGAGGGTGGCGTGCAGGCCGACGGAGGCGGCCGGGGAGCGGCGTCCCCGGCGGGGTCCGGCCGCCTGTTCCTTGTTGGTGGCGGTCGACACGGTCACCACACCTCTCCCTGCTTGCGCAGCGAGCGCCGGTAGACCAGCGCGAAGATCATGAGCAGGGCGAGGATGAGCACGCCCCAGGTGGCGGAGCCCGCGAAGTCGCGGGGGCTGGCCACGAAGGCCTGGCGGAAGGCCTGGGTCACCAGGATCTCGGTGGAGTCGCCCGGTCCGCCCCGGGTGAGCAGGAAGATCACCGGGAACATGTTGAAGGTCCAGATGGTGGAGAGCAGGATCACCGTCATGCTGACGGCCCGCAGGCCGGGCAGGGTGATGTGCCGGAACCGCTGCCAGGGGGTGGCGCCGTCCATCTCGGCGGCTTCGTAGAGCTCGCCGGGGATGGACTGGAGGCCGCCGAGGAGGGCGACCATCATGAAGGGGACGCCGAGCCAGACGTTGACGGTGATGACGGAGACCTTGGCCCACGTCGGGTCGTCGAGCCACGGGATGGCGGAGATGCCGCCGCCGTCGAGCAGCTTGTTGAGGATGCCGTTGTCGCGGTTGAAGAGGAACCGCCAGGCGAAGACGGACACGAAGCCGGGGACGGCCCAGGGCAGGATGAGTGCCATCCGGTAGGCGGCGCGGCCCTTGAAGTCGCGGTTGAGCATGGTGGCCAGGGCCAGTCCGAGCGCGAAGGTGATCGACACGCACAGGACGGTCCAGCTGACCGTCCACACCAGCCGTTGCAGGAACACGGGGTCGGAGAGGACGGCCGCGTAGTTGTCGAGGCCGACGAACTCGTAGGTGGCCTCGATGTGGTTGGCGCCGATCGTGCGGCCGACGTTGCGCTCGTTGGCGTCGGTCAGCGACAGGTAGACGCCTCGTACGAGGGGCCAGCCGATGATGACGCCGAGGACGAGCACCACGGGGGTGATCATCGTCCAGGCGTACCAGTGGGTGGCCAGCGCGCGCCTGAAGCCACCGCGATTCCCGCTGTCAGTCCTGCGGCTCCGGCCGCGGGCCTCGATGTCGTCGCTCTTGGCGCCGTCATCGTTGCCCGCGGCCTTCGCCACCGACTGGCTGGTGTGAGCAGCCATGGTCTTGTTACTTCCAGCCCTTGAGGATCTTGCGGAACTCGACGCCGGCCGCCTTGGCCGCGTCCTCGGGGCTTGCCGCCCCGGTGACCGCCTTGGTGTATTCGACCTTCAGCGGCTCGAAGAGGGAGCCGTTCTCCGGGATCCAGGCGCGCTCGACGGCCTTGTCGACGGCCGGCTTGAAGAACTGGACCATCTCGCTGGCCTTGACGTCCGGCTGCTCGTAGGCGGCCGTGCGGGTCGGGAGCAGGCTCAGGTCCTTGGCGGACTGGACCTGGACGTCCTGGGAGGTCATGTACTCCACGAAGGCGTGTGCGGCGGCGCGGTTCTTGGAGCCGGCGTAGACGGCGAGGTCGTGGCCGCCCTGGGGGGCGCCGGCCTTGGCGGAGCCGGCCGGGACGGCGGCGACGCCGAGGTTGGCCTTGTCCTTGAACTGGTCGCCGGCGTAGCTGTCGGCGACGGCCCAGGGACCGTTGATCATCATGGCGACCTCGCCCGACTTGAAGGCGGTCTGCATGTTGACCCAGCCGTCGGTGGCGTTGGTGATCGCCGCGCCGGAGGTGACCAGGTCGCGGGCGGCCTTGAAGGCCTTGACGCCCGCGGGGTTGTCGACGGTGACCGTCTTGGTCTTCGCGTCGACGAGGTCGCCGCCCTCTCCGTAGATCAGCGGGAGGAACCAGTAGGAGTCGTCGCCGCGCAGGTACAGGCCGGCCTTGCCGGTCTTCGCCTTGATGGCGGCGGAGGCCGTCTTCAGCTCCTCCAGGGTGGTGGGGGGCTTGACGCCGGCGTCCGCGAGCATCTTCTTGTTGTAGAAGAGGCCGAGGGTGTCGATGACCTGCGGGACGGCGTAGGTCTTGCCCTCGTACTTGCCGCTGGCCGCGGCCTGCGGGAGGAACTCCGCGTCGACCTTCTTGGCGGTCTCGGCGGGTACCTCGTCGAGGTAGCCGAGGGAGGCGAAGTCGGCGACCCAGCCGACGTCGGCGCGGATCACGTCAGGGGCTTCGGAGCCGCTGGTGAAGGCGTTCTTGGCCTTGTTCTGCGCGTCGCCGTACGGGACGTTGACGTACTTGACGGTGACCTTGGGGTGCTTCGCGGTGAACGCCTCGGCGATCTTCTGGAAGCTGGCCTTCTCGGCGTCGTTGGAGGTGTCCCACCACGTCACCGTGCCGGTCAGCTCACCGCCGGCCTTGGTGTCGCCGTTGTCGTTCCCGCTGTCACCGCTGCAAGCCGTCGCCGCGAGCGCCAGGGCCGCGACCAGCGCGGTGGCCGCTATGCCACGCCGCATATGAACTCCTTCGATGATCCCGGCCGCTTCCTCGCGGTCCCGAGTTGCCAGGAACGTAACAAGACTGAAAGCCGACCGAAAGAGCTTGCGGCAATTTTCTGCAAGCGATGGTGATCGTTACATCCGTGTGTCCGTACGGTTGCCGCAGCTTGCTGTTAGTTCGAGTCGCCTTCGAGTCCACGGGCCCGCAACCAGGGGGTGTGTCCCCGCGTTGACCCCGACATGACCCATGAGCTGACCGCACCCCGGCTTGCAAGCGCTTCCAGCAACACCGGCGCGAGCGAGGGCTGGTGGCGCGATGCCGTCATCTATCAGGTGTACGTGCGGTCCTTCGCCGACAGCGACGGCGACGGCGTCGGCGACCTGAACGGGGTGCGCGAGCGGCTCCCCCACCTGGCCCGGCTGGGGGTCGACGCCGTGTGGCTGACCCCTTTCTACGTCTCCCCGCAGGCGGACGGCGGCTACGACGTCGCCGACTACCGGGCCGTGGATCCGCTCTTCGGCGACCTCTCCGACGCGGCCGAGCTGCTGCGGGCCGCGCACGCCCAGGGGCTGCGGGTCATCGTGGACGTGGTGCCGAACCACACCTCCGACGAGCACCCGTGGTTCCGGGCGGCCCTGAGGGACCCCGCCGCCCGGGAGCGGTACCACTTCCGGGCGGGGCGGGGCGCGGCCGGCGAGCTGCCGCCCAACGACTGGGAGTCGATCTTCGGGGGTCCCGCCTGGACCCGCGTCGAGGACGGGCAGTGGTACCTGCACCTCTTCGCACCCGAGCAGCCCGACCTCGACTGGGACCATCCGGAGGTGGCGGCGGAGTTCGCGGACGTGCTGCGGTTCTGGCTGGACCTGGGTGTGGACGGGTTCCGGGTGGACGTGGCGCACGGCATGGTCAAGGCGCCGGGGCTGCCCGACATCGGCCGCGCCGCCCAGGCCACCCTGATCGGTACGGAGCCGCTCCCCTTCTTCGACCAGGACGGGGTCCACGCGATCCACCGTTCCTGGCGGCGGCTCCTGGACGCGCACGAGGGCCCGCGGCCGGGGCCCGCGATCGGGGTGGCGGAGGCCTGGGCCCCGACCTCGGAGCGGCTCGCGCTGTACGTACGGCCCGACGAGCTGCACCAGGCGTTCAACTTCCGCTTCCTGAACTGTCCGTGGGACGCCGTCGCGATGCGCACCGTCATCGACGAGTCGCTGGCCGCGACGGCTTCCGTGGGTGCGCCGACGACGTGGGTGCTGTCGAATCACGATGTGGTGCGGCACGTGACCCGGTACGGGGGCGGCGCGCGGGGGCTGGCCCGGGCGCGGGCCGCCGCGCTGCTGATGCTGGCGTTGCCGGGGTCGGCGTACGTCTACCAGGGCGAGGAACTCGGTCTGCCCGAGGTCACCGACCTCCCCGACGCCGTCCGCCGGGACCCCGCCTTCCATCGCGGCTCGGGGCAGGACGGGCTGCGTGACGGCTGCCGGATCCCGATCCCCTGGTCCGGGGAGGCGCCCCCGTACGACTTCGGTCCGGGCGGGAGCTGGCTGCCGCAGCCCGCCGACTGGGCGGGGCTGAGCGTCGCCGCGCAGACCGGTGACCCGCATTCCACGCTGGAGCTGTACCGGGCGGCACTGGAGCTGCGGCGCGCGTTGCCCGGGCTGGGCTCGCCGGAGGCGGGCGGCCTGACGTGGCTGCCCGCTCCTGAGGGGGTGCTGCTGTTCACCCGCCCCGGCTTCGCCTGCACCGTCAACACCCGGTCGCGGGCGCTCCAACTACCGTCGCCGGGAAGGCCCGTACTGTCCAGCGCGCCCGTGGAGACGGACGGTCGCAGTGTCCTGTTGCCCCCGGACTCGTGTACGTGGTGGGCATTGTGACGCGTGACCGGTACAGTCCAATCCCGTGACCGCACGGCTAGCCGACATCGCAGCCCAGGCGGGGGTCAGCGAAGCCACAGTCAGCCGCGTGCTCAACGGCAAGCCCGGTGTGGCCGCAGGCACCCGCGAATCCGTGCTGGCCGCCCTCGACGTGCTCGGTTACGAGCGGCCCGTGAAGCTGCGCCAACGCAGCGCCGGACTCGTCGGTCTGATAACCCCCGAACTCGACAACCCCATCTTTCCGGCGCTGGCGCAGGTCATCGGCCAGGCGCTGACCCGGCAGGGGTACACCCCGGTGCTGGCCACGCAGACGCCCGGCGGGTCCACCGAGGACGAGCTGACGGAGATGCTGGTGGACCGCGGGGTCTCCGGGATCATCTTCGTGTCCGGTCTGCACGCCGACACCACGGCCGACATGGGGCGCTACGACCAGCTCCGCGGCCAGGGTGTTCCGTACGTCCTCATCAACGGGTTCTCCGACAAGGTGCAGGCTCCCTTCGTCTCCCCCGACGACCGGGCGGCGATGCAGCTCGCGGTGACCCATCTGACGGCGCTCGGTCACACGCGGATCGGCCTCGCGGTCGGACCGAAGCGGTTCGTGCCGGTGTTGCGCAAGATCGAGGGTTTCCGGCTCGGCATGAAGGAACGGCTCGGTCTCGGCGAGGCCGAGATCGAGGAGCTGATCCAGCACTCCCTGTACACGCTGGAAGGCGGGCAGGCCGCGGCGACCGCGTTGATCGCGCGGGGCTGCACGGCGGTGGTGTGCGCGAGCGACATGATGGCGCTCGGTGCGATCCGGGCCGCGCGGCAGCGGGGGCTGAAGGTTCCGCAGGACGTGTCGGTGGTGGGTTTCGACGACTCCCCTCTCATAGCGTTCACGGATCCGCCGCTGACCACGATCAGGCAGCCGGTGCAGGCCATGGGGCAGGCGGCGGTCCGGACGCTGCTGGAGGAGATCGGCGGTACGCCGGCCCCGCACAGCGAGTTCGTCTTCCTCCCCGAGTTGGTGGTCCGCGGTTCGACCGCGTCCGGGCCCAGGCAGCGGCGTACGCCCTGAGGGGGATCCCGTCATCCCCGGGGTTGAGCGGGCGGTCCGAAGACCGTCCCACGGGATGATCGAAGGCGAGAACGCATCTGGCAGACTCTGTCCCCATGGGTGAAGCGAGCGTGAAGACACTGGAAACCCGGACGGACGTCTCGTCACCCACCGTGACCGAGAACGAGGCCCGCCCGGCCTCCGAACGTTCTCTTCTCACCCGGCTCCGCACGCCCCGGCGGCCCCGGATCTGGTTCGAGGTCCTGCTGATCGCGATCAGCTACTGGACCTACTCGCTGATCCGCAACGCCGTCCCGGAGCAGAAGGCGGTCGCGCTGTCGAACGCCGACTGGATCTGGAGCGTCGAGCGCACCCTGGGCATCGCCGTGGAGCAGTCGATCAACCATGCCGTCAACTCGGTGACGTGGTTGATCGTCGGCATGAACTACTACTACGCGACGCTGCACTTCGTCGTGACCATCGGCGTGCTGGTGTGGATCTACCGCTTTCACCCGGGGCGTTACGCGGCCACCCGCATGGTGCTCTTCGCCACCACCGGTGTCGCCCTGGTCGGCTACTTCTTCTACCCGCTCGCGCCGCCCCGGCTGATGAACGGGCAGGACTTCATCGACACCGTGCTGGTCCACCACACCTGGGGTTCCATGGCCTCGGGCGACCTCAAGCACATGTCGAACCAGTACGCGGCCATGCCGTCGATGCACATAGGGTGGTCGCTCTGGTGCGGGCTGACGATCTTCGCCATCGCCTCCGCGCCCTGGGTACGGATCCTGGGCCTGCTCTACCCGACGGCGACGCTGGTCGTCATCGTGGCCACCGCGAACCACTTCTGGCTCGACGCCGTGGGCGGCATGCTGTGCCTGGCCTTCGGGTACACGGTCTCGCGTGCCTGGTACGGATCGCTTCCGCACCGGCTGCCCCGCCACCCCCGGGCCGTGGACCGGCATCCGGTGGCGGCGGCGCTGGCGAACCGCTTCACGCGCTGACCGTTCTTCCCGGTCCGTCGCTTCCCACCCTGCCCTCTTCTCACCCTGTCTCTGCTCGGTCCGTGCGGTGCGTGATCCGGCCGCCGGACATCGTGAGTCGGATCGGCGCCTCGGCCACTTCGTCCGGCGCCGCGTCCACGGGGTCGAGGGCGAAGGCCGTCAGGTCCGCCCGGAATCCGGCCGCGACGCGGCCCGCCACCTTCTCCTCGCCGGCCGCGAGCGCGGCGTGCGAGGTCATGCCCTCCAGTGCCATCAACCCGGTGAGGGCGGCTCCCGTCGAGGCCGCGCCGAGGGGGCTGCGGGCGGTCGCCAGGACCTGACGGGCGTCGTGGTGGGCGATGGGCCAGTCCGAGCCGAGGGCGAGCACCGCCCCGGCGTCGCGCAGGTCTCGGCAGCGCCAGGCGCGGGCCGCCCGGTCGTCTCCGAGGCGTTTGGACCATTCGTCGCTGTGGTCGGCCCGGGTGTAGGCGGTGTGCGGCGGCTGCATCGAGGCGATCACCCCGAGTTCCGCGAATCGCTTCAGCTGGTCGTCGGGGACGGTCTCGATGTGCTCGATCCGGTGTCGTGCACGGGCCCCCGGTCCCAGGTCCGCCACCGTGTCCAGGACGTGGCGGACGGCGGCGTCGCCGATGGCGTGGGTGGCGGTGCCGATGCCGGCCGCGTCGAGGGTGTGCACCGCGCGGGAGTAGGCGCGCAGGTCGGGCCAGAAGGCGTTCGTGCCCTGGCCGTGGCAGTCGGCGTGCTCCAGCCAGGCCGTTCCGCCCTCGACGGTGCCGTCCATGAAGAACTTCACCCCGCCGACCTGCCAGTGGCGGCCCCGGAGCAGTTGGAGTTCGACGAGTTCCTCCAGCTCGTCAGGGCCGGCGCCCGGCATGCACCAGGGGGACAGTCGCAGGCGCAGCGGCAGGTCGCCCTCGTACTCGACGGTGGAGAGCAGGGCCGGTACGTCCCCGTCGCCGAGGTCCATCACGTGGGCGCCGGTGAGTCCGCCGGCGGCCATCTCGGCGAGGAGGGCCAGGAGGCGCCCGCGGCGTTCGGCGGAGGAGGGCTTGGGGACGAGGGCGCCGACGAGGTCCATCGCGGCGTGTTCGACGAGGTGGCCGGTGGGTCGGCCCTGCGGGTCGCAGACGATCTCGGAGCGTTGGGCGAAGGTGCGGGGCCCGGTGATGCCGGCGGCCCGCAGGGCCGCTTCGGAGGCGAGGGCGGAGTGGCCGTCGTACAGGCGCAGGAAGGCGGGGGCGCCGGCGAGGGCGTCCTCGACGAGGAAGCGGTCGACGGGCCGACCGCCGAAGGCGTTGTGGTCGAGGCCGTGGCCGACGATCCAGCCTCCGGGGCCGCGGTCGGCGGCGCGCAGGGCGGCGCGGAGTTGGTCGAGGTCGCGGACGGTGGAGAGGTCGGTGCCGGTGGCCATCTCGATGCCCCAGACGGGGTGGCTGTGGGCGTCGGTGAGGCCGGGGGTGAGGGTGGCGCCGCCGAGGTCGATGACCTCGGTGGCCGGTCCGCGCCAGTCCCGTACGTCGCTCTCGTCGCCGACGGCGAGGATCTCGCCGTCGCGGACGGCTACCGCGTGGGCCTCGGGGCGGTCGGGGTCGAGGGTGCGGACGCGGGCTCCGGTGAGGACGGTGTCGGCAGCGGGCACGGCTCTTCTCCTTCGGGGTGTGCGCGGGTGGCGGGCTCTTCGGCGAACCGGGCGTAGATCTCGGGGCGGCGCGTCTTGAGGCGTCGGGCGAGGCCGAGACCGCCGAGGAAGACGGCGGGTACGACGGCCACGAGGATCGTGTTGACGGTGGGCGAGGCCATGGTGAACAGGTCCACCTTGGAGGCGACCAGGTAGATCGCCGCGGTGAGCAGGACGGCCGCGACGACGGGCACGATCAGGGTGCGCCAGGGGCCCTCGTCGTGAGCGACGCGGTGGAAGTGGACGGGTATGGCGATGGCGGCCAGCAGCATCAGTGCCATGAGGCCGATCATGCCCGGGGTGTTCACCCAGAGCAGCAGTTGTTGGTACGGGTCGGCGTCGGCGAGGGCGAATCCGAGGACGATCGTCGCGCCGAGGGCGGTCTGGGCGACGCCGGCGACGTACGGGGATCCGTGTCGGGGGTGGATCCTGCCGAGGGCGGCGGGCAGGACGCCTTCCTCGGCGAGGGCGAGGCCGTAGCGGTTGATGGCGTTGTGGAAGGCGAGGAGGGAGGCGATGACGCTGGTGACGATGAAGACGTGCATCAGGTCGGCGGCCCACGGTCCGACGTAGGTGCTGATGGCGGCGAAGAAGAGGCCGCCGGGGTCGTCGGCGGCGGCCTTGACGACGGCGTCGGCGCCGAAGGCCTGGATGACGGTCCAGACGATGAAGGCGTAGAAGAGGCCGAGGAAGGCGACGGCGATGTAGGTGGCGCGCGGGATGGTCCGGTCGGGGTCGCGGGCCTCGCGGCGGTAGATGACGGTGGACTCGAAGCCGGTGAAGGCGGCGAAGGCGAAGGCCAGGACGGCGGCGGTGCCGGGGACGAGGACCGCGCCGGGGGCGAAGGAGCCGACGGACAGGCCGTGGGCGCCGCCCTTGAGGAGGACTCCGGCGGCGAGCAGGACGAGTATCCCGGTCTCGGCGACGAGCAGGACGCCGAGCAGTTTCGCGCCGAAGTCGATGGAGCGGAAGCCGCCGTACCAGATGAGGACGAGGCCGACGAGGGAGACGGGCAGCCAGGGGACGTCCAGGCCCCACAGGGCGTGGGCGGTGTCGGCGGTGGTGGTGCCGAGGAGGCCGTAGACGCCGATCTCCATGCCGTTGTAGCCGACGAGGGCGAGCAGGGCGGCACCGATGCCGACGTGTTTGCCGAGGCCTCGGGTGATGTAGGCGTAGAACGCGCCGCCGCTGCGGACGTGGCGGCTCATGGCGGTGAAGCCGACGGCGAAGACGGCGAGGGTGAGGCCGGCGAGGAGGTATCCGGCGGGGGCGCCGATGCCGCCGAGCAGGATGGCGACGGGGGCGACGCCGGCCATGACGGTGAGCGGGGCGGCGGCCGACACGACGAAGAAGGAGATGTCGGCGGTGCCGAGGGTGGCGCGGCGCGGGGCCGGGGTGGTTGCGGGGGGCGGCGGTTCCGGCGTTCGGGGCATGCGGAGGCACCCTTCTGCGGACGGTGGGCGACGGGGAAGCGAAACCTAAAGGCTTTCGGTTTGCGGCAATGTAGCCTCCCGTTTTGGCGTACGGGAAGACCTGACGGCGGGAGAACATCGATGGCACGGCCGCGCACCCCCTTGCTCGACCGGGAGCGGATCGGCACGATCGCGCTGCAACTGGTCGCGGAGAAGGGCGAGTTCAGCGTTCCGCAGATCGCCCGGGCGTTGGGTGTGCAGACCGCGTCGGTGTATCACCACGTGGACGGTCGGGCCGGGGTGGTGGAGCTGATACGCGAGCGGGTCTGCGCCGCGATCGACGGCGGGACGCTGGAGGGCCGGCCGTGGGACCGGGCGCTGGAGGACTGGGCGCGGTCCTACCGGGCCGCCTTCGCCGCGTACCCGAGGGCGATCCCGCTGCTGATGACGACGCCGGTCCGGGCGCCGATGGTGCTGGGGCAGTACGAGCGGGCCGTCGCGCTGCTGCTCGCGGCGGGCTTCCCGGTGGAACGGGTGATGCCGCTGTTGACGGGGCTGGAGAACCTGGTGCTGGGCTCGGCGCTGGACCTGGCGGCCCCGGAGGCCATGTGGGAGCCGACGCCGGGGACCCCGCTCCTGGCCGGGGCGCTGGCCGCGCACGGGGCGGGGGCCGGGGCGCCGGGGCGGGCGGACGCCGCCTTCGACCTGGGCCTGGCCGCGTTCCTGGCGTACGCCCGGGGTCTCCTGGCGGCCCCGCCCGCCTGACGGTCGGGGGTGGGGGCGGTGCCCGCGGTCGGGGCCGGGGTCGGGAGCCGGGCCGGGGTCAGGAGCCGTAGAAGAGTTCGTCCACCACCGCGCGGGCGCGGCGGGTGATGCGGCGGTAGTCCTCCAGCATGTCGCCGGCGGTGCCCTCGGCGTAGCCGAGGTAGCGGCCGACGGCGGCCAGTTCGCGCGCCTCGGACGGGAAGGTGTCCCCCGCCCGGCCGCGGACCAGCATCACGGCGTTGCGGACCCGGGTGGCGAGCACCCATGCCTCGTCGAGGATCTGCGCCTCCTCGGTGGGGATCAGCCCGGCCGCGTGGGAGGCGGCGAGGGCTTCGCGGGTGCGGGTGGTGCGCAGGCCCGGTTCGGCCCAGGCGTGCCGCATCTGCATCAGTTGGACGGTCCACTCGACGTCGCTGAGGCCGCCCCGGCCGAGTTTGGTGTGCAGGGTGGGGTCGGCGCCGCGCGGCAGCCGCTCGGACTCCATGCGGGCCTTGAGTCGGCGGATCTCCCGTACGGCGTCGTCGCCGAGGCCCTCCACGGGGTAGCGCAGGGGGTCGATCAGGTCGATGAAGCGCGAGCCGAGCTCCTGGTCGCCGGCGACCGTCGCGGCCCGCAGCAGGGCCTGGGACTCCCAGGTCAGGGACCAGCGGCGGTAGTAGGCGGCGTACGAGGGCAGGGTGCGCACCAGCGGACCGGAGCGGCCTTCGGGGCGCAGGTCGGCGTCGATGAGCAGGGGCGGGTCGGCGGACGGCAGCTGGAGGAGTCTGCGCATCTCGGAGACGACGGCCTGGGCGGCCTTCGCGGCGTCCTGTTCGTCGACGCCCTCGCGGGGTTCGTGGACGAAGAGGACGTCGGCGTCGGAGCCGTAGGCGAGTTCGTGGCCGCCGAAGCGGCCGACGCCGATCACGGCGAACCGGGTGGGCAGGGTGTCGCCCCACTGCTCGCGCACGGCGGCGCGCAGGGCGCCGGCGATGGTGGCGGCGGTGAGGTCGGAGACGGCGGAGCCGACCCGGTCGACGAGGGCCCCGTGGTCCTCTTCCGCCGGGTTGTCCTCGGTGCCGTAGGAGCCGATGATGTCGCCGGCGGTGGTGCGGAACAGTTCGCGGCGGCGCACGCCGCGCGCCGCGGCGACGGCGGCTTCGGCGTTCTCGGCGCGGTTGACGGCGGCCAGTACCTCCTGTTCCAGGGCCTCGTGGGTACGGGGCTGGAGGCCTTCGGGGTCGCCGAGCAGGGCGACGGCCTCGGGGGCGCGCATCAGCAGGTCGGGGGCGAGCCGGCCGGCGGACAGGACGCGGGCGAGGTTCTCGGCGGCGGCGCCCTCGTCGCGGAGCAGGCGCAGGTACCAGGGGGTTTTGCCGAGGGCGTCGGAGACCTTGCGGAAGTTCAGCAGGCCCGCGTCGGGGTCGGCGGAGTCGGCGAACCAGCCGAGCATGACGGGGAGCAGGGTGCGTTGGATGGCGGCCTTGCGGCTGACTCCGGAGGCGAGGGCTTCGAGGTGGCGCAGGGCGGCGGCGGGGTCGGCGTAGCCGAGGGCTTCGAGGCGCTGGCCGGCGGCGCGCGGGGAGAGCCGGGCCTCGCCGGGTGCGAGTTGGGCGACGGCGTCGAGGAGCGGCCGGTAGAAGATCTTCTCGTGCAGGCGGCGGACCACGGAGGCGTGCCGGCGCCAGGCCTTGTTGAGTTCGGCGACGGGTTCGGTGCGCAGGCCCATGGAGCGGCCGAGGCGGCGCAGGTCGTTCTCGTCCTCGGGGACGAGGTGGGTGCGGCGCAGCCGGTAGAGCTGGATGCGGTGTTCCATGGCGCGCAGGAAGCGGTACGCGTCGTGGAGCTGGGCGGCGTCGGCCCGGCCGACGTAGCCGCCGGCGGCGAGGGCGTGCAGGGCGTCGAGGGTGGTGCCGGAGTGCAGGGTGGCGTCGGTGCGTCCGTGGACGAGTTGCAGCAGTTGCACGGCGAACTCGACGTCGCGCAGGCCGCCGGGGCCGAGTTTGAGTTCCCGGTCGACCTGGGCGGCGGGGATGTTGTCGACGACGCGGCGGCGCATCTTCTGGACGTCGGGTACGAAGTTCTCGCGTTCGGCGGCCTGCCAGACGAGGGGGCTTATGGCGTCGATGTACTCGGCGCCGAGGGTTTCGTCGCCGGCGACGGCCCGGGCCTTGAGGAGGGCCTGGAACTCCCAGGTCTTGGCCCAGCGCTGGTAGTAGGCGAGGTGGGAGGCGAGGGTGCGGACCAGCGGACCGTTTCTGCCCTCGGGGCGGAGGTTCGCGTCGACGGGCCAGATGGTGCCCTCGACGGTGGTCTCGGAGCAGATCCGCATGAGGTGGGAGGCGAGGCGGGTGGCGGCCTGGACGGCCCGGCCCTCGTCCTCGCCGTCGGGACTGTCCCCGACGAAGATCACGTCCACGTCGGACACGTAGTTGAGTTCGTTGCCTCCGCACTTGCCCATCGCGATGACGGCGAGTCTGCACCGGGCCGCGTCCTCGGGGGCGGCGGCGGAGGCGATGCGCAGGGCCGCGCGCAGGGTGGCGGTGGCGAGGTCGGCGAGTTCGGCGGCGACCTGCTGGACGTCGGTGGTGCCGCAGACGTCGCGGGCGGCGATGGAGAGCAGGCAGCGGCGGTAGGAGACGCGCAGTTGCACGGGGTCGTGGGCGTCGGCGAGCCCCCGCTCGAACTCGGCGAGTCCCGGGTGCAGGTCGGCGGCCTCGTAGGTGACCAGGGCCTGCCAGTCCTGGGGGTGGCGGGCGAGGTGGTCGCCGAGGGCCTCGGAGGCCCCGAGTACGCCGAGCAGTCGGTCGCGCAGCGGTTTGGCGCTGACGAGCGTGTCGAGGAGCACACGGAGTTCCTCGGGCCGTTGCGCCTCCGCGAGCCGGACGAGCCCGAGGAGGGCGAGGTCGGGGTCGGCGGTGGCGCCGAGGGCGTCGAGGAGCACGGGGTCGGCCCGTACGGCCGACAGGGCGTCCGCGTCGAGGAGTCGGGCGGCGCCCGAGGGGTCGGTGAACCCGCTGCGAAGCAGCCGGATGAAGGTGCTGCTCCTGCGTCCCGGGACTGTCATCCCGCCGCCTCCCGCGTGCGTCGCTGCCGGTGGCCCGGCCGGCTCTGGGGCGAGCCTAGCCGGAGCGGGCGTCCGGCTCACCGGGGCGCGGGGGGCGGCACGTCGGTACAGATGCGTCACATATGCGACACACACCACGAGGGGTATTTGTCCGTTTATCTGACGATCCATGGGGATCTATGGGCGCCCGCCTCGCGCATGCGTGCCCCCTACACGGTGGGGTCGACGTACGACCACAAAATCGCACAAGGCACAATCATGCGGGGTCACTTCCGAAAAGCATGAGACGTCGGTCACTTCGGTGAACCAAGTTCGCCGTGTTGACCTCTCATTGATCGACCCGACTGCTCGGCGGACTTCACTCCGCCCGGAACGAACCCAAGGCGTGACTGATGCGGACGACCCGTCGCCGATTGCTCCTCGCCGCGCTGCTCCCCGTGCTGACCATCGGCGCCACGGGCGCGCTGGCCATGGCCACCGACCAGCAGACCTCCGCCGAGGCCGGCCAGGCGACGACGCCACTCGTCCTCACGAGCACCACGGCCGGTTCGGTCGTCCAGATAGCCGCCCACCCCGACGACGACCTGTTCTTCATGAACCCGGACCTCAGCCGGTCCATGCTCGCCGGTACCCCGCTCACCACCGTCTACCTCACCTCCGGCGAGGCCGACGGACGCAACCAGGCGCTCGGCGGCGCCGCCAAGGACCCCGCGCAGCCCGCCGACCGCGACCACTACTCCGAGGCCCGACAGAACGGCATACGCGGCGCGTACGCGCAGATGGCCACCGGGGACCGCACGAGCCCGTGGAAGCGCACGGTCATCCCCACCGCCGGCGGCGGTCACGCCGAGCTCGACGTCCTCGTCGCCATGCCCCGGGTCAACCTGGTCTGGATACAGATGCGCGAGGCCCGCCACGGGTCGAACGAGAACCCGCTCAGCCTGCACGGCCTGTGGAACGGGAAGATACCCGCGCTCGGCCCCCAACTGGCCTCGGGCAGCCCGGTCAAGCAGGCCTACACGTACACCAAGAGCCAGCTCATACAGACGATGGTCGGGGTGCTGGAGCGGTACAAGCCGACGACGATACGCACGCTGGACCCGACCCCGGGCCGCAACGAGCGGACCGGCCGCTACACCGACCACCAGGACCACATGTACGCCGCCCGGTTCGCGCAGGCCGCGACCACCGCGTACGCCCTCCAGGTGACCGACCGCCCGCACTTCTCGGTGCAGAGCTACCTCGGATACCTCAACGGCAGCCTCCCCCACGTCCTCGACCCCCAGACGGTCGACACCAAGGTCGGCTACCTGAAGACGTACGCCTGGCAGGACATGCAGAACTACTGCGGCAGCCCCTCGGGCTGCGGCGACCGCAAGGTGGCGGGCAGCCCCTACGGCTCCAACTGGGCCCAGTCCATGCGCTACGCCCGCGCCGACACCACCTCCTGGATGGTCGAGGGCACGCCCGACACCGTGTACGCCTTCGCCCCGCTCGACGGCCGGATGGCCGTCTGGACCCGCGACGCCGCCGGCGCCTGGACCGGCCCCGTGCTCCTCCCCGGCACCGGCATCGACCCGGGAGCGAGCACCGCCCGACTCCCCGACGGCCGCGTCGCCGTCTTCGGCACCCGCACCGTCCTCGGCCCCGCCCCCGCGGACTACCGGCGCGAGATCGTGTACGCCGTCCAGTCCGCGCCCGGCGGCCCGTTCGGGGACTGGCGCTCGCTCGGCACCCCCGAGACCAACGACGAGTCCGGCACCTCGGCGATCAGCTCGCCCACGGCGAGCTTCGACGCGGACGGCCGACTGACCGTGTACGTCCGTGACGCGCGCCACACCCTGCGGTCCCGTACCGAACAGCCGTCCGGCACCTTCACCGCCTGGCAGCGACTCGGCGGCCAGGACCTCCAGGGCGACCCGGTCATCGCGGTGGACTCGGAAGGGCGCCGCCACGTGTACGCCTCGACCCGGCGCACCGTCCTGGGGTGGATCCAGCCCGCCCCGGGCGCGCCGCTGCGCGGACCCTTCCCGACGAACCTCCCCCCGACCACGATCCCCCTCACCGCGGCCCCCGAAGGCGAGGGCGTACGCCTCTACTTCCGCCGCCCCGACTCGGGCGTGGTGCGCAGCGCGCTGGTCACGGCGGGCCCCGACAAGCCGACGGTGTCCAGCATCACCGAGGCGGGCGGCCGGGCCGGTTACGGTGCGGTCGGCGTCGCCGGCCGGGTCCTGACGGGCCGCGCGGACACCGGCACGATCAGCACGACCACCCTGGGCGGGCCGCCGGCGTGGAAGGAGTCCAAGATGCTCTTCGCGGGCGCCCCTTCGGGCTACGTCGACGCGTCGGGCGGCGCGACGACGGCGGTCGTCGGCCTGGACGCCGAACTCCACGTCACCACCACCCCGGCCGACGGCATCGTCCGCCCGCTCTGGCACCCGGCGGTCCCCCGGACCCCGTGAGCGGGGCGGGGGCGGGCAGGCTTGGGGTCGGGGTCGGGGTCGGGGTCCGAGTGGAACGAGCCGTAGGCCGGCGGAGAACCGGTCGGCGGTCATCAGCGGACATCACCGGTCGCGAACATCACCGGTCATCGACGGTCCCCGGGGATCCGCGGCCGGCAGTCAGCGGCCGGCAGTCAGCAATTCCAGGATCCGTGCCGGGGTCCAGTGGCCGGCCGCCCCCGGACAGGCCGCGAGGTAGTCGGCGATGTCCCGCTCCTGCCACGGCCCCGATTCCAGGAGCCCGCCGGCCAGGTACCGCAGGTAGGCGGCCGACGGCGGCACGGGTTCGACGTCGGCGAGGGCCCACGGCGCGGTGAACGTCAGGACGGGGATCCCCTCGACGGCGCCGGGACAGATCAGCGTCTCGTACCGCCCGGCCCCCACCGCGTGCCGCCCGGCACGCAGCACCGGCTCCAGGTCCAGGTCGACTCCGGGCGTCCCGTACATCTCCTGGGCCGCGATGTCGGACAGTTGGCCCACCGTGACCAGGTGCGCGCGGGCCCGTGTCCGGCCGGGCGCCGTCGGATCGTGGAAGCCCCGCCCGCCCGTCCACACCGGGGACTCGGTCGCGAAGTACAGGCACCCGGGGAGTTCCACCGCGATGGACCGTTCCGGGGCCCGATGGTCCCGACAGCCCGGGTAGGTCCGCGTGGCCCCGGGAGGCCGGCCCCCGGCGAGGTAGGCGCCGAGCCGGTCCATGTGCATGTTGGAGCCGTAGGACGCGTACCAGACCCGTACGGGAGCCCCCGCCCCCACCCCGAGCGGAACCACGGCGTGCGCACTCACGCCCTCATCCTCCCCCACACCCACACCCACACCGACACCGACACCGACACCGACACCGACGGAGCCCGGACGCACGGCTCGGAGGGGCCAGTGCTGCAACCGGCTGAAATATGCCGCTGGCACGCACGGGCGGGGCAGGTGCTCGGGAAGACATCCGATGTCATCCCCCGGGCGGCAGGACGCCACCCCCGTCACGAGGAGGCCCCATGCCGGTCGCGCCGGTCCCCACCAAGGCAGGCCCGAAGGCGTTTCTGCCGCGCATGGGTCCGACAGGGCCACACGGGGACCCGGGTGAGGTGCGTGGGCCGCCGGCATCCTTCCCCTCCCTCCCCTCCCTGCCCGATCCACCCGCCCTCCGAGCCGGTGGCCATCGGCCACCGTGGGCGGGTGGATCGGCCCGTTCGTCGGCGGCCTCGCACCCGCCTCCGCTTCAATGTCCGTCATGGAACTCCGAGAGAAGTCCCCGTGGGCGGCGGCCAACCACAGGGTCGGCACGGCCTCCGCCCGAGGCGAGTGCACCTGGGCGGCCCCCTGCCCCCACCCCGCGGCGTGGAGCGTGCGGGTCAGCGGCGCCCGGGCCGACAGCTGGTGGGCCGCATGCGCGGACCACGCCGCCACGTCACCGGTACTGTCGCCCGCCGGCACCGTCTGATCCGTGGTTCGCGATCCTCGGTCGCGGTTGCCGGGGAGGCGGGGCGGCGGGGGCAAGGCCCGGCGCCACCCGTCGGGCTCCATCCGGAGTG
This sequence comes from Streptomyces sp. WM4235, assembly GCF_001279725.1. GTDB lineage: Bacteria > Actinomycetota > Actinomycetes > Streptomycetales > Streptomycetaceae > Streptomyces. The sequence continues at coordinate 22,509 of NZ_LGDE01000441.1, read as the reverse complement.
CGGCGCCATGTCCGCCGAGGTAGGAAGAAGGCGTGAGCGGACTCGCGGGAAGCCTGCTCGTCTACAACCAGAGCGAAGAGAATCAAAAGATCAACGCCCACCAGAGGGGCCGGAAAAGACGTCTTCTGAGCGCCCGGTCCGCCGACCCGGCGGCCCCTGACCCGGGAGCCGGGTCGAGCCGCGGGCTCCCTCCCGGCCGCACGAGGCCCACGAGACGACTCCGGGCCGGTGGTCGTCGACCACCGGCCCGGAGTGTCGAAAGATTCCGACAGCGCCTCTGAACCGCGCCTACAACACCGGCATCATCTTGCGGAGTTCGAAGGCGGTGACCTCCGAGCGGTACTCCTCCCACTCCTGCTTCTTGTTGCGCAGGAAGAAGTCGAAGACGTGCTCGCCCAGGGTTTCCGCGACCAGTTCGCTGCGCTCCATCAGGGAGATCGCCTCGCCGAGGTTCTGCGGGAGGGGCTCGATGCCCATGGCGCGGCGTTCGGCGTCGGAGAGGGCCCAGACGTCGTCGTCGGCGCCCGCCGGGAGTTCGTAGCCCTCCTCGATTCCCTTGAGGCCGGCCGCGAGGAGTACGGCGTACGTGAGGTACGGGTTGGCGCCGGAGTCGATCGAACGGACCTCGACGCGCGAGGAGCCCGTCTTGCCCGGCTTGTACATCGGGACGCGGATCAGGGCGGAGCGGTTGTTGTGGCCCCAGCAGATGTACGAGGGGGCCTCGCCGCCCGAGCCGGCGGTGCGGGAGGAGCCGCCCCAGATGCGCTTGTAGGAGTTGACCCACTGGTTGGTGACGGCGGCGGTCTCGGCCGCGTGGCGCAGCAGGCCCGCGATGAAGGAGCGGCCGACCTTGGAGAGTTGGTACTCGGCGCCCGACTCGTAGAAGGCGTTGCGGTCGCCCTCGAAGAGGGAGAGGTGGGTGTGCATGCCCGAGCCCGGGTACTCCGAGAAGGGCTTGGGCATGAAGGTGGCCTGGACGCCCTGCTCCAGTGCGACCTGCTTCATGACCAGGCGGAACGTCATGATGTTGTCGGCCGTGGAGAGCGCGTCGGCGTAGCGGAGGTCGATCTCCTGCTGGCCGGGGGCGCCCTCGTGGTGGCTGAACTCGACGGAGATGCCCATCGATTCGAGCATGGTGATGGCCTGCCGGCGGAAGTCCATGCCGACGTTCTGCGGGGTGTGGTCGAAGTAGCCGGAGTTGTCCGCGGGGACGGGGCGGGTGCCGTCCAGCGGCTTGTCCTTCAGCAGGAAGAACTCGATCTCGGGGTGGGTGTAGAAGGTGAAGCCCAGGTCGGAGGTCTTGTTCAGGATGCGCTTGAGGACGTAGCGGGGGTCGGCGTACGACGGGGACCCGTCCGGCATGAGGATGTCGCAGAACATCCTCGCGGTGCCGGGTGCCTCGGCGCGCCACGGCAGTATCTGGAACGTGCTCGGGTCCGGCTTGGCGATCATGTCGGACTCGTAGACCCGGGCGAAGCCCTCGATCGCGGAGCCGTCGAAGCCGATGCCCTCGTCGAAGGCCTGCTCCAGTTCCGCCGGCGCGACCGCGACGGACTTGAGGAAGCCCAGTACGTCGGTGAACCACAGGCGCACGAAGCGGATGTCGCGCTCCTCGAGCGTCCGGAGGACGAATTCCTGCTGCTTGTCCATGCCTTCATCCTCGCAGTTCAGACGGCCTGTGCACCACCTCCCCCGGAGGGGGGAGCACAGTCGGGCCGGTCCAGTATCACCACCCGTGGTTTCCGCCACATTACGCACCCCGGAAAGCTCGTGGCACCCCCGCACTGACCTCAGGGCGGTCATGAGCATTACCATCTGCGCCCATGGGGGGCTGGAAGCACGGGAAACACGGGGGCCACGGCGCCCCCGCCGCTCGGCGTGCCGTGCTGCTGCTCGCGTTCGGGGTGCTCTGCGGCGCCGTGTTCCTCTGCGGGCGGGTCGGCGTGGGACACGCCGAGCCCGGCGCGGAACACGCCCGGCTCGCGGCCCACGCCGCGCCGGGCGCGCCGCACGCCGTCTGCGTGGCTCCGTACGAGCTTCCGGGCTGCGCCCCGCACTCCCATGTGACCCCGGCGGTGCTGCCCGCGCCGCCGCCCGCCGTGACCGTCTCGCAGGCGGGGTCCGCGGCCGTCGCGGACCTCGCGTACGCCGGGCCGGCCCGCCCGCCCGGGACGCTGGCGCGCGCCCCCGACCTGCACGTTCTCCAGGTACTGCGGACCTGACGGGTCCGGCGCCGAGCAGCGCGGCACTCTGTCCCGCACCGCGCAGCGCGGCACGACGGACACCCCCTCCACCCCCCTCAGCAGAAGGAACCAGGGCACATGGCCAGCAGGACCTCCCCGGACCAGAACGACCGCCAGGCGCGCATAGCCGAGATGCGTCGGGCGGACAAGGCGCGCGACCGGCGCAACAAGATCATCGCGATCACGGCCTCCACGGCCGTCGTGGCGGCGCTCGTGGGCTTCGGCTCGTGGATGCTGCTCGATCAGAAGCAGAAGGAGAAGGACGCCGAGGCGACCCGCAAGGCGCCGGTGAGCGGCGAGCAGACCTGGGACGCGAAGAAGCTGGGTCGCAACCACGTCGAGACGGTCGTGAAGTACGAGATGAACCCGCCGGTCGGCGGCGACCACCACCCCCGCTGGACGAACTGCGACGGTGACGTCTACGCGAACCCGTTGCCGCAGGTGAACGCCGTCCACTCGCTGGAGCACGGCGCCGTCTGGGTGACGTACAACGAGAAGGCCGCCAAGGCCGACGTGGACACGCTCGCCGCGAAGGTCGGAAAGACCCCGTACACGATGATGAGCCCGGTCAAGGAACAGGCCGGCGCGATCATGCTCAGCGCGTGGGGCAAGCAGCTGACGGTGGAGAAGGCGGACGACCCGCGGGTGGCGCAGTTCTTCACCAAGTACGTGCAGGGCCCTCAGACCCCCGAACCGGGCGCGGCCTGCACCAACGGACTGGCCGACAAGTGACCCGCGTGAACGGCGCGCACCGGACGTACTGGGTGTCCGGTGCGGCCGTCGTCCTCGCCGTGCTGTTCGCGGTGGGCGCCACGGTGGCCACCGCGAGCGGCGGCGACGGCGACCGCGACAGCGGTACGTCCTCCCGCGCGCCGGCGCTGTACTCGCCGGACGCGGGCTTCGCCCGGGACATGTCGGTGCACCACCAGCAGGCGGTGGAGATGTCCTTCATCGTCCGCGACCGCACCGAGGACGAGGCGGTGCGCAGTCTCGCCTACGACATCGCCAACACGCAGGCCAACCAGCGCGGGATGATGCTGGGTTGGTTGGACCTGTGGGGGCTGCCGAAGGTGCTCGCGGACGAGCCGCCGATGTCCTGGATGGGCACCGGGGGATCGGGCGACGCCCGTACGGGCCACGGCGGTACGGCCGGCATGGAGGGCCATGACATGGGCGGTCACGACATGGGCGCGGCCAAGCCCGGCGCGCTGATGCCCGGCATGGCCACCAAGGAGGAGCTGACGAGGCTCGGGGCGCTCCGGGGCCGTGACGCGGAGGTGCTGTACCTCCAGCTGATGACCGATCACCACAAGGGCGGGGTCGCCATGGCCCGGGGCTGCGCCGCGCTGTGCGAGACCCCGGCGGAGCGCAAGCTGGCCGAGGGCATGGTCGAGGCGCAGCAGTCGGAGCTCACGCTGATGGCCGACATGCTGAAGCGGCTCGGGGCCGCGCCGCGCGGCTGACGGGACACGCTCGTACGGTGGGGGGAGGCGACCTCTCACCCGTACGGGCGTGCCCGCACCGGGTGGTGCGAACAGCCGCACGAGGACGAGGACGCCGGGGCGGACGCTCCCGTGCCCGCCTCGTCACGGCGCGCTCAGGAGGTTGACGCGATGACCACCGCCGGCGAGATCATGCACCCCGGGGCCCAGTGGATCCCCGCCACCGAGACCCTGGACCGGGCCGCTCAGCTGATGGCACGGCTCAACGTGGGCGCCCTGCCCATCAGTGACACCGAGGAACGGCTCTGCGGCATCCTGACCGACCGCGACATCGTGGTGGGATGCGTCGCCAAGGGCCACGACCCCTCGAAGATCACGTGCGGCGACCTGGCCCAGGGCACTCCGCGCTGGATCGACGCGGGCGCGGACGTCTCCGAGGTGCTGGAGGAGATGCAGAGCCACCAGATCAAGCGGCTTCCCGTGATCCGCGAGAAGAAGCTGGTCGGCATGATCAGCGAGGCGGATCTGGCGAAGCACCTCTCCGACGAGCAGATCGCGACGTGGGCCGAGCGGGTCTACGCCGGCCGGTAGCCGTCCGGACACGCCGCCCGCACCCCCTCCGACGACCGCCCTCCGACCGCTGTCGTCCGACGGCTGTCCTCCGACGACCGCCTTCGTCGACTGCCCCCGCCGACTTCCCCCGCCGGTCAGTCCTCGCAGGTCAGAGGCGGTTTCCGGGGGTCGGTGTACTGTCGCTTCCATGGATGCCCAGGATCTCGCCAACCTCGCGCACCTGCGCCGGGCACGGGATCTGATCGACCGGGAGTACGCCCGTCCTCTCGACGTGCCGACGATGGCCCGGCACGCGCTCATGTCTCCGGCGTACTTCTCGCGCCGGTTCCGCGCGGCGTACGGCGAAACGCCCTACAGCTACCTGATGACCCGCCGCATCGAGCGTGCCATGGCCCTGCTGCGTGCGGGATCGAGCGTCACGGACGCGTGCATGGAGGTCGGCTGTACCTCGCTCGGCTCGTTCAGTTCGCGGTTCACCGAGCTGGTGGGAGAGACCCCGAGCGCGTACCGCGCCCGGGAGCACGAGGCCGTCGCGGCGATGCCGGCGTGCGTGGCGAAACTGACGACGCGGCCGACCCGGGAGCTGCCGAGCAGGAACGGAGAAGCGGTCCGCGACCCGGCGCCCTAGCGTGGATCGCATGACCATCTCACTCCAGTACTGCCACATCACCGTCAACGACGTGGACGAGGCGCTCGCGTTCTACCGCGACGCCCTCGGCCTGAAGTCGCGCAACGACGTCGCCTCGGGCGGGTTCCGCTGGGTCACCCTCGGCAGCGATGACCAGCCGGACCTGGAGATCGTGCTCTCGGAACCGCACGCGGGCCGCTCCCAGGCCGACGGGGACGCCCTCCAGGAGCTGCTCACCAAGGGGCTCCTGCCGATGACCGTCTTCCGTGCCGGGGACCTCGACGCGACCTTCGAGAAGCTGCGGGCGTCCGGCGCCGAGGTGCTCCAGGAGCCCATCGACCAGCCCTGGGGGCCGCGCGACTGCGCCTTCCGGGACCCGTCGGGGAACATGGTGCGGATCTCGCAGGCCCCCAAGGCGTAAGCCGCCCGCCGGGTCGGGGCCGCCGGCCGCCCGGCGCCGGTCAGGAGTCGCCGGAGGGGGCCCGGCCCGCCTCGCGGTCCGTCCGCCGGTCCGGATCCGTCGCGTCGAGGATCGCCCGCGCCACCTGGTGCGGGCGATCCATCATGACCAGGTGCCCGGCCGGTTCCGCGACGTCGAGGCGGGCTCCGAGCCGGTCGGCCAGGCCCGCCTGCCGGTCGAGCCACCGCAGGGCCCCGCGCCCGTCGGTGCCGTCGTGTCCGGCGAGCACGGTGGCGGGCACGGTCAGCGGGTGCGTCTCCCCCAGCGCGAGGACCTCCGCGGCCGTGTCGAGGTACCCGGCGTTCTCCAGCAGGGCGCCGCGCCAGACCCGGCCCGTGCGGTAGCAGCGGCGTACGAGGTCCCGCGCGGCCGGGTCGCCCCCGCCGACCCGCGACGCGCGCACGACGCTCCGGCGGGCGGCCGGGCCGAGCGCGGCCGGCAGTCCGACGGCGGTCACGGCGCGGCCGAGCACGCGGGCGGCGCCGTGGCGCAGCGCTGCGGGCAGGACCGTACGGGGGTCCTCCTCCACGCTGGCGTCGACGAGGACCACGGCGGCGGTCCGCTCCGGGTACAGACGGGCGAAGGCCTCGACGTGGAACCCGGCGATGGAGTGCCCCACGACGGTGACCGGCCCGATCCCGGCATGCGGGACTCCGGCGCCCGAGGCACCGGCCCCCGCCCCGGCTCCCGGAACGTGCGGGCCCAGCGCGTCCAGCAGCCCGGCGATGCGGTGGGCCTCCCCGGCGGCGGTCGCGGGTGCGAGCGCCGGGCCGCTCAGTCCGTGTCCGGGGCGGTCGAAGGTGACGACGGTCCGGCCCTGGGCGGCGAGCAGTTCCGCGACGGGGTCCCAGTCGAACCAGGCCATGGCGAGTCCGGCGCTGAGGACGACGACGGGCCCGCTGCCCTCGACGACGGTGTGCAGGACGACGCCGTCACCGCCCGCCGGGCGGACGAACAGACCACGGGGGTCCACGCGCGCGCTCGTGGACGGCGTCGACGGGCTCGCGGACGGGGTGGACGGGGTGGGCAGGCTCGTGGACGGGCTCACGTACGGGCGCTCCTCGTGGGTCGGGCTCAAGTACGGCGCTCCTTGTGCACGGAGTACGCCAGCAGGGCGAGCCAGACCGCGACGATCAGCACCTGGAGCCGCTGGCCGGCTCCGAGCGCCCACGTGCCGCGGCCGGCGGTGAACATGGCGATGGCGGTCAGGGTCCAGGCGGTGGCGAGCAGTTCCAGTGCGACGAGCGCGGGCCCGTACCGGGCGAGCGGCGCGAGCCGGTCGTACCGGCGGGCGGCGACGGTCAGGGCCACGATCCCGACGAGGGCGCCCGTCATGGCGAGGCTGCTGCTGACGGCGTGCGCCTGATGGGTGGCCGGTACCAGTCCGGCGGTCTCCCGGGCGGCGCATTCGGGGTCCACGGTGGGTTGGCAGCTCAGCGGCAGCCATGCGTCGGCGGCGGTGGCCGCGCCGAAGAGGGTGACGCCGACCCAGCCGATGACGGCCCAGGGCCGACGGGAGTCCGCGTACCACGCGAGGCGCAGGAGGGCGAGCAGGCCCCCGGCGAAGACGAGCAGGCCGGCGGTGAAGTCGGTGGCGCGGAAGAGGCCGCCGAGGGGCTGGTCCTGTGCGGCGAGTTCGCTGACGTACGTCTCGATGGGGTTGAGGCCGGTCGAGAGCACGACTTCGAGCACCCACGCGGTGTAGGCGGTGGCGCCGAGTCCGATGAGGACGGCGACCGGCAGGGCGCTCCGCACGGACGAGTCTTGTCTGGACATGGTGCGACTGATCCTAAGCAGGTACGGGGCCCTCATCGGGTACGAGGTCCTCATCGGTACGAGGCCGGTCCGACGGTCGGATACCCACCCCGGGTAGGGTTCCGCTCATGACGCGCAGCGCCCGACGAGCCGCCCGGTGGCCCCGGTTGCCGCTGCTCGCCGTTCTGCTGCTGGGAATCGTCACGATGCACACGTGGGGCCATCCGGCCGATTCCCACACCGGGGAAGACGCGACCGTCGGCCACTCCGTTGCCCGGGTGGACGCGGGTGTGGCGCATCACCTCGGGTCGCCGCACGCCGGCCCGGCGGCGGCGGTGGGGGCCCCGACGGCCTCGGACCTCCCGACGGCCTCGGACCTCCCGACCGCTTCGGACCTTCCGACCGCCTCGGACCTTCCGGCGGCCGGGCGGTCACAGGCCGGGCCGGCGCCCGAACCCGCCATGGACCCGATGTCCGTGTGCCTGGCCGTCCTGGCCGGACTGGTGCTCCTCGTACTCGGCCGCTCGGCGCGGCGCCGCCCCGCGCGCCCGGAGGCCGGCCCCGGCGCGGCGGCCCGCGCCCCGGCGGGGCCGGATCCGCCGGCGCCCCGGGAACTCCTGCTCCGGCTGGCGGTACTGCGCGTATAGGGCGGGCCTAGCCGCGCCCCCGCCTGCCCGAACGGCGGTGGGGGCGGCGGCGCTCGGCGCCCATCCACTCGTATCGCCACACCGCGAGGTACACCCATGCGTTCTCTCCCCACCCGCCGTGCCGTGCTCGGCACCGGACTCGCCGTCGCCGGCTCGGGACTGCTCGCCGCCTGCTCCGGCGGCCCGGCCACGGACCACGGCTCCATGAACCACGACGCGACCAACCCCGGCGGCGCCTCCGCCGGCTCCCCCGACGGCTACGTCGACCCGGCCGGCCCGGAGGTCCGGGCCGCGGAGGCGGCCCGGTCGGCGGCCGGACCGCGCACCGAGGTCCGCGTCACCGCCACCGCCACCACGCTCGATCTGGGCGGCGGGCGCACCGTGCGCTCCTGGGCGTACGGCGACCGGCTGCCGGGTCAGGAGGTCCGGGTCACCGCGGGCGGCACCCTCGCCCTGACCCTGGCCAACAACCTCCCCCGGGCCACGTCCCTGCACTGGCACGGTCTGGCCCTGCGCAACGACATGGACGGGGTCCCGGGGCTGACGCAGCGGGACATCGTCCCGGGCGGCTCGTTCCGGTACGAGTTCGCCGTCCCGCACCCGGGGACGTACTGGTTCCACCCGCACTCGGGGGTCCAGCAGGACCGCGGCCTGTACGCCCCGTTGATCGTCGAGGACCCCCGGGAGCCCCTCGCGTACGACAAGGAGTGGGTGGTCGTCCTGGACGACTGGCTCGACGGTGTGGACGGGTCGACCCCGGACGGTGTCCTCGCCGAACTCCGCAAGGGCATGGGCGGCGGCGCCGGCGCGGGCGGTCACGCCGGACACGGCTCCGCCCCGATGCCGACCCCCGACGCCGGTGCCGGCCCGTCCCGGGTCCTGATGGGCGGGGACAGCGACGTCCTCGGCAAGGACGCGGGCGACGTCGCGTACCCGTACCACCTGGTCAACGGCCGGGTGGCGCAGGACCCGTCGGTCTTCACGGCCCGGCCCGGGGACCGGATCCGGCTGCGGATCGTCAACGCGGGCGGGGACACGGCCTACCGGATCGCCCTCGGCGGGCACGAACTGACGGTCACCCACACCGACGGCTTCCCGGTGGAGCACGCCAAGGCCCGCTCGCTGCTGTTGGGCATGGGCGAGCGGTACGACGTCCTGGTCACCGCCGGTGACGGGGTCTTCCCGCTGACCGCGCTCGCCGAGGGCAAGGGCGCCGACGCCTCGGCGCTCGCGGTGCTCCGCACCGGCGCGGGGGCGCCGCCGACCGCCGCGACCCGGCCCGCGGAACTGGCCGGTCGGCCGTTGACGGCGGACGCGCTGCGGGCCGCCGAACCGGCCGTACCGGCCTCCCGGGCGGCGGACCGCACGATCAGGATCCGGCTCACGGGCGGCATGGCGGCGTACGACTGGGCCTTCGACGGCAAGCCGTACGCGCCGGACCGACGGCATCCCGTGAAGGCGGGCGAACGGGTCCGGCTGGAGTTCACCAACTCCACGACGATGTGGCACCCGCTGCATCTGCACGGGCACACCTTCGCCCTCGGCGCGGGGGCGGGCGGGGCCCGCAAGGACACCGCGGTCATCCTGCCGAACGGGACCCTCACGGCGGAGTTCGACGCCGACAACCCCGGTCTGTGGATGGTGCACTGCCACAACGTGTACCACGCGGAGGCCGGGATGATGACGGTGCTCGGCTACCGCCGCTAGGTCCTGTCGTCAAAGTGGCGCCGGTAGGCCAGGCGAGACTTCGACGACAGGGCCCAGGCGGCCCCTTCGCGGGGGTCCGGGAGGCGGGATCGGGCAAGAGCCCCTCGGGTGACCGTCGTTCCGTCTCCCGGCCCGCCAGCCGGGAGACGGAATCGGGTTGGAGGGGGTCGGGGCCCGTGGCAGGGTGGGGGGTCATCGCCGCCACGCCCCGAAGGACGCCCCCAGGCATGAGCACGCCCCCGAACCCGCCCAGCAGCCCGACCGGTCCGCCGACGGAGCCCGCGGGGACGCCCATACCCGAGGCGGCACCCGCACCGGGCCCGCCGTCGAGCACGACCTCCACACCGGGCCCGTCCCTCACGAAGGAACCCACGCCCGCACCCACACCGGGCCCGTCCCTCGCGAAGGGGCCCACGCCCGCCGATGCCCCGGCGCCTGAGCCCGTCGACGCCCCGCCGGCGCCCGCCCCGACCGTTCCTCCGGTCACCGTTCCTCCGGTCACCGCCCCGCCGGCGCCGTCGGGCTTCGCGCCGCTCACTCCCGGCCCGCCGGCCGGCGCCTTCGGCGCCCCCGCGCCCGGGCCGCAGGCCCCCGCCGACCCCGCCGACCCCTGGAGCGCGCCCGCCGACCAGGGCTTCGCCGGGCCGCCGCCCGCCGGGTCCGGCGGATACGCGGGTCCGCCCGGATACGGGATCCCTCCGGGGTATCCGGGCTACCCCGGATACCCCGGGGTCGCCCAGGAGAAGACCAACGGTCTGGCCATCGCCTCGCTGGTACTCGGCCTGATCGCCGTCCTCGTGGCACTCACCCCGTTCTTCTTCTGGATCGGCACGCTCATCGGCCTGGCCGGCCTCGGCCTCGGCATCGCGGCCCTGGTGAGCGCCTCCCGGGGCGCCCCGCGCAAGGCGATGTCCGTGTGGGGCACGATCCTCGGCGTGCTCAGCCTGATCGCCTCGGCCGGCGGCTTCTACTTCACCGTCAAGGTCGCCAACGAGGTCGACAAGGCCGTGGACAGCCGGCCGAGCCGCTCGTGGGACATGCCGTACCCCACGCCGTCCTTCTCCTCCCCGTACGACCTGCCCGGCGACGAGCCGACCACCGGCCCGGGGTTCAGCACCCCGCTGGCCTTCGGCGAGAGCCACACGTACGCGAACGGCCTGAAGGTGTCCCTGTCCGCGCCCGTCGAGTACGTCTCCGAGAACCGCTTCGCGGACCTCGGCAACGCGGTGAAGTTCGACATCACGATCACCAACACGTCGAAGAAGCCCGTCACGGTGCTCTACGTCCAGCCCGACGTCACGGACGAGCGGGGACGCGCCGCCGAGTCCGTCTTCGACGGGCACATGCCCAAGGCGATCTCGGGGACCGTGGCGCCGGGCGCGACCGCCACCGGGAGCTCCGCCTACGAGGTGCCGAAGGGCGCCAAGACCATCCGCGCGGAGATCTCCCCCGGATTGCTGCTCGACCCCGTGAAGTTCGCCGGGCCGATCGGCTGACCCGCCTCCGGGAACGGAAAAGGGGCCGGGCTCCAGGACATCGCGTCAGAAAGACGATTACACTGGGCCCGTGCCTCAACTTCGCCTGGCCCTGAATCAGATCGACTCGCACGTCGGCGAGATCACCGCGAACGCCGACTCCGTCGTCCACTGGACGCGGCACTCCGCGGAGCAGGGGGCCCACTTGGTGGCGTTCCCGGAGATGATGCTCACCGGGTACCCCGTCGAGGACCTCGCCCTGCGCGGCTCCTTCGTCGAAGCCTCCCGCACGGCGCTGAGCGAACTCGCCGAGCGGCTGGCCGCCGAGGGCCTCGGCGAGCTGCCGGTGATCGTCGGGTACCTGGACCGCACGGAGAAGGCCACTCCCCGGCTCGGCCGTCCCGCGGGTTCCCCGGAGAACGCCGCCGCCGTGCTGTACGGGGGGCGGGTCGTCCTCCGCTTCGCCAAGCACCACCTGCCCAACTACGGGGTGTTCGACGAGTTCCGGTACTTCGTGCCGGGCGACACCCAGCCGGTGATCCGGGTACGGGGCGTGGACGTGGCCCTGGCGATCTGCGAGGACCTCTGGCAGGACGGCGGCCGGGTCCCCGCCACCCGCTCCGCCGCGGCCGGCCTGCTGGTGTCGATCAACGCCTCCCCCTACGAGCGCGACAAGGACGACCAACGCCTCGAACTGGTCCGCAGGCGAGCCCGGGAGGCCGGCTGCACCCTCGCCTACCTGGCGATGATCGGCGGCCAGGACGAGCTGGTCTTCGACGGCGACTCCATCGTCGTGGATGCCGACGGCGAGGTCGTCGCCCGCGCCCCGCAGTTCTCGGAGGGCTGCGTGCTGGTCGACCTGGACCTGCCGGCCGCCCGCGCCGACGCCCCCGAGGGCGTCGTCGACGACGGGCTGCGGATCGACCGCGTGATCCTCTCCGAGGAGCCGGTGGAGACGTACGAGCCGGTCGTGCCCGGCGGCTACGCCGACCGCCTCGACGACGACGAGGAGGTCTACGACGCGCTGGTCGTGGGACTGCGCGCGTACGTCCTGAAGAACGGGTTCCGCTCGGTCCTGATCGGGCTCTCGGGCGGTATCGACTCGGCGCTCGTGGCCGCCGTCGCCTGCGACGCGATCGGCGCGCAGAACGTGTACGGCGTGTCGATGCCCTCCAAGTACTCCTCGGACCACTCCAGGGGCGATGCGGCCGACCTGGCCGAACGGACCGGCCTGAGCTTCCGGACGGTTTCCATCGAGCCGATGTTCGACGCCTACATGGGGTCCCTGGGACTGACCGGCCTGGCCGAGGAGAACCTCCAGTCTCGCCTGCGCGGCACGCTGCTGATGGCGCTCTCCAACCAGGAGGGCCACATCGTGCTGGCCCCGGGCAACAAGTCGGAGCTGGCCGTCGGCTACTCCACCCTGTACGGCGACTCGGTCGGGGCCTACGGACCGATCAAGGACGTCTACAAGTCCGATGTCTTCCGCCTCGCGCGGTACCGCAACCGGGCCGCCGCCGAGCGGGGGGAGACCCCGCCGATCCCGGAGAACTCGATCGTGAAGCCGCCGAGCGCCGAGTTGCGCCCGGGCCAGGTCGACACGGACTCGCTGCCGGACTATCCGGTGCTCGACTCGATCCTGGCGATGTACGTGGACCGCGACCAGGGCCTGGACTCGATCGTCGCCGCGGGCTTCGACGCCGAGCTGGTCGCCAGGACGCTGCGGATGGTGGACACGGCGGAGTACAAGCGCCGCCAGTACCCGCCGGGTACCAAGATCTCCGCGAAGGGCTTCGGCAAGGACCGCCGACTGCCGATCACGAACGGCTGGCGCGAGCGGACGTAGCCGGCGGGAGGTGCGGCCGGGGGGATCCGTGCCCGAGATCCTGGTGCCTGATGTAGGCCACACGGACTTTCGACGAGCGACCCCTCTCCGAGCCCGAGAGGGGTGGCCCCGATAGCGAGGTCCCCGCGAGGAGTCGCCCGTTTCGGAACTTCCCGGCCATCCGCCGGATCGCGCTGCTAGTGTAAAAAAGTGGCACACAAAAGATTTCTTCCTGCCGCTGCGGCAGTACTCTTTCTGGTGATTTCTTGTGGCTCTCAGGGAGAAGGGACCAACAATCCCCCTTCTCCGAATTCCTCCCCTTCGGCGACACCTCCGGGCTCGTCCGCGCGCCCCGGGGAATCGGGTAATCCGGGCTCGAAAGGCGAAGCGCTCTTCACGAAATCCGCCACGCTCGAAGACATCGACAAAACGTATGCGGGCCGCGATTTCTTCGTGTCGGTCGGCAAGGCCGGCGTGGTCACCCATGCGGCGAACGGGAAAGAGGTCGCACGGTCGGGCATCGCGGGGTTCGCAGGTGGCTGCGTCCTCGATGTCATCGGCTCGTCGCCCGATGCGGGCTCGCTGATCTGGGCCCAGGTCACGGACAAGCCGGCGGCCGGGCTGGAACCGGCGAGCAGGTCGCTGTCGATCGTCGCCACCGACACCAAGACGTACAAAGAACGGTGGCGCAAACCGCTGGTCGCCGATACGGACGAATTCGCCGGCTGCCAGTACGCGCAAGAGGCCACGGCGACCAAGAACGAGAAGTGGCTGACCTACGGCGAATGGGTCATCAGCCTCACCGACGGCACCTCGCGAGCGCTCGGATACGGCATTCGCCCCCGCGCCGTGGGAAACACCGTCCTGGTGTATGACGGGGTGTGCGCCAACTGTCTGAACGGAATGGACTCGGTACCGGTCACCGACCCGGCGACCGGACGAGAACTGTTCTCCTTCCCGGACCACGACATCATCGGCTCCCTCTCCGATGTACCGGGTGACTTCGCCACCTCGTCCGACGGATCCACTCTGTTCCTTGCCCGCCGCATCTCCGGCGACCCGATCTCCTATGCGCTGCAGTCACGGTCGCTGACCACCGGAAAGGTGAACTGGGAGATCACGGGGACTTCGTACACCGGGCCGGCCAGTCGCAAGGTCACGCTCGTCGAGAAGGCCGGTGTCGTGGTGATCCCCGACCTGGCGGCCGTCAAGCAGGAAGTCGCTCCCGAGGTCCAGAAGGACCTCGGCGTCTCGATGGCCGACGGGAAGAAGCTGTGGAACCTCCCCGGCATCGACGTGTGCGCGGCGAACGCAGCGGGCGTCGCCGTCGTGGCGAACGGTCAGTTGGTGGTCATCGACCCGCGCACCGGCAAGCAGATCTCCTACACCGATGAGCGGAGCGACTGCGGCGTTCCGCTCGGCGAGTACTCCTACTACTCGAAGGACGGCGCGCTGATTCGTGTCCTGCCCTCCACCGAGTAGGGAGCGGGCAGCGGGCTCCCGGTTCGTCCGGGACCCGCCGTGGCGGGGCGCGCGGGAGTCAGAAGCGGCGCTTGAACCATCGTTTGACGGTGCCGACGGTGAAGACGAGCGCCAGGATGGCGAAGAGCGCCCGTTTCAGGTCGGCGCTTCCCCCGTCACCGCTGTAACTCGTGGCGCCGTACAGGAAGAAGGCGCCGTCGAACATCAGCAGGACCAGCAGGAACTTCGTGTCGGCGCGCACACCGGTGGGGTTGGCGCGCCGTGGGAACCGCGGTGCTCCGCGCCCCGGGAACCCCGGTTCCCGGGAGGGCTTCAAACGCGTCCGGGTGACGGCCTCCCGGAGTGCCGTCGCGGCCTGCCCCTCCGACAGGCCGTGCAGGACCACGGGGGTGAGATTGCCCAGCAACGCGCTGCGTGGGACGGGCTCGACCTCCACCGGAACGACGGTGAGACCTTCACCGGCCGGATCGTCACGCACGAACGACGACCACTCCGCGCCGCTCTGCGGCGAGAGGCGGTAGGAAGGCGAGACCACGGCGATCAGCCGTTCCGCCACCTCCAGGTCCCGGCTGCGTGACAGCACGCTGTTGCCCCCGGGGGTCTCGTGGTCCCAGGCCCCCAGGCTGACGGTGTACCCGTCGTTCTCCAGTTGCCAGCCGATCCATTCGGCCCAGGTGAGATCGTCGTCGGCGTACGAGATGAAGAAGTCGACCGTCATCGAGCACCTGGAAACGGAGCGCGGGTACGCGGGCGGGAACGCGCGGGTCGCAAACCGTCCAGGAGCGTGCGACGGGCGGAGTCCGAGTCCAGTCCGACGAGCGAGATGCGCGTGCGGGGGCCGAGAAGTCCCTCCACCGCGGTGGGCTCCACCATCACCGGGACGATCAGGCGGCGCGACCCGTCGGGGTCCTTCCTGAAGACAGCGGTCCATTCGGCCGCCGTCATCCCTGACTTCAGGAACGCGGGAGTGAGGACCAGGACGATGCGCTCGGCACGGTGCAGGGCCAGGTCCATGTCGGCGACGAAGTTTCCGCCGGCGGTGAAGTCCAGCGACTGGACAACGGTTCGGTATCCGGCTTCTTCGAGAGCGTCGTTGATCCACGCCGCCCAATCGGCGTTGACGCCGGTGTAGCTGATGAAAAAGTCGACTGTCGCAGAGGTCATGGCGCCGCGATCCTGTACTGGTAGGTGTCGGTGACGCCTTACGGGGCCTCGACATCGGCCGGGCCCCGCACGCCCGTGTCACACAGGCCGCGCTCGGCGCACCGATGGCCGGTGGGCATGACGGCGCATGGCTCACGGGAACCCCCCGAGGCGTCAACGTGCTGTGCAGTCTGCCGTTTCGGGGACGATCTGTAAGCGGTATGGCGAGAATGCCAGGCCAACGAGGGGCCCGGGCTCTGTCTCGGAACTGTCGATCCGGCAGGTTCCGAAAGAGGCGGCCTAGTCCTTGACGGTCATCCGTGCCGCGACCGGGAGGTGGTCGCTGCCGGTGCGCGACAGGGTCCAGGAGGCGTCGGGGACGATTCCGCGCACCATGATCTGGTCGATGCGGGCCATCGGGAACTGGGCGGGCCAGCTGAAGCCGAAGCCGTCGCCCGCCGCGCCCTGGGTCGAGCGCATCTGGGACGTGACCTCGGACAGGGCCCGGTCGTTCATCGTGCCGTTGAGGTCGCCGAGCAGGACGACCTTCTTCAGCGGTTCGGAGGCCAGGGCGGCGCCGAGCGCGTCGGCGCTGTTGTCGCGCTGGTTGGCCGTGAATCCGGCGTTGAGCTTCACCCGGACCGAGGGGAGGTGGGCGACGAACACGGCGACCTGGCCGTGGGCGGTGTCCACGGTGGTGCGCATGGCCCGGGTCCAGCCCATCTTGATGTCGACGGGGGCGCTGGAGGACAGCGGGTACTTGCTCCACACGCCGACCGTGCCCTCGACGGCGTGGTACTTGTACACCCCGGCCAGGGCCTTCTCGTAGACGGGGACGACGCCGGCCTTGAGCTCCGTCAGCGCCAGCACGTCGGCGCCGGAGCCGGCGACGGATTCGGCGGTGCCGCGCGGGTCGGTGTTGTCGGCGTCCACGTTGTGGGTGACGACCATCAGGTTGCCGCCGCCGCCGGACTTGTCGGTGACCAGGCCGCCGAACAGGTTCGCCCAGACCGCGGCGGTCAACAGTATCGACAGCAGGGCGGTCGCCGACTTGCGGATCACGGCGGTGACGAGCAGGACCGGCACGGCCAGGCCCAGCCAGGGCAGGAAGGTCTCGGTGAGGCTGCCGAGGTTGCCCACGTCGTTCGGCAGGTCGGCGTGGAAGATCATCACGAGCGAGATCAGTGCGGCGAGGCCGGCGCTGACCTTTCCCCGGCGCCAGATTCCCCGGTCTCGGCGCAGGTCGGCCAGTCGGCGTCGGAGACCGGATCGGGAGGGCTCGGGCTCCGAGCCGCCGTTTCCCGTCTCCGTCATGTACGCCTGTGCCATTCCACTGCCCTCGCTGCCGTGCTCGCGCTCCGTCCCCGCCCCTTGACCCTAGGCGATGTTCGAAGCAGATCCGTGCCGTCCTTGCCGGCCGTACCACCGTGAGGACGAACGGCCGTGCGGTCGGGGTTCCGCTTGTCACGAAACGCGCACATTGGGCGTGGCGCGTCCCGGGAGGGGCCATGAGTGTGACGGACCGGTCATCGCGCCACTTCCGTGTCGGGGCCGGCGAGTGCCACCATGGGGGGTAAGTCCGGGGACGCCGTGAGGGCGCCTCGAGATGACACAAGGAGCAGCAGCCATGACGCATGTCGTTTCGCCTGCCCGCGAGACCTCCGGCCCCACCCTGTACGGGGGCACGGGAACGCGCCGCATCACCATCCGCGACCTGGCCCTGGCCAAGGAGCGCGGCGAGAAGTGGCCGATGCTCACCGCCTACGACGCGATGACCGCGTCCGTGTTCGACGAGGCCGGCATTCCGGTCATGCTCGTCGGCGACTCGATGGGCAACTGTCACCTCGGCTACGAGACCACCGTCCCCGTGACGATGGACGAGATGACCCTGCTTTCGGCGGCCGTCGTACGTGGCACGAGCCGCGCCCTGATCGTCGGCGACCTGCCGTTCGGCTCCTACCAGGAAGGCGCCGTGCAGGCGCTGCGCAGTGCGACGCGGCTGGTCAAGGAGGCCGGGGTCGGCGCGGTGAAGCTGGAGGGCGGCGAGCGTTCGCTGGCCCAGACCGAGCTGATCGTGCAGTCGGGCATCCCGGTCATGTCCCACCTGGGTCTGACCCCGCAGTCCGTGAACTCCATGGGCTACCGGGTGCAGGGCCGCAGTGACGAGGACGCTCACCGGCTGCTGCGGGACGCGAAGGCGGCGCAGGACGCGGGCGCCTTCGCGGTGGTGCTGGAGCTCGTGCCGGCGGAGCTGGCCGCCGAGGTCACCCGGTCGCTGCACATCCCGACGGTCGGCATCGGCGCCGGGTCGGAGTGCGACGCCCAGGTGCTGGTGTGGACGGACATGATGGGCCTGACGGGCGGGAAGATGCCGAAGTTCGTCAAGCAGTACGCGAACCTGCGGCAGACCATGGGCGACGCGGCGAAGGCGTTCGCGCAGGACGTGGTCGGCGGAACGTTCCCGCAGGCCGAGCACGCCTTCCACTAGGCCTGCCGCCCCCGGCCCCTCGACGTCTCGTCGGCGGGCCGGGGGCTCGTGTGGGTCGGCTGTCGGTCGGCTGTCGGTGCTTTGTCAGTGGCGGCTGGTCCCATGGGGTCCATGACGCGAAACGACAAGACTTCCCCGAGCGGCTCACACGCCGTACAGGTCCGGGGGTTGGTCAAGCACTACGGCGAGACCAAGGCCCTCGACGGCGTGGACCTCGATGTCCGTGAGGGCACCGTGCTCGGGGTGCTCGGGCCCAACGGCGCGGGAAAGACCACCCTGGTCCGCGTCCTCTCCACCCTGATCACCCCGGACGCCGGGACGGCGACGGTGGCGGGCTTCGACGTGGTCCGCCAGCCCCGGCAGCTGCGCCGCACCATCGGCCTCACCGGTCAGTACGCCTCGGTCGACGAGAAGCTGTCCGGCTGGGAGAACCTCTACATGATCGGCCGGCTGCTGGACCTGCCCCGCAAGGAGGCCCGGTCCCGCGCCGACGAGCTGCTGGAGCGGTTCTCGCTGACGGAGGCCGCCAAGAAGGCGGTCATGAACTACTCCGGCGGCATGCGCCGCCGGCTCGACCTGGCCGCCTCCATGATCGGCCGCCCGGCCGTGCTGTATCTGGACGAGCCGACCACCGGTCTGGACCCCCGCACCCGCAACGAGGTGTGGGACGAGGTGCAGCGGATGGTCGCCGAGGGCGCCACCGTGCTGCTGACCACCCAGTACATGGAGGAGGCCGAGCAGCTCGCGAACGAGCTGACGGTCATCGACAAGGGCAAGGTCATCGCCAACGGCAAGGTCGACGAGCTGAAGGCCCGGGTCGGCGGCCGCACCCTGAAGATCCGTCCCGTCGCCTCCTCCGATCTGCCGGGCATGGCCCGCGCGCTGGCGGAGGCCGGTCTCGACGGCGTGGCCGGTTCCCAGGCCGTGCCGGACGAGGGCGTCCTGCTGGTACCGATCCTGAGCGACGAGCAGTTGACCGCGGCGATCGGGCTGCTGGCCGGCCGCGGCTACGCGATAGCCGATCTCGGCACCCACCTGCCCAGCCTCGACGAGGTCTTCCTGTCCATCACCGGTCAGAAGCCCTCCGCCGAGGCGTCCGTTCCCACCCGGCAGACCGAGGAGGTCGCGGCATGAGCACCGTCACCACGTCCAAGCCCGAAAGTACCGCGACCGTCCCGGACGCGGCGCCGCGCGACCTGCCCGACGAGGGCCGGATCGGCCTGCGGGGCAACCTGCGGCACATCGGCGCCCTGGTGCGCCGCAACGCGCTGCAGATCAAGCAGGACCCCGAGTCGATGTTCGACGTCCTGTTCATGCCGATCATCTTCACTCTGCTGTTCGTGTTCGTCTTCGGCGGCGCGATCTCCGGCAAGGGCAATCAGGGCGAGTACGTCAACTATCTGGTGCCCGGCCTGATGGCGATGATGGGCATGAACATCGCCATGGCGGTCGGCACCGGGGTCAACGACGACTTCAAGAAGGGCGTGATGGACCGGTTCCGGTCCATGCCGATCGCCCGCTCGTCGGTGCTCATCGCGAAGATCGTGGTGGAGATCGGCCGGATGCTGGTCGCCATCACCATCCTGCTCGTCATGGGCTTCATCCTGGGGCTGTCGATCAAGACCTCGGTGCTGGACCTGTTCCTCGCCATCGGTCTGTCGGCCGTCTTCGGCGCCTCGCTGATGTGGATCTTCATCCTGCTGGGTCTCACCATGAAGACCGCCCAGGCCGTACAGGGCATGGCCATGCTGGTGCTGATGCCGTTGCAGTTCGGCAGCTCGATCTTCGCGCCCCCGGCGACCATGCCGGGGTGGTTGCAGGCCTTCACGGACTACAACCCGCTGTCCAACCTGGCCGACGCGGCGCGCGGCCTGATGAACGGCGGCCCGGTCGGCCACTCGGTGATGATGACCTTGATCTGGTCGGTCGCGATCACCGCGATCACCATGCCGCTCGCGGTCCGCAAGTTCCGCAACAAGACCTGACCCGCGGGGTCCGCCGGGCCGGCGCGGGGCGATGCTCCGACAGGACTCGCGCGGGCGGACGGTTCAGACGAGGGCGGTGGCTTGCTCCAGGGTGAGGCCGCCGCCTTCGGCGTACGCCGCCTCGTACCCGGTGTCCCCCAGCGCCGCCCTCGCCGACTCCTCGACGAGGGCGGCGTCCTCGCGTTCGGTGGTGACGGGGAAGTGGCCGGCCGGCACCAGGGCCCGGTAGGCACCGAGGAGCCGGGCGGCGTCACGCGGAGCGCCGAGCCCCAGGAGGGACACGGCCGCGATCAGCAGGTGCACGGCCGACTGTTGCGGGGCCACCATCAGCGCCATCGGGTCCTGGAGGGTCGTCGTGGCCTCCCGGATGAGCGTCAGCGCCTCCTCGTGCCTGCCCTCCTTGTTGTCGAGCCAGGCCAGGATCCCGAGCAGGAAGCCGTCGAAGATCGCGTACGCGCCGAAGGCGAACTCCTCGCGCAGGGAGTCGAGTTCGGCGCGGGCCTCGACGAGACGGCCGGTGCGGCCGTAGAGGTTGGCGAGGAACATGCGGGCGGCCGGCATGGCCTCGTTGCGGTACTGCCGGATGACGGCGAGGAGCCCGGTCAGGATCTCCTCCGCCTCCTCCAGCCGGCCCTCCTCGGCGAGGGTGCCGGCCATCCGTACCCGCAGGACCGTGACCTGGGCGGGGGCGCCGAGCCGCTCGGCGTGCTCGATCGCGGCCCGGAAGTCGGCGGCGGCCAACGCGTACTCGCCGCGTTTCTCCAGGGCTTCGGCGCGGGCGGACAGTGCCTCGGCGCAGCCCCAGTCGTCGCCGAGCTCGCGGAAGACCGCGAGGCTCTCCTCGGCGTCCCGGGCGGCGTCGCCGAACGACGCGGCTCGGTTCGCCCGGACGTTGGCGCGCAGTTGGAGCGCGGAGCCCAGCTCCCAGCGGTAGCCGAGTGCGCGGGTGGTCTCGACGGTCTCGTCGATGATGCGCCGGAGCAGTTCCGGATCGCCGGCGATCATCACGGCGTAGATCCACAGGGCGGTGGGGAACCGGCAGGTCTGGGGCAGACCGGGCCGGTAGGCCGCGATCATGCCCTCGACCTGGAGGCGGACGTCCGGGGCGTTCCAGCTGCCGCTGTTCTGGTCGCGGGCGGTGAGGTGGATCATCCGGGCGCCGCGCCAGGCCTCGGTGAGCAGTTCACCGGTGTAGGGCGGGGGCGAGTCGACGACCCGCTCGTACACCGGTTCGGCGGGGACGATCGGCGGGGCGAAGGGGTCCGGACCGAGGGCGACGGCGGCGTCGGACCAGTGGCGGGACTCGACGCGCAGGTCGTGCATGTGCCAGTACCAGACGAGGGAGTGCAGCAGGCAGAGCACCTCGCCGACGTCCTTGGCGGCGACGGCGCGGCGCAGCGCGGTACGGAGGTTCTCGTATTCGGTGGCGAGTCGCTCGGCGGCCGCGCGCTGGCCGTGGCCGCGCAGCAGGGGCTCGGTGGTGCGGGCGAGTTCGCGGTAGTGGGTGAGGTGGCGTCTTTCGGTGTCGGCGCGGTCCTCGGCGACCTCGGCAAGGCGCTCGGCGGCGTACTCGGCGACGGTCTCCAGGAGCCGGTAGCGCATGTCGCCGTCGGGGCCGGGGGCCGCGACGACGAGGGACTTGTCCACGAGGGAGCCGAGCGCGTCGACGACCGCGTCCGCGTCGGGGCCGGCGCAGACGGCCTCGGCGGCGGCGAGGTCGCAGCCGCCGGCGAAGACGGAGAGTCGGCGCAGGACGGCCCGTTCGGGTGCGTCGAGGAGGTCCCAGGACCAGTCGACGACCGCCCGCAGGGTCTGTTGGCGGGGCAGGACGGTGCGGGAGCCGCTGGTGAGGAGGCGGAACCGGTCGTCGAGCCGGTCGGCGATCTGGCGGGGGGTGAGCAGGCGCAGCCGGGCGGCGGCCAGTTCGATGGCGAGGGGCATGCCGTCGAGCCGGCGGCAGATCTCGGCGGAGGCGGCCGGGTCGTCCTCGACGCGGAAGTCGGGGCGGGCCGCGGCGCCGCGGTCGGCGAGCAGCCGCAGTGCGACGGGGTCGGGCAGTGGTTCCACGGGGCGCAACGATTCGCCCGGCACGCCGAGGGGTTCCCGGCTGGTGGCGAGGATCTGGACGCCGGGGCAGTGCGTGAGGAGCCGTTCGGCGAGGACGGCGGCGGCGTCGATGACGTGCTCGCAGTTGTCGAGGAGCAGCAGGAGGTCGCGCCGGCCGCAGTGTTCGACGAGTCGGGCGAGCGGGTCGTCCTCGCCCCGCTCGGTCAGCGCGCGCAGTTCCTCGGCGGCGGCGCCGCGCAGCTTGGTCTGGCGGGCCCCGAGGGCGGCCAGGACCGCTTCGGCGACGTCCTCGGGATCGTCCACGGGGGCCAGTTCGACGAGCCACACCCCGTCGGGCCACCGCCCGTCGGGGTGGCCGGCGGCAACGTGGGCCTCGGCGGCCTCCTGTGACAGCCGGGTCTTGCCGGCGCCGCCGGGCCCGAGCAGGGTGACGAGGCGGGACCGGGCCAGGTCGGCGCCGATGACGCGGATGTCGCCCTCGCGGCCGACGAAGGTGGTGAGGCGGGCCCGAAGGTTGCCCCCGGTGCCGGGGCCGGTGCCCTGGCCGGGGGGCGGGGCGGGTGTGGCGGGGCCTTGGGCGGGCGTGGCG
>NZ_LGDE01000440.1 GCF_001279725.1 Streptomyces sp. WM4235 | reverse complement strand
GGGTGTGGTTCGGGGCGGGGTCCGGGTTCGGGTCCGGGTTCGAACAGCGGGGCGACGAGGCGGGCCCGGGCCAGGTCGTGCGGGTCGTCGATCTCCAGCACCCGCGCCGGGTCGGTGGCGACGGGCAGGGTGCGGCCGAAGAAGCGGTGCCGGGCGGTACGGAACCCGGCGGCGGCCATCGCGTAGGCGGCGCCGGTCTCCAGCAGGTCCTGGGGTCGGTCCTGGCGGCGGGGGCGGTGGGTCGTCTCGTGGTTGACCCCGAGGCCCGAGCCGTCGGTGTCCGTCCGCCAGAGGAAGCCGTGGAAGGGGGCCACGGTCAGGGCGGAGTCCGCGGCGCCGGAGGCGACGGCGGCGGCCACGGACTCGACGTCGGAGTGGGTGAGGAAGGGGCTCGTGCACTGGACCAGGAGGACCACGTCGACGGTGACGGAGTGGAGTTCCTCGAACGAGTCCAGCGCGTGCAACAGGGCGGCCTCGCTGCTCGCGGTGTCCCCGGAGAGCGCGGCGGGGCGGCGCACCGCGTGGGCCCCGGCGGCCCGGGCCGCCCGTGCGATGGCCTCGGAGTCGGTGGAGACGAGCACGTCGGTGACGGTCGGCGCGGCCAGGCAGGCGCGTACGGCCCGTGCCACGAGCGGGGTTCCGCCGACGAGGGCGAGGTTCTTGCCGGGGACGCCCTTGGAGCCGCCGCGGGCGGGGATCACCGCGAGCACCCTCGGCCCGGAACCCGCGACGCGGGTCAGGGGTGCGCGGCGGGTGCTCACAGCTCCCCCAGGCGTCGGATCACGGGGGCCACCCGTTGGACGCCGTGCCGGTAGGCGCCCCGCGCGGCCTCGCGCAGGTGCGCGCGGAGCCAGCGGCGGGCCGGGGACCGCCCCGCGTCCCGTCGGACGGCGCCGGGCAGCGGGGTCCCGTCGGGGGCGAGGTGGTGGCGGGCGAGGATGCCCGGGAGGTATCCGGGGGCGGTGACCGGGGTGTAGTACGGGGCCACGGGCGGGAGTTGGGCCTTCCCCAGGAGGTCGGCGAGTCGTGCGCGGGCGGCATCGAAGGGGTCGGCGGATCCGGTCGGGGCCGTGTCGGCGTTCCGTGCGGCGGCGCCCGGGCCGGCGATCGGGGCCACGCCCTGGTCGGCGAGCCAGTCCGGGTCCGCGCGCGGCAGCAGTCCCTCGTCCAGTTGGTCCCAGGAGGCCAGGCAGCCGGAGCCGAGGAAGTGGTGGTTGCCGAGCGCCTCACGGATGCCGAGGTCGGTCAGGACGGCGGTCGGGATGCCCCGGTGCAGGGATTCCAGGGCGGCGGTGGAGGACACCGTGACCAGCAGGTCGGCGTCGTCCAGTACCTCGCCCATGTTCCCGTACACCAGTCGGCAGTTGGCGGGCATCCCCCCGGGCAGCCGGTCGGCGAGGCGCTGGTAGGGGTGCTCCTCCAGGTGCGTGGTGTGCTCCCCGGGCCGGCTGCGGAGTTTGACCGACACCTGTCGGTCGGGGTGGCGTCGGGCGTGCCCCGCGGCCCGCGCGAGGAGGTACGCCCGGTCCGCGCGGCTCTCCGGCACGGAGGGCTGGACGGCGAAGACGACCGTCCGGGCGCGGCCCGTGTCGGGCACGTGGGGGGCGCCGCCCAGGAAGGGCAGCGCGGTCTCGGTGACGGCGTCCGGATCGGCGCCCACGCCTTCGTACACGGCGCGGAACCGGCCCGCGTCGTGACGGGAGTTGGCGAGGACGAGGTCGGCGCCGTGCCGCAGCAGCAGACCGTCGGCGAGTTTCTCGTAGACGACCCCGACGTAGCCGGTGACGAACACGGGGCGGGCGGCCGGGTCGGGCCACAGTGCGCGGGCCCCGTGCAGTACGGCCTGGACGGCGCCGCCGACGAGGGCGAGGACGACCACGTCGTGGCGGTCGCGTCCGGGGGCGATCTCCGCGAGGAACTCGGCGCAGGTCACCTCGGTCGGTCCGGGGGGGCCGTCGGCCGTTCCCGCGGCCGTCCGCACGCCGACCTCGCCGAGTTGGCGCGCCGTGGGGGTGGCCCGGCCGCGCAGCAGGTATCCGGTGGGGAGGTGGTCGGGTGCGAGGCGGCGCGCGGTGAGGGCACCCCATTTCCACCGCGTGTCGGAATCTGCGAGTACGGCGATGCGTCGATCGCCACGACTGCTACTGGCTGGCACCCGGCCGAAGCTATTCCGCATTTCCGGTGATCGGCCCAACGAGCGCACAACAGCTGGTTAACAACCCGTCGACGGAATGCGAAAGCGGACCGGTTAACGCGCCCGCCCCGCGTCGTTCACATGGAATACGCGCCCGGGTCACGGTGAATGCCGGACGGCGCCCTAATGTCTCGCTGGTGGTGAAGCTCTCTGTCGTCGTGCCGTTCTTCAACGTGCAGACATACGCCCCGGATGCCCTGAAAAGCCTCGCACTCAATGCTCGGGAGGACTTCGAGTTCCTGCTGGTCGACGACCGGTCGACGGACGGGACGCCCGAACTGTTGGAACGGGCCGCCGCCGAGCTGCCCGGCGCGGTGTTCCTCGGACGGGACGAGAACGGCGGCCTGGCCACCGCCCGCAACACCGGGTTGGACGCGGCGCGCGGCGAGTACCTCGCGTTCCTCGACGGGGACGATTGGCTGGCGCCCGGTCACCTGGCCCGCACGGTGGCCGCCATCGAGGCCCTGAACTGCGATTTCGTCCGTACGGACCATGTTCAGGTCACGGGGCGGGCGCGCAGTGTGCAGCGCGTCCCGTACGGGCCGCAGGGGGTGGTGGCCGATCCGCGTGCCGGGATCCTGCCGGCCGGGCGGGCCACGGCGGTGGACTATCCGTTCGCCTGGGCGGGGATGTACCACCGGCGGCTGCTGGACCGGGGTCTGCTGCACTTCACCGACGGGCTGCGGACGGCGGAGGACCGGCCGTGGATCTGGCGGCTGCACCGGGAGGCGAGGTCCTTCGCGCCGGTCGGATTGCCGGGGGTCTTCTATCGGCGGGGCATTTCCACCTCACTGACCCAGATCGGCGACGAGCGTCAGCTCGATTTCATTCGCGCATTCGATCAAGTCCTTTCGGAGGCGGCGGCCGACCGGGAATCCGATCTACTGCTACCGAAAGCCGTTCGCACGTATTGCGCCATCATCGCGCACCACATCGGATCCATCGAAAGGTTCGAACCGGCCGTGGCCAGAAAACTCCGCGCGATGAGCGCGGCAGCCCTCGCGCGCATGCCCCGCGCGGTGTTGGAGCAGGCCCTGGACTCGATGGACAACGAGCGCTCGACGCTGCTGCGCAGGCTGCGCCGCCGCGGCCCGGCGGGAGCCGCCGCGTGAACGTCACCCAGATCTTCCTCGCCTCCACCCCGTACGGCGCGGCGACGCTCGCGGCCGGCGTCGACGCGGGGGTCTTCCCGCCCGCCGACCGGCGGATCCTGCTGACGAGCAACCACTCCGTCACCCCCGAGATCACCCCCGGGCTCACCGCGATGCCGGGGTTCGACGCGCTGCGCCGACGCTTCGACGAGGTGCGCGACTGGAACGCCTTCATCGCGCCACAGCATCCGGGCACCTGGACCCCGCGCACCGAGGACGTCCCTTTGTGGGAGCGGCAGTTGAGGGCGTCGTGGGGGCTCGGGGAGGACCGGGTCGAACTGGTCGTGGAGTCCCTTCAGGTGCCGCCGGCGCAGGGCCTGTGCCAGGTGTTCCCGGGCGCGGCCGTCGACGTGTACGCCGACGGGCTGATGAGTTACGGCCCCACCCGCGTCCGGCTCGACCCGCGGATCGGGATGCGGGTGCGGCGGGTCCTGCACCTGGACCTGGTACCGGGCTTGGAGCCGTTGCTGCTGACGGAGTTCGGCGTGCCGGCGGAACCGGTGCCCGCGGCGGACTTCCTGAAGGTGCTGGCGGAGCTGACCTCGTACGGGGAGCCGCCGGCGCACGTCGGTGAATCCCCGGCGGTCCTGTTGGGCCAGTACCTCGCCGCGCTGGAGCTGCTGTCCGCGGCGGAGGAGGAGGACCTGCACGTGGAGATGGTGCGCGGCGCGTACGCCCGGGGCCATCGGGAGCTGGTCTTCAAACCGCACCCGAGCGCGCCGGCGGCGTACTCGCGGCGGGCGGAGGAGGAGGCGCGGCGGTTGGGGGCCCGGCTGACGGTGATCACGGAGCCGGTGTTGGCGGAGACCCTGTACGAGCGGCTGCGGCCGGCGCTGGTGGTGGGCTGCTTCTCGACGGGCCTGTTGACGGCGTCGACGCTGTACGGGATCCCGGTGGCCCGGACCGGGACGGGAGCCATGCTGGAGCGGTTGACCCCGTACGAGAACAGCAACCGGATCCCGTTGGTCCTGGTGGACGCGCTGCTGCCGGACCTCGCGGGGTCGGGTGAGCCCCCGCGCGCCGTCGACCTGCCCGCCCTGGTGGCGGCGGTGGGCTTCACGATGCAGCCGCGCGTGCTCGCGGAGCGGCGGGCGGACGTGGAACGCTTCCTGGCCGCGCACCCGACGGCGGACACCGCCCGGTACTTCAGGCGCCGCCGGCTGACGGCGCTCGGCCTGCCGGGCGGGGTCCCGGCGCGGCTGTCGTTCCTTCCGCGCAACCGGCTCGTGCGCCGGGCGGGCCGTCGGCTGCTGCGCCGGTTCCCGGTGCTGCGCCGGCTGCGCTGACGCCCGGCGGGGGGGCCGGTCCGGCTCCCCCGCGCGGCCGGTCAGCCCGTGGCGAGTTTGGCGGCGAAGCCGAGGAAGAGGACGCCCGCGGCGGAGGTCGCGCCGGCGGACAGCCGCTTGCGGCGGCGGAAGGCCGCCGACAGTCGGGTGCCGGTGAAGATCAGGGTGGACAGGTACAGGAAGCTGGCGAGCTGTGACAGCGTGCCGAGGAGCAGGAAGGACAGGGCGGGGTAGGCGTACCCGGGGTCCACGAACTGCACGAAGAACGACAGCAGGAACAGGATGGCCTTGGGGTTGAACAGGCTGACCACCAGCGCCCGCCGGTAGGGCCGCTCGTCCGCCGCGGCGGGTTCGGCCAGCGCCTCCTCCTGGCGCAGCGCCCGGTCGCGCCACATCCCCCACGCGGCCCGCATCATGCCCACGGCGAGCCACGCCAGGTAGCCGGCCCCGAGCAGTTTCACCACCGTGAACACCACCGGGCTGGCCTGGAGCAGCGCGCCCGCGCCGGCGGCGGTGAGCACCATCAGGACGGTGTCCCCGGTGAACACGCCGCAGGCGGCCTTGTACCCCTCCCGGACTCCCTTGCGTGCCGCGACGGACAGCACGTACAGCGAGTTCGGTCCGGGGAGGAGGACGATCAGGACAAGGCCCGCGAGATACGTCGGCAGATCGGTGACACCCAGCATTCCGCGAGTGTCCCACGCCGGTCGGAACGTCCGACAGTCATTTCACCGCCGCCCGCCGGAGGGCCTCCCCGTCCGTCCGGTACGCGCCACGCGCCGCCGTCCTTCGTGGAACCGACCGGCCCGGGACTGATACAACCTTCCCCGGCCGATGCCCGGGTCGTCCGCGCCGTGACGGTCGCCGGTCACAATGGCGCAACATCCCGCGAGCGACCGCAACTCTCCTTGGCCCTGAGACATCACCTAGTTACACAACGCTGAAATCGGGGGACCACAATGCCACGTCAGAGAGTCATGATCCGCACGCTCGGGTTGGCCACCGCCGTCGTGCTCGCCGCGACCGCCTGTGGACCGCAGAAGTCGGAATCCAAGGGTTCCGCCTCCTCGGCTCCGTCGGCGTCCACGGCGGCGCCTTCCCCTTCCGCCTCGCCTTCCGGCTCGGACGACAAGCCCGGCGGCGCCTCACCGTCGGCGTCGTCCTCGTCCTCGGCGTCGGAGTCCCCGTCGGCCTCCGTCTCGCAGTCGCCCGCCGTCAAGCCGATCATGGCGAACGGGGACGAGAGCGAGCAGATCCGCGAGCTCCAGGCACGGCTCAAGCAGCTCAAGCTGATGTCGGTGGCGCCCACCGGCTTCTACGGTTCGAAGACGACCGCCGCGGTGAAGACCTTCCAGTCGGGTCACGGCCTGCCCGCGACCGGTTCGGTGGACGACGCGACCTGGAAGAGCGTCCAGGGGGTCAGCCGGAAGCCGACCGAGGCGGAGCTGCGTCCGCCGACCACCATCGAGGTCGACACGCCGGACCCGCGGTGCATGCAGGGCCGGGTGATGTGCATCAGCAAGGAGAGCCGGACCCTCGCCTGGATGATCGACGGCAAGATCGTCTCGTCGTTCGACGTGCGCTTCGGGTCGGAGAACACCCCGACCCGCGAGGGCGAGTTCAAGGTCGAGTGGAAGGCCAAGGACTGGACGTCGACGATCTACCACACGCCGATGCCGTACTCGATGTTCTTCAGTCAGGGCCAGGCGGTGCACTACTCGTCGGACTTCGCGGCCCGCGGGTACTCCGGCGCCTCGCACGGATGCGTGAACGTCCGGGACAAGGTGAAGCTGGCGGCGCTGTTCGACCAGGTGAAGGTGGGCGACAAGGTCGTCGTCTACTGGTGATCCGCGAGCGCGGCGGGGTCCGGAGGCGAGTGTCGGGGTCCGGAGGTAAAGGGCGCGGGCAGGGCCGGGGGAACGTGCCCCGCCCGCGCCGGTTGCGCAGAGCCCAGGGGTACGGGGGGAACCCCGGCTCATGCGCGGCCGATGACCAGTCGGCTCGATATGTACTGCGCCGGCGATTCGAAAAGTGTTACAGCGACGGTTCAGCTCTTCGTGCGGAAGCCGAGCGCGCCACCCGGGTTCAGGGTGGGCGACTGCGGAACGGTGCTCCCGTCGTTGCTTCCGGGACCGCTCTTGGTGCCTTCGGGGCCGTCCAGGAGGGCCTCGCAGAAACGCGCGATGTTGGCCCGGTTCTTGGCGAGACGGATCAGGTGGTCGCGCCGCTCGCCGACGATGTGGCCCATGCGGTACTCCTCGCACAGGTCCCTGGCCGCCCGCACCCTGCTCTCGCGCTCGCGGTCCTTGCCGCCGCCGGCGGGAGTGGAGTTGCCGAAGCCCTTCTCGTCGGGCCGCTCCTGCGCGGTGTCGTCCGTGCCGACGGGTCCGGAGCTCGTGGCGATGGGGCCCGCGGTCGGTCCCCCCACGGTCTCGGGCGTCATGCGGGACCCGCCGTCCGGGGTCGCCGAGACCCCCGGGGAGCCGGCGGTGGCCCCGCCGCCGTCCCGCATCGGGGTGGTGGGACGCGGCTGCGGGGCGGTGGGCGACGGGCCCACGAGGTCACCGGACGCCGTGGGGTCCGAGTCGACGCCGACCGAGACGCTGGGCAGCGGACCCGCTGCCTCGTGCGCGGGCCGGTCCAGCAGCCCGGTGCCCACGGTGGCCGCCAGCCCGCCGACGGCGACGCTCGCCAGGGCTGCCGCCAACCCCAGTCGCACGGGCGCGGCGCGTCGTCGCGGCGCGGGTACGCGGACGCGCACGGGCGGCGCGGGAACCAGGTCCACCAGGACGTCACGTTCGGCCGTCGGGTCGGCGTCGGCGCGCTCCGTCGGGCTCGTCCCGGGCCGGGCGACGCCGTGGGCCTTGCGGAACGCGGCCAGTGCGGCGGCCTCGCCGGGCAGTTCCCGCCCGGGGGCCATGGGTGGGGTCAGCGCGTCGAGCGCCGTGCGCAGTCGGGCCGCGGCGGCCCGGTCGCGCGGGTCGGCGTCGGGACCCAGCGGTGGTTCTCCGCGCAGCAGTCTGTCCGCCGCGGCTCTGTCCAGCCACCTGTCGCGCTCGTCGGCCATCACATGTCCTTCTGCGTCCGCCAACGTGAATGCGTCACACCGGTTTGTTCCACGAGGCCCCCGCCGCGGCCGCGCTGCGCCGGGACCGCGTCGAGATCTCGTACGCCTGAACCGCCCCTGGCCTGGCCTTCGGCATTATGACCGAAGTGGAGGGCGGTCCCCGCGTCCGGATCGGACAGCACGAGGGCGTCGGGATCGACGCCGGCCTCGGCGCCCAGCAGTTCGGCGAGCTTCTTCAGGCCCCGGTGCGCGGCGGTGCGCACCGCGCCCGGGCGCTTGCCGAGGGTCTCGGCGGCGCTCTTGGCGTCCAGGCCCACGACCACGCGCAGGACGACGGCCTCGGCCTGGTCCTGCGGGAGCTGGGCTATGAGCGCCATGGTGAGGCCGGTGGAGAGGGACTCCATGGCCGCGCCCGCGGTGTCGCAGTCCGCGGCGTGTCCGGTCAGTTCGCTCTCGTCGCCGCCGATGGCGGGACGCCGTCCGCGCATGCGGATGTGGTCGAGGGCCCGGTTGCGGGCGATGCGGGCGGCCCAGCCGCGGAAGCGGTCGGCGTCGCCGGTGAAGGAGGCGAGGTCGCGGGCGATCTGCAGCCAGGCCTCGGAGGTGACGTCTTCCGCGTCGCCGTCACCGACGAGCGTGCGTACGTATCCGAGCAGGCGTGGGTGCGCGGCGCGGTACACAGCACGGAACGCGTTCTCGTCGCCGTCCTGTGCCGCGAGCACCGCGGCGGTCAGCTCCGCGTCGTCCCCCAGCAAAGTCCCCAACCCGTTCACTGTCCTGTACGTGTGGCGCAAATCCGCACGTTACGGCTTTCAAGTACCTCTCGTCCACGAGTTCTACAGCCGGCGACCAAGCCTGTGCGGAGCGGGGTGTGACACAAAACGCATCCGAGGCGCTGACAGGGATACGGGCTTGTCGCACGAGTCCGTGTCGGACGGCGACCGGGGCCTCTCCTGTGGGGGGTGGCGGCCTCGGTCGCCTTCCCCTCTTCGGGCTGGTCATACACGCCAGACGTCATCCTTTCGGCTCACTTACGGGTGAAATCCCCGAATGGGTACGACACACCCTGCCCTGCGTCGCTAGCGTGGCGACACACCCACGCCGCGCCCCGAGGAGCCCCCCGCTGTCCAGCCACCTTCCGGCACAGGTTCGTGGCGGCTCCGACCCTTCCCGCGGATCCGGGCTGACGCGGTTCAACGCCCTCTCGCCCGACGCGGCCCACGCGGCCCTGTCGTTCTGCTGCGGCAGCCGACGCTGGGCACACCGGATGACCGCGCACCGACCGTATCCGGACATCGCGTCGCTGTTGGCGGCGGCCGACGAGGCCTCGTACGACCTCTCCCAGGCCGATCTGACGGAGGCCCTGGCCGGCGAGGCCTCGGCGGAACTCGGACACGGGGCCTCGTACGCCGCCCGGCTCGCCCTCGACGCGGCCCGGGCGGAGTACGAACGAACCTTCGGGCACGCCTTCGTGATCTGCCTGGACGGGCACCCCCCGGAGGAGCAGGCGGACCAGCTGTTGGCCGCGATCCGCCGCAGGATGGCTCACGAGGTGGACGAGGAACGCTCGATCTCCGCCGACGAGC
The DNA here is from genome assembly GCF_001279725.1 of Streptomyces sp. WM4235. GTDB lineage: Bacteria > Actinomycetota > Actinomycetes > Streptomycetales > Streptomycetaceae > Streptomyces. The sequence goes on along the minus strand of NZ_LGDE01000440.1, from coordinate 30,826 downwards.
TGCGCCGACTCTCCCAGGCCCGACTCGCCGGTCTGTTGGACCGACTGCCCGCCCTCTTGGACCGACTGACCTCGTCCGATGGGCTGTCTGCGGCTGATTTCGGGCTATTCGCCCCTGTGGGATAGTCCGTCCGTGCCTGTTTGATCACACCGATGGACCCGGCGCAAGGGAACCGACAAAGCGTCGCTACGATGTCCGGGGCCGGAGGACCGTACCCGGCCGGGCCCGACCGACAAAGAAGCCGGCTGGCCCCCGCCCCGCTTCCGGAGGGTTTTCCGTGCCGGCTGGAACGTTGTACCGCGGCCGGGAAGGAATGTGGTCCTGGGTGGCTCATCGAGTCACCGGCGTCCTCATCTTCTTCTTCCTGTTCGTACACGTCCTCGACACCGCTCTCGTCCGCGTCTCCCCCGAGGCGTACGACGATGTCGTGGCTACCTACAAGACTCCGATCGTCGCGCTGCTGGAGTACGGCCTCGTCGCCGCAATCCTGTTCCACGCGCTCAACGGTCTCCGCGTGATCGCCGTGGACTTCTGGGCCAAGGGCCCGCGCTACCAGAAGCAGATGCTCTGGTCCGTCGTGGTCATCTGGCTCGTCCTGATGGCCGGGGCCCTGTACCCCGTCCTGGGTCACGCCTACCTCGAACTGTTCGGGAAGTGACACGCATGTCTTCTGACACTTCTCCCAACATGACCAAGACGGCCATCGGCGACGTCGAGGGAGTCTCCCTCTACGACGTCGAGAACCCGGCGCCGTACATCGAGGCCCCGCGCAAGCGCACCGGCAGGACGCCGCGCTCGACCCGCGGCAACTTCGAGATGGTCGCGTGGCTCTTCATGCGCCTCTCGGGCATCGTCCTGGTCGTGCTCGTCATCGGCCACCTGCTCATCCAGCTGGTGCTGGACGGCGGCGTCTCCAAGATCGGCTTCGCCTTCGTGGCGGGCCGCTGGGCGTCCCCGTTCTGGCAGGTCTGGGACCTGCTGATGCTGTGGCTGGCCATGCTGCACGGCTCCAACGGCCTGCGCACGGTCATCAACGACTACGCGGAGCGCGCCAACACGCGGCTGTGGCTGAAGGGCCTGCTCTACACCGCCACGGTGTTCACCATTCTTCTGGGCACGCTGGTGATCTTCACCTTCGACCCGAACATCCGCTAGGCAACGGGGCTGAGGCGAAACCAATGAAGATCCACAAGTACGACACCGTCATCGTCGGCGCAGGTGGTGCGGGCATGCGCGCCGCCATCGAGTCGACGAAGCGCAGCCGCACGGCCGTGCTGACGAAGCTTTACCCCACCCGCTCCCACACGGGCGCCGCGCAGGGCGGCATGGCCGCCGCGCTGGCCAACGTGGAGGACGACAACTGGGAGTGGCACACCTTCGACACGGTCAAGGGCGGTGACTACCTGGTCGACCAGGACGCCGCCGAGATCCTGGCGAAGGAGGCCATCGACGCGGTCCTCGACCTGGAGAAGATGGGCCTGCCGTTCAACCGCACCCCGGACGGCACCATCGACCAGCGTCGCTTCGGCGGCCACTCGCGCAACCACGGCGAGGCGCCGGTCCGCCGGTCCTGCTACGCCGCGGACCGCACCGGTCACATGATCCTCCAGACGCTCTACCAGAACTGCGTCAAGGAGGGCGTGGAGTTCTTCAACGAGTTCTACGTCCTGGACCAGCTCCTGGTCGAGGAGGACGGCGTCAAGAAGTCGGCCGGCGTGGTCGCGTACGAGCTCGCCACCGGCGAGATCCACGTGTTCCAGGCGAAGTCCGTCATCTACGCCTCCGGCGGCACCGGCAAGTTCTTCAAGGTGACCTCCAACGCGCACACCCTCACGGGTGACGGCCAGGCGGCCTGCTACCGCCGGGGCCTTCCGCTGGAGGACATGGAGTTCTTCCAGTTCCACCCGACGGGCATCTGGCGCATGGGCATCCTGCTGACGGAGGGCGCCCGCGGTGAGGGCGGCATCCTCCGCAACAAGGACGGCGAGCGCTTCATGGAGAAGTACGCGCCGGTCATGAAGGACCTCGCGTCCCGTGACGTCGTCTCGCGCTCCATCTACACGGAGATCCGCGAGGGCCGCGGTTGCGGTCCCGCCGGGGACCACGTGTACCTGGACCTCACGCACCTCCCGCCGGAGCAGCTCGACGCGAAGCTCCCGGACATCACGGAGTTCGCGCGCACCTACCTGGGCATCGAGCCGTACACGGACCCGATCCCGATCCAGCCCACCGCGCACTACGCCATGGGCGGCATCCCGACCAACGTCGAGGGTGAGGTGCTGGCCGACAACACCACCGTCGTGCCGGGCCTGTACGCGGCCGGCGAGGTCGCCTGCGTCTCCGTGCACGGCGCGAACCGTCTGGGCACCAACTCGCTGCTGGACATCAACGTGTTCGGCAAGCGCTCGGGCATCGCGGCCGCCGCGTACGCCCACGCGCACGACTACGTCGAGCTGCCGGAGAACCCGGCGCAGCAGGTCGTCGAGCTGGTCGAGCACCTGCGCAACTCCACGGGCCACGAGCGGGTCGCCGAGCTGCGTCTGGAGCTCCAGGAGACGATGGACGCCTGCGTGATGGTGTTCCGCACGGAACAGACCATCAAGACCGCGGTCGACAAGATCGCCGAGCTGCGCGAGCGCTACAAGAACGTGTCCGTGCAGGACAAGGGCAAGCGCTTCAACACGGACCTGCTGGAGGCCATCGAGCTGGGCAACCTGCTCGACCTGGCCGAGGTCATGGCCGTGTCCGCGCTCGCGCGCAAGGAGTCCCGCGGCGGTCACTACCGCGAGGACTACCCGAACCGCGACGACGTCAACTTCATGCGCCACACCATGGCGTACCGCGAGGTCGACGACAACGGCACGGACTCGATCCGTCTCGACTACAAGCCCGTCGTCGTCACCCGCTACCAGCCGATGGAGCGTAAGTACTGATGGCCACCCCCACCCTGTCCAAGACGGACGAGATGGAGGCGGCGGCCGCCGCCTCGCCGTTCATCACGGTCACCTTCCGGATCCGCCGCTTCAACCCCGAGATCTCGGACGAGTCTCAGTGGCAGGACTTCCAGATCGAGATCGACCCGAAGGAGCGCGTGCTCGACGGTCTCCACAAGATCAAGTGGGACCTCGACGGCACGCTGACCTTCCGTCGCTCGTGCGCGCACGGCATCTGCGGCTCCGACGCGATGCGGATCAACGGCAAGAACAGGCTCGCCTGCAAGACGCTGATCAAGGACATCAACCCGGAGAAGCCCATCACGGTCGAGGCCATCAAGGGCCTCACGGTGATGAAGGACCTCATCGTCGACATGGAGCCCTTCTTCCAGGCGTACCGGGACGTCATGCCGTTCCTGGTCACCAAGGGCAACGAGCCGACGCGCGAGCGCCTGCAGTCCGCCGAGGACCGCGAGCGTTTCGACGACACCACCAAGTGCATCCTGTGCGCCGCGTGCACGTCCTCGTGCCCGGTGTTCTGGAACGACGGCCAGTACTTCGGCCCGGCGGCGATCGTCAACGCGCACCGCTTCATCTTCGACTCGCGCGACGAGGCCGGTGAGCAGCGGCTGGAGATCCTGAACGACAAGGACGGCGTGTGGCGTTGCCGCACGACGTTCAACTGCACCGACGCGTGCCCGCGTGGCATCGAGGTCACGAAGGCGATCCAGGAAGTCAAGCGTGCCCTGATCACGCGCCGCTTCTGATCCGACGCCTGTCGCCGCGGGCCCGCACCTTCCTTTACGGGGGTGCGGGCCCGCGGCGTTTCCCGGACCGTTTCGCGACCGGGGGGCGCGGGCCGCCGACGTGCTGTGGAAGGATCGTGCGCATGAGCGAGCAGCAGCCGAACCCGTACTCCGGTGACCCGGGCGCCGAGGGCCCGCAGGACGACTACAGGTGGGGCCCCGGGAACCCCGGTTACGGCTACCCGCAGCCCTACTCGGCCTACCAGCCCACCCTCGGGGGCGGAATGCCGATGGGCGCCCCCGGCCACGGTCAGGGCGGGGGGACCCTCTCCCTCGGCGACATCACCGTCTCCGGCGACCAGATCATCACGCCGGCGGGCACGATGCCGCTCAGGGGCGCGGTGTGGAACGCCATGGACATGTCCCGCACCGAGGAGAAGATCCCGACGCACGCGATCGTGCTGGCGATCTGCTTCGCGTTGTTCTGCCTGGTCGGCCTGCTGTTCCTGCTGATGAAGGAGAAGGTGACCACGGGCTACGTCCAGGTCACCGTCACCAGTGGCGGCCGCCACCACTCCACGATGATCCCGGCGACGGACGCGTACACCTTCCAGTGGGTCATGGGCCAGCTCAACTACGCGCGCTCGCTCAGCATGTGACGCGACGCCCGGGGCCCCACGCCCCGGGCCGACCGCCCTCCCGGCGCCCGATATCCGGTGGTGACGTGGCGGGCGGGGCGCGAGGATCGGTCCATGATCCTCGCTCATGATGTGGCCGGGCCCCAAGACGGGCCGGCCTTGGTGTTGTTGCACTCCTCCGTCTGTGACCGACGCATGTGGGACGGGCAGTGGGCCCCCCTGGTCGAGGCCGGGTTCCGGGTGGTCCGGCCCGACTTCCGCACCTGTGGCGAGTCCCCCGCCGCGACGGCCCCGTACAGCGACGACGGCGACGTGCTCGCCCTGTTGGACGCGCTCGGCATCCGGCGGGCCGCCTTCGTCGGCTCCTCGTACGGCGGCCGGGTCGCCCTGCGCCTCGCCGCGCACGCGCCCGAGCGGGTCCGCGCCCTGGCCCTGCTCTGTCCGGCCCGGCCGGCGCACCGGCGGGGAGCGGCCCTGACGGCCTTCAACGCCGCCGAGGCGGCCCTGTTGGAGGCCGGGGACCTGGCGGGCGCGGCCGAGCTGAACGCCCGCCAGTGGCTCGGGCCGGACGCCGACGGGGCGGCGCACGCCCTGGTGCGGGAGATGCAACTGGCCATCTTCCGTGCCGGGCTGTCCGCCGACGGGGAACTCGAACTCCCCGAGCCGCCCGTCGATCTCGCCGGCATCGAGACCCCCGTCCTCGCCGTGGGCGGCGCCCACGACATCCCCGACTTCCGCGACTTCCCCGCCGAACTGCCGTCCCTGGTCCCGAACGCCGAGCACGTGGAGCTGCCCTGGGCGGGTCATCTGCCGTCGCTGGAGCGTCCCGAGGAGACGGCGGCGCTGCTGTTGGGGTGGGCGGCGCTCCGGTTCTGACGGAGGGCGGGCGCGGGCCCGAACGGAAGGCTTGAACCTGTTCAAAAATGGGTCTACAGTCGTGGACGTCAGCAGTTGAACACGTTCAAGGGGGCTGAGGGCAATGGACCTCACCGTGGTCGCGTACGTCATCTACCTGGTCATCAGCATCGGGCTCACCATCTGGGTCGCCCGCACGCTCACCCGCAACGGCCGGGTCTTCATCGCCGACGTCCTCCAGGGCAACGAGAAGCTCGCGGACGCCGTGAACCACCTCCTGGTGGTCGGCTTCTACCTCGTGAACATCGGTTTCGTGACGCTCTACCTCCGCTCGGCCGAGACCATCAGCGAGGCGCGCGGGCTCTTCGAGGCCCTGTCGGTGAAGCTCGGCGTGGTCCTGCTCGTCCTCGGCGTGATGCACCTGGGCAACGTGTGGGTCCTCAACAAGATGCGCCGCCGGGGCATCATGGAGCGTCAGCAGACCCCGCCCGTCGCCCCCCAGGGCTGGACCGCGCCCGCCCGGGCCTGATCCCGATGACCGACACGACCGCACCGACCAGGCACCTGACGGTGCTGTACGACGCCGGTTGTCCGCTCTGCGTCCACATCCGGCACTGGCTGCTGGGGCAGCGGTGGCTCACGCCCCTGTGGCTGGTCCCGGCCGGGTCCTACGAGGCCCGTCGCCTCTTCCCCGGCCTCGACCACGAGGAGACGCTCCGCCGGATCACCGTGATCGGCGACCGGGGCCAGGTGTGGACCGACACCGACGCCCTCATCGTGTGCCTGTGGGCCCTGGCGGAGCACCGGCCCAAGGCGAACTGGCTGGCCACCCCGGCCGGCCGGCCCTTCGCCCGGGCGGCGATGCACACCGCGTCCGCCTGGCGATCCGCGGTCCGTACCAACGGCGAAGCGGAGCCCGGGGATGCGGCCTGTGACGAACGATGCGCCGTACCCCGATAAGGTCGGACACCGTGACTGATCAGAAGGCTCCCAAGAGCGAGCAAACCCGCACGCTCATCCTCGAAACCGCGCTCCGGCTCTTCCAGGAGCGCGGCTTCGACAAGACGACCATGCGGGTCATCGCCAAGGAGGCAGGGGTCTCGGTCGGCAACGCGTACTACTACTTCGCCTCGAAGGAACACCTGGTCCAGGGGTTCTACGACCGGATCGGCGCCGCGCACCAGGCGGCGGTCCGGCCCATCCTGGACAACGAGAGCGACTTGCAGAAGCGGCTCGCGGGCGTACTGACGAGCTGGCTGGACATCGCCGCGCCGTACCACGAGTTCGCTTCGCAGTTCTTCAAGAACGCGGCCGACCCGGAGAGCCCCCTCAGCCCCTTCTCGCCCGAATCGGAACCGGCGCGCAAGGCCGCGATCGACATGCACCGCGAGGTGCTGGCGGGCGCGAAGACGAAGGTGCCGGACGAACTGGCCGACGTGCTGCCGGAGCTGATGTGGCTCTCGCAGATGGGGCTGGTCCTGTACTGGGTCTTCGACCGCTCGCCGGACAGCGAGAAGACCCGCCGGCTCGCCGAGCGCGGCGCGCAGTTGACGACGCGCGGCATCATCCTGGCGCGGTTCCGGGTGCTGCGGCCGCTGGTGCGGGAGGTGCACGAGCTGTTCGCGGACTTCCTGCCCGGCATGGCCCAGACGGCGGTGTCCCGCAAGCGCGCCTCGGACCCCGACCCCGGCAAGGGGTAGGGGTCCGACGCCGTTTCGGGGGCGTCGCCCCCGGGCCGCGGCGCTACAGCCAGTCGAGGTCCCACAGGCGCCAGACGCCGGTGCCGTCGGAGAGGTACTGCGCACCGGTGACGGCCTCGCGGGACATCACGTAGTCCTTCTTCTGCCAGATCGGCACCATCGGGACCTGCTGCGCGACGATCCGCTGGAGCGCGCGGAAGTCGTCCGCCGCCTCGCCCCGGTCGGAGTGCGCCTGCGTACGGGTGATCAGCGCGTCCACGGCCTTGTCGGAGAAGCCGTTGTTCATCGTGGACCCGGCGCCGACGAGGGGGGCGAGGAAGTTGTCCGCGTCGGGGAAGTCGGCGATCCAACCGACGGTGTAGGCGTCGAAGTCGCCGGCCGCGTACTGCTTCTGGAAGTCCTCCCACTTGGCGACCGCCTTGACGTCCACCCGGAAGAGACCGGTCGCCGTGAGCTGCTTGGCAATCGCGTCGGCCTCCGCGAGGTTCGCGCCGCGCTCGTTGGCACCCAGGCTGATCGGGACGGGGGTGGCGACGCCCGCCGCCTTGAGGAGCTTCCTGGCCGTCGCCGTGTTCGGCGCCGGCCAGGTGTCGAAGAACGGCGTGCTGTGCGACGCGACACCGGCCGGGACCAGGGAGTAGAGCGGGGTCACCGTGCCGCGGTGGACCTCGCTCGCCAACTGCGAGCGGTCGAGGACCGCCGCCACGGCCCGCCGCACGGCCGGCTTCGCCGCGGTGGAGCCGGGGCGGACGTTGAAGACGAGGTTGCGGGTCTCGGTGCCCCCGGAGGCCTGGTACCGGGTGTCCTCCAGGCCCGGGTTCAGGGCCGCGAGCACCTCGGGCGGCATGTCCCGGTGGGCGACCTCGACCTGGTGGTCGCGCCACGCCCGGTCGAGCCCGGCGGAGTCCGCGAAGTACTTCACCGTGACGGGCGTGCGGGCAGGTTTCGCCTGGCCCGTGTAGGTCGGGTTCGGCTTCAGTTCGGCGCTCTCGCCGGCCTTGTACGCACCGAGCACGTACGGGCCCGAGCCGTCCACCTTGCCGTCGTGGCGCAGCGCCCCGGCCGGGTACTTGTCCCGGTCGACGATCGACGCGGCACCCGTGGCGATCTTGAAGGGGAACGTGGCGTCGCGACCGGAGAGGTTGAAGGTGACCGTCCGCCCCTCGGCCTTGACCGACTCCAGGGTGTTGAAGAGCGGTGCCGGACCCTGCGCGGAGTTGATCTTCTTGATCCGGTCGAAGGAGTGCTTGACGTCCTCCGCCGTGATCGCGCGGCCGCCCGAGAACTTCGCGTCCGGGCGCAGTTCGCACTGGTACGTGGTCAGCTTGCCGCCGAGGAACCGGCATGCGGAGGCCGCGTCCGGGACGGGGGCCTCCGAGCCCGGCTTGACGGTCAGCAGCGACTGGTAGACGTTGCCGAACAGGGCCCAGGAACCGGCGTCGTAGGCACCGGCGGGGTCCAGGTCGGAGACGACGTCGCTCGTCCCGACCCGGATGGCGGTGCCCCGCCCGTTGCCCTCGGCGGGGAGCAGCTGCCAGGCGGCGACACCGCCGCCCGCCGCGAGGACCAGCACGGCCGCGATCACCTTCGAGCGGACAGACCGCATCCCCTGCACCCCGATATTCGAACCCCGTATCCGACTATCGGTCACCCAATCATGGAAGATCGGCTGCGGGAAGGCCTGTTATGCCTGGTCAGGCCTGATATGAGGCGAGTTCGACCACGGTGATGTCGGACGGCGCGCCGACTCGAACAGGCGGCCCCCAGGCGCCCGCGCCGCGGGACACGTACAGCTGTGTGTCGCCGTACCGTTCCAGGCCGGCGACGGTCGGGTTGGCGAGCTCGGCGAGGTAATTGCCGGGCCAGAGCTGACCGCCGTGGGTGTGCCCGGACAGTTGGAGGTCGACCCCGTGCCGGACGGCGTCGTGGATGACGATCGGCTGGTGCGCGAGGAGGACGGCGGTCCGGGACCGGTCGCGGTCACCGAGGGCCGCCCGGAAGTCGGGGCCGTGGCCCTCGCTCTCGCCCGCGACGTCGTTGACGCCGGCCAGGTCGAAGTACGGCAGGGCGCGACGCGCGTTCTCCAAGGGCTGCATCCCCAGTTCCCGGACGTGGTCGACCCACTGCTCGGCGCCCGAGAAGTACTCGTGGTTGCCGGTGACGAAGAACGATCCGTGCCGGGCCCGGAGGCCGCTCAGCGGTTCGGCGGCCCGCCCCAGGTCGGGCACGCTCCCGTCGACCAGGTCGCCGACGACGGCGATCAGATCGGGCTGGGTGCCGTTGACGGCGTCGACGACGCGCCGGGTGTGGGCGGCGCCGAGGATCGGCCCGAGGTGGACGTCGCTGACGACGGCGATCCGGAAGCCGTGCGCGGCGCGGGGCAGCTTGGCGAGCGGCACGCGCACCCGCTTCACGCGCGGGCCGCGCAGCACCCCGTACGTCCCGTACCCGACCGTCGCGAGAGCGGCCGCGGCCGCCGCCCCGCCGACGGTCCGCGCGACGAACCGGCGCCGGGTGAGGACGGCGGCGTCGAAGGAGGACTCGCGGGCGGGCGCGGGTTCGGCGGCGGGGTCGGCGCCCGGCGCCCGGTCCGCCGGGGCGGACGGGTCGGGCTCCGCCGCCGGATCCACGGGAGCGGAAGCCGGCGCGGAGGCCTGGACGGAAGCCGGGGCGGAGACCGGGACGGGGACCCGCGCGGCCGGCGGCGTGACCCGGCGGAGCCAGACGGCCCGGACCACTTCCCCGACGAGCATCGCCAAGCTCAGGTACAGCAGCACGGCCAGCCACATGAACCCCGGCCACGCCACCGCCTGCTGGAGCGGGAACGGCACCCCGGCGCGCCCGGCGACCAGGGCCGCGACGGCCGCGAGCGGCAGGGCGAAGGCCAGGGCGGTCCCCGTCCGGCGTGCGACACCACCCGACCGGGTGGTGTCACGGACGAGGCGGACCCACAGCCAGCGGTGGACCAGGGCCAACAGGCCCAGTACGGCGAGCGCGACGAGCGCGACCACGATTACGGTCATCGTGATTCACGCCGCAGCGCGCGCAGGGAACGCAACCCGATCACACCAACGGCCGTCCCCAGGAGAAAGGACGCCACCGCCAGTCCACAGTGGACCCAGAAGTAGGTCGTAGGGTCACCGGCGGTGTCGAAGGCCAGACCGCTGCCGTTCTTCCACAGGTTCCGGACGAAGGACACCCAGATGATCCAGCTCCACACTCCGAAGGCGAGCAGGAACCAGGAGGCGGTGCGGCTGAGTTTCATGTCCCCAGTATCGGATTCGTCCCCGGGAGGGACGCGCCAGGGTGGGCTAGACCGGCGGTGGTTCCGGCGGGTTGGCCGGTCAGCGACGGTGCACAGCCCATCGGGATGTACTTTCACCTGCGTGTATGCCAAGAAGACCGCGCTGACGGTCCTGTCCGCCGCGCTGCTGGTCCCCGCGATGTTCACCGCCCCCGCGCACGCCGCACCGGCCCCGCCCGCCGACGGGAAGGGCCGCCCTCCGATGGACGGCGGCCCGCCGGCGTCGATGTCCACCGTCGGCGGCACGACGCTCGGCCAACCGGGCACCCAGGTGAACCTGCTGCCGGGCGCGCCCGCGCTGCCCACCAACCTCACGGGGCGGTCGTGGATCGTCGCGGACGCGGAGACGGGCGCCGTACTGGCGGCACACAACGCGCACTGGCGACTTCCCCCGGCCTCCACCATGAAGATGCTGTTCGCGGACACCGTGCTGCCGAGCCTGCCCAAGGACCGGGTGCACAAGGTCACCGAGCAGGAGATGGACGGGGTCGGCGCGGGGAGCAGCCTGGTCGGGGTGAAGGAGGACCACGAGTACACCGTCCACGACCTGTGGCTCGGCGTGTTCCTCCGTTCGGGCAACGACGCCGTGCATGTGCTTTCGGCCATGAACGGCGGCATCGAGAAGTCCGTCAAGGACATGCAGGCGCACGCGGAGGAGCTCCAGGCCCTCGACACGCACGTGGTGTCCCCGGACGGGTACGACGCGCCGGGGCAGGTCTCCAGCGCGTACGACCTCACCCTGATCGCCCGCTCCGGGCTGCAGAAGGCCGACTTCCGGGAGTACTGCGGCACGGCGAGCGCGAAGTTCCCGGGCCTCCAGGAGGCGGGCAAGCCCCGCGACTACTTCGAGATCCAGAACACCAACCGGCTGATGACGGGTGCGTACGGGCTCTCCCCCTACAAGGGCATCGCCGGGGTCAAGAACGGCAACACCAGCATGGCCGGCTCGACCTTCACCGGCGCGGCCCAGCAGGGCAACAAGAAGCTGCTGGTCACGGTGATGAACCCGGGCTCGGACGGGGCCAACTCGGTGTACGAGGAGACCGCCGCGCTCTTCGACTGGGGTTTCTCGGCCGCCGGGAAGGTGAAGCCGGTCGGTGAGCTGGTGCCGCCCAAGAGCGCGGACACCAAGTCGCACGGCGCCCCCGCCCAGACGCACGAGAAGGAGACGTCGGCGGGCGGCGACGACTCCGGCAGCAGCGGCGTCGGGACCGCGCTCGGCATCGCGGGCGGGGCGCTGGCCGTGCTGGCGGGCGGGGCGTTCGCGGTCAACCGGCGGTGGCCGCGCCGCGGTCGCCGGGGCGACGAGGACCTGGTCTGACGGTCGTCCCCTGCCGGCGGGCGCGGGCGGGATGAGCCCGCGGCGTCGGTGAGCCCGCGGCGGCCCGGTGACGCCCCTCCGGGCCTGCCCCGGGTGGGCGGCGGGCGCCCGTGCGGGGAAAGGGGTGGTGAGCGGGGCCGACGGAACCGGGTAACGTCTTTGTCATGCTCTTCCAGACGCCGATCCACGAGTGAGCGCGTGACGGGCCTCGGCCGGCGTCCTTCGACGTCGCCGCCCGTCCCCCACCGATGAATCCGCAGAGCACTTCACATCACGACCGGGAGAACCCGTGACCGTCAGCAAGAACATCAACAACCCCGTGGGCCAGGGCGGCGGCCAGCGCAAGCGGCAGTCGCGCGCCGAACGGCAGAACAACGGCCCGCACCGCAACCTCGACCGCCAGGGTGCGGCCGACCAGAAGGCGGAGCTGCTGCGCAAGATGCGCGAGAAGGCGGGCGTGACCGAGGGCTCCGGGACGGGCGAGGACACCGCGCAGAGCTGACGCCACCCCCGCGGGGCCGGCGCGGCGGCGGGTCAGGCGGTGCGCGCGGGCCCCGCGGAGGGGCCCGCGCCGCCGCCCTCGTCCGGGGCCCGCTCCGGGGTCTCCTTCGAGGCCTGCGGGTCCTGAGGGTCCTGCGGGTCTTCCGCGCCGTCGCCGTCCGCGTCGTCGCGGGTCGCCGTCCAGGCGGCGCAGAACAGCAGCAGCTTCGCCGTGAAGTTGATCCAGAGCAGCAGGGCGATCGGCACGCCGAAGGCCCCGTACATGCTCTTCGCGGCGACCTCCCGCATGTAGCCGCTCAGCAGCAGTTTCAGCAGTTCGAAGCCGGCGGCGCCGATGAGGGCGGCCTGGATCAGACGGCCGCGCGACGGCTCCACCCCGGGCAGCAGGGTCAACAGGTACAGCAGGAGCAGGAAGGCGGCCACCACGCCGACCGCGAAGGCCCCGGACCTCAGCAGGGCGCCGCCCGCGCCCTCGCGCGGGATGCCGAGCCAGCCGCCGAACTTGCCGACGGCGCTGGAGCCGAGGATCGAGGCCGCCGCCGAGCAGAGGGCCGCGCCGCCGAGGCCGAGGAGCACCAGCCCGTCCTTGCCCTTGCGGGCGACCGGGTTGCCGAGGTCCTCGTCGTCCTTGTCCCAGACGGCGCGCAGGCAGTCGCGCATCGAGCCGACCCAGCCGATGCCGGTGAAGAGCAGCAGTGCGCCCGCGACGAGCCCGATGGTGCCCGCGTTGGCCACCAGCGCGTTGAGGTCGAGCTGGTCGGAGATGCCGGGCACCTGCTCGGCGAGGCTCTTCTGCAGCCGGTCGAGCTGCTCCTTGCTGAGCAGCGCCGCGCCGACGGCGGCGGCGACGGTGATCAGGGGGAAGAGGGCGAGGAAGCTGATGAAGGTGATCGCGGCGGCCAGCCGGGTCCAGTGCACGCGGTCGAGCCGCTGGTACGACCGCCACGCGTGCGTGCGCATCGCCGCGGCCGCCAAGGGCCCGATCACCGGGAGTTTCGTCAGCCAGTCCATGGGGTCACCGTAAATGAGCTGCCGGAAATAGCCGGGATTGTCGGTTTTGAAGGCTACGGTCGTCGATTGTGACTTTTCGCCCGACGGCTCGTCCGTTCCATGCCCTGGTCCTGCGAAGGCTCAGATTCCGCACGTTCCAGGCCCTGCGGCCGCTTCGCTACGAGCGACGCCCGCGCGTGCCGGCCGCCTCATCGGTGGGTGAGCCCAGTTGTGCCGGCACGCCGGTCGGGCCCGTGCCGAAAGGGTATTCACGCAGCTTGCGCCAGACCCCGTCGGAGCCCTGTTCGTAGAGTGCGAAGCCCTCGCACAGCCAGTCGGCGGCGTACCCGGAGAGGGTGGTGAACGCCAGGTCCATCGCCTCCTCGGAGATCCCGTGGGCGACCGTGACGTGCGGGTGGTACGGGAAGGCCAGCTCGCGGTCGATCGGCCCGTCCGGGTCCCGGAGCAGGGCCTGGAGGCGGGTGCAGCCGGCGCCGCCCTCGACGAGCCGGACGAAGACGACCGGCGAGAGGGGACGGAAGGTGCCGGTGCCCGCCAGCCGCATCGCGAAGGCGCGGAACGTCGCCGCGACCTCGGCCAGGTGGGCCTGGATCGCCGGCAGCCGCTCCGCTTCCACCTCGGTGGGCGGCACGAGGGTGACGTGCGTGGGGATGCCGAGCGCGGCGGCGTCCCCGAAGCCGACCCGCAGCTCTTGAAGGCTGCTGCCGTACGGCTCCGGGACCGCGATCGAAACGCCGAGCGTTACGGTCCCCACGTCTGTCTCCTCCGTCTGTCTCGTCCGTCTGTCCCGTGATCGGGTGCTGCCGCTCAGTGTGATGGCAGCACCCCCCGAACCGCCAGGGTCCTTGTCGGTCAGTGCTTGGCGGGCAGGAACCCGAGGCGGTCGTACGCCTGCGCCAGGGTCTCGGCGGCGACCGCGCGAGCCTTCTCCGCGCCCTTGGCCAGCACGGCGTCCAGGGTCTCGGGGTCGTCCAGGTACTCCTGGGTGCGCTTCTTGAAGGGTGTGACGAAATCGACCATCACGCCGGCCAGGTCGGTCTTCAGCGCGCCGTATCCCTTGCCCTCGTAACGGGCCTCCAGCTCGGGGATCGTCTCGCCCGTGAGGGTGGAGTAGATCGTGAGCAGGTTGCTGACGCCGGGCTTCTTCTCGGTGTCGAAGCGGATCTCCGCCTCGGTGTCGGTGACCGCGCTCTTGATCTTCTTCTCGGTGACCTTGGGCTCGTCGAGGAGGTTGACCAGGCCCTTGGGCGAGGAGGCGGACTTCGACATCTTGATCGCCGGGTCCTGGAGGTCGTAGATCTTCGCGACCTCCTTGACGATGTGCGCGGCGGGCAGCGTGAAGGTCTGACCGAAGCGCGTGTTGAAGCGCTCGGCCAGGTCGCGGGTCAGTTCGATGTGCTGGCGCTGGTCCTCGCCCACGGGGACGGCGTTGGCCTGGTAGAGCAGGATGTCCGCGACCTGGAGGATCGGGTACGTGAACAGGCCGACGGTGGCGTTGTTCGCGCCCTGCTTGGCCGACTTGTCCTTGAACTGGGTCATCCGGCTCGCCTCGCCGAACCCGGTGATGCAGTTCATGACCCAGCCGAGCTGCGCGTGCTCGGGCACGTGGCTCTGGATGAAGAGCGTGCAGCGCTCGGGGTCCAGGCCGGCCGCGAGCAGTTGGGCGGCGGAGAGTCGGGTGTTCGCGCGCAGCTCCTTGGGATCCTGCGGCATGGTGATCGCGTGCAGGTCGACGACCATGTAGAAGGCGTCGTGCGTTTCCTGGAGGGCGACGTACTGACGAATGGCCCCGAGGTAGTTCCCAAGGTGGAACGAACCGGAGGTGGGCTGGATGCCGGAGAGCGCGCGAGGACGATCAGAAGCCATGGCCCCATTCTCTCAGGTGCGATGGCCGTCTCGGGCCTTGCGCCGGCCTGATCGCGTGCCGGATGAGGGCGGGATCACATCCCGGCCCCGCTCTCGGCGGGCGGTGTCCGGCCGTACCCGCGCGTAGCCGGCCGGCCGGATCCCGCCCGGAGCGAGCGACCGCTTTCCGGCCGGCCGAAAACGGAACCTCCGGCGCCGCCCCGGTCCTCGGGGACCGGGGCGGCGACCGCGGCCCCCGGGGTCGGCCGGGGAAACGCGCCGGCGGCGCCGGATCGACCCCGGTCAGGACAGGGGCAGGCCCGGGGCCGGGTGGGCCGACATGAGGTCGGTGACCTCGGCGCGGATCACGGCAAGGGCCGCCTCGTCGGACCCGGCCGCGGCGTCGACCGCGCGGGAGATCCAGTCCGCCACCACCGGCATGTGGTCCACCGTCAGGCCCCGCGAGGTCAGCGACGGCGTACCGATCCGGATGCCCGAGGGGTCGAACGGCTTGCGCGGGTCGAACGGGACCGTGTTGTAGTTGACGACGATGCCCGCCCGGTCCAGCGCCTTGGCCGCGATCTTGCCGGGGACCCCGCGCGAGGTCAGGTCCATCAGGATCAGGTGGTTGTCCGTGCCGCCCGACACCAGGTCGAAGCCCCGCTCCAGCAGGGCCGCGGCCAGTGCCTTGGCGTTGGCGACGACCGCGTGGGCGTACGTGACGAACGCCGGCTGCGCCGCCTCGTGCAGCGCGACCGCGATGCCGGCCGTCGTCTGGTTGTGCGGGCCGCCCTGGAGGCCGGGGAAGACCGCCTTGTCGATGGCCTTCGCGTGCTCCTCGCGGCACATCAGCATCGCGCCGCGCGGACCGCGCAGGGTCTTGTGGGTGGTCGTGGAGATCACGTCCACGTGCCCGGCCGGCGACGGGTGCGCGCCACCCGCGATCAGGCCCGCGATGTGGGCGACGTCGGCGACGAGGATCGAGCCCGCCTCCTTGGCGATCGACGCGAAGGCCTCGAAGTCGATCGTGCGGGGCAGGGCCGTGCCGCCACAGAACATGATCTTCGGGCGCTCGGCCAGGGCCAGGTCCCGCACCGCGTCGTAGTCGATCAGGCCGGTGTCGGCGGTGACGCCGTACTGCACGCCCCGGAACCAGGAGCCGGTCGCGGACACGCCCCAGCCGTGCGTGAGGTGGCCGCCCATCGGCAGGGCCATGCCCATCACGGTGTCGCCCGGCTTGGCGAAGGCGAGGTACACGGCGAGGTTGGCCGGGGAGCCCGAGTACGGCTGGACGTTGGCGTGGTCGACGCCGAACAGGCCCTTCGCCCGCTCGACGGCCAGGGCCTCGACGCGGTCGATGTTCTGCTGGCCCTCGTAGTAGCGGCGGCCCGGGTAGCCCTCGCTGTACTTGTTCTGCAGGACGGTGCCGGAGGCTTCCAGCACGGCGGCGGACACGTAGTTCTCGCTGGGGATCAGGCGCAGGGTCTCGGCCTGCAGTGCCTCTTCCGCCTCCACGAAGGACGCCAACTCGGGGTCGGTCGTGAAAAGGGCGGGATGGCGGCGCGCGGTCATGGCGGCTCCTCCGGGGTCGATGTCGTCTCTCGTCCCCGCGAGGCCCAGGCGAGCGGCCCTGTGTGCGGTCGTGCGCGCACGACTTCCCCGGAGTCCGTTCTCCGTGCGCCAGTCGCCGTGCGTGGGGCCCACCTTAGCGGGCGCGCCACGAGAAAGGTTTCTCCGTCCGCTGTACGAGCGAGGATGGACAGTGACGCCACCCTCGTCACAGGCCTGACGGACGATCGGAGACCCCGTGTCGAATACTGCTGATGCCATCCGCTCCGCCGACGCGCACAGCGCGCACAACTACCACCCCCTGCCCGTCGTCGTCGCGTCGGCGGAGGGCGCGTGGATGACCGATGTGGAGGGCCGCAGGTATCTCGACATGCTCGCCGGATACTCCGCCCTCAACTTCGGTCACGGCAACCGGCGTCTGATCGACGCCGCACGCGCCCAGTTGGAGCGGGTCACGCTCACCTCCCGCGCCTTCCACCACGACCGCTTCGCGGACTTCTGCACCGAACTCGCCGCGCTGTGCGGCAAGGAGATGGTGCTGCCGATGAACACGGGCGCGGAGGCCGTGGAGACGGCGGTGAAGACCGCCCGCAAGTGGGGGTACGAGGTCAAGGGCGTCCCGGACGGCCACGCCAAGATCGTGGTCGCGGCCGACAACTTCCACGGCCGGACCACGACCATCGTGTCGTTCTCCACGGACCACGACGCCCGCGACCACTTCGGCCCCTACACGCCGGGCTTCGAGATCGTCCCGTACGGCGATCTCACCGCGCTCTCCCACGCCGTCACGGAGAACACCGTGGCCGTGCTCCTGGAGCCGATCCAGGGCGAGGCGGGGGTCCTCGTGCCGCCCGCCGGCTACTTCCAGGGCGTACGGGAGCTCACCCGCGAGCGGAACGTCCTCTTCCTCGCGGACGAGATCCAGTCGGGCCTGGGCCGCACCGGCAAGACCTTCGCCCTGGAGCACGAGGGCGTCGTCCCCGACATGTACATCCTGGGCAAGGCGCTCGGCGGCGGGGTCGTGCCCGTCTCCGCGGTGGTCGCCGACCGGGACGTGCTCGGCGTGTTCCGGCCGGGCGAGCACGGGTCCACCTTCGGCGGGAACCCGCTCGCCTGCGCGGTCGCCCTGGAGGTCATCGCGATGCTCCGCTCCGGCGAGTACCAGCAGCGGGCCGCCGAACTCGGCGACCACCTGCACCACGAGCTGAACCTGCTGGTCGGCGGGGGCGCGGTGACCGCCGTGCGGGGTCGCGGGCTGTGGGCGGGCGTCGACATCGACCCCTCGCGCGGCACCGGCCGGGAGATCTCCGAGAAGCTGATGGGGCTCGGGGTGCTGGTGAAGGACACCCACGGATCCACGATCCGGATCGCACCGCCGCTGGTGATCAGCAAGGAGGACCTGGACTGGGGCCTGGACCGGCTGCGGTCGGTGCTGTCGGCCTGACGGGCCCCGCCGGCCTCACGGGCCGACGAGGCTAGAGGATGACGTGGGGCAGGAAGCGGGCGTACTCGTCCGTGACCGGCCCCGCCGATTCCCGGATGCCCAGCCCCGCGGCCTCCTCCTCGACGACCCACGCGCCGAGCACCACCCGGTTGCCGTCGAAGTCGGGCAGCGGGGCCAGGGCCTGGAAGACGTACGTCTCGTCGTCCACCGGGGTGAACGGCTCCCCGTCCTCCCCCGCCTCGTGCAGGGTCACCCCGGCGCCCTCGCGGCCCAGCAGGGGCTTGGCGACGTAGCCGGTGGTGTCCGCGAGCTCGCGCGGGCCGTCGAGGTAGGCGGGCAGCAGGTTCGGGTGTTCGGGGAACAGCTCCCACAGGACCGCCAGCAGCGCCTTGTTGGAGAGCAGCATCTTCCACAGCGGCTCGATCCAGGCCGTCGTGCCCGAGCCGCCGCCGTGGTCGTAGGTGCCCAGCACCTGGGGCCCGAACTCGTCCGAGACCAGCCACTCCCACGGGTAGAGCTTGAAGATGCCGCGGATGAAGCGGAGCTTCTCGTCGACGAACCGGCCGGAGAGGCTGTCCCAGCCGATCTGCTCGACGGACATGGCGACGGTGTCCAGGCCGGCCTGCTCCGCGGTCTCCTGGAGGTAGGCGACCGTCATCAGGTCCTCGCCGAGCTCGTCGGTCTCGGAGTGCGCGAAGTGCACCGGACCGGGCGGCAGCAGCTCGGCCTGCCGGCGCCACGCGTCGACGAGCCGCTCGTGGAGGGAGTTCCACTGGTCCGCGCCGGGGAACCGCTCCTCCATCCAGAACCACTGCGGGCTCGCCGCCTCCACCAGGGAGGTCGGGGTGTCGGCGTTGTACTCCAGCATCTTGGCCGGGCCGCCGGAGCCGTCGTAACGCAGGTCGAAGCGGCCGTAGAGCGAGGGCTGCTCGTCGCGCCGGCGCCAGGACTCGGCGATGCGGGCGGCCAGTTTCGGATCGGTGATGCCGAGGTCGGCGAAGCGGTCGTGCTCGACGATGTGGGCCGCCGCCGCGAGGCACATGGCGTGCAGTTCCTCGACGACGTTCTCCAGCGCCTCGACCTCCGGGAGGGAGAACGAGTAGTACGCGCTCTCGTCCCAGTAGGGGCGCAGGCTGTCGTCGGGGTACCGGGTCAGGGGGTAGATCACCCCCTGCTCCTCGACGGTCCGCTGCCAGTTCGGGCGTGGCTCGATCGTGTGCCGCTCCACCCGGGATCAGCCGCCGCTGGAGCCGGAGTGGCTCTTGCCGATGCCGCCGCGGGTGACGGCGGACTTGTCGAAGCTGCCGCCGCCGACCTTGCCGTTGGCGACGCTGCCGCCGTAGTAGTACGCGCCGGTGCCGCCGCTCTTGCATTCCTTGTTGTTCAGGTGGTTCAGCGTGGAGCGGGACGCGCACCGCTTGTCGGGCTCGTCGCTGCTGCCGCAGGCGACGAGGGTCGCGGCGAGCAGGCCCATGCCGCCGAGCGCGACGGCGCCCGAGCGCATCCGGCGCCGATTGGTGCTGCTGGTGTCCATGTGAGTTCGCTCCCCCTGGGTGGCGTGCTCCCGACAGACTAGAGCGGGGTGACCGGGGGATGGAATCCAGCCGTCGTCACACCCTTGTCACGACGGTGACCTAGAGTCGGTTCGTGCTTGTTGGGATGATTTGCGCACTCGGTGCGGCGGTCTGTTTCGGTACGGCCTCGGTCCTCCAGGCCATGGCGGCGCGGGCGGCGGAGCCGGGAACCGGGTCCGGCGTGGACGCCGCGCTCCTGCTGCGGGCCCTGCGCCAGTGGCGGTACCTGGCGGGGCTCGGCCTCGACGGGGTCGGCTTCGTCCTCCAGATCATCGCCCTGCGGCACATCCCGATCTACGCGGTGGGGGCCGCGCTGGCGGCCAGCCTCGCGGTGACGGCGGTGGTCGCGGCCCGACTGCTGCGCGTACGGCTGAACCGGAGGGAGTGGGCGGCCGTCGCCGTGGTGAGCGCGGGGCTGCTGATGCTGGGGCTCGCCTCCGGGGAGGAGGGCTCCGGGACCGGTCCGCCCGCCCTGGAGTGGGGGTTGCTCGCGGTGGCGGTCCTGGTGCTGCTGGTGGGGGCGGCGGCCGGCGGCCTGCCGGACCGCTCCCGGCCGCTGGTGCTCGGCTTCGCGGCCGGAACGGGCTTCGGGGTGGTGGAGGTCGCGGTCCGCCTGATCGACGGGGTCTCCTGGTCGGCGCTGACCGACCCGGCCCTGTACGCGCTCCTGTTGGGCGGCGGCGCCGCCTTCCTGCTGCTCACCTCGGCCCTGCAACGCGGCTCGGTGACGGCCGCCACGGCCGGCATGGTGCTGGGCGAGACGATCGGCCCGGCGGCGGTGGGGGTGGTGTGGCTCGGGGACCGCACCCGCGAGGGGCTGGCCTGGTTGGCGGTGCTCGGCTTCGTGGTGGCCGTGGCCGGTTCGCTGGCCCTGGCCCGCTTCGGCGAACCCCCGGCGGACCCGGCCGACCCCGCGGACCCGGCCGGCCCGGTGGCCGATCCGGTCCCCTGACCCGCGCTCCGCACGCCGCCCGCGCCCCCCTACGGGAGGGTCGCCTCCAACGCCGCCAGCGCCCCCGACCACGCGCTCTCCGACGGGGTCCCGTAGCCGAGCACCAACGCGTCCCGCGCCGGCATGGCCGAATCCGGGTGCCGGAAGCGGGACAGGCCCTCCAGGGCCAGGTCGTGCCAGGCCGCCGCCTGGATCAGGGGGCGTTCCGTGCCGGCCGGGAGGTCGAGCACCGCGTGCAGACCCGCCGCGATGCCGGAGACGGTCACCGCCGTCCGCGGGGCCAGGGCCTCCACCAGGGCGTCACGCCGGCGCCGGTAGCGCAGCCGCATGCTCCGGACGTGCCGGTCGTACGCCCCGGAGCGGATGAACTCCGCCAGCGTCAACTGGTCCGGCGCGCCCGACATCCAGTCGGTGTGCCCCTTCGCCGCCAGCACCTCGTCCACCAGCCCGGCCGGCACCACCATCCAGCCCGTGCGCAGCCCCGGCGCCAGCGACTTGCTCGCCGTGCCCAGGTACACGACCCGGTCCGGGTCCAGCCCCTGGAGCGCCCCGACGGGCTGGCGGTCGTAGCGGAACTCCCCGTCGTAGTCGTCCTCCAGGATCAGCCCGCCCGTGGTCCTGGCCCAGTCCACGGCCGCCGCCCGCCGCCCCGGGGTCAACGCGACGCCCGTCGGGAACTGGTGCGCGGGCGTGAGGAGCACCGCCCCCGACGCCGCCGTCAGGTCCTCCGTACGGGCGCCCGCGCCGTCCAGCCACAGGGGGCGCGTCCGCAGCCCGGCCCCGGTGAGCAGGTCCCGGTGCACGTCGAGGCTCCAGCCCTCCACGGCCACCTCGCGGACCCGGCGCGCCCGCAGCGTCCGGGCGAGCAGCGTCAGCCCGTGCGCGAACCCGGCGCACAGCACGATCCGGTCGGGGTCGGCGTCCACCCCCCGGGCGCGGGCCAGGTAGCCGGCCAGCGCCTCGCGCAGCTCGATCCGGCCGCGCGCGTCCACCGCGTACCCGAAGGCGTCGTTCGGGGCGGCCGCGAGGGCCTTGCGGGCCGCCGCCGACCAGGCGGTGCGCGGGAAGCCGCCGAGGTCCGGAGAGCCCGGTACGAAGCTGTACGCGGGTCCCCGCCGGGCGGGTGGCCGGACTCGTGCGGCACGGGCGGGGCGGCGCGGCACGGCACGTTCCGCGACCCGGGTGCCCGAGCCGTGACGGGCGGTCAGCCAGCCCTCGGCGACGAGTTCGCCGTAGGCCTCGGCGACCGTGTTGCGGGCGATGCCGAGGTCGACGGCCAGGGACCTGGAGGAAGGCAGTCGGGTTCCCGGGGCGAGCCGACCGCTGCGCGCGGCCTCGCGCAGCGCCTCGGTCAGTCCGGCTCTCAGCCCGCGCCCGGCGGAAAGGTCGAGATGCAGGTCGGCGCCGAAAGTGGCCCAGGATTCCGTCATGAACATGGACCATATCGGCGGGCCGCCGGGCTCCTACGGTGGAGCCATGACGACGACGAACGAAACCCCCGCGTACGCCCCCGAGCACCCCGCCCGCCTCCAGTGGGCCAAGCTGGTCCCCGACGTGTACAAGGCCCTGGTGTCCCTGGAGGTCGCAGCCCGCAAGGGCCTGGACCCGACGCTGGTCGAGCTGGTCAAGGTGCGCGCCTCGCAGATCAACCACTGCGCGTTCTGCCTGGACATGCACACCAAGGACGCGCTGGCCGCCGGCGAGAGCGTCGAGCGGCTGATCCAGCTCGGCGCCTGGGAGGAGTCCCGGCACTTCTACACCGAGCGGGAGCTGGCGGCGATCGAGCTGACCGAGGCGGTGACCGTCCTGACGGACGGGTTCGTGCCGGACGCGGTGTACGGGAAGGCGGCCGAGCTGTTCGACGAGACCGAACTGGCCCAGTTGATCGCCGTGATCACGGCGATCAACGCCTGGAACCGGTTCGGCGTGACCTGTCGCCTCGCGCCGGGGCACTACACCCCGGGCATGTTCAAGCACTGAGCCCGCCCCGTACGAACGCC
This sequence comes from Streptomyces sp. WM4235, assembly GCF_001279725.1. Classification (GTDB taxonomy): domain Bacteria; phylum Actinomycetota; class Actinomycetes; order Streptomycetales; family Streptomycetaceae; genus Streptomyces. Next base: position 8,433 of record NZ_LGDE01000440.1, on the reverse strand, counting down.
GAAGCGCCCCGGCCTGGTGTGGCCGGGGCGCTTCGCCGTGCGTACGGGTTCGATCAGATCAGGCCGAGCTCGCGCACCGCGTCGCGCTCCTCGACGAGTTCCGCCACGGACGCGTCGATGCGCGCACGGGAGAACTCGTTGATGTCCAGGCCCTGGACGATCTCGTACTTGCCGTCCTTGGTGGTGACGGGGAAGGACGAGATGATGCCCTCCGGGACGCCGTAGGAGCCGTCCGACGGGATGCCCATCGAGGTCCAGTCGCCCGCGGCGGTGCCGTTGACCCAGGTGTGCACGTGGTCGATGGCGGCGTTGGCGGCCGAGGCGGCCGAGGACGCGCCACGCGCCTCGATGATCGCGGCGCCGCGCTTGGCGACGGTCGGGATGAAGGTGTCGGCGAGCCACTGCTCGTCGCTGACGACCTCGGCGGCGTTCTTGCCGGCGATCTCCGCGTGGAAGATGTCGGGGTACTGGGTCGCCGAGTGGTTGCCCCAGATGGTCAGGCGCTTGATGTCGGAGACGGCGGCGCCGGTCTTGGCGGCCAGCTGCGAGATCGCGCGGTTGTGGTCCAGGCGGGTCATGGCGGTGAAGCGCTCGGCCGGTACGTCCGGGGCGGCGGCCTGCGCGATGAGCGCGTTGGTGTTGGCCGGGTTGCCCACGACGAGGACCTTGATGTCGTCCGCGGCGTGCGCGTTGATCGCGGCGCCCTGCGGCTTGAAGATGCCGCCGTTGGCGGAGAGCAGGTCACCGCGCTCCATGCCCTTGGTACGCGGGCGGGCGCCCACGAGCAGCGCGACGTTCGCACCCTCGAAGCCCTTGTTCGGGTCGTCGAAGATGTCGATGCCGGCGAGCAGCGGGAAGGCGCAGTCGTCAAGCTCCATGGCGGTGCCCTCAGCGGCCTTCATGCCCTGCGGGATCTCCAGGAGGCGGAGCTTGACCGGCACGTCCGCGCCGAGGAGGTGACCGGACGCGATGCGGAAGAGCAGCGCGTAGCCGATCTGTCCGGCGGCGCCGGTGACGGTGACATTCACGGGAGTGCGGGTCATGGCCTTCTCCGTTAGACAGCTGGCGATGGGGCGTCCCTGCCCCCTGTGCTGGGAGGACGCCGCTCCCCGACCCTGTGAATCTTGACGTGAAGAGACATCCGTCGATCAGGCTATCCGACCCGGGGGGCGCCCAACCCCCGGGTCCGTGTGGTGCAGGGCACACGGACCCCGGCGTTCGAAGGCGACGTCGGGGGCGGAGCCCTCATTCCACCCGGATGACCTCGCCGGTGTGGTGGCCTTCCGGCGACGTGACGCGGGCGTGCGCGGCGCGCGCCACCGGGACGGCGTTGACGCCCGGTCGGCCGTGGCGGCGCCACCGACCCGCCTGGCCGGGCGGGGCGCGTCGAGTGACGTACGCGCTCCGCCCGCCGGCCGGATCCGACGGGGCGCTCTAGCGCACGGTGAAGCGGACCACGTCGGTCAGGAAGGGGATCTCCAGCCACGCCTTGGGGGCTTGCACGACCAGCGCGAGCAGGATGATCGACGCCCCCAGCAGCCCGTACGTGACCATGTCCGTGAACCGGGACCGCACGGCGAGCATGCCCACCGACGGCAGTATCCAGCGCATGACCGCTCCCGCGATCAGCGCGGCCCCGATGATCAGGCACCCGACGCGCGGGTACCCGATCGCCGTGGTGAGCAGCCCGATCGCGGTGGCGGCCAGCACGCTGAGCATCGGCCACTGACGCGCCGGGGCGGGCGCGCCCCCGGGCGCGGCCCGGCCGCCGCCCTCGGGGCGTGCGGTGTCCCGGGTGACGGAGGGGAAGCGACGGGACTTCGCCCCCGCCGCCTCCGGCCCCTCGCCGTCGACCTCGCCCGCGACCTCGCCCGCGTCGCCCGCGTCGCTCTCGTCACCCGCGGCGTCTGCCTCGACCGGCTCGGCCGGCTCGGCCGCGTCGGCCGCGTCGGCCGCGTCGCCCGCGTCGCTCTCGACGGGGAGCGGCTGCGGCTGCCGCCCCTTCGTCGGCTCGACGGCGCCCTCGGGCGCCCTCGGCGCCGGGGCCTCCGCCGGTTCCGCCGGTTCCGTGTCGCGCTCAGCCCGCACTGGTCGTCCGCTCCGCCGCCTCGACGACGTTGACGAGCAGCTGGGCGCGGGTCATCGGGCCGACACCGCCCGGGTTCGGCGAGATCCAGCCGGCCACCTCGGCGACACCGGGGTGCACGTCGCCGACGATCTTCCCGTTCTCGTCGCGGCTCACGCCGACGTCGAGGACGGCCGCGCCCGGCTTCACGTCCTCCGGCTTGACCAGGTGCGGGACACCGGCCGCCGCGACGACGATGTCGGCCTGGCGCAGCAGCCCGGACAGGTCGCGCGTGCCGGTGTGGCACAGGGTCACGGTCGCGTTCTCGGACTTGCGGGTCAGGAGCAGGCCGATCGAGCGGCCCACGGTGATGCCTCGACCCAGGACCACGACGTGCGCGCCGTTGATCTCGACCCCGTGGTGGCGGAGCAGCTCGACGATCCCGTACGGGGTGCAGGGCAGCGGGCCCGGCTCGTTCAGCACGAGCCGGCCGAGCGACATGGGGTGCAGGCCGTCGGCGTCCTTGGTCGGGTCCATCAGTTCCAGGACGCGGTTGGTGTCGATGCCCTTGGGGAGCGGGAGTTGCACGATGTAGCCGGTGCACTCGGGGTTGGCGTTGAGTTCCCGCACGACCTCCTCGATGTCCTCCTGGGAGGCCGTCGCGGGCAGTTCACGCTGGATGGAGGCGATGCCGACCTCGGCGCAGTCCTTGTGCTTGCCGTTGACGTACCAGCGGCTGCCCGGATCGTCACCGACCAGCAGGGTGCCGAGGCCGGGGGTGATGCCCCGGGCCTTCAGCGCCGCCACGCGGGCGGTCAGTTCGGACTTGATCGCGGCTGCGGTGGCCTTGCCATCGAGAATCTGGGCGGTCATGCCCCCCATCCTCCCGGATGGAGTGGCCCCGGTTCCAGTCAAGGGGTCTCCGGTGGACCGCCGGGTGTACGCGGGTGACATGGTTCATTGCACTTGCACAACAAGTGGCACGCCGCTCGCGCCCCGGCTGGACAACGCGGGGTCGACCGGACCACGATGACGGGCAATGAGTGCCGCGGGCAGTGCCGGGGGGCGGACCGCAGAGAAGTGCAGAGTTCCTCCGATAGTGCCGTGCGTCCCCGCACTTCCACGGAGGAACACCCCAAGATGAGCTTCGGCGACCCGAACAACCCGTACGGACAGCAGCAGCAGCCGCCGCAGGGCCAGCCCGGCTACGGCTACCCGCAGCAGGCCCCGCAGGGCGTCCCGCCCCAGGGCGGCTACGGATACCCGGGCGGCGCCCCGGCCTACCCGGGCGGCTACCCGGGCGTTCCGCAGACGATGCCCGGTGGCGTGAAGGCCGCCCGCGTCATGCTGTACGTGATCGCCGGTCTCCAGGTCGTCGGCGTCGGCGTGCTCTTCGCCGCCATCGCCCTGATCGAGCGACTGAAGCAGGAGCCCGACCTCCAGGGCAACGCGCAGTTCGAGGACATGGCCAAGCTGGGCTCCGGCGTGCTGTACGGGCTCATCGCCCTGGCCGTGGTCTACCTGGTCGCGTCCATCGTGCTGGGCATCCAGTGCGGCAAGGGCGGCAACGGTGCCCGCATCGGCATCATGGTCTACGCCGGTCTGGGCATCGCCCTGAGCCTGTACCCGTTCTTCCCGCTCAGCCTCGTGCACCTGGTGCTGCTGATCCTCGTCATCGTGTTCGTCGCCAAGTCCGACGGCTCGGCCTGGTTCAACCGTCAGCGCAACGTCTGACGCACACCGCACGACGAAGGCCGCGCCCCCTTCCGGGGACGCGGCCTTCGTCATGTGCGGACGGGGTCCCAACCCAATGCCGTTGTTTGACTCACTGAACTATCGAAGGTTGCAGCGTGATCACCTTGGTAGGAACCCGTCGAGTCGGCTGCCGGTCCTTGGCACTCATGCAATAGGAGTGCTTCGATGAGTATTTCGAGTCCGGCCGCTTGAGGTGCCGGTCTGCCTCGCGAAGGCGTCGGAGGCCGTTGTCGAGTTTGCGGTGCACTTTCGTCGCGAGCACGGCGAGGAAATACTTGATCTTTTTGGGTGTGTTCGCGCTCTGCCGGACCACGCTGCGCCGGGTGTGCTTGAGGACTTTGACGAACGAGACTCGGTCCGGCTCGATCCCGCTGTCGCCAGCCAGATGCATGATGACCTGCGTGAGGCAGTGATGCACGACCAGGTGCGCCCAGACCTCCTGTCGGACCAGGCCGGGGTCACCAGAGCGCAGGACTTCGGCTGGCCCTCGCTGGAAGGTCTTGATCTGGCGAAACGCCGATTCCGCCTCCCACCTGCGATGGTAGAGGGCTGCCAGTTCCGCCGCCGGATACGCGTCCGGGTCGAGCAGGTCCGTCAGCAGTCTGACCGTCTCCCCGCCGTCGACCTGATACTCGATCACCCGGACCAGCACCCCGCCGGGATGGGAGGCCCGCTGTCCGCCCAGGCTCATCCTTCCCAGGTAGGTGCCGTCAGCAAGGTGCTCGACCGGCCTCTGCGCCACCGGGGAACGCGCCCGGATCAGCAGATGCGCCCCGGCCTCGAGATAGGCCTTCCATAACTCGACCCCGGGGAAGCCACGGTCCATGATGACCAGCATCCCGCGTGCCGAGCCCACCAGCCCGATCGCCAGCTCCCGCTCGCCGCCGTTGAACCCGCCCACCGCGGCGTCGATCTGCGCGTGGGTGCCGCACTCGGTCAGCGTCACCACCCGCACCTGCGGAAACCCCGCGTTCTGGCCGCCTTTGACCGGTCCGCCGAACGCGTTCCGATTGGCAGTCGTGTCCGGTGCGTCCAGCACACACCCGTCCACCGCGGCCAGCCGCATTCCCCGATAAAACGCCCCCGCGAGATTGTCCGGGGCCAGTGCGCCGGCCAGAGAGCGGAACACGAACTCCAAGACCTCGGGCCCCAACCGCTGCCGGGCCCGGGTAAATGACGCCCTGTTCGGGATCTGCCCGCCCATCCCGGCTATCGCACCGGTCAGGTTCTCCGCGACGTCGTCGTAGGAGTCCTGCTGGAACAGTGCCAGCGCCAGCGTGAAATAGACCATGAACCCGGCCGGCAACGCCCCCGGCTTCTTGTCGCGCACCCCGCACTCGGCCAACGCCTCAGCAACCAGCCCGGCCGTCAAACCCCACCCACGGATGCATACCCGACACAACGATCACACCGACAACACGTCACTCCGACCACGGGAAACTACTTGCGGTGCTCAAACAACGGCATTGGACGGGGTCCGGTCAGTGGAAGAAGTGACGGGTACCGGTGAAGTACATCGTCACGCCCGCGGCCTTGGCGGCCTCGATGACCAGCTCGTCACGCATCGAACCGCCCGGCTGGGCCACGGCCTTGATGCCCGCGGCGGTCAGGATCTCCAGCCCGTCGGGGAAGGGGAAGAAGGCGTCGGACGCGGCGTACGAGCCGCGAGCGCGCTCGGCGCCGGCCCGCTCGACGGCGAGCTTCGCGGAGTCGACCCGGTTGACCTGTCCCATGCCGACGCCGACCGAGGCGCCGTCCTTGGCGAGCAGGATCGCGTTGGACTTGACGGCGCGGCAGGCCTTCCACGCGAAGGACAGCTCGGCGAGCTCGTCGGCGGAGAGCGCCTCGCCGGTGGCGAGGGTCCAGTTGGCCGGGTCGTCACCCTCGGCCCGGCCCGCTCCCTCGGCGAACGTGTCGCTCTGCTGGAGCAGCGCGCCGCCGGAGATGAGCTTGAGGTCGCCCGGCTGGTGCGGGGAGCCGGCCACCTTCAGGATCCGGATGTTCTTCTTCTTCGCCAGGATCTCGACCGCGCCGGCCTCGTAGTCGGGGGCGGCGATGACCTCGGTGAAGATCTCCGAGACCTGCTCGGCGAGCTCGACGGTCACCGGGCGGTTGACGGCGATGACGCCGCCGAAGGCGGACAGCGGGTCGCAGGCGTGCGCCTTGCGGTGGGCGGCGGCCACGTCCTTGTCGACGGCGATGCCGCACGGGTTGGCGTGCTTGATGATCGCGACGCAGGGCTCTTCGTGGTCGTGGGCGGCGCGGCGCGCGGCCTCGGTGTCCACGTAGTTGTTGAAGGACATCTCCTTGCCGTGCAGCTGCTCGGCGTTGGCGAGCCCGCCCGGCCGGCCGTCGGTGTAGAGGGCGGCGGCCTGGTGGGGGTTCTCGCCGTAGCGCAGGGTCGACTTGCGCTCCCAGGCCTCGGCCAGGAACTCGGGCAGGACGGCCTCGGGCTCCGGGGCGTAGGCGTTCGTGAACCAGGACGCGACGGCCACGTCGTAGGCCGCGGTGTGCTGGAAGGCCTCGGCCGCGAGCCGCTTGCGGGCGGTCAGGTCGAAGCCGCCGCCCCGGGCCGCGGTGAGGACGTCGGCGTAGCGCTCGGGGCTGGTGACCACGGCGACGGACGGGTGGTTCTTGGCCGCTGCACGGACCATCGACGGACCGCCGATGTCGATCTGCTCGACGCACTCGTCCGGGGTCGCGCCCGACTGGACGGTCGCCAGGAAGGGGTAGAGGTTGACGATCACCAGGTCGAACGGCTCGACGCCCAGCTCGGCCAGCTGGTTGCGGTGGTCCTCCAGCCGCAGGTCGGCGAGGATGCCGGCGTGCACGCGCGGGTGCAGGGTCTTGACGCGGCCGTCGAGGCACTCGGGGAAGCCGGTGAGCTCCTCGACCTTGGTGACGGGCACACCGGCCGCGGCGATCTTCGAGGCGGTGGAGCCGGTCGAGACGAGCGCGACGCCCGCCTCGTGCAGGCCGCGGGCCAGGTCTTCCAGTCCCGTCTTGTCGTAGACGCTGATGAGCGCACGACGGATCGGCCGCTGGGTCGTGGTCGGGTCGTTGCTGCTGCTGTCTGCGGCGGTCACTGGATTGTTACCTTTCGTCCCTCAATGCGGTAGCCGTGCCGGGCCAGGCGCCCCACGACGTCGACGAGCAGCGTGCGCTCGACTTCCTTGATGCGCTCATGGAGAGCGGCTTCGTCTTCCCCGTCCCGGATCTCGACGACACCCTGGGCGATGATCGGACCGGTGTCGACGCCGCCGTCCACGAAGTGGACCGTGCAGCCGGTGACCTTCGCGCCGTAGGCGAGGGCGTCGCGCACGCCGTGCGCGCCGGGGAACGCGGGGAGCAGCGCGGGATGGGTGTTGATGAACCGGCCGCCGAAGCGGTCGATGAACTCCTGACCCACGATCTTCATGAACCCGGCCGAGACGACCAGGTCCGGGGCGTGGGCGGCGGTCGCCTCGGTGAGGGCGACGTCCCACTCCGAGCGGGTGGCGTACGCCTTGACCGGGCACACGAAGGTGGGGATCCCGGCCTTCTCGGCACGCTCCAACCCGGCGATGCCGTCTCGGTCGGCCCCGACGGCGACCACGCGGGCACCGAAGCCCTCCGGGCCTTCGGGGTGGGCGTCGATGGCGTCGAGCAGGGCCTGGAGGTTGGTGCCGGAACCTGAGACCAGCACGACCAGGCGGGAGGCGGCCATGTACGGCCCTTTCTCACGTGAATACGGCGTTCGTCTTGTGCGATCGTATGAAACTACGGGGCACCGGTATACGGGGAACCATACGAAGCCACCGACCGCCTGCAACGATACCGGCACACCGGACCGCCCCCGAGGGACGGGGGGACGGCCGGGCGGTAGCGTCTGGCATACAAGCCACAAACGACGCGGCGCGACGCCTTTGGCCGCACGACAGCAGGGGAAGTAACGCACTCGATGCCGGACCGCCGTCAGCCCGACCCCTCGACCGACGACAACCCCTTCGCGGCTCCCCCGGAGGGCCGGCCCGACCAGCCGTGGCAGCCGCGCGGTGGCGGCCCCGGCCAGGGTCGGGACCAGGACCGGGGCTCGGACCCGACCGGCCCCGACGGTCCGGCCCGCTGGGACCCGACCGACCCGATCCAGCGGCGCGCCCGGTACGCCCTGCTGGCGGGCATGTGGGGGTTCTTCTTCGGGATCTTCGGAATCCCGTCGGTGGGGCTCCTCCTCGGCGCGCTGGCCATGTACTGGGGCATCACCGCCCTGCGCGGCCGCCCGGCCGAGCCGGCCGCGTCCCCGGACACCGACCCCACCGCCGCGACCCCGACCACCACCCCGGCACCCGCCACCACGCCGGCCCCCGGCGGCCTGGCGGCCCTCGGCCCGGCAGCCGGCCCCCAGCGCACGGCCGCGATCGGCGGCCTGGTCACGGCGTCGCTGGCACTGCTGCTGGCGATGAGTTCGTACGCCCTGCAACTGGCTTACAAGGACTTCTACGTGTGCCGCGAGGACGCACTGACGAAGACCGCGGAACTCCAGTGCAACACCCTGCTCCCCGACAACTTCCTGGGCAAGGTCCTCAAGGTCCAACGCTGACCCCCACCCGGGGCGGCCCCAGCCGCCCCGGCCC
>NZ_LGDE01000439.1 GCF_001279725.1 Streptomyces sp. WM4235 | reverse complement strand
ACCCCGATCCCCACAGTCGGCCCCACCCCGCCCGTCGCCCAGCCCGGCCGCCCCCCGATGAGCCAGCGCGCCACGGACGCCAGCGCGGTCATGCTGGCCGCCGGAGCCGCCACAGTGCCCCCCGGACTCATCGCCATCGGGCTGCTCGTCGCATCCGACTACGCCAACCCCACCGTCATTGCCATGGTCTGCGCGGCACCCGCCGTCATCGCCGTGCCCATCCTGGCCGTGGCCCGACTCCTGGCCCGCGCCAAGGAGGTGGCGCCCGTCGAGCAACACAACTACTACAGCGGGCCTGTCAGTCAGCAGCACCACACTGTCAGCACCCAGACCCGCGGCCTGTTCGCCAAGACGATCAACAAGCAGTAGGAGAGCCACATGAACGACGACAACCAGCCCTGCGGCGAGAACGACTGCTACTGCCGCAGCGCCGGACCCGAGCACGCCGACTGCGCGTGCGGCTGCGACTGCCCGCGCTGCCCGGACTGCCAGCAGCTCGACGACTACTGCGACTGCGAGGACTAGCCGGTGGGTGACCCACGCCACAGCCCTCCCGTGCTGAGAGTGACGACCCGGAACACCATCACCGACAGCCTTGACCCATTACCCGCTGACGAAAGGCCACACATCATGAGCACCTGGTTTGCGAACGTCCGCATCGAACACCGAGGCCAGTACGCCGAATACAAAGACCGCATCGACGTCGCCTCCCCCTACGGCAAGAAGGTCACCGAAGCGGTCGTCGTGGAAGGCGTGATGGACCTGATCGTCACCCAGCGGCCCGACATGAAGGGCGGACGGATCGTCTCCGCCAAAGCCACAAAGCTGAACTGACCTACCGCTCGACCAGGCCCTCGCCATCCGCGGGGGCCTGCGTCGTGGGCACCACCCGAGCGATCCACCGCGCCCCGCCCACCTGCGCCGGCGGCTGCGACACCTCGACCGCCACCCCCAACTCGGCCAGGCGGGCCAGCACAGCCAGACCCTCCGCGCAGGACTCCGCCGAATCCGCCAGCACACCGAAGCGATACGTCACCGGGCCAGTCTGGTCGACGTGGACCGCCGCGGAGGCGCAAACTGGCCGAAGCCACCAGGAGGCATCATGAACAACGTGATCATCGCTGCCGCAGCGGGAGTTCCCGCAGTCGCGTTCGCCTGGATCGCCATTCAATGCCCGCAGCCCAACAAGGCAGCCGAACGTGATCGCCAGCGGGCACTGGAACTTGCCGCCAACCGGCAGGACCCGGATGCGAACGCCCACCAGTTCCGACTCGCCGACTCACCGGGAGACCTGAACTCCTGGCTTGCCCGCCACGGCGGAACCTGGCAGCCCGACAGCCTCCTTGGCGGCATGGGGCTCCGCATCAGCCAGCCAGGGCACCCCGACCTTGTCGTACAACCAGGGCAGACCCTGATCTGGGATGGCGAACGGATCGGCCTGCAGTAAGCCCCCCGGCCTTCCCGTGCTGGACAAGGGCGATCTTTCTATGCACAATCAGCAACAGCACCATCAGTGCGCCCAAACGACCCCGCCACCGAGCGGGGTTTTCGCGTTCCAGGGGGTGAGCCCGTGACTCTCGGACGCGAAGTCGAAGGCGTGATCTGGATGACCGTCCGTGAAGCCGCCGCGTTCACCGGCCGGCGAGTCGACACCATCTACAGCTGGGAGCGGCGAGGCCTCCTCACCGACCCCCGCCGCGACGAACACGGGCGCCGCATCTACAGGCAGCAGCAGATCGCCGACGTCGAATTCGCCGTCCGTGAGCGAGCCAAGCGCATCCTCAACCGCCAAGCAGCATAGGAGGAGCCGTGACAACGATCCTCCGGCCCGAGGACTACGGGGCGACCGTGGGCGCCGCGGACAGCACCGAGGCGTTCCGACGCCTGTTCGCGGAGATCGCCAAGCGGTCCCGGCGCGACCCCGGCGGCGACCGCCTGCAGACTCCCGTCATCATCGAACTGTCCGGGCAGTACACGGTCAGCGGCGCCATTTCGTTCGCAGCGGCCAGCCGCACCCAGGGCATTACCGTCCGTGGCGCCGGGAAGCGGACCTCCGAGATCGTCATGACCGGAGCCGAGCCGCTCTTCACGAACCCCGACACCGCGATGGGCGTCCGCTTCTACGACTGCTCGTTCCGGTCGACGAACCCGAAGGCCAGCTTCCTGTACAGCAGCTCGACCGGCGGCGCGCAGGACTGGGGCTTCACCAACTGCGAGTGGCGCGGGACGTGGCGGTACGGCATCGGGCTCGACGGGCCGCCCGACAAGTCGAACTGCAACAGCGAGTGGTACTTCGACCACTGCCACATCAACGGGTCCTACGACGTCGCCTGGCTGTGGTCCGGCATGACGCCGACCATCAAGCAGCAGGACCAGTTCCTCAACTTCTCCCTGCGGGACTGCAAGGTCGAATTCGAGTACGGCGACGCTCTCAGGTTCGACCGCGGCGGCAGCATCGTTGTCTCCGGCGGCTCCTGGATCATCAAGGGCGTCCGGCCCGACGGCGGCCCGAGCAGGTTCTTCAACTTCCCGGCACCGCCAACACCGCACGCGGACAGCGTCCAGTCCCTGCTCGTCGAGGGCGTCCGCTTCGAGCCGCGTAAGCCGATGAACTTGGTCATCGAAAGCGCTTGGAAGGGGCAGATCACCTTCCTGAGCTGCTTGGATGACGCCTGGGCTTACCAGCCGCAGTCCGCGGCCGACAGCTACGCCCCGCACCGGTACTTCAACCCCGGCGGCGTCCGCTACCAGGGCTGCCAGCTCACCGGCCGGCACAGGGTCACGCAGACCGACCCGCCATCCCGGCAGGCCATCGTCTACGACCAATGCGCGCGGACCGTCGCCAGCAGGCGGACGAAGGCCGCGTTCCTCGATCTGCAGGGCGCCTACGCGTCCTCCATCCGCATCAGCCACCGGGACGACCGGGACGGAATCACGTAGAACCGGTGACAGGCATTCGGCCTTCCAGCAGCATGGGGCGTCCAGAACCGCGACCAAGGGACGTCCCATGTTCGGCAGCAAGAAGACGCCAGAAGAGAAGGCCGCAGCAGCCCGGAACAGCAAGATCCGAGGCGCCGCAGCGGCAGCCGGAGTCACCATGTTCGGCGGGAAGTTCAGGTCGCCGAATCAGACCGACGTCCCCGTCGAGGGCGCGAAGGTCACGCTGGAACGCGGCGAAGAGGCCAAGGCCCGCATCACCGCCACCCGAGTTGCGCTTACCGGGATCTTCGCGCTGTTCCTGAAGAAGGACATGACGAAGCTCTTCATCACCATCGAAGGCGCCAACGGCGAAGTCCTCGTCCAGCCCGTCGCCGCCAACAAAGAGCCGCAGGCCAGGATCTTCGCGACCCTCGTCAACGAGGCCGTCACCCGCCCCGAATAGCCTCCACTGCGGGGCTTCCCGATCAGGAGGCCCCGCCGTGGCCAACATCGTCTTCAACGTGGCCCTCGGACGGGTCGCTCACTACGCATCCCTCCCCGCCACCAACGACGCGCTGATCATGGTCGCGTTGGAGTCGACCGGACTTGTCGGCGACTCGACCATGCGGGACTACGACAACCTGTCCGACCTCCTGGCTGGCGCGTCCAACGAGCAGACCACCGTGGGCAGGAAGACGCTGGCGTCGGTCACCGTCACCGTGAACGACACCAACGACCGAGTCGACATCGACGCAGCGGACGTCACCTGGACCGCACCCACCGGCAACGCCATCGGCGCCGTGGTCATCTGCTACGACCCCGACACCACCGGCGGCACCGACGCCGACCTGATCCCGCTCACCAAGCACGACGTGACCTGGACGCCAGACGGCAACGACTTCACCCTGACGATCAGCGACTTCGTTCGGGCCAGCTCCAGCGCCTGACCGGCGAGGAGGGCCTGATGGCCATCGGACGACTCGTTCACCTCGCCTCCCAGGTCACCCTCTCCAGCAGCAACAGTGCCGCGGTCACCGTCCCGAACGACGGATCGGTCATCGTCGGCGACCTACTGCTCGTCGCGTGCGTCATGCCCTCCGGCAGCCGTACCTTCGCCATCTCAGGCGGAGCGGCCGGCTGGACCAGCCTCGGTACGGCCATGCAGTCCGGGCACATGAGCCAGGTCTGGTGGAGGATCGCCGCGTCCGGCGACCTCGGGGCCACCATCACGGTCACCCCGAATACGGGGGCGATCAGGCAGGTTCTGCTGCTCGGTTCCGTCCGCGGCGTCGACCAGAGCGCACCGGTGGCGGCCACCACGAACACGTCGTTGTCCGCGACCACGAAGACGACGCCCTCCGCCTCGCCGGCCAGTACGGTCCGCGAGGTCAGCATCGTCTGGGACTCGCGCGGAGCAGCAACACCGCAGACGTCCTCCTGGACGGCCCCTGCGGGCCAGACCAGGCAGGCGCAGGCCTTCACCACCTCCGGCTCCGGGTCCTGTTCGGGCGCCTGGGGCGACTCCGACACAACGGTCTCCGGGACCATCGGATCCCGCGTCTGGACTGCCGATCAGAGCGCTTTGGGCTCCGCCTGGACGCTGTCCGTGAAGCCCGGACCGACCGTCACGGCCCTCACTGGCGGTGCGGAGGCCGACGCAGCCCAAGGGCTCGCCCCAGGGAAGCGCACGACCCTCGGAACGGGCGCAGAGGCCGACTCGGGGCGACCGCTTACCGGCGCGAAGCTCCGCAGCCTCACCGCAGGGTCGGAAAGCGACTCCGCGCAGGCCTTGGCAGCCTCCAAGCGAGTCGCTGCGGCTACGGGCCAGGAGATCGACGCCGCGCGGCCCTTCGGGGCCTCCAAAACGGGCTCGTTGGGCTACGCCGGCACCGCGGAGACCGCGCAAGGGCTCGCCCGAGCGAAGGCGACGGCCGTCGGAGCCTCTGGGAGCGTCGAGACGGCCCAACCGGTCACCGGAAGGGCCTCCGCGGCCCTCGGGGCGGCCCTGGAGACCGACCAGGCGCTCATGTTCGCCACTCCAGGCGGCGCTACGCTCAGCAGGGCCGAAGAGGCCGATGGGGCAGGGCCATTCGCAGGTCGGAAGGCCCGCGAGACGACCTCCGCGGCATCCACGGAGGCCGCGCAGGCCCTCAAGGGCTCCACGACGGCCGTTCTCGTGCCCGCGGGCACGCAGGAGACCGCGCGGACCCTCGGAGTCATCAAGAAGGCCTCCTTGGGTCGCGCGACAGAGGCCGAACAGGCCCTGGAGCTCGTCGGGGCGACTGTCCAGAGAGGCGTCAACGTCGATGTGACCGTAGGCGAACCCTTCGCCCGCTGGCACGCCGGCCTGATGCCGCGACGCTGGGAGGTGAGCAGGCCATCGAGATAGCCCAGACGTCATGCGAGTACCTCCGCATCGCAGTGACAGCCACAGCAGCCATCACAGGCGACCCAGTCGACCTCGCAGAGCCTCCCCAGCTCGCCTTCATGCCCACCGAGGCCAACCCGGACGACGGGGACTGGCGTGAGGGCGAATGGGAGGCAGGGTACGCGCGCGTACTGCTCGGACCAGGCCATGTAGAGCTACCCCAGGGCACGTACTGGGTGTGGATCAGCTTCCAGGCAGGGGCAGAGGTGCCCACCCAGCCGGCAGGGTCCCTCCGGGTGTACTGACCTACCCCCCCCCAGGGATGCCCAGGGGGCATGCAGGGGAGAGGGGGGGGAGGGCATGCCGACGTCACCCCCCACGAGGTGTGGGGATCCGGAGTGCCAGGAGCTCACCACGCAAGGTAGGTGCGAGGCACACCAACGCAAGGCATGGGCAGGCAAGTCCAAGGCTTGGGGCTCAGGCAGCACGCGCAAGTGGCGCGTGTTCAGGGCTCAGAGGCTTGAGGCAGAGCCTCAGTGTCGATGGTGCGGTGCTGAACGTGATCTTGAGGTTGATCACATCGTCCCTCTGTCCGAGCAGGGCTCGAAGTGGGATGCAGCCAACGTCCAAGTGCTCTGCAAGGCCTGTCACGTGATCAAGAGCGACCAGGACAGGCGCCGGCGCACGCGTCCGGGCGGTCCAGGGCTCACTGCGTGAGGCCGGCGAGCCTCTGAGGGGCTCTCAGGGCTCTGACCTGGGCTGATCTGGGGCTTCGTGGCTCATGATCGGCTGGCAAGCCTCTGACCTGCACGTTTGTGGTGCCGGCGGGGGGTAGGGGAGTCGAGATCACGGACCAAGATCGCTAGGACAGCGACGCGGTTGCTGAACTAGACGCACGCTCAGAATGGCCAACTCGGGACAACCCGGACGGGCCGATCGGCCGGCAGGCCTCTGACCTGCGGCTTCTCCGGAAGGGGGCGACCATGCCACGCACCGCCCAGCCTGCAGCCCTCAAGCTGATCAAGGGCAGGGCCGACGGCCGGGACTCGGGCGGCCGGGTCGTCCCCGCCCCGCCGGCCTTCCGTCGCATCGCCCCCAACCCCCCGAGCTGGCTCAGCCCGGAGGCGCGGGCCGAGTGGAAGCGGGTAGTGCCAGGGCTGCAGCGCCTCGACCTCCTCAAGGAGGAAGACCGCGCGGTCCTCGCCGCCTACTGCGAGACCTGGTCCTCGTTCGTGGCGGCGACCCGCATGGTCACGGCGGAAGGGATCACAATGGAGGTCGTGAGCGTGAGCAGGTCAGGCGCAGAGACCAGCCGCACGGTCGCCCACCCTGCGGTCGCCATCGCCAGTCGAGCCGGCCGCGAACTCCGCGGCTTCGCTGCCCAATTCGGCCTGAGCCCCTCGAGCGAGCAGGCCCTGTCGAAGGGGGCCGACGATGGCGAGGACGACGACAACCCGTTCTGACGACGTCGAGCTTCCCGAGTCCGCCGAACTGGAGCGCCTGAAGATCTCGCCCGAGGTCGCCTGGTACATGCTCAGTCGGGGCATGGCGCTGCCGGACTGCCCGCCGCTCATCCAGACCCCCAGCCCCGGCGAGGCCCCGGGCGCGGTCTTCGACCCGGACCGCGTGGACAAGGTGATCCACTCCTTCAACCTGCTCCGCCACACTCAGGGCCAGTGGGCCGGCCGGCCGCTCAAGCCCGACCCGTGGCAGGTCGCCTACGTCTTGGCCCCCGTGTTCGGCTGGGTCTACTGGGATGAGGACGCGAACGCGAACGTGCGCGTGGTGCGGGAGCTGTACGTCGACATCCCCCGCAAGAACGGCAAGAGCACCCTGTCCGGCGGCATTGCCCTATACCTCACCTGCGCTGACGGCGAGCAGGGTGGACAGGTCGTCGCTGCGGCCACCAACGAGCGTCAGGCTGGCTTCGTCTTTGCCCCGATCAAGCAGTTGGCGGAGAAGGCGCCAGCCTTGAAGGGGCGAGTCCAGCCCCTGAAGAAGAAGATCGTTCACCCGAGGAGCGGGTCCTACTTCGAGTGCGTGGCCTCCGTCGCGGACGCCCAGCATGGAGCGAACCTCCATGGGGCGATCATCGACGAGCTGCACATTCACAAGGATCCGGAGCTCGTCGAGACCATCGAGACGGGTACCGGCTCACGGACCCAGCCGCTGATCGTCATCATCACGACGGCGGACAGCGGCAAGCGTGAGTCGATCTACGACCGTAAGCGTGGCCGCGTCGAGCAGCTCGCTCGTCGGGTGTTCACCGCTCACACGGTCTATGGCGTGATCTGGGCTGCGGAGAAGGATGACGATCCGCACAGCGAGGACGTATGGCGCAAGGCCAACCCGGGCTACGGCGTCAGCCCGACCCGCGCGTACATGCGCGCGCGATCGGATGAGGCCAAGCAGTCTCCGGCGGACATGGCCAAGTTCCAGCGCCTGCACCTTGGGCTCAGGACGAAGCAGGAGACCAAGTTCCTGCGGCTGGACGCTTGGGACCGAAACGCGTCGATGGTTGACGAGCGGAAGCTCGAAGGGCGTGCGGCGTATGGCGGCCTGGACCTCGCGAGCACGTCGGACCTGTGTGCGCTGTGCTGGCTGTTCCCCGACGACGAGACCGGCACCCTGGACGCCGTGTTCCGATTCTGGACGCCGGAGGACAACCTCCGTGCGCTGGACAAGCGGACCGCGGGTGCTGCGTCGAAGTGGGTGCGGCAGGGGTTCCTCACGGCGACGCCGGGGAACGTCGCGGACTACGACTGGATCAAGGAGCAGGTCCGGCGTGACCGGGACTTCTTCAAGGTGAAGAGCATCGGCTATGACCCGTGGAACGCTTCGCAGTTGACGAACGACTTGGTCAGCGAGCGGGCGCCGATGGTCAAGGTCCGGCAGGGCTTCGCGACCATGAGCCCGGTCCTGAAGGAGATCCAGCGCCTGACGCTGCAGGGCACTGCGGAAGTGCCGGCGCTCCGGCACGGCGGTCACCCGGTCGTCCGCTGGTGCGTCGACAACCTTGCGGTGGCCATGGACCCGGCAGGCAACGTGAAGCCGGACAAGGCGAACTCCGGCGACAAGATCGATGGCGTGTCGGCGCTGGCCACGGCAATGGCCGAGGTCGTCGCCCGGCCCCCGCGGCGGAAGTCCCGCTACGCGGACGACGAAGAGATCATGGTCGTTTAGCGGCCGGAGACAGGGGGCCGCATGTTCGCCTGGCGTCGCACCGCGGTGCGCAAGAGGGTCATCGTCAACCTGGCGGACAAGGCGTTCCGGGGGATCCTGTGGGCGCAGCGCGGCCCGCTTCTGGTCCTGCGGGACGCCGAGCTCCTGGAGCCCGGCCGGGCGCCGCAGCCCATGGACGGCGAGGTCGTCATCGAGCGCCACCAGGTCCAGTTCACCCAGGTGCTGGCGGCGACGGCGGGCGGTGGCTGATGGCGTTCGTGGTTTCCTCCGGCCAGCTCGCGATCACCGGCGCCGGAGTCACCCCCGGCTACGCGGCGATGCCCCTGCCGGCGGCTCCGTGGGAGTACGAGACGATCTGGCGCACCCAGCCGCAGGTCCGCACGGTGGTCAGCTTCCTTGCTCGGAACATCGCCCAGCTAGGGATCCATACGTTCCGCCGGGTGAGTGACACGGACCGCGAACGCCTCACGACTCATCCGCTGGCGCAGCTGCTGGCGTCCCCTATGCCCGGCATGACGAGCTATCGGTTTGTTGAGCGGTGGGTGTCGGACATTGCGGTGTACGACTCCTGGTACGGCATCAAGCTCAAGCTGAACGGCAAGCTGCAGATCCTGCCCGTGCCGCCTTCCTTGATCCGCCCCTACGGCGGGAACTGGATCCGGCCCTCCCACTACGAGACCGCGGGTGGCAAGGACTTCGCAGTCGAGGACGTGATCCACATCCACGGCTACTCGCCCGACAACTTGACCGTGGGCTCCTCGCCGATCGAGTCGCTGCGCGAGCTTCTCCTCGAATCGTCCGAAGCAGCACGCCAGCGGCAGCAGATGTGGAAGGGCGGCGCCCGCCTGACGGGTGTCCTGCAGCGCCCAGCCGACGCGCCCGAGTGGGGCACCAAGGAGAAGCAGCGCTTCCGGGAGATGTGGCAGACGTTCAGCCAGGGCGGCGGTGCCGAGGGTGGCACGCCGATCCTCGAGGACGGCATGACCTACGAGAAGGTCGGCTTCAACCCCGAGCAGGCCCAGTACATCGAGTCGCGAAAGTTGACGCGCGAGGAGGTCAGCGCGGCCTATCACATCCCCCCGCCGCTGATCGGGATTCTCGATCACGCGACCTACTCGAACATCCGTGAGCAGCACTCCCACCTGTACCAGGACACCCTTGGTCCATGGATGGTGATGCTGCAGCAGGAGATCGGCGCCCAGATCCTGCCTGACCTGCCGGGCGACAACTCGGACGTCTACTGCGAGTTCAACATCGCAGAGAAAATGAAGGGCTCGTTCGAGGAGCAGGCAGCGGCAATGTCGACCATGGTCGGCGGCCCAGTGATGACCCGTAACGAGGGGCGCGCCCGGATCAACCTGCCGTCCATCGAGGGCGCCGATGAGCTGATCACCCCGATGAACGTGACCGAGGGCGGCCAAGCCTCCCCACGGGACTCCGCCCCCGACCCGGCGGCGCTCCCAAAAGCGCGCGGCCTGGCGCTCACGAAGAGCAGCACCAGGCCTGACCTCGGCGACTTCGACGCGGAGCGGGATTCCCTCATCGCGGCCCTGGAGGCCTGGTCCGAGACGCAGGCAAAGCAGCTGCTGAAGGCGTCGGGCGCGAAGGCGGACGGCATGCCGGACCTCGTGTCCCTGTGGGCCGCGGGCAAGGATGACCGGCTCGCCCAGCTGACGGCGCTGCTCGCCTCGCACGGCTACACCCTCGCGCAGGTCGGCGCCTGGGAGGTGCTCGACAAGCACAACCCGGACGCCTCCGGCTGGACGCCGGACGTGATGCTCGCCTGGATCCTGGCTGCCGCCGAGTCCCATGCCACCGCACACGAGGACGCCGGCGCGGAGGCGGTGGCCAAGGTCCAGGAGGAGGGCGGCGACGGCTGGCAGGCCGCACTGACCGTGGCCGCGGCGAGCTGGGTTACCGCGGCGACTCTCCGCGGCGGCACGGTCTCGACGGAGCTTCGGTCCTTCGGCGGGCAGGACGCGGCCGGCGCGACCGGGCTCGGCAAGAAGACCTGGCGCACCGGCGGCAACAAACCGCGGGTCACGCACAAGGCCCTCGACGGGGAGACCGTGTCGCTGGGCGACGTCTTCGGCAACGGCTGCCGGTGGCCCGGTGACGGCATGGCCAGGGCCGCCGAGTTCGTGAACTGCAAGTGCCGCCTGGACTACGGGAGGTGAGGCTGTGTCTTCCATCACCGTGGTCGTGGGCCCGCCCTGCGCGGGCAAGAGCACGTACATCGCCGAGCAGCGCGGGCCGGACGACGTCGTCATCGACTTCGACCTCATGGCCCAGGCGCTCGGCTCCTCGCGCGCGCACGCGGCCCCGGATGCGATCCGGCAGGTCGCGTTCGCCGCGCGTAAGGCCGCGATTGCGAAGGTGCTGGGCGGCGTTGACACCGACGGATGGATCATCCACACCAACCCGTGGCCGGGACAGCTCGACCTGTACCACAGCGCCGGCGCCGAACTGGTCCTCCTGGATCCGGGCGTCGAGGAATGTCTGGCGCGAGCCGAGGCCGACGGACGACCCGACGGAACCGCGGATGCTATCCGGCAGTGGTACGACAGCCCACCGCTGACCGATTCCAAGAGGAGGACAGCGGTGCAGACCAAGGACTTTGCAGCCAAGGTGAAGGCGGCCGGCGCCGCAGACGGATTGGCCGAAGGGCAGTTCGTCGCGCTGGTCTCCGTGTTCGGCAACGAGGACAGCGTCGGTGATGTCGTCCGCCCGGGGGCGTTCACGGAGACCCTCTCTGACTGGGCTTCGAAGGGCGATCCGATCCCTGTCATCTGGTCCCACGCCTGGGGTGATCCGTTCGCGCACGTCGGCACCGTCGTCAAGGCCGTTGAGACGCTGCACGGCCTCGAGGTCACCGGGCAGATCGATGACCTCGACACCAACCCGACATCGGCCCAGGTGTACCGCCTGCTGAAGGGCCGCCGAGTCACTCAGTTCAGTTTCGCCTACGACGTCCAAGAGGGCGCCTGGGTCGAGGACGAGAACCACAAGTACGGCGGTTACTACGAACTCCGCCGCCTCAAAGTCCACGAGGTCGGGCCCTGCCTGGTCGGGGCGAATCAGGAGACCGAACTCCTGGCAGCGAAGGCCCACGGCCTGGCACGCGGCGCGAAGGCTGGCCGCGTTCTCAGCCAGGCCAACTATGACTCCCTCTCCAAGGCGCACGCCGCCATCGGCGAGGTACTCGCGGCGGCAACGCCCGAGAAGAGCAAGACCGAAGAGCCCGGCCAGCCGGCAACCCCCGCGACCGACGACACCCAGTCGCCGCAGCCGGAAAGCCCGCCCGCCCAGGAGCTCAAGGCTGAACCCACCCCCAGCAGCACAGAGGAAGAGTCCACGCCGGACCCCCGCGAAGCATCCATCGAGGATGCCGCCAAGGTCGGTGCCGCCGCCTCCCGCCTGCTTACTCGCCTGGATCTCGACCTGATCGAGCTGGGCGCTTAACCGGAACGAGGAGACATGCCGATCAAGGTTGACGAGCTCACCGCTCAGATCAAGCACCACCTGACCGAGGCCCGCGCCATCGCCGCGAAGGCGGAAGCCGAGGACCGAGACTTTCACGACGATGAACGCACGGCGATCAACGAGCACATGGCTAAGGCCACCGAGGGAAGCGCCGAGCTGAAGAAGGCGAAGGGCGACGCCGAGATCCTTTCCGCGCTCGCCGGCCTCGGCGACGACATCGCCCTCAACGAGAAGTCCGGAGAACGACGGACCCCCAGCGGTCTGATCGTGCCCGACGAGAAGACCTCGCTCGGCGAACACTTCGTCAAGTCGTCTGAGTACGCGGCCCTCATGGGCACCACCGCGAACGGCCAGTTCGGCGCCAAGCAGCGCGTCCAGTCCCTGCCCGTCGGGTACAAGAGCCTCGTCACCGGCCTGTCCGACACCTCTGCCGGCGCTTTCGTCACCAACGACATGCGCGGCCTGCAGGTCGCCCTGGACTCCTTCCAGCGACCGCTGCGCCTGCGCGACGTGGTGACCAACGGCACCACGACCAGCGACACGGTCGAGTACGTGCGGATGACGTCGACCACCAACAACGCGGCGCCCGTGGCGGAAGCCACATCGTCGGCTGCCCCGACCGCCCCGGCTTCCGTGCCGGGCGCCCTCGTCAACAACGCGGGTGGCGGCTATAAGCCGGAGAGCGCGCTGGCCGCGGCGAAGGTGACCACGCCCGTGCGCACGATCGCGCACTGGATCCCGGTCACCAAGCGCGCCCTGTCGGACGCGGCGCAGATCCGGACCCTCATCGACGCGTTCCTGCGGTACGGCCTCGAGGAGGAACTCGAGGATCAGATGATCTCCGGCGACGGGACCGGCGAGAACTTCGAGGGCCTCGGCAACGTGTCCGGAGTGCAGGCCCAGGCGTGGGACACCAACGCCCTGACGACCGCCCGCAAGGCAAAGACGAAGGTCCGCACAGTCGGCCGCTCCATCGCCAACGCCTACCTCCTCAACCCCGCCGACCTGGAAACGATCGACCTGCTCCAGGACAACGAGGGCCGGTTCTACTTCGGCGGCCCGCAGGGTGTCGGCTCGGCATCCGTCCTCTGGGGTCTGCCGGTCATCGAGACCGAGGCCGTCCCTGCGGGTACCGGCTACGTCGGCGACTTCCGCAAGGCGGTCCTGTGGGACCGCGAACAGGCGTCGATCCAGATGACCGACTCGCACGCCGACTTCTTCGTCCGCAACCTCGTCGCGATCCTCGCCGAGATGCGTGCCGCGTTCGGCGTCCTGCAGCCCAACGCCTTCGTCGAGATCGACCTGACCGCGTAAGGAGGGCACGTCATGGCGTACCTGAACGCAGGTGCCGGAGCGGCCCGCGAGGGCAAGCAGACGGCCGCAGTCGCCGATGCCGCGGCAGCCACTTCCGTGGTCGCCGCCGGCGCCAACCCCACGAAGGCCGAGTACGACGCGCTGCGTGCGGACTATCTCGCGCTGCGCACCAAGGTCAACGCGCTGCTCGCGGCGCTACGAACGTCGGGCCAGCTCGCGTCGTGAGCCTGTTCACCCGGCAGACGGCGAGAGGGCGGTGTCCGTGCGGCGCCGAGCATGCGGCGTGCGGCCCGCCCTCCACGTCTGTCCCTGTCGACTCGAACATTGAGGAGGTGGCTGCGGTGAGCGGGCCCCTGAAGCGGTACCGGTACGCGAACGGCGCCGGTCACGAGACTGTCCTGAAGCTCAACGACGCGGACGCCGAACGCTACGGCCTGACCGACGAGGATCTCGTGGAGTCTGGCAGCGGCGAGAAGGCTGCGGAGCCTGACCAGAACAAGGCCCGCACCGCGTCGGCCAACAAGGCGCGCGCGCCTCGCGGCAAGGGCGGTGCGGGTGGTGTCGACTGACGCATTCCTGGCCGACCCGCAGGAGCTGGCGAACTGGCTCGGCCTGCCCGCGAATGACGTGCGCCTCCTGTCCGCCCTGCGGTCCGCGTCGCGCAGGTTTCGGGATGCGGTCGGCCACGTTGTCGACCTGGTCGAGGACGACGAGATCGCCCTCGACGGGAACGGCCGATCCTCGGTTCTGCTGCCGGTGTGGCCGACGACGGCGGTCGCGTCGGTGGTGCTGGACGGCGAGGAGCTGGTGGAGGGGACGGACTACGCCTGGTCCGAGGCGGGCATCCTGCGTCGGCTCGGCTGCCAGGTGTGGCCCGACAAGCTGCGCTGCCTCGAAGTCACTTACAGCCACGGATGGTCTGCGATCCCACCCGGGATATCGGATGTGGTCATCGAGCAGGCGCGCGCCATCTTCTCTTCCCAGCCGGGAGTGAAGTCCCAAGCAGTCGGCGGCCAGTCGGTCGTCTTCGAGCCTGGGGTCACCACCGCATGGACGAAGGCCGTCGAGCGCTACGAAGTCCAGACCGGGAGCGACACGTGATGTTCAACCAGTCGCTGGTCCGGGTGCGCGCGGGTACGCGCCCGGACCGCGGCGGCAACACCGTGCCGGACTGGTCGACCGCCACCCGCCTGCTCGTCGCCCAGGTCAACATCCAGCCCAGCATCCAGCAGGAGTCTCACGATGAGACTCGGGCGGCGAAGGTCACCGGCTGGCACGTCCAGTCCGCCGAGGGAACCAACCCCGACATTCGCGCGGACGACCGCATCGAGTGGGACGGCATGACTCTCGAAGTCGACGGCGAAGTCGCCCGCTGGCCCGCTCTCTTCGTCAACGCCGTTCACCATGTCGAGTTCGAGATGAAGCGTTCGACGGGATAGGAGTCGCTGTGTCCGATGACCCCTGGAACGACGGCGGCTTTCTTCAGCCCCGCTGGGTGGAGACCGCCAATCAAACAGGTGAGCCCGAACCCGTGCTCACGATTGCCCAGTGGCGCGCGCTGACTGACGAATCCTGACGCGGAGATGGGAGAGCCATGGGTCGCCTGCTTGATCTACAGCTCGACTCGGCCGGGATCCGGGAGCTCCTTCGGGGCGAGGATGTCCGCCTCCTGGTCGATGGGGCGGGCGAGGACATCCTCGCGCGTGTAACGGGCGCCCTCCCCCCCAATACACCAGTCAGCTTCCGCAAATACCGCACGGACCGAGGCGCCGCGTCGATCACCATCCTCGACATCCGCGGCATGGTGTGGCAGGCGCGCGACGGGGTCCTCACCCGGGCGGCGGCAGCGGCCGGCCTCGAAGTCAAGGCCTGGCAGCAGTGAAGCCGCTCGTCGTCTTCGGGGACGTGCAGGCCGCAGGGGCGACCGTGCTGCGGGCGGCCCTCGCCAGCAGGTCGGAGCCGTACACGGACGACGTCACGGTCGGCACCCGGGTTCCGGGCGACCGGTCGCCGGAGACCCCGCACCTGCCCTACGTCATGGTCCGCAAGGACGCCGACTTCCCGCACTCCTCAATGGCCAACGCGCGTTGCACGCTGCGCGTCACCGTGTGGCACCAAGACCCGGACCAGGCGCACGACCTGGCGATGCTCTGCCAGGGCCTGCTCCTGGTGCACTCCGGGCCCGTCATCCGGGGCGTCCGCCCTGGCACCGGCCCGATCCCCGCCGTCGACGAGGGTGCCGAACGCGCCGCCTCCGGGATCGACCTCTCGACGTTCACCGTCCTCGCCAACGTCAAACCGCAGGTGCTCAGCGCCTGACCCGCCGCCGAACTGCGACGACAACCCCTTACCCAATGAAGGAGGACGCCGTGGCCGGCGACCCGCTGAAGGCAAATCTGTGGACGGACGCGGACGTCTACATCTCAACCAACCTCTCCGCGACCCTGCCCGCCAACGCGAACACTCCGCTTGGCGTGGACTGGGATCTCGTCGGCCTCCTCGACGGAGACGACGGATTCCCCGAGTCCCGCGACGAGGACACCGACGACAAGTTCGCCTGGGGCGGCATCCTCGTCAAGACCAGCCGCAACCACTTCAAACTGACCAAGAGCTTCACCGCGCTCGAGGACAACGACACCACCTACTCGCTGCTGTGGCCCGGCTCGACAGCCACGCAGATCAAGGTGCCGCGCCCGGCCAAGGTGCTCATCGTCTTCGAGGTCCGCGAGGGCGACAAGGTCCGCCGGCTCAAAACCGCGAACTACGCCGAGGTCAGCCTCGACGGAGACCACGGCGAGAACGAAACCGACCTCGAGAGCATGACGTTCGTGGGCACCATCTACCCGACCGGCGACGGCGTCCTCTTCGAGAAGCAGACCACGCCGACACTCGTCTCCATCTCCATCCCCACGACCCTGTCCGTGGCCGACGGAGAGATCAAGTCGCTGGTGGCCACGGCAACCTACGACGACGCGACCACTGCCGACGTCACCGCCCTCGCCACGTGGACGTCGTCGGCGCCCGCCAAGGCGACCGTGGCCGCTGGCTACGTCACGGGTGTCGACCCCGGCTCCTCCACGGTGACCGCCTCCTACCTCGGCGCGACAGACACCTGCGCCGTCACGGTCACCTCCTGATCGCCGGGGCGCGGTCCTTCTGTCGCGGTTCGGCCGCGCCCCGGTGCACCACTCGAACCGCGAACCGTCGAACCGCGACAGGAGAGCCGTGCCGATCAAGTACACCGACCAGGAGATCCATGAGCAGGCCGTGCGCCTGCACCTGATCGGCGATTCCGACGAGCTGCCGCGGAACCTGCGTAGCCGCGTCCTCGCCACTCTGGTCGAAGTGGACCGCCAGCAGAAGGTCTCTGGTGCGGAGCCCGAGCTGGCCCAGGAGATCGTCATTCAACCCGGCGGCCTGATCCTCGTCGACGGCAACCCGTTCCCCTGGCTGGTCGCCGCGCAACCCATGGACATCGGCCTCAATCCTGACGGGGTGAGCACCGTCCGCCTGACCCTGATGGCCGCGAACGTGCAGGTCATCCGCCCCGAACCGCGACCCGAAAGCGAGCAGTGACATGACCGCCCGAACCGCGAAGACCACTCCTGACGACCAGCCGTTCGACTTCAACCTCGACACCGTCGAATCCGAGGTCGCACTCGACCCCTTCCGCGTTCACTTCCAGGGTCGTCGCTGGGAGTTCGCCCACATCGAAGGCCTGGACATCTGGGACCTGGTCGAAGCCGCAGAGGGCGGCCAACTCAAGGCCATGATCGGAGTCTTCCAGAACTCCCTCGGTGACCAGTGGCCCGAGTTCCGCAAGCTGAGTTTCCCGCAGTACAAGATGAAGGCCCTCTTCACCGCCTACCGGAAGCACTGCGGGCTGGAGCCGGGGGAATCCGAAGCCTCCGGTTCCTGACCCGGAGGCACTCCCGCGCCCTCGAGGCGGACCTGCGCAGCGAGTACGGCGTCCGCCTCCGAGATCTGCACACCGGGGACATGACCTGGCGTGAGCTCGCTGTCTACGTCCACGGCCTGTCGCCACAGTCCCGAGTCCGCACTGCCCTCAACGGCGGCAGGCTTGAACCGACCGGCGAGCAGATCCTGTTGGCCGACGTGTACGACGCGGTCCGTCAGCTCACATGGACGCTTCAGTGCGTGAACACGCCGGAGAAGGCCAAGGAGCCCAAGCGGCCCAAGCCCTATCCCCGCTGGTGGCTGAACCCCACGAAGCCCGAGGAGGCCAAGGCCGCCCGGGTCGATCGCCTGGATGCCGCGCGCGAGCGCAGGCGCGAACGTCAGCAGGCCATCGCCGAGGGCCGCATCGCCTGACCCAATCCGTCGCGAAGGGGGTGGCCTCCCGTGCCGAACGTGGGCTACGCAACCATCCAGATCATCCCCTCCGTGCGCGGCATCGCCAACGAGTTGCGCAGCCAGTTGGAAGGGCCGGCCGAGGACGCGGGCGAAGACGCCGGCGCTGCGGCCGGTAGCAGCCTCAAGGAGAAGTTGCTCGTCGGCGTTGCTGCGGCCGGTGTCGCGGCGGGCGCGATCCTCGTCGCGGGCATCACCGAGGCGATCGAGCAGGCCAACATCACCTCCACCCTGCAGGCCCAGCTCGGTGCGACCGGCAAGGACGCCGGCCGGTACGGCGAGATCGCAGGGAAGCTGTACAGCAAGGGCATTACCGAGTCGTTCCAGGAAGGCGCGGACGCCATCCGTGCCGTGGTGAACGCGGGCCTCGTGCCGCCGGACGCCACGAACGCCCAGCTGGAATCCCTGTCCGCGAAGATGAGCGACGTCGCGACGGTCTTCGGCGCCGACATGGAGCTGCAGACGCAGGCCGTCTCGGCGATGTTCAAGAACGGCCTGGCCCCGAATGCCGAGGCTGCCCTCGACCTGATCACGGTCGGATTCCAGAAACTCGGGCCGAATGCCGAGGATCTCCTGGAGACGTTCCAGGAGTACTCGATCCAGTTCAAGAAGCTGGGCATTGACGGCGAGGAAGCCCTCGGTCTGTTCCAGCAGGGCATCGCCGCAGGTGCCCGTGACACCGACATCATCGCGGACGCATTCAAAGAATTCGGCATCCGCGCGATCGACATGTCGGAGTCCTCTCAGGAGGCGTACAAAGCCATCGGCCTGGACGCCGAGAAGATGTCCTTGCAGATCGCCAAGGGCGGCGACGTCGCAGGTGAGGGACTGCAGACGGTCCTCGACAAGCTGCGTGAGATCAAGGACCCGGTGGATCGCAATGCCGCTGCGGTCGGTCTCTTCGGCACGCAGGCGGAGGATCTCGGTAACGCGCTGTTCGCGCTCGACCCGAATGGCGCGATCGACGGATTCGGGAAGATCACAGGCGCGGCAGCCGAGCTCGGCACGACGATCCACAGCGGTCCGGCCCACGAGTTCGAGGTATTCGTCCGCACGATCAAGCAGGGGTTTGTCGACTACATCACCGCCGAGGTCCTGCCCTTGGTGCTGCGGGTGGCGAAGGCTTTCAACTCGGATCTGCTGCCCCCCATCCGTGCCGTGGCCAGTGCGGTCGCGGCCGTGCTCATGCCTGCCCTGCGGGACCTCTACGCCGCGGGCACGGCGGTCGTCAACTGGCTGCGGGAGTGGGGCGTCTGGCTGATCCCGGCGGCCATCCTCGTCGGCGGCCTGACCCTCGCGCTGAACGCGCAGGCGATTGCGATCGGCGCCGTCACCGCGGTCTTCTCGATCTACCGCGCGGCCATCCTGCTCGGCACTGCGGTGACGTCCGGATTTACTGCAGTGCAGGCGCTCCTCAACGCGGTCATGGCACTCAACCCGATCACTCTCGTGGTGATCGCGCTGGTCGCCCTGGCCGCCGCGCTCGTCATCGCCTACAAGAAGTCGGAAACTTTCCGTGCCGTCGTGGCGGCGGTCTGGCAGGGAATCCAGACGGCCGCCATCTGGGTGTGGGAGAAGGGCATCAAGCCGCTCATCGACGGCTTCATGGTCGGGCTCCGTGCAGTCGGCGACGCGGCGACATGGCTGTGGAAGACGATCCTTGAGCCGGTGTTCAGCGGCATCGGCGCGGCGGCCCAGGTGCTGCTGACGATCGTCCTGACCTTGGTGTTCTTGCCGATGTTCTTCATCTTCAAGCTTTTCGGCGCACTGGCGATGTGGCTCTGGAAGGTGGCGATCAAACCCGCGTTCGAGGGCATCGCGGCAGCCGCGGTCTGGATGTGGGAAACCGTCATCAAGCCCCTGTTCGACGCTTTCGTCTTCGGTATCAAGGGCCTCGGCCTGATCGCCACGTGGCTCTGGAAGGCGGCCATCCAGCCCGCCTTCAAGGGCATCGCGGCCGGCGCCGAGTGGATGTGGAGGAATGCGGTCAAGCCGCTCGTCGATGCCTTCGTCTTCGGCTTGAAGGGCCTCGGCATCGCCGCCATGTGGCTATGGACGAACGCCATCAAGCCGGCCTGGGATGGCATCGGCGACGCGATCCGCTGGGTGTGGAACAACTGGATCAAGCCTGCGTTTGACGGCCTGAAGCGGGGTGTCGACGCCGTTCACACGAGTTTCCGCGCGGGCGTCGCCGGCATCGAGATGATCTGGAACAAGCTGAAGGACATCACTCGAAAGCCTGTTCAGTTCATAGTTGACACGGTGTATAACAATGGAATCCGAAAAGTCTGGGGGGCCGTCAGCGAGGTGACGGGAGCCGACCCGCTTCCTCTCGTCAAGTTCAAAGACGGTGGGCGCACGCGCGGCGGCACGCCCGGCAAGGACTCCATTCCGCTCCTCGCGATGGCCGACGAGTTCATGGTCAAGCGGGACTCGGCACGCAAGGTCGGCTACGGAACCCTGGAGTACATCAACCGGTACGGGGCGCTGCCGGGATACAAGGACGGCGGCGTCATCGGCTGGGCGAAGGACAAGGTCAGCTCGGTCGGTGACTTCTTCGGCGACATGGCCGACCTGATCACCAACCCGGGAAAGGCGTGGCAGGCGGCCACCGGATTCATCCGCGACAAGATCGCCAGCATCTCCGGCACCGGCTGGGGCAAGCTCATCGCCGGTATCCCCACCAAGATACTCTCCTCCCTCAAGGAGAAGATCACCGGGCTCATCGGCAACTTCGGTGGCGGCGACATCGGCGGATCCGGCGTACAGCGCTGGACGCCCGTCGTACTGCAGGCGCTCCAGCTCATAGGTCAGCCTGCCAGCATGCTCGCCACCACCCTTCGCCGAATGAACCAGGAGTCCGGTGGCAACCCGAGGGCGATCAACAACTGGGACATCAACGCGAAGAACGGTGTGCCCTCAAAGGGGTTGATGCAAGTCATCGACCCTACGTTCGACGCCTATGCGGGCCCCCTCCATTCGAGGGGAATTTGGGACCCGTTGGCCAACATATACGCCTCTATGTCCTACGCGCTCGGGCGCTACCACAGCCTCCCCGCAGCCTACGACCGCGCGGGCGGATACGACTCCGGTGGCTGGCTCCAGCCAGGCGTCACCGCCGCAGTCAACCGAACTGGGCGCCCTGAGGCCATCCTCACCGGACCGCAATGGCAGGCCGTCTCGTCGCTCGCGGCAGGCGGCGGCTTCGCCCCCGGGCAGGAGGTGACGCTGGTGGTCCAGGACGGACCGACGCTCCGCGCCTATGTCGACGGCCGAGCCGACCGCCGAATCATCGACATCGGTCGCCAGCAGCTGCAGGCGACACGGGCCGGACGAAACGGGGTGTAGCGAATGGCGATCCCCGGGAACCTCCTGTCTGCCGTCACGGAGTCCGTCGACCCCAACACATCGGGGTGGGCGGCCAAGCTGAACTGCGCGATCAGCAAGGGGACCGGCGGCCGGAACGGCGACGGCACCCTGAAGCTGACGAGCACCGCGTCGGGGGAGATGCAGGCCCGCACCGCTGCTTCGTATGGCGTCATCGCAGGCCAGGAGTACCAGGTCTCCGCTGACGCGTCGGGTGCGACGGTGGCGGAGCGGATCGGTATCAGATGGCTGACCTCGGGTGGTTCCGAGGTCAGCGTCACCTGGTCACTGACGACCGCGACGGCATCGGCAACGTGGCACCGGATCTCCGTCGCCGGTGTCGCGCCGGCCACGGCCGCAAAGTGCCAGGTTCTGGTCTCCGCGACCCCCGCCGGCGGCGGTGTGATCAACCACTTCGAGAACGTGTACCTCGGCACGCCGATGCGCACGACAGGTAACCTGCTGTCGGCCGACGCGGAGACCATCGAGAACGCCACCCTGAAGTGGGTCGCGGAGACCAACTGCTCGATCGCCCGCCAGGCGCCGATGGTGTCGTGGCCCGTCGACAACTACCTCGTCGGCGGCCAGACCCTGGCCATCACGGTGACGGCCAACGGCAACGCCGCTGCCAAGGTGAGCGAGACGCCGTCCGCGACGGCTGGCACCGAGTACATCGGCTACTGCTACCTCAACCCCCCGACCTCCGGCAGCACGGTCTGGGTAGAGCTGCGGTTCTACACCGCCGCGAACAGCCTCCTCAGTGCGACCCGGAGCAACCTCGCCGCCCCAGGCGCCGGCTTCTACCAGCAGCGCGTCTCGGCGGTCGCCCCGGCCACGACGGCTTACGCCACGCTCGCGGCCGGCATCACGTCCGGTACCGCAGCGCAGGTCATGCGGGTCGACGGCGCGGTCATCGCGACCGCGCCCGTCATCCGCGTCGGCTCCGTACTGCCCTACGCCGACGCCTCCTTTGAGAAGGATGCGGGGTCGTGGACCGTTGTCTCTGGCGTGGCAACGCTCGCACGGTCCACGCCGTGGGGCACCTACGCCGTGGACGGCTCCTACGCGTTGACGGTGTCGTCGGCGACCGCCACCACGAGCGTGATCCGCAGCGCCAAGTACGCCGTCGGCGCGGCGGCTGGCCTGTCGTTCCGGCTCCAGCTCGCCGAGAATGTGAGCGCCGGAGGCTGGACCATCAACCGGTCGGTGCGCTGGTACGACGCCGCGAACGTCGACCTGGGCCTCACGTCGTCCGGGTCCGCGACGGCGCCGGTGCCGGACTGGTGGTCGCTCACCAACTCGGTCACCGCACCCGCGGGCGCGACGCAGGCGGCGGTCGAGCTGTCCCTCACGGCGACGGCGACAACGTCCGTGCTGCGTCTCGACCAGGTGGCACTGTGGCAGGCGCAGTCCCTGATCGACGCGGTCGTCGTCGACTCCAGCGCGAGCGTCACCGTCACGCTGCGGGAGCTGACGGTCGGCTACACGTTGACCGTGTGGCGGGTCCTCACCGGTGGCGCACGGACCCTCGTCCGGGGCTCCACCGGTCTGATCGACGGGGACGTCATCGCCGCCGACCAGCTCGTCATCGAGGACGCGGAGGCGCCGCTCGGGGTGCCGGTCTACTACTACGTCGAGATCCTGCCGCCAGGCGGTACGACGCCGGAGTCCAGGAC
The DNA here is from genome assembly GCF_001279725.1 of Streptomyces sp. WM4235. GTDB lineage: Bacteria > Actinomycetota > Actinomycetes > Streptomycetales > Streptomycetaceae > Streptomyces. Next base: position 13,710 of record NZ_LGDE01000439.1, on the reverse strand, counting down.
CAGCGCCACCGTCACCATCACCGCAGGCGACCCCAACTACGCGTGGCTCAAGGATCCAGGCAGGCCGCAGCGCAACATGCTGCTGATGGTCGCGCGGGCGCCAGTCTGGCAGCGACCCGTTCCACAGGCCGAGTACAAGGTCCGTGGCAGGCGCAACAGCGTCGTGCTCTCCGACGTTCGTGGCGGCCTCGAGGGCGACCTGACGATCTTCACCCAGACCGACGAGGAGCGGGAGTCGCTGCACCGCCTCCTCGACTCCGGGTCCGTGCTCCTCTGGCAGGCCAATCCGGGGCTCGGCGTGGACGACATGTACGTCAACGTCGGCGCCGTCAGCGAGGACCGCGGCGAAGCCATCGCCAGCGATCCATGGCGCACCTGGTCCCTGCCGATGAAACAGGCGGACATGCCGACGAGCGTCGGCGTCGCCGGATCCGCGGGCCGTACCTGGCAGGACATTCTCACTGAGAACGCCACCTGGGCCGACGTGCTCGCCAAGTACGCCACCTGGGAAGACGTCCGCCTCAACCGTCCGATCGGGGGCTAGATGTATCCGGTCAGCGACCGCTTCCTGGAGACACTCGCCTCCGATCACAGCCCGGTCACGGAGGTGGTCCTGTACCGAGCCGACGGGCTGGTGCAGACCCTCGAGCACACGGGTGGGTCGGTCACCGTCGACCGCAAGTCGGCGGCCCGACGCACCTGCACGGTGAGCGTGGCAGATCCGTCCCTGATCCCCACCTCCGCCGGCGACAAGGCCGCCCTGTACGGGGCGACGATGCGGATCAGCCGCGGCGTGCAGTACAGCGACGGCGTTCGAGAGCTGGTCCCGCTCGGCATTTTCCGAGTCGACTCCATCTCCGGCGATGTCGACGAGGGGCCGGCGACGATCCAGGGAAAAGCCTCGAGGCGGCGATAACCGACGACGCGTTCACGGCCCCTTACCGGGCCACGGGACAGGCCGTCACTGCGATCACCGCCCTGATCCAGCGCACTCTCCCCACCGCCGAGATCATCAGCACGGCGATCGACGCACCAATCGGCGCCCGCACTTGGGACGTAGCCGCCGACCCGTGGGCAGCGGTCATGGAGATCGCGGCCGTCATGGGCGCCGAGTGCTACTGCGACGCCGACGGGACTTTCAGGATCGCCGAGCTTCCCGACCCCGCGACGGTCGAACCGGTGTGGACGATCGCCGCGGGGGAGGGCGGCGTGTACATCTCGGCCGACCGCGGCATGTCCCTCGATGGCGTCCACAACGGGGTGTTGGCCCGCGGGGAAAACGCAGAGGCGAGCGTCGCGCCAGTGTCGTCGCTCGTCGTCGACAACGACCCCGACAGTCCCACCTACTGGAGCGGCCCCTTCGGGCACCGGCCCGGCTTCTACTCCTCCTCCGCGCTCATCACCGTCGGTCAGTGCACGGCCGCCGCCACGCTCAAGCTGCGTGCGGCCCAGGCCCCGAACGCCTCCGCGGACGTCTCCTCCCTGCCCAACCCTGCACTAGAGCCCGGCGACATCATCCGCGCGCTCTACCCGGACGGCCTCAAGGAGATCCACCAGGTCGCCTCTTTCAGCATCTCGTTGGAGGTCGGCGGCGACTTCGGGCTGCACACGATCTCCGCGAAGGAGGACTCGTGAGCACGGCCCAGACACGGATCTTCGTCGCCGAACTCGCCGACGCCTACCAGGCCCAAGTCCAAGCAGCAGGAGCCCAGTCACCCGGCTCGGACTGGCGGCTCGCCACGGTCGCCTCGGTCGGTGGCAGCGGCACGGTCACCATGTCGGACGGCACCGTCGCCCGCCGCATGGAGGACTACGTCAACCCGGAGGTCGGCGACCTGGTCGTCATCGCCTGGTCGGGCACCGGGCAGGTCCTCTGCCACGGCCGGCTCGGCACGGGCACAGGCTCGTCGTGGACGACCTACGTTCCCACCTGGTCGACGACCGGCACGGCGCCAGCCCTCGGCAACGGCAGCCTGGCGGGCGAGTACTGCCTGATCGGCGACCGATGCGAAGTCGTTATCACCATGATCTGCGGGTCCACCACCACCTACGGCACAGGCCAATTCCGCTGGCTGCTGCCCTTCGCCGCGGCCACTCTCGCCAACGCGAACTTCCACTGGACCGGGTCCGGGATCGCCACCGACGCGGCAGCCGCCTACTACCCGGGCACTGCCCGTATTCAGTCCGGCAGCCAGTACGTCATGGGCCTCAGCCCTGGCTCCGCCACCGGCTCCACCGTGGCCGAGTGGAACTCGACCAGGCCGTTCACCTGGGGCAACGGCGACTACGTCGGCCTGCAAGTCACCTACCGAATCGCCTAGGAGGCCGCTTTGTCTACCACGGACGGCTACGGCCAGGGCGTGTCCATCACCACGCGCAACGACGTCCCGGACGCCGAGACCCTCGCCATGAATATCGCCGAGCCGATCCTGTCTCGGAGCATCCTGCGGTTCGCCTCCGCGAGCGCCCGCACCGCGACAATGGTCGGCGCCCATGCGCCCGTCGAGGGCATGATCTCGTGGCTGGTCGACGTCGACCGGTTCGACTACTACGACGGCAGCGCCTGGCAGTCCATGGAGCCGCCAGCCGGGTCTGTCTACAACGACTCCGCGACGTTCAGCGCGCACGCGAGCACGTACTACGCGATCTCGTGGACGGGCCTGCAGTCGTCGAACCGGTCCGGCATGTGGGCGGGCGGCAACCCCACTCGCCTCGTGCTGCCGACCGTCGGAACCTACGCGGTCAGCGGCACGATCGTCTGGCCCGGCGGCCTCGGCTCCAACGACGGACGCGCGGAGATCCGCCTCAACGGCACGCCCGTGCGCGCCCGCTACAGCATCACCCGCGGCAGCGCCGGCAACGCGCCCTCCACCGCCTCCGGTCAGGTCGTCTGCACGACGCCCGGTCAGTACTTGGAGGTCTGGTACAACCAGGCCTCCGGCTCGCCGATCTCCGCCGTTGCCGCATCGCTTGGCGTCAACCGCGTCTCCACCGCCACCTCGTAACCCAGGAGTACGTCATGGCCACATTCCCCGTCCTTGAGCAGGGCGGTACCGCATACCTGGTGCAGCTGTGGAGCGCCAACACGGGCGGGATCCGCTTCCAGATCGGCACCCCCGAGAGCCCCGACGTCGCCAACGCGCAGTTCGAGGCCCGCCTGTGGGAGTTCGCACAGGCGCTCGCAGCCGACCTGGACGTCAGCATCACCGCCATCAAGCGCTCGGCCACTGCCGAGACCGAACTCGACTGGCCGGTGTGACCATGGCCTGGTATCCCGGCGCGACGCGGATGGAGCTGCAGCCGGAGAGCGACAGCCAGCCCGCAATCCGGCCGACACAGTTCATCCTCCACAGCATCGCCGCTCCCTGGACGCCGACGCGGACCTACGAGTACTGGCGCGACTCGACGAATCTGGAGTCCCACTTCGGCCTCGGATTCGACGGCTCGCTGGGCCAGTTCGTGGGCACAGAGACGCGCGCTGATGCCAACTACCTGGCGAACCGGCGGTCGGATGGCACGGGTGCGGTGTCGCTGGAGAGCGCCTCCAACCTGGATCACACCGACCCGTGGACCGACGCGCAGGTCGAGTCGATCATCAAGCTCGGCGTGTGGCTGCACCAGACGCACGGCATCCCGCTGCGCATCTGCCGCACCGCATCCGACCCGGGCTTCGGCTACCACCGCCTGCACGCCGACTGGGCCGTCGGCGGCACCGCATGCCCCGGCGACGCACGGGTCCAGCAGTTCAAGGACGTCATCTTCCCGGGCATCGTCGCTCGGGCCAACGGCACGGAGGAAGTCGACATGGATGCCACCCAGGCCAAGCAGCTCGCCGAGCTCCACAAGGCGCTGGTCCCCTACATGGGCTGGAGCTACCGGGGAGACGGCGCGGACCGGGACGCCTACGGCGACCTCCGCACCTCCGCCGCCTCGGCCGGCGACGCCGCGGCCAAGGCCGGGCAGATCCTGCAGAAGATCGGCACCCCGCAGCCCGTCGCGCTCACCCCCGAGCAGGTCGCCGCCATCGCCGACAAGGTGGCGTCGTCTCCGATCCTCGCCGACAACATCGCCAAGCGGATGGCCGCCGACGTCGCCGCCCGCATGCAGTCCTGAAAGGGAACATCATGAAGCTCTTCAACAGGGAGCCGGCGCTCTGGCTCGGCCTCGTCGCCATCATCGTCAAACTCCTCGCCGCGTTCGGCATGGACGTGTCCGCCGACCAGCAGGCCGTCATCAACGCGGTCGCCGCAGCGCTCGTCGGCCTCATCCTTGCCGTCGTCGCGCACGACGCGATCGGCGCCGCCGTCCTCGGTTTCGCCCAGGCCGTCCTCGCCCTCGCGATCGGCTTCGGCCTCGACTGGTCGGCCGAGCGGCAGGCCGTCGTCCTCGCAGCCGCAGCCGCGATCGTCGCCATGTGGGACCGCACGCAGATCACCGCCCCGGTGCCTGCCGTCGCGGTGGCGCCGGTCCGGAGCGTGTAGATGCGGTGCCGTGCGGTCCGGCGGCTGTGTCGACGACTGGGCCGCCGCGGCACGATCCTCACCTGCTACGGGCTCGTCTGGATGCTGTACGGATTCGGGCAGCTCGTAACGCCCCAGCCAGACCAGCGCGGACTGCAACTCGTGCTGAGCATCCGCCCCCTCGAATTCTGGGGATGGTGTTGGATCGCCGCCGGGCTGGTGGCACTTGTAACCGCGTGGGCTCCGCCGGGCCGTGACGCTGCAGCCTTCTACGTCTTGCCGCTCCCGGTCATGGCGTGGACGGCCTCGTACCTCGCCGCCTGGATCACGGGGGATTCCTCCCGCGGCTGGGTGGCGGCAGCCGTGTGGGCGGTCATCACCGTCCCGGTCCTTGTGGTCGCCGGGTGGTCTGAGCCGCCCCGCGTCAAGCGAGCGGAGCCTCCCTATGAATCCTGAGACATGGGCCCAGATCGGCCTCGCGGGCGCAACCGCCGTGGCGAGTGCCTTCGCCGGCCGGGCCGCACGTCGCACTCGCCGGCAAGAGCGGCGCGACGACTTCGTGGCCGTCAGCGAGCAGCAGGGCAAAGCCATTCAGCGTCTGGAGCGTCGCGTCGAGCAAGGCGAGACGAAGGCCGAGCTGCAGCAGGAACGCATCGCTGAGAACGACGAGGCGATTGCCTGGGCGTTGGTCCGCATCAGAGACCTCGTTGCGTACATCCGTAAGTCGGGCGGGGAGCCGCCGGCGCCGAGACCCATGTCCGCCCGTGCGGCTCGCGTCCTCGCACGCAGCGACGTCTGAAGACGGAGGGCGACGTGGACGACGACCCGGAGCCGGTGCCCCAGCAGACGAGGCCGCTCCTCGCGGACATCGGCAGCCTCATCGACATGGGCGTGGTCGACGAGCAGCCCCAGCCGCCGACCGAGCTACCGCCCGACCCGCCCGCGGAGGAAGCCGCCAACGCGGCGGCACTGACGGAGGCCCTCGCCGAAGCCGGCATCCCTGCGGCCGGTGCGGACGAACAGGCGATCGCGGCGCTCGCCAAGCTCGACCCGGCCATGGTCGAGGCGATCACCCGATGGATGCTCGGGGACTCCGCAGGCGCCAAGAAGTGATCAGCCCCCACCGCTTCGGCGGTGGGGGCGTTTCGCTATGCCCCGGCGCGCATCTCGGTCCACTCGGTCAGCTTCTTGTCCAGGGTGGGGCGGGAGATGCCAAGGGCGTCAGCGATGGCCGCCTTCTGGGTGCCCAGTTCGCGGGCTTCGAGGACGAGTTCACTCTTCCGGAAGTGGATTAGGCCCGTCAGGCGCTTCTCCATGGCGGTGATCCGCCGGATGGCTTCGAGCTTGCTCTCTTGGGCTTCCTCGCGGGCGAGCTCGCGGCGTTGATCGACCGCCACTTCGATTTCGGCGCGGATCCAGGCAAGGAGGTCGGTGCGGGTGCACGCCTCGTCGGCCTCGACCGCGACCAGATTGGTGCTGACGAGATCCTCGATGTAGCGGTCGGCGATGACGGCCGGCGGGAGGGTGCCGTCGATGAGCTGATCCAGTTCGGCCGACGTGACGTAGTCCTGGAGGCCGGGACCCTCGAAGGTCAGCAGCTCGACGATGCCGGCGTAGGTCTTCATGGAGGCTCCTCGGTCGTTCGGGTTGACGTAAAGACACCTTACGCCTATCCGGGGGCGATGTAAAGCCGGTTTACGTTCACTCGATGGTGGGTGAGCAGTCCGCCGTCACCGACGAGACCGGCGGACTCGCGACAACCCCCACGCGCCGTGGCCCAAGTTGGACTGCTGCGGCCCAGATAAGATGCCATATCGGCGCCCAGAATTGGTACAATTGAGCATGCGTCAAGACTCCCTCGCGAACGACTCCGCAATCGACTTGGCCGCTGCCGTCGCACTCCTGATGGCCGCCGTCACCTTCCGGGACTTGCTCAGCGCCATGAGCCCGGCCGCAGTCGCCTCGATGCCCACGGATCTCCTGAACCGCGCGAGCCATCACCGATACCAGGCTGCGTTCGACCAACTCCCAGCCGACCTCCGCGAACAGGCGCAGATCATCGTGGACTCCGACCCGGACGTCGTCGCTGCACGGCAGATCGACGCCGAGGGGCGGCTATGACCGACCTCATCCCGCACCAGCCGTCGGCCGCCCCGGCCGCCTACGACCCGGCGACCCTCGCCGTGCTCGCCGCCATGGAGCAAGCCGCCGAGGATCACCTCGACCGGATCCGTCCCCACAACACGAAGCGCGGCTACGCCAACGACTGGAACCTGTGGGAAGAGTTCCACGACTGGCTCGGCGAACGCACCGGCCACCGCGTCGCCTCCACGCACGTCACCAAGGGCATGCTCGTCGGCTTCGTCGTCTGGCTCGACACCATCAAGCTCGCCGCCCCAGCCAGCATCGACCGCAGGATCACGGGCGTCACGGTCACCGCACGGTCGCAGGGCGTCGAGGTACCCAAGACCGCCACGGTCGCCGCCCGCCAAGCCCTAAAGCCGCTCAAAGCCGACCCCGACCGGATCGCCCGAGGCCGAGGCAAAGCACCCGCCGCCACACCGGAGCAGCTCCGGCAGATGTACGCCGCCGCCCCCGCTGGCCTCGCCGGACTCCGCGACCGCGCGCTCTGGCTCATGGCGTTCGGGATCGCCGGGCGATCCTCGGAAGTCGCGGCCCTCCGGACGGACGGCATCACCCTCGTCGGCAAGGGCCTCGACGTCCAAGTCCCCTCCGTCAAGGGCCTCCCCGCCCGCAAGGTCCGGGTCGCCTACGGCAAGAACCCTGACACCTGCCCCGTCCGGGCCTGGCTCGTCTGGAAGTCGGCCGCCGGACTCACTGACGGCCCGGCCTTCCGGCCGATCAGCGTCCACGGAACGCTCGGCGCCGACAGGCTCTCCCCATCCGGCTGCCAAGAGATCATCTCCCGCAGCGCCGAACGCGCTGGGCTCGCCGTCCGGCTTACCGGACACTCCATGCGGTCCGGCTTCATCACGACCGCCCGCCAAGCCGGCAAGCGCGAGGAGAAGATCCGCGCCCAGTCCGGCCACGCCGCCAACTCGCCGGTCTTCTGGGGCTACATCCAGGAGGCCGACGCCTGGACCGACGCCGCATCCGAGGACATCGGACTGTAGAGGAGATCACCATGTCCGATCCGTTCGACACGACCCTGCCGTCATCTCGGCTCTGGAACTGGCTGATGGTGCACGGCGCGAGCGTAGATGCAGCACGCGACCTCATGAACGACTATGCGCACGAGCTGGCCACCCGCATCCGAGACCACGACTACGACCCGGGTGAAATAGGCCCCGTTCACGTGGCGTTCCAGGACGCGGCAGACGTGATTGACCCCCAGGCCAGCAGGACTTAAGGGAACGTTATGCGCTGCCCGCCCACTCGAAGGAGGTCCGATGAACACCCCGATCGACATGCCCAGCTCATGGCTCGGCGAGCTTGAGCAGGCGGCCCAGCAGCGAGAGGACGAGATCGTGCGCCTCGTTCTCCAGCAGCCGGACTACCCGCCGCTACCGGCTTGCCCCCAGTGCGACATCGAACCGACAGAGATCAAGCAGTGGGTGGAGGAGCGGGCCTTCGAGGTGGACGGTACCTACGTCCGCACTGGGTTCAAGCCCTGCGGTCACCTGTTCCGCACTCGGGCCAACTGACCGAAGGGGCCGAACGATGAGCAACCCCATGACCATGATCTTCCACGGCGGACCGCTCGACGGGCAGGCGATAGACATGACGCCACCAATCCCCAGAGTGATCAAGCTGGACCACCAGGTCGGCGCCCCCATGGAGTACACCTACGAGCGGTACACCCCCGACCAGCCGGACCAGTACGCGCACTTCCGGATGACGACCTGGAAGCCAACTGCGGCGTCCGGGACTGTCCGGCAGGCGTGACAGGCGGCCGGCAGCCCGCCATCCTGGAGTCGAAGCCGCTCCTTGCCTGGACGGGCTCATGGGGGCGGGTCGTCGCAGCGGCCCGCCCCGCTGTCAGCCCCCGGGCGTACCATCGGCTCATCACATTCGAGCGATTACCGCGGGCTGCGGTGCTACTCGATCCGCCCCACCGGCCCCCCACGGGGGACAGCGACCGGCGGGGCGGAGTGCTGTCAGGCGGCGGAATCCGGGTGCCGCACGGCCGCCTTCACCGCCGCCTCGACTTCGTTCCGCAACTCCCCCGCCTCCTTCGCCCACACGGTCAGCGCGGCCTGCACCTCGGCCGCCCGCGTCCGCCACTCCTCCCACGCCTCCGGCATCGGGTCCTCGCGCACGGCATCCCACGCCAGCCGGGACGTGCTCCACGCCACCGCCCGTCCGCACCAAAAGGCCAGACGCCCCCGCGCGCCGCTGCCACCATGGCACCACCACACCGAAGGAGCAGCCGATGACCACGACGCCCGCCGCCCGCTTCGCCGCCGCCTACGCCCTCCTCACCGCCAGCCACGAAGTCGCCGACCACTGGGTCCAAATCGACACGCAAGCCGTCACCAAGGGCAAACCCGGATCGGACGGCGCCCGCGCCTGCGCCGCGCACGTCGCCACCTACACGCTCACCCAAGGCCTCGCGCTCGCCGCAGGATCCAAGCTCCTCGGGCTGCGTCTCACACCCCACCGGGCAGCCGCCGCGCTCGCCGTGTCCGCCCTCACCCACTACATCGCGGACCGGCAGGGCGGGCACTGGCGCGACCCGCAGCCCCGAGGCATCGTCCGCCTCGCCGCGGCCACCGGGCATGCCAAATGGCTCCAACGCGACCCAGGCGCCGGCTACCTGATGGATCAGTCCTGGCACAAGGGGTGGCTGCTGGTGGCCGCGCTCGTGGCTGCGGGACGCTGACGCCAGCGCAGGCACGCGAGAGCCCCCGATCCGTAGGGACCGGGGGCTCCGTCGCATGCATGGCTACTCGCACTCGACCACCTCATTGGGGGCCATGTCTCGCCCCCCTAGGCGGCCAGCTCCGCCGACTCCCGCTCGGCACGCAACGCCTCGGCGTACTCGACGACGAGCCTCAGGTACCGGTCCCGGTCGCGCGGGTCCAGGCTTCCCGACGCCCACAGCTCGCGGATCTCCGCGTTGACGATCTCAGCGGATCGGATCATGCGGCCGATCTTACGAGGCGGCACCGACAACCGGTACAGGTCGGCTGGCGTGGGGGAGAGTACGGGCATGAGTGCACCCCGCCCCGGCGCCCCGCACCCCTGACTCCCGCCCCTCCGGCAGCGGCGGCAGCGGGAGGGGCGGGTACCGGCCAGCGTTAGCAAGCGTTCACTTCAACAAACTTTCGGACGCTTGTTCGATAGAACAGTTGTCAACTGCTGGGTAGAGCCTTACGGTTGGTGACGAATTCGCAGGTCATCGACGCGATGCGTCTGCATATATCTGCGAACCCCCTGGCGACCGATGCATGGGGCAGGCAGACTGGGGCAATCGCGGGGCGTGGCCGGAAATGCGTTTCCAGTTACCGTCGCGATGTCATGGCATGAGGTCTCTCGCCGGGAGGCGAAGGGCGCGGGCAAGGCGAAGCAGCAGGCTGAACTTCGGGTCGGTCTTGCCTCGCTCGGTATCTTGCACGGTCGTCCGATGGACGCCGGCCAACTCAGCGAGCTCGTCCTGGGTCAGGTCGGCGTCGATGCGGGCGGCACGGACTCGATTGCCAAGCGCGATGCGAGCGTCGGTGATCCATGGGGGCGTTGCTGGTTGCACCCTCTGAACAGTTGATGCTCAAGATCGTTTTGTCTGCAGGATGCATCCCGCTTTTTGTGATCTTGTTGAATCGGCCGCGCAACGTGGCCCCACGAGCGCGTCGGCGAGGTCGATGTGGATGGCCCCATGGTCGACCTTCCGACGCAAGGCGGCCCCTTCTCCGACGGGAGAGGGGGCCGCCCCACTTCCTGGCCTGACCTGCCGATTTCAATGAGGCTGGCAGGAGATATTTAGGGGCCGCGCTCGTGTACTGAGAGTGCTCTTAGAGTGCTCTCAGGGTGTCCCGAGAGTGCTAGACGGTGCGCCCGGCGGTTGAGTGGGAAGCCCTGACCTGGGAACTCCTCGGTCGCACTGCAGGTGAGTGATGTGTCCATGATCTGCGGAGAAACTCCTCAACTTCATCATCGCCGAGGTCATCCGCCACCACGAGACGATCGCAGCCGGCGAGGAGTAGGCCCCTGGGGGCCCGCCCGACCCATCGGGCAGCATGGGCCCCATGTCCGCATTGACGCGCAACGAAGCGCAGCTCCGAGCCCGGCTCCTCGACGTCCACCACTACGACGTCACCCTCGACCTCACCACCGGTGACGAGACCTTCACCTCCACCACCGTCATCCGGTTCACGGCCCGCGCCGCCGGTGACACCTTCGTCGAGCTGAAACCGGACGAACTGCGCTCCGTCGAACTCGACGGCCGGCCCGTCGACCCCGCCGGCCTCACCGACAACCGCCTCCCGCTCACCGGGCTCACCCCGGGCCCCCACGAGCTGCGCGTCGACGCCCGCATGAACTACTCCCGCACCGGCGAGGGCCTGCACCGCTTCACCGACCCCGCGGACGGCGAGACGTACGTCTACTCCCAGATGTTCCTGGACGACGTCCAGCGGGTCTTCGCCGCCTTCGACCAACCCGACCTGAAGGCCGTCTTCGCCTTCACCGTCACCGCCCCCGCCCACTGGACCGTCCTCGCCAACGGCATCACCACCCGCGGCGCCGACCGGCCCGAGGACGGCGCCGGCACCTGGACCTCCGCCCCCACGCCCGCGATCTCCACCTACCTCGCCGCGATTGCCGGCGGACCCTGGCACACCGTCCGCACCGACCACGCCGGCCTGCCGTTCGCCCTCCACTGCCGGCAGTCCCTCGCACCCCACCTCGACGCCGACGCCGACGAGATCCTCTCCGTCACCACCGCCTGCTTCGACCGCTACCACGAGAAGTTCGCCGAGCCCTACCCGTTCGACTCCTACGACCAGGCGTTCGTCCCCGAGTTCAACGCCGGCGCCATGGAGAACCCCGGCCTGGTCACCTTCCGCGACGAGTTCATCTTCCGCTCGGCCGTCACCGACACCGAACGCCAGGGCCGCGCCATGGTCATCGCCCACGAGATGGCCCACATGTGGTTCGGCGACCTCGTCACCCTCCGCTGGTTCGACGACATCTGGCTCAACGAGTCCTTCGCCGAGTACATGGGCTACCAGACCCTCGTCGAAGCCACCGGCTACACCCAGACCTGGACCGAGTTCGGCATGGAGCGCAAACCCTGGGGCTACGAAGCCGACCAACGCCCCTCCCCCCCCCCCGTCGCCCCCGCCCCCGAGGACGTCCCCGACACCGCCTCCGCCCTCCTCAACTTCGACGGCATCTCCTACGCCAAGGGCGCCTCGGCCCTGCGCCAACTCGTCGCCTGGCTCGGCGAGAAGGACTTCCTCGCCGGCATCAACACCCACTTCGCGCGCCACAAGTTCGCCAACGCCTCCCTCGCCGACTTCGTGGACTCCCTCGCCGCCCACACCGAACGCGACGTCCACACCTGGGCCGACACCTGGCTGCGCACCACCGGCGTCGACACCCTCACCCCGCGCGTCGAGGACGGCGACGCCGGCTGGACCCTCACCGTCGACCACCACGGCAGCCGCCCCCACCACATCACCGTCGGCCTCTACGACCGCGACCCCACCGGCGACCTGGAACTGCGCGAACACCTCGACCTGGACGTCCCCAGCACCGAAGTCGTCTCCGCGAGCGGCCGGCGACCCGACCTGATCCTCCTCAACGACCAGGACCTCGGCTACGTCAAGATCCGCTTCGACGCCGTCTCCGAGGAAACCGCCCTGCGCGGCCTGTCCCGCATCCCCGGCCCGCTCACCCGCGCCGTCGTCTGGAACTCCCTGCGCGACATGGTCCGCGACGGCGAACTGGAACCCGAGTCCTACCTGGAGACCGCGCACGCCCACCTCCCCGAGGAGAACGACCTCGCGATCGTCCAGGGCGTCCTCGGCTTCGCCCGCAACCGCGTCGCCGCCCACTACGTCGCCCCCGGCCGCCGCACCGCCGCCCTCAACACCCTCACCACCGTCGCCCGCGCCCTGATGCGCCGCACCGAGGACGGCTCCGACCCCGGCCTGCGCCTCGCCGCCGTCCGCGTCCACATCGACAGCGCCACCCAGCCCGACACCCTCGCCGGCTGGCTCGCCGACGGCACCGTCCCCGGCGGACCCGAACTCGACCCCGAACTGCGCTGGCGCATCCTCGCCCGACTCGCCGTCCTCGGCGCCGTCACCGAAGCCGACATCGACACCGCCCTCGCCGACGACCCCAGCGCCACCGGGGAAGAGGGCGCCGCCCGCTGCCGCGCCGCGCTCCCCACCCCCGAGGCCAAGGCCGCCGCCTGGCAACGCATGTTCCACGACGACACCCTGTCCAACTACCTCTTCAAGGCCACCGCCTCCGGCTTCTGGCAGCCCGAACAAGCCGAACTCGTACAGGACTACGTGCCGCGCTACTACCCCGAGGCCGTCGCCCTCGGCGCCCGCCGCGGACCCGCCATCGGCCAGGCCGTCGGCCGGTGGGCCTTCCCCTCGCACGCCGTCGACGAGGCCAACCTCCGCGCCGGCCGCACCTGCCTGGACGACACCGACATCATCCCGCTGCTGCGCCGCCAACTCGTCGACCAGCTCGACGACCTCGCCCGCGCCCTGCGCATCCGCGGCAACGGCTGACCACCGGCCACCGGCCCGCACACGGGAACGCCCCCGGGCCGGTCCGACCGAACACCCGGCCGAGACCGGACGGGCGGACAAACCCCGGCGGTTACCCCATTCGGGTCTGATCGTTGTGCTGGGCGGGAACGACCAGGCCGTTCCCGCCCGCCTCCGCTAAGGACACCGGATGACCCCGCCGCCCGGCACCCCGCCACCGCCGTCCCCGCTCGCCGGAGGCCTCGGCGGCGCCGACGCCCTGCGGCCCCTCCTCGACACCGTCCTCGACGCCCTGCACGACGGCGCCGCCGAACGCGCCGGCCCCCTCCCCGCCGGCGGCCCCGCCGCCGTCACCGCCCGCGTCACCGCCGCACTGGGCGACGTACTCCCCACCCGCGGCGCCGGCGACCACGAAGCCCTGCGCACCCTCGTCCACACCCTCGCCGCGGGCGCCGCCGACCCCGCCGACCCGCTCTGCGCCGCCCACCTGCACTGCCCGCCCCTCGCCGTCGCGGTCGCCGCCGACCTCGCCGCCTCGGCCCTCAACCCCTCCATGGACT
>NZ_LGDE01000438.1 GCF_001279725.1 Streptomyces sp. WM4235 | reverse complement strand
CACCCCGAGCCCCGCCCCGGACCCGAACTCCACCCCGAACCACACCCCCTCGTACGCCCCGACCCGAACCCCGTACCCGCACGCACCGTTCGAAGGACGTCACCTGACATGAGCGCCACCGCCAACTCCCGCCTCCGCGCCTTCGGTTCGCGCACCGCAGGCCCCGGTCACCCCGTCTACGTCGTCGGCGAGATCGGCATCAACCACAACGGCGACCTCGGCAACGCCTTCGCGCTCATCGACGCCGCCGCCGAAGCCGGCTGCGACGCCGTCAAGTTCCAGAAGCGCACCCCCGAGATCTGCACCCCGCGCGACCAGTGGGACATCGAGCGCGACACCCCCTGGGGTCGGATGACCTACATCGACTACCGCCACCGCGTCGAGTTCGACGAGGCCGACTACCTGGCCATAGACGAGCACTGCGCCAAGCGCGGCATCGACTGGTTCGCCTCCCCGTGGGACACCGAGGCCGTCGCCTTCCTGGAGAAGTTCGACGTCCCCGCCCACAAGGTGGCCTCCGCCTCCCTCACCGACGACGAACTGCTGCGCGCGCTGCGCGCCACCGGACGCACCGTCGTCCTGTCCACCGGCATGTCCACCCCCCGGCAGATCCGGCACGCCGTCGAGGTGCTCGGCAGCGACAACATCCTTCTGTGCCACGCCACTTCGACCTACCCGGCCAAGGCCGAGGAGCTCAACCTGAAGGTGATCAACACCCTTCGGGAGGAGTACCCCAACGTCCCCATCGGCTACTCCGGCCACGAGACCGGCCTCCAGACCACCCTGGCCGCCGTCGCCCTCGGCGCCACCTTCGTCGAGCGCCACATCACCCTCGACCGCGCCATGTGGGGCTCCGACCAGGCCGCCTCCGTCGAGCCGGGCGGACTGACCCGCCTGGTCCGCGACATCCGCACCATCGAGACCGCCCTCGGCGACGGCGTCAAGCGCGTCTACGAGTCCGAGCTGGCCCCCATGAAGAAGCTCCGCCGCTTCCAGGGCGACCTCACTGCGGTCTGACCGTCCCGCTCCGCCCCGGCGCGGCCCGCGGTCCCGGCGCGCGCGGTACCCCCGCACCTGACGAGGAGAACGTGGTGATCCCTTCCGCATCCACCCTGGCCTTCGTGGAAAGCCCGGTCCAGCTGCTGAACGTCCTGGAGTGGGCCCACGCGCGCCGAGCCGACGACGGGCCCGCCCGAGCCGACGACGCGGCCGCCCGCGAGGCCGCCGGTCGGCTGCTGGACGGCGTCCCGCGCCAGCCCGGCCGGTCCACCGCCCGGGCGGCCGGGGATCACACCGCCGACCGCGCCGGCGGCTCGCGCACCCCGTCCGGCTCCGGGGCTTCGGGCCCGCAGGCGCCGACGATCGTGGTCCTCCCGCCCACCGACCCGATGTCCCGGGGGCAGCTCCGCCGGGTCGCCGGGCTCGCCCGCGACGAGGGGTACACCGTCCACTGGCAGGAGGCGCGCGGGGGCGCCGGCGCCCCCTTCAAGGCGCTGGCCGCGCTCGCCGCCGACGTGCGCCGGGCCGAGCGGATCGTGGTGGGCGACCCCTTCTCCCGCTTCGTCCAGCTCCTGCTGGCCCCGGCGCGGGCCGCCGAACTGGTCGTCGTCGACGACGGCACCGCCACCATGGAGTTCGTCGCGCAGCTCGGGCGCGGGGAGCGGCTGCGCCGCTGGCACCGTACGGGGGCCGGCGCCGGGGCCCGGGTGCGCGAGTTCGCGTACGCCCCGGTGTCGGGGACCGCGCGCCGCAGGCTGACCCCGGGCGGCGACCGTCGCCGGGTGGAGGTGTTCACCTCGATGCCGGTCACCCCGCTGCCCGGGATGGAGGTACGCCTGAACGACTTCGCCTGGACCCGGTCCCGTTTCGGCCCGCCCCGCCTGACCAGGGGAACGGACCTGGTCGGCACCTCGCTCGTGGAGACGGGCGTGGTGGACCCGGTCCGCTACCGGGCCGCCGTCCTGGCCCTGACCAGGGAACACGGCGCGACCCGCTACTTCGCGCACCGCCGTGAGTCCCCGGAGAAGCTGCGCGCGCTGAGCGAGGCGACCGGGCTGGAGATCGTACGTCCGGACCTGCCGCTGGAGCTGATCGCCCGGCGGGGGCCGGTGGGCCGCACCATCGTCAGCTTTCCGTCCACGGTCGTCCACACCCTGCCGTACGCCCTGATCGGCTCCGGCGTCACCGTGGCCGTGTGCGAGGTCGATCCCGCCTGGCTCACCGCGGCCGCCTCGCCGCGGGCCCGCGGCTTCCTGGCCGGGGTCACCGAAACCGCCCGTGATGTGCGCAGACTCCCCGCTCAGACCGCTCGGGCGGCCGGCTGAGCGCGCGAGTTTACCCGCGCACGCATACGGTCATGCGTCCAGAGGTCGGGTTTCTTTCCCCTAACGGCATGAACTTTTTGTGATCTCCAGCCAGTTGACCCGTCGGTGGGCCTACCCTTAAACGGGTGAACCAGTTGATGTCCCGCGAGTCCCAGACCGCCCTGCCCGGCAAGCCCGACCGGCCCGAGCTGCCCGGCAAGCTTCCGGACCACCTGCGTGCCGAACTGATCGCCTTCCGCCGGGACTTGCACATGCATCCCGAGTTGGGACACCAGGAGGTCCGCACGACGGCGGCGATCAAGGCCCGGTTGGAGCAGGCCGGCCTGCGACCACGGGTGCTGAAGTCCGGCACCGGCCTCATCTGTGACGTGGGGACCTGGGACGGCGGCCGGCCGATGCTGGCCCTGCGCGCGGACATCGACGCCCTGCCCATCCCGGACGCCAAGGTGCACGTCGAGTACCGGTCCACCATCCCGGACCGCGCGCACGCCTGCGGACACGACGTCCACACCTCGGTCGTGCTCGGCGCCGGCCTGGTGCTCGCCGAACTCGACCGGCAGGGCCTGCTCCCGAATCCCGTGCGCCTGCTCTTCCAGCCCGCCGAGGAGGTCCTGCCCGGCGGCGCGAGCGACGCCATCGAATCCGGGGTGCTCGACGGCGTAGGCAAGATCATCGCGGTGCACTGCGACCCCCGCGTGGACTCGGGGCGGATCGGACTGCGGTCCGGCCCCATCACCTCGGCCTGCGACCGCCTGGAGGTCACCCTGGCCGGTCCCGGCGGGCACACCGCCCGCCCGCACCTGACCACCGACCTGGTGACGGCCGCCGCGCGGGTCGCCGTGGACGTCCCGGCCGTGCTGGCCCGCCGGATGGACGCCCGCTCGGGCATGTCGGTCACCTGGGGCCGGATCGAGTCCGGGCACGCCTGCAACGTCATCCCGATGCACGCGGAACTGTCCGGGACCGTTCGCTGCCTGGACATCAACGCCTGGCACGAGGCCCCCGACCAGATCCACGCGGCCATCGACGAGATCGCGACCCTGCACGGGGCCAAGTCGGAGATCACCTACGTCCGGGGCGTCCCGCCGGTGGTCAACGACCCGGTGGTCACCGAACTGCTCCGCGAGTCCATGGCGGCCCGGCTCGGCGCGGAGTCGATCGAGGACACCGAGCAGAGCCTGGGCGGGGAGGACTTCTCCTGGTACCTGGAGCACGTTCCCGGCGCCATGGCCCGCCTCGGCGTCCGCAAGCCCGGGGACACGACCAAGAAGGACCTGCACCGGGGCGACTTCGACGTCGACGAGTCCGCGATCGGGGTCGGCGTGGAGTTCTTCACCGCCGCGGCCCTGCTCGACGGGCGGGGCGAGGCCCGACTCGACGCCCACCGGGGGCGATCGGCCGGGTAACGCCGCCCGCTCGGCGCCGACCCGGGCGCCAGGGGGTTCGCGGTCAAGGTCGCGGTCAAGCCCCGGCAAAGTCCCTACATCATCCGGTGGTCGGTCGGTATACGTGTCCAGCCCTTGGTACGCAAGGGCTGGACACAAGGGGAGTCACCGATCGGTCACTGTCCGGTTCGCGACGATCCGATAACGACTCATGAACGGGCCTTTAACTGACATCTACGCGCGTTACGATCGCCGCGAAACCAGCGCCGGTCGTGGCGCTTCGGTCAGGTTTTGAAGGAGCCTCCCCTTGCGCCGGATCACCAGGATCGCCACCGTGGGCCTCGCGTCCGCCGCGCTGGCCCTCTCGGCCACCGCCTGTGGCGGTAAGAAGTCGTCTGACAGCCCCTCGTCCTCCTCCTCGGAGACGAAGGCCGCCGCCGGCGCCGCCATCGCGTACGACATCGGTGGCCGCGGCGACCAGTCGTTCAACGACGCCGCCTTCGCGGGCCTCGAGAAGGCCAAGTCGGAGCTGAAGATCACCACCGCCGAGGCGGAGCCCACGGACGGCGAGGGCGAGGCCGACAAGGTCCAGCGCCTCACCGAGCTGGCCCGCAAGGGCAACAACCCGGTGATCGGCGTCGGTTTCGCCTACGCCCCGGCCATCAAGAAGGTCGCGCCGAAGTTCCCGAACACCACGTTCGGCATCATCGACGACACCTCGGTGACCGGCAAGAACATCGCCAACCTGGTCTTCAACGAGGAGCAGGGCTCCTACCTGGCCGGCGTCGCCGCCGCCAAGGTCTCGAAGACCGGCACGGTCGGCTTCATCGGCGGTGTCGAGGTTCCGCTGATCAAGAAGTTCGAGGCGGGCTTCACCCAGGGCGTCAAGGACACCAACCCGAACGCCAAGGTGCTGTCGGCCTACCTGACGCAGCCCCCGGACTTCGGTGGCTTCTCCAAGCCCGACCTGGGCAAGGCCGCCGCCAACGGCCAGATCGACGCGGGCGGCGCCGACGTGGTGTACGCCGCCGCCGGTCTCGCGGGCTCCGGTGCCATCGAGGCCGCCTCGGCCAAGGGCAAGTGGGCCATCGGCGTCGACTCCGATCAGTACAACCAGGCCGGTCTGTCGAAGTACAAGGACCACATCCTGACCTCGGTCACCAAGGACGTCTCCGACTCGGTCTACAACCTGATCAAGTCGGTCAAGGACGGCAAGCCGGAGAACGGCGAGATCCGTTACGGCCTGGACAAGGACGGCGTCGGCCTGGCCGACTCCAACCCCGAGTACAAGAAGATGGCTGAAGTCATCGCCGCGGTGGAGAAGGCCAAGGCCGACATCATCGCCAAGAAGATCACCGTCAAGACCGCCCCGTAAGGGCCGTCCGACATGCGGTAATGGTCTCCGGGGTCCGGGAAGCGGTCTCTATCGCTCCCGGGCCCCGAGCCGTGTTCGGTGTTCCTTGTGGTCAGTTGGCCGCAAGTTTTCACTTTCGACAGTGCTACGCGCGTAGAGGCATCGTGGACGCGATACCTTCTCTCCCCGCCCTGTCCTCCTGCCTCCAGCTCCTTCCGCGCCAAGGAGAGTGCGTCATCAACGCGTCCAGCCCCCCTCTCGCCGTAGAACTGCACGGCATCACCAAGCGTTTCCCCGGCGTCGTCGCCAACAAGGACATCGCGATCACCGTCCGCAAGGGCACGGTTCACGCCCTCGTCGGTGAGAACGGCGCCGGCAAGTCGACCCTGATGAAGATCCTCTACGGCATGCAGAAGCCGGACGAGGGCACCATCGCCATCGACGGGGAGCAGGTCACCTTCTCCAGCCCCGGCGACGCCATCGCCCGCGGCATCGGCATGGTGCACCAGCACTTCATGCTGGCCGACAACCTCACCGTCCTGGAGAACGTGGTTCTCGGCGGCGAGAAGCTCTACGGCATCGGCGCCAAGGCCCGCAAGAAGATCAAGGAGATCTCGGACGCGTACGGCCTCGGCGTGCGCCCCGACGCACTGGTCGAGGACCTCGGTGTCGCCGACCGCCAGCGCGTGGAGATCCTCAAGGTCCTCTACCGCGGCGCGAAGATCCTCATCCTCGACGAGCCGACCGCCGTGCTCGTGCCGCAGGAGGTGGACGCGCTCTTCGACAACCTGCGGGAGCTCAAGGCCGAAGGCCTGACCGTCATCTTCATCTCGCACAAGCTGGGCGAGGTCCTGAAGGTCGCGGACGACATCACCGTCATCCGTCGCGGCACCACGGTCGGCACCGCCGACCCGCGCAACACCACCACCAAGCAGCTCGCCGAGCTGATGGTCGGCTCCGAACTCCCTTCCCCGGAGACCCGCGAGTCGACCGTGACGGACGTCCCGATGCTGAAGGTGGCGGGTCTGACCGTCGCCGAGGGTGGTCTTCCCCCCGTCAACACCGAGGACACCGCGCGCACGCCGGGCCTGTCCGACGCCTTCGTCCACGAGCCGGCCGGCATCGGCCGCCTGCTCCTGGACGACATCGCCTTCACGATCCACAAGGGCGAGGTCCTCGGCATCGCGGGCGTCGAGGGCAACGGCCAGACCGAGTTGATCGAAGCCCTGATGGGCATGACGACCCCGGACGCCGGCGTCATCACCCTCGACGGCACCGAGATCACCAAGGCGTCGGTCCGCAAGCGCCGCGAGGGCGGCATCGGGTACATCCCCGAGGACCGCCACCGGCACGGCCTGTTGCTGGAATCCCCGCTGTGGGAGAACCGCATCCTGGGTCACGTCACCGAGTCGCCGAACTCCAAGCGCGGCATCCTCGACCCGAAGGCCGCCCGCAAGGACACCGAGCGGATCGTGCGCGAGTACGACGTCCGCACGCCCGGCATCGAGGTGACCGCGGCCTCGCTCTCCGGCGGCAACCAGCAGAAGCTGATCGTCGGCCGCGAGATGAGCCACAACCCGAAGTTCCTCATCGCCGCCCACCCCACCCGCGGTGTGGACGTCGGCGCGCAGGCGCAGATCTGGGACGCCATCCGCGAGGCCCGCCGCGAGGGCCTGGCCGTGCTCCTGATCTCCGCGGACCTGGACGAGCTGATCGGCCTGTCCGACACCCTGCGCGTGATCTACCGCGGCCGCCTGGTCGCGGACGCGGACCCCGCGACCGTCACCCCCGAGGAACTCGGCACCGCCATGACGGGCGCCGCCTCCGGGCACCTGGAAGCCACCGACAACCACTCCGCCGGTACCGACGCTGGTACCGATGCCCCGGAGGACGAGGCCCGATGAAGAAATTCGACAAGGACCGGCTGCTCCTCGGCTTCGCCGGCCCCGCGCTCGCGCTGGTCAGCGCCTTCCTGCTGACCATGATCGTGCTGGCCGCGACGGGCGTGGACCCGATCGAGCCCATGCGCCTCATGGTCGAGAACGCCTCCTATGAGGACGTGCAGGTCCTCATCGTGAACCAGGCCGGTACGTACTACCTGGCGGCCCTGGCCGTGGCCATCGGCTTCCGGATGAACCTCTTCAACATCGGCGTCGACGGCCAGTACCGGCTCGCCGCGATGATCTCGGCCGTGGTCGGCACCGCCGTCACCCTGCCGGGCCCGCTGCACATCCTGGTGATCGTGGTCGTCGCCATGCTGACCGGTGCCTTCTGGGCCGGCATCGCGGGTGTCCTGAAGGCCAAGCGCGGGGTCAGCGAGGTCGTCTCCACGATCATGCTGAACGCCATCGCGACCAGCCTGATCGCCTGGCTGATCCTGCCGAAGAACCTCGGCATCCAGCCGGCGGGCTCCAACGACCTGACCACGGGCGACATCGCCGAGTCCGGCTGGTTCCCGGCGCTGTCCATCGGTGACGGCCTGGAGATCTACGGCTTCACCTTCGTGGCCTTCGCCCTCGGCATCGTCTACTGGTTCGTGCTCAACCGCACCCGCTTCGGCTTCGACCTGCGCGCCACCGGCGCCAGCGAGTCCGCCGCCCAGGCGTCCGGCGTGGACGCCAAGAAGATGATCATCACCTCGATGTTGATCTCGGGCGCCGTCGCCGGTCTGTCCGGCATGCCGCAGCTGCTGGGCGAGACCCACACGTACAACCTCTCCTTCCCGGTCGGCGTCGGCTTCACCGGCATCACCATCGCGCTGCTCGGCCGCAACAGCCCGGTCGGCATCCTCCTCGCCGCGTTCCTGATGGCCTTCATCGACAAGGCCTCGGCCTCGCTCGACACGGCCGGGTACGCGAAGGAGATCGGCACGATCATGAAGGGCCTCATCGTGATCGCGGTCGTCGTCTCGTACGAGCTCGTCCGCCGTTACGGCATCCGCCGACAGCAGCAGAAGGTCGGCGAGGAACTGGCCGCGGGCCACGCCATCAAGACCGACAAGGAGGTCGCGGCGTGAGCACCAGCACCGTTTCCGCGACGGCCGCCGCCCCGAAGAAGTCCGGCGGCCGCCAGAAGCTCAGCCTGCCCTGGATCATGCTGATCATCGCGGGTGGTCTCGTGCTGATCTCGCTGGTCCGCGTCATCAGCGGCGCCAACGACCTGACCTCGGTCGGTCAGGTGTCGGGCGCCCTGTCCCTCGCCGTGCCGATCGGCCTCGCCGGTCTCGGCGGTCTGTGGGCCGAGCGCGCGGGCGTCGTCAACATCGGCCTCGAAGGCATGATGATCCTCGGCACCTGGTTCGGTGCCTGGGCCGGTTACCAGTGGGGCCCCTGGACCGGCGTGATGGCCGGCATCATCGGTGGCGCCATCGGCGGCCTGCTGCACGCGATCATCACGGTCACCTTCAACGTCAACCACATCGTCTCCGGTGTGGCCGTCAACATCCTCGCCCTGGGCTTCACCCAGTACCTGTCGAACTTCACCTTCGCGGACGCGCCGGGCGGCTCCTCCAAGCAGTCCCCGTCGATCGAACCGATCTACAAGATCACCGTGCCGGGGTTGTCCGACTGGATGTCCGACCTCCAGGGCAAGCACTGGTTCTTCATCTCGGACCTGGCCGGCGTCATCGGCGGTCTGGTCACCGACCTGTCGCTGCTGACCGTCGTCGCGCTGCTGCTGATCCCGGGCACCTGGTGGGTGCTGTGGCGCACCACCTTCGGCCTGCGACTGCGGTCCTGCGGCGAGAACCCGGTGGCCGCCGAGTCCCTCGGCGTCAACGTGTACAAGTACAAGTACATCGCCGTGATCGTCTCGGGCGGCCTGGCCGGCCTCGGCGGCGCGTTCCTGTCGATCGTCGCCAGCTCGATCTACCAGGAGGGGCAGACCGGCGGTCGCGGTTACATCGGTCTCGCCGCGATGATCTTCGGTAACTGGATGCCCGGCGGCATGGCGCTCGGCGCGGGCCTGTTCGGCTTCATCGACAGCCTCAAGCTGCGCGGTGGCGCCGAGAACGTGCACGCGCTGCTGCTGCTCGTCGCGATCGTGCTCCTGCTCGCCGCGCTCTGGCAGGGCTACAAGAAGAAGTACCTCCCGGCGGCCGTCTCCGCGGTCTTCGCCGTGCTGATCTTCCTCTGGTACGCCGTCACCGACTCGGTCCCGAGCCAGTTCGTGGACGCCGCCCCGTACGTCACCACCCTGCTGGTGCTCGCGCTCTCCGCGCAGCGCCTGAGGATGCCGAAGGCGGACGGCATGCCGTACCGCAAGGGCCAGGGCAAGTGACGACGGCCGACGCCCCGGACTGGGACGGCCTGCGCAAGGCGGCCCGGGACGCGATGTCCCGGGCGTACGCCCCCTACTCGGGCTTTCCGGTCGGGGTGGCGGCGCTGGTCGACGACGGCCGCACCATCGTCGGCTGCAACGTGGAGAACGCCAGCTACGGCCTCGGCCTGTGCGCCGAGTGCGGTCTTGTGTCCTCCCTCCAGGCCACGGGCGGCGGCCGACTGACGCACTTCACGTGTGTGGACGGCAAGGGCGACATCCTGGTCCCGTGTGGCCGCTGTCGCCAGCTGCTGTTCGAGTTCGGCGGCCCCGAACTCCAGGTGGAGACGCCGGAGGGCATCCTGCCGCTCTCCGCGATGCTCCCGCAGGCCTTCGGGCCCGACCACCTCAGATAGCCGCATCCCTGTGACGGCCCTTCCGCCCGCGTGCGGAAGGGCCGTTCCCCTTCACCCCTCCATGCCACCCCGCATGTCTCTATGCGCGTAGAGTTTTCGAACGTACGCACCGCCGGAAGGAAGTCACCCTCATGGACGTCATCTCCGTCATCCGCACCAAGCGCGACCGCGGCGAACTCAGCCCCGAGCAGATCGACTGGGTCATCGACGCGTACACGCGCGGCGTGGTCGCCGACGAGCAGATGTCCTCGCTGGCGATGGCCATCCTGCTCAACGGCATGAACCGCGGCGAGATCGCCCGCTGGACCGCCGCGATGATCGCCTCCGGCGAGCGGATGAACTTCGACTCCCTCTCCCGCCCCACCGCCGACAAGCACTCCACCGGCGGCGTCGGCGACAAGATCACCCTCCCGCTCGCCCCGCTCGTCGCCGCCTGCGGCGCGGCCGTCCCGCAGCTCTCCGGCCGCGGCCTCGGCCACACCGGCGGCACCCTGGACAAGCTGGAGTCCATCCCCGGCTGGCGCGCCCTGCTCTCCAACGAGGAGATGCTGCACGTCCTCGACACCACCGGCGCCGTCATCTGCGCGGCGGGCGACGGCCTGGCCCCGGCCGACAAGAAGCTGTACGCGCTGCGCGACGTCACCGGCACCGTCGAGGCCATCCCGCTCATCGCCTCCTCGATCATGTCGAAGAAGATCGCCGAAGGCACCGGCTCGCTGGTCCTGGACGTCAAGGTCGGCAGCGGCGCCTTCATGAAGAACATCGAGGACGCGCGCGAGCTCGCCTCGACCATGGTCGCCCTCGGCACCGACAGCGGCGTCAAGACCATCGCCCTGCTCACCGACATGTCCACCCCGCTCGGCCTGACCGCCGGCAACGCGCTGGAGATCCGCGAGTCCGTCGAGGTCCTCGCCGGCGGCGGCCCCTCCGACGTGGTCGAGCTGACCCTGGCCCTGGCCCGCGAGATGCTGGACGCGGCGGGCATCAAGGACGCCGACCCGGAGAAGGCCCTGGCCGACGGCTCCGCGATGGACGTCTGGCGCCGGATGATCTCCGCCCAGGGCGGCGACCCGGACGCGGCCCTGCCGGTGGCCCGCGAGCAGCACGTGGTCACCGCGCCCGAGTCCGGCGTGCTGACCCGCCTGGACGCCTACGGCGTGGGCGTCGGCGCCTGGCGCCTGGGCGCCGGACGCGCGCGCAAGGAGGACCCGGTGCAGGCCGGCGCGGGCATCGAGATGCACGCCAAGCCGGGCGACACCGTGGTGGCGGGCCAGCCGCTGATGACCCTGCACACCGACACCCCGGAGAAGTTCGACTACGCGCTGTCCGCGCTGGACGGCACCTTCGACATCGCCGCGGCGGGAACCTCGTTCACCGCCACGCCGATCGTCCTGGACCGCATCGCCTGACCCGCGGCCGCCTTCGGGTGAACGGGACCGGTGGACCCCCACCGGTCCCGTTCGTCGTACCGGGCGCCGGGCCACGCCCCAACAGAGGGCCCAGCCCCGAGCCCCGGAACCGATGAGTTCCGGGCCCCCCGGAGGTCCACCCTGGTGTGGACACGACGGAACCCGAACCCCTGACCGTGCCCGGGCCCGCTCCGCTGCCCCGGGACGTCGCCGCGCTCTGCGAACGCATCGGCCGGCTCGCCCGGGACGGCCCGCGCGAGGTGGCGTGCGACGTCAGCGCGCTGACCCGGCCCGGCCTCGGCGTCGTCGACGCGGTGGCCCGACTGGCCCTCGCCGCCCGACGGGCCGGCATCCGGCTCCGGCTCACCGGCGCCGGACCGTCCCTGCGCGCGCTACTGGCCCTCGTCGGTCTCGCCGAGTTGCTGGGGGAGCCCGAAGAGCGGGAACCACCGGGCGGTGTCCAGGAAGGCGTTGAGCCCGACGATCTTCCCGTCTGAGATCTCCAACACCTGGAGCGCCCACGGCTCGTGTCCCGGAAGTCCGTCCTCGCGCGGCCGGTACTGGCCGAAGGCCGGCATGCCGTTCGCCGTGGTCGCGATCAGCCGGGAGCCCTTGCAGCCGATGCCCTGGTTCAGGTGCCAGGCCGCGATGTCCTCGTGGCCCCGGAGCCACAGGTCGAACGGCGGCATCGACAGCACGGCGTCCTCGTGCAGCAGGGTGGTGAGGCGGGTGATGTCGTACGCCTCGAAGGCGCTCAGGTACTGCTCCAGCAGTCTCGCCTGGTCCGCGTCCAACGGATCCGCCGGGTCGCTCTCGCGGATGCCCTGACCGGCCAGCGTCGCCCGCGCCCGCTGGAGCGCGCTGTTCACCGAGGCCACCGTGGTCTCCAGGAGGGTGGCGACCTCGTCCGCCTTCCAGGCCAGCACCTCGCGCAGGATCAGCACCGCCCGCTGTTTCGCCGGCAGGTGCTGGAGCGCCGCGACGAACGCCAGCCGGACCGACTCCTTCGCCAGCGCCATCTCCGCCGGGTCGGCGGTCTGCGGCAGCACCCGCCCGTCGGGGACCGGCTCCAGCCACGTCACCTCGGGCCGCTCGTTCAGCACGGCGGAGGCCTGGTGCTGCGGGGCGCTGAGGTCCATCGGGCGGGCCCGCTTGTTCCCCGCGTTCAGCCGGTCCAGGCAGACGTTGGTCGCGATCCGGTACAGCCAGGAACGCAGCGAGGAGCGGCCCTCGAACTTCTCGTGGGCCCGCCAGGCGCGGATGTACGTGTCCTGCACCGCGTCCTCGGCGTCGAAGGAGGAGCCGAGCATGCGGTAGCAGTAGCCGGTCAGTTCGACCCGGTAGCGGTCCATGGCCGCATCCAGCTCCGGGCTGGTCGCAAGGTCACTCATGGCGTCGATCCCCCTGGTCGGTCCGATACCCGGAAGCTACCGGAGGGGTCTGACAATCGCCTCCGCAACGCCCCGACCAGCCCGAACGCCCCGACCAGGTCGGACACGCCGGCGGGGACGCGCCCTCGGGCACGTCCCCGCCGGCCCCGCGCTCAGCGGGTACGCGTCACCGCGCGGCCGCCGCCGCGGCCATCGGCCGACGCTCGGAGCGGGCCGCGTGCGACCCGTACAGGGTGATCGACACGACACCCAGGACCGCCAGCAGCGCGATCCCGACCGTGGCCGCCCACCCCGAGGAGTGGTAGGCGAGCGCGCCCAGGGTGCCGCCCGCGCTGGAGCCCAGGTAGTACGCGGACTGGTAGAGCGCCGAGGCCTGCGCCCGGCCCGTCCTCGCCGTCCGGCTCACCGCCGCCGAGGCCACCGCGTGCCCCGCGAAGAAGCCCGCGGTGATCAGCACCAGCCCGGCCAGGATCGCGGCGAGCGAGTGCGCCAGCGACAGCAGCAGCCCCAGCGCCGTCGTGGTCACGGCCAGGTACAGCGCGCCGCGCCGCCCGGCCCGCGCCACCAGCCGACCGGCGGCCGCGGAGGACGCCGTGCCGACCAGGTACACCAGGAAGACCGAGCCGACCACGCCCTGTCCGAGCGAGAACTCGTCGACCAGACGGAACCCGACGACCGTGTACACCGCCCCGAAGACGGTCATGAACAGCGCGCCGATCCCGTACAGCCGCAGCAGCAGCGGATCCCGCAGGTGACCGGCGACCGTGCGGCCCACGGCGCGCGGGTTCAGCGAGGCCGGCCGGAAGAACCGGGCCCGGGGCAGCAGCACCAGGAACGCCACCGCGCAGGCCAGCGACATCAGCCCGACGGTCAGCAGACCGGCCCGCCAGCCCCACGCCTGCGCCGCCCATCCGGTGACGATGCGCCCGCTCATGCCACCGATGGAGTTGCCCGCGACGAACAGGCCGATCGCGGCGACCAGCGCCTTCGGCTTGACCTCCTCGGCCAGGTACGCCATGGCGGAGGCCGGGATGCCGGCGATTGCCGCGCCCTGCACCGCGCGGAGCACGATCAGCCACTCCAGGTTCGGCGCGAAGGGGACGAGGAGCCCGAGAGCGACGGCGATCACCATCGACCAGGTCATCATCCGGGTCCGTCCGAACCGCTCGGACAGCGCGCTGAGCGGCAGGACGAACAGCGCGAGCGCGCCGGTGGCCGCGGACACCGTCCAACTGGCCTGCCCCGCCGTCACGCCGAAACCCGCGGAGACCGCGGGCAGCAGCGCCTGGGTGGAGTAGAGGAGGGCGAAGGTGGCGAGCCCGGCGGCGAAGAGCGCGAGGCTCATCCGGCGGTAGCCGGGGCGGCCGGGGGAGTGGGGCTCCGGTGCGGGAAACGACAAGGTGGAGGCACCCGGGATGACGGGTGCCCCGGTATGAGCGGGAGGCATGCCAAAACCGTAGGCCCGCGTTTTTGATGCGTCCAATGCATGGAATCGCCATAATCGATCCACTGCCGCATCAGCACAGGTCACAGGGGTGCATGTCAATGAACCGTTACGAAGAAGACATGGCGGTGACAAGTCTGCTGGCCCCTCGCCTGACGTGGTTCGTCGCCGTGGCCCGGCACGAGCACGTCACGCGCGCCGCCCACGAACTGGGCGTGCCGCAGTCCACCCTGTCCCGGGCCGTGGTCCGCCTCGAACAGGACCTGGGCGTCACGCTGTTCGCCCGCAAGGGCCGTACCGTCGCCCTCACCACCGCCGGACGCACCTTCCTCGCCTCGGCCGAAGGCGCCCTCGCGGAGATCGCCCGCGCGGCCGAGTCCGTACAGCAGGACGCCGACCCCACCGCCGGCAAGGTCGCCTTCGGCTTCCTGCACACCCTGGGGTCCGAGACCGTCCCCGGCCTGATCCGCGCCTTCCGCGCCGACCACCCGCGCATCCGCTTCTCCCTCGTCCAGAACTACGGCGAGGCCATGCTGGAGCGGCTGCGCGCCGGCGAACTCGACCTCTGCCTCACCTCACCGCTGCCCGACGCCCCCGACCTGGTGGCCCGCCGCCTCGACGAACAACGGCTGCGCCTGGTCGTGCCGGACGACCACCGCCTCGCCGGCCGCAAACGGATCCGGCTGGCCGAGGCCGCCGAGGAAACCTTCGTCACCCTGGAGCCCGGCTACGGCCTGCGCCGCATCACCGACGACCTGTGCGCGGAGGCCGGGTTCACCCCAAAGGTCGCCTTCGAGGGGGAGGAGGCCGAGACCCTGCGCGGCCTCGTCGCGGCCGGCCTCGGCGTCGCCCTGCTGCCGCCGCCCGCCGTGGCCCGGCCGGGGGTGGTCGAACTGACGGTGACGGCGCCCCGCGCGGTCCGCGAGATCGGCGTCGCCTGGCTCGACGGACACCCCGACACACCCCCGGTCGCGGAGTTCAAGCGCTTCCTGCTGTCCCGACGCGGTCGCCTGATCCCGGAGTTGCACGGCCCGATCTGACGGCCGGCCCGGACCGGACCGGGCCGATCCGGTCCGGGCCGCGCGCCTACTCCTGCGGTGCGGCCGGCTCCAGGGCCGCCGCCGTCGACAGCAAGTACCCGGCCTGGAAGCGGGACTTCGCCCCGACCGCCCGCATGATCTCCGCGATGTGCCGCTGACAGGTCCGCTCCGACATCCCGAGCCGGCGCGCGATCACCTTGTCCTCCAGCCCCTCCGACAGCAGCCGGACGATGGTCTGCCGCAGCTCGTCCGACAGCGTCCGGGCCGCCTCCGGACTCACCGTCACCGGGAACGGCTCCGCGTCCGACCAGGAGCGGTCGAACGCCGACGTCATGAAGTGCACGACGCTCGGCTCCCGCACCACCAGGGCCGCCCCGCCCCGGTCCGGCACCGCCATCAGGCCCGTGTGCCGGTCGAAGACCAACATCCGCATCAGCCCGTCGCCCAGCGTCCGCACCTGCGCGCCCAGCGCCGTCACCCGCTCCACGTAGGCCGCGGTCGGACGCGAGTACCGGGCCGTGTGCTGGTAGATGGTTCGCATCCGGACCCCGCGCGCCAGCAACGCCTCGTCCCGCCCGATCGACTCCTCCAACACCTCCAGGGGCCGCCCGCCGCCCGGCTGCGAGGTCAGCATCTCCTCCTCGGCCGACGCGGCCAGCTCGGCGATCAGCCCCCGTACCGCCCCCAGGTCGGTCACCAGCTCCAGCCGGGCGGCCCCGCTCAGGTCCCGGTGCGCCGCCCCCGCCTCGTAGGCCGGCACCAGCCGCTCCAGGCGCCCCCGCAGCCGGTCCATCTCGTCGTGGGTCTCGCGCACGAGCAGCGCCAGCGGGGCCAACGCCCGGGCCGCCGCGGCCCGGGGGGCCACCGCGCTCCACCGCTCCGGTCCCGCGTCGGGAGACCGCTGGAGCAGGTGCGCCGCCGCCAGTTCGGTGATCGCCGCCGCCGCCCGCACGCCCAGCGCCGCCGTCGCCTCCGGAGGCGTGAAGGCGTGCCGCTCCACCGCGAACGCGTAGAGGCGCCGCGCCGCGGGACTCAGTTCGCCCATGTCTCGGACTTCATCGGCTGGCATATGCATATTCGTCCCGGCCTGTGAATGTTTGTAAACCCCTCGTGTTCCCGCAAGGCGGCAAGACGACCCCCGACCGACCGCCTGCGGCATATGCCGAACCGGCACAGTGGAGCCACGGCGTGAAGGGGGAGCGCGGTATGCGGCAGCGGACGGCCGACCAACGGCACCGGCCCGTGGCCGTCCTGCTGAGTCCGCGCCCCGCCGTGGTCGCGGCCGCCCGCCGTGCGGGCGCGCGCACCGTGGTGGTCGCGCCGGATCCATCGGTGCCATCCGACCGTGAGGGGGCGGAGCGGCGGGTACGGACGGACTGGCGCGACCACCCGCGCCTCGTGGGGGCCGTCGGCCGGCTGGAGGAGGTCCGCCGCGGCCGGGCCGCCGTCTTCGGCTTCGACCCCGCGGGCGCCCTCGCCGCAGCCCGCGCCAACGAGGAACTCGGCCTGCCCGGCACCCCCACCGCCGCCGTCACCGCCCTCATGGACAAAGCCGGCCTGCGGGCCCGCTCCAACGGCCTCCACGCCGCCCACCCCGTCTCCTTCGCCCGCTGCGGCCGCGCCGACCTCATCCCCTTCATCACCACCCTCATCGGCTACCCCTGCGTCATCAAGCCCCGCTGGGGCGCCGACGGAGAGGGCGTACGACTGGTCGCCGACCCGGCCGGGGCCCGATCCGCCGCCCGCGGCTACCCGGCCGTCACCGACCTGCTCGTCGAGGAGTACCTCGAAGGCCCCGAGTTGGCCGTCGCGACCCTCTCCCGGGAAGGCCGCCACCGCGTCCTCGGCTGGTCGCGGCGCATCCCCGCCGCCGGCCCCGACCTCACCGCGACCGGCCACCGCCTGCCGATCGCCCTGGACGCGACGGCGGCCGAGGCCGTCAGGGCCCTCGTACGCGCGGTCCTCGACCTCGCCGGGCACCGCGACGGCCCGTCCCACACCGAGGTCGTGCTCACCCCCCGCGGGCCCCGGCTGATCGAGGCCCACGCCCGACCCGGCGCCGACGAGCTCACCCACCTGCTCCGGCTCGCCCACGGCACCGACGTGCTCGGACTGGCGCTGGCCGCCGGACTCGGCCTCCCCGACCCGCCGCGCCGGCCGCGCGCCGCCCACGCCGGGCTGCGGTACGTGGACTTCCCGCCCGGCTGGCGCACCGCCGGGGCCGGTCCGGGCGTCGCGGCGGCCCGGGCCGTGCCCGGCGTGGTCCGGGTCCACCTGGACGTCCCGCGCGGAGCCGTCGTCCGCCGCCCGCCGACCGGCGCGCGGCACCACGCGTACGTACTCGCCGCCGCGCCCACCGCGGGCTCGATGGACGCCGCCCTGGACCGGGCCACGGGCCTGCTGGGCGGCCGCCACGACGCGCCCGGGGTCCACGTGGTGCGCTGACCCCCGGCGAACCGTCCCGGACGGTCCGCCGGGATCGGCTCGTCAGCCCCGCAGGGACCGCCCGAACCCGGAGGCGAGCGGCATCCGCAGGCCCAGCGGCGGCGGCGCGGCGAGCGCGTCCGTGACCGGCCGCGAGTACCGGCCCGAGAACACCGCGCCGAGCACGAAGTCCACGGCCAGCGCCACCACTTCCGCCTGGTGCTCGCGCAGCCCGTGCCCGTCCGAATGCACCTCGAAGCGGCAGGTCGAACGGTTCGCCTTCTTCGCCCGCGTCGCCAGCCGGAAGGAGGACTCCGGGTCGCTGCGCGCGTCGTTGGTCCCGTGCACGATCAGCACCTGCCGCCCCGAGAGCTGTTTCACCGGTTCAGGGGGCTCCTCCGGGGTGGGCCCGCCCAGACTGGGGGCGAGCGCGAGAACCGAGTTGACCGCCGCGTGGCCGCCCGCGCGCAGCACCGCCCGACCCCCCGCGTCATAGCCGACCAGGCAGACCGGCACGTCCCCGTACCGGCGCACCACCTCGTCCGCCGCCCACTCGGCGTCCTCCTCCCGGGCCCCGGCCCCGTGCACGACGGGGTGCGTGACCAGCCCGTGCGCCGCGCCCGAGCGCGCCAGCGCCCGCGCGAGCGGACGCAGCGGCCCGGGGGACCATCTGGACGCCCCGGGGAGGAGGAGCACCACACCACTGACCGTCGTGACCGGGCCGTTCGCGCCGGCCGCCCGCCCCAGGCGGGCCCCGCGCGCCGGCGGCGCATGCTGTGCCATGGCGGAACAGTCTCAGACCGACGGGTGTACGCCACCCGTCCGCACGGTCACTGTTACGTATCGACGGCCGTCGCGGACACCCTGCTCTACGCGCGTAGGAGCTAGAGTGCCCAGATGACGAGCGAGACCCTCAACGTGCCCACCCCGGATCAGATCCGCCGCTCCCCGAAGGTGCTCCTGCACGACCACCTCGACGGTGGACTGCGCCCCGGGACCATCATCGAGCTGGCGCAGGAGGCCGGCTACGAGAACCTCCCCGAGACCGATGCCGACAAGCTGGGCATCTGGTTCCGGGAAGCCGCCGACTCCGGCTCCCTCCCGCGCTACCTGGAGACGTTCGCGCACACCTGCGCCGTCATGCAGACGAAGGCCGCCCTGTTCCGGGTCGCCGCGGAGTGCGCCGAGGACCTGGCCGAGGACGGCGTCGTGTACGCCGAGATCCGCTACGCCCCCGAGCAGCACCTGGAGGCCGGCCTGACCCTCGAAGAGGTCGTCGAGGCGGTCAACGACGGCTTCCGCGAGGGCGAGCGCCGCGCCAAGGCGAACGGTCACCGCATCCGCGTCGGCGCGCTGCTCACCGCGATGCGCCACGCGGCCCGCGCCCTGGAGATCGCCGAGCTGGCGAACCGGTACCGCGACAACGGCGTGGTCGGCTTC
This sequence comes from Streptomyces sp. WM4235, assembly GCF_001279725.1. GTDB lineage: Bacteria > Actinomycetota > Actinomycetes > Streptomycetales > Streptomycetaceae > Streptomyces. The sequence continues at coordinate 19,687 of NZ_LGDE01000438.1, read as the reverse complement.
GACATCGCCGGCGCCGAGGCCGGGTTCCCTCCCACCCGCCACCTCGACGCCTTCGAGTACCTCAAGCGCGAGAACAACCACTTCACCATCCACGCGGGCGAGGCCTTCGGCCTTCCGTCGATCTGGCAGGCCCTGCAGTGGTGCGGCGCCGATCGCCTGGGTCACGGCGTGAAGATCATCGATGACATCGAGGTCGCCGCCGACGGCACGGTGAAGCTGGGACGCCTGGCCTCCTACGTGCGCGACAAGCGCATCCCCCTGGAGATGTGCCCGACGTCGAACCTGCAGACGGCCGCGGCCGCCTCGTACGCCGAGCACCCGATCGGTCTGCTGCGCAAGCTGCACTTCCGGTTGACCGTCAACACCGACAACCGGCTGATGAGCGGTACGAGCATGAGCCGCGAGTTCGAGCACCTGGTCGACACCTTCGGCTACTCGCTGGACGACATGCAGTGGTTCACCGTCAATGCGATGAAGTCCGCGTTCATTCCTTTCGATGAACGACTGGCCATGATCAACGAGGTCATCAAGCCCGGTTATGCGGAGCTGAAGTCGGAATGGCTGTTCCGGCAGACCGCTTCGACCAGCGGTTCCGTCTCGGCCTAGGCCAAGGCTTGACGGACTGAAGGCGCCCGGGAGGGGCAATTCCCGGGCGCTTTCTCGTATTTACAGATGTTTGCGGGCCGGGGTTTGAAGTGACTAGTTTGCGGAGCCGCTCAATTCCCCGTCGCAAGGACGATCCTTCATGAAGCAGTCAGCTGCCAAGACCTTCGGCCTCGCCGCTCTCGGTGCCGTCGCCGCCGTCGCCGCCGCCGCCGGTTCCGCCGCCGCCGTCCCCGCCGTCGGCCTCACGGACGCACTGGGCCCCGTCACGGGCGCCCTCCAGACCGCCACCAGCCAGCAGCACGTGAAGGCCGAGGGCAGCCAGTCGAGCGACCCCGCGGCCCCGCTCGGCCAGCTCACCGACTCCCTCGGCCCCACGCTCGGCGGCCTGCCCATCGGTGGCGCGCTCGGCGGCTGACCCACGCCGCGATCCGCACGCGAGTACGCATGGCGCACACCGCTGCGAGCAGGTGTGCGCCACGTCGCGTCGTGTGCCACGATCGCCGTCAACTGCCCGCCAACGCACGCGGTATGAGGTCATCGGTCATGCGCCTGAAGGCACCAGTCAAGCTCGGAGCGGCCACGGCCGCACTGCTCCCCGCCCTCCTTCTCGGAGCGGTGGGTTGCAGCGGTAAGGGCACCCCGGAGGCCGACAAGGCCCCGGACCCCAAGGGCTCCGCCTCGGCCCCGAACCCGTCCTCGGGCGCCCCCGGAGCCCCCGCCGGCTCGGCCGCGCCGAAGAAGGGCGGCAGCGGACTGGAACGGTCGGCCCTCGAACAGGGCGACCTCGCCGGCTACCAGATCTCCGCCCAGGGCAAGAACCCGAACGCCCCCGACGGCCAGCCGCAAGCCGACAGGAAGCCCTGCCAGCCGCTCGCCGACATCATGGGCGACAAGCCCGACCCGGCCGCACGGGAAACCGTCAACCGGGGCGTCGGCTCCCAGAAGCAGGTCGGCCTCGCCGTCTCCGCCTCCGTCAGCTCCTACGCGGAGAAGGACGCCAAGCGGCTCATGTCCCGCCTGCGCGACGCCGTCGCCGCATGCGGTTCCGGCTTCGCGGCCACCGTGCAGAAGCAGACCGGCAGCTACCGCGACGTGAAGCCCGTCGCCTACGAGACCGGCGGGGACGAGAGCGTCAGCTGGACCACGACCGCCGCCGCCCAGGGCGTCTCCGCCCAGGTCCATCTGGTGGTCGTGCGCGAGGGCGACACCGTCGTACGGCTCATGGCCCTGAACGTGGCCGCCGCCGAGAAGAAGGCGCAGGTCCCCCGGGAAGTGGCGGACAAGCAGCTGGAGAAGGTCCAGCGGGCGGCCTGATCGAACCGGCGGAACGGACTACCAGGCGGTGTGGGCGGAACCGGCGGCGTGCTTCTGGTTCGGCAGGAGCACCCACAGCGCCAGGTAGATCAGGAACTGCGGACCCGGCAGCAGGCACGACAGGACGAAGATGATCCGCATCGTCCTCGCCTTGATTCCGAAACGCTGCGCGAGACCGGCACAGACGCCACCGATCATCCGTCCGTCACGGGGGCGGGTAATCGCGCTCATGGGATTCTCCTTCGTATGGGATCGCTTTCCTGCGATGCCTCAATACTCGCGGGGAACCGCCGACAAAACCTCGGTCCAGGGGCCGAGGTCGACCCTGGTGATTCTCGGGGTGTGCCCCTGAGAACGCCTCAGGCGAGCCCTCAGGGCCGGCACCACCGTCGCGTGCGCGATCAGCACCCCGGCCGTGTTCAACAACAGCGAGTCCACGTCGACCACCTGACCCGGAACCGCCGTCTGCAACATCAGGATGCTCAGCGACACCAACGCCCCCGCCGCCGCCGTCCGGGCCAGCGAGGCCCACGCGGCCAGCGGTGACGGCGCGAGCCGCCCGCCGGTCAACGGCAACAGCACCCCGAGCGGAGCCAGCAGGGCCAACCCCTTGCCGATCCGGCAGGCCGCCTCCAACGGTCCGTACGCGAGGTCCGCCCGGATCCCCTCCAGCGGGGACAGGTTCGCGGCCGCCGCCCAGGGAACGTCCAACGGCCGCAGGCTCAACCAGCCGACGACGAGGAGATGGGCGGCCAGCAGGGCCCCGCCCAGGAGCCGGAGCCGAAGATCTATGGCGGCGCTGCCGCCGCCCTCATGACGCTGCACACCAGCGAGGACGCAGGCCCCGGTAGCGGTGGTTCCGGCGGTTCGCGAGCGACTGCGCCACGTTTCAGCCGGTGGCGAGCAGCACGATCAGCGCGACCGCGCCGATCACGGCGGGCGCGATGATCTCGAACGACCACCGCACGCTCACGTCGCCCCGCGCCCCCGCACGCGAGGCCCCGCGCTCGGCCAGTTCCCGCAGCTCGTCCACGACCTTGTCGGCGCCCGCCCGCTGCGGCCCGTCGACCGCCGCGCCAGCCCTCCCCTGGTCCGGGGACAGCCCCTTGCCGGTCAGACCGCCGCGCCGACTGTAGGGACGCTGCGCCTTCTTCCGCTCGCGCAACGAGACCGGCACGGACCACAGCTGGTAGGTGGAACCCTCCGCCAGCACCTCGGCCGAGTAGCCGGCGCGCACGGTGTCCACGGCCGCCCAGGGCAGTTCGATCACGCGGAAGGGATTGCGCACCCGCATGCGGTCGTCGTTGGCGAAGACGGCGGGCCGGATGGTGAACGCCACGACGAGCGGCACGGCGCACACGGCGATGGCCAGCGCCACCCACCGCGTGCCCCCCTCCCCGCGCAGGACCGCGTCCCCGCAGAGCCAGGCGACCAGCCCGAGCATCAGCACGCCCGTGACGATGGCCATGGGCGAGCGGTAGACCCGGTCGTCGTACACCGGCTCGTCAGGGGGTTGCTGGCTGCTCATGCGCCCGATTGTGCCTCACGCCGTCTCACCCCACGAGATCGGCGTACAGGATGATGTTGTCGGGGCGGTGGCCGTCGGTGATCTCGCCTCCGCAGGTGACGACGCGCAGCTCCGGGCGGGTGGTGTTCCCGTACACCTTGGCGGTGGGGAAGCTCTTCTTGTCGACCTGTTCCAACTCGCGCACCCGGAAGACGGCGGAGCCGCCGTCCGCGCGGGACACGGTGATCTCGTCGCCGGCGTGGACCTTGGAGACGTCCTTGAGCACGGCCGGGCCGCGCGCGGTGTCGAAGTGGCCGATCAGCACGGCGGGACCGGTCTGACCCGGGGTGACGCCCTTGGTGTACCAGCCGATCTTGTCCCCGTCGGCGACGGAGGGCACCTGGACGGTGCCGTCGCGCTCCAGCCCCAGGCGGAGCACGGGGGAGGTGTCGACACCGGCCGCGGGGATCCGTACCCGGACGGGCTCCGAGGCGGGCAGCGGCGCGGCGGCCGCCGGCGCGGCGGACGTCGTCGAGGCGTCCCGCGCGGGCGTCGCCGCGATGTGCGGCGGCGGTGCGGCGGCCGCTCCGGCGGGGCGTGCGGAAGCGCCGCAGCCGGTCAGGGCGGCCAGGGCGACGGGCGCGAGGAGGGCGGCGGCGAGCAGGGGGCGGACGCGATGGGCCATGGAGGTGCTCCGGGAACGGGCCGGTGTGGCGCGGGCGGGAAGGGAACGCCGTCCGGCGGGCCACCGTGAAGGTGACCCGCCGGACGGCGTGTGTGACGAGGGGATCGGCGGCGATCAGGCGCGGCCGCGGGAACGGCGGGAGAGGTGCATCGCCGCCGCGCCGAGCGCGGCGAAGATCGCCACGAGGCCGGCGCCGGCCTCGACGGTGCTGCTGTCGTCCGTGTCCGCGGTGGAGATCTCCGCGCCCGCGGCGACCGCGCCCCGGGGGACGACCGCCGTCTGCGCCTTCACGTCGGTCTTCGCGGTGACGCCCGCTGCGGCCGAGGGCTTCGCGGAGGACACGACGGTCGGCTTGGCGGAGGGCTTCGCGGAAGCGGCGGTCGAGGGCTTGGCGGAGGGCTTGGCGGAGGGCTTCGCGGAGGGCTCGGCCGACGGCTTCGTGGACGGCTCGGTGGACGGCTTGCCCTTCGGCAGCGGGTGGCTGCTCGTGCCCGCCGGCCCGCGGACGGTCAGCGAGGGGGCCGCGGTGTCCGCCTTGACCAGCGTGAACGTGGACCCGTCGATCGTGGCGGCGGTGTGCGTGCGGTTCAGCACCTCGTACACGTGGCCCGCCCAGCCGTCCGAGGGCTTCCAGTCCGGGCCGACGGCGCGCAGCCACACCTCGGGGCCCTCGGACTCGTTCCGCAGCACCGCCAGCACGCCGTCGGCCACGAGGACCAGCTCCCCGGCGTAGCGGTCGCTGCCCGACGTGGTCCCGGACACCGCGGTGACGGCCTGGGGAGCGGGCGCGGCGAACGCGCCGGCGGCGGGAGCGAGGAGCGCGCCGGCGAGGGCGGCGGTGACGAGCGAGGTGCGGAGGGCGGTACGCATAACGACTCCTGAAGCGTGGGTGAGGAAAGTGGAGGAGAGTCGCATGCCGCGTTGAGTCTGGTCGGTCTGGTTCACCGGGTCAGGTGTGGCGGGCTGCTGAAGAGAAATCTATGGATCTTCTGCGGTCGGACGATCCTGTTCCTGTCACCGGATCGTCACGACGCGCGGTCGTTCGGCGGCCGCATGCGTTTTCGGTTGATTCGGGGGAGGGGGGTGACAGGTCGCTACGCGCGTAGATATGCTCATGTGGTGACCATGCCCACCACCCTCACCGCATTCGCTGACGTGACGACGTCCGACAGCGCGCTGCGCCGCTTCCTGCACGGGCTGCCCGGCGTAGACGCAGTCGGACTGGAGGCCCGCGCGGCCTCCCTCGGCACCCGCTCGATCAAGACGACGGCCAAGGCCTATGCCATCGACCTGGCCATCTCGATGATCGACCTGACGACGCTCGAGGGTGCGGACACCCCGGGCAAGGTCCGGGCGCTGTCCAACAAGGCCGTCCACCCCGATCCGACCGACCGTACGACGCCCATGACCGCCGCGGTCTGCGTCTATCCCGACATGGTGGCCACCGCCAAGGCGGCGCTGAACGGCGCCGACGTCAAGGTGGCGTCCGTCGCCACGGCGTTCCCCGCCGGCCGTGCCGCCCTGCCCGTGAAGCTCGCGGACACGGCCGACGCCGTCGCCGCCGGCGCCGACGAGATCGACATGGTCATCGACCGTGGCGCCTTCCTCGCCGGCCGCTACCTGGACACGTACGAGCTGATCCGCTCCGTCAAGGAGGCCTGCGTCCGCCCCGACGGCACCGCCGCGCGCCTCAAGGTCATCTTCGAGACCGGTGAGCTGTCGACGTACGACAACATCCGTCGGGCCTCCTGGATCGGCATGATGGCCGGCGCCGACTTCATCAAGACGTCCACCGGCAAGGTCGGGGTGAACGCCACCCCCGCCAACACCCTGCTCATGCTCGAAGCCGTCCGCGACTTCAAGGCGCAGACCGGGATCCAGATCGGCGTGAAGCCGGCCGGCGGCATCCGCACGACCAAGGACGCGATCAAGTTCCTGGTCCTGGTCAACGAGACCGCGGGCGAGGACTGGCTGAGCAACCACTGGTTCCGCTTCGGCGCCTCCAGCCTGCTCAACGACCTGCTGATGCAGCGCCAGAAGCTGAGCACCGGCCGTTACTCCGGTCCCGACTACGTGACGGTGGACTGATCACCATGGCATCCCTTTTCGAGTACGCACCCGCCCCCGAGTCCCGCTCGGTCGTCGACATCGCCCCGTCCTACGGGCTCTTCATCGACGGCGAGTTCACCGAGGCCGCCGACGGCAAGGTCTTCAAGACCGTCTCGCCGTCCTCCGAGGAGGTCCTGGCCGAGGTGGCCCAGGCCGGCGCCGCCGACGTGGACCGCGCCGTCAAGGCCGCCCGCAAGGCCTTCGAGAAGTGGTCCGCGCTGCCCGGCTCCGAGCGCGCCAAGTACCTCTTCCGCATCGCCCGGATCATCCAGGAGCGCAGCCGCGAGCTGGCCGTCCTGGAGACCCTGGACAACGGCAAGCCGATCCGGGAGACCCGCGACGCGGACCTCCCGCTGGTCGCCGCGCACTTCTTCTACTACGCGGGCTGGGCCGACAAGCTCGACCACGCCGGCTACGGCGCGAACCCGCGCCCCCTCGGCGTGGCCGGCCAGGTCATCCCGTGGAACTTCCCGCTGCTGATGCTCGCCTGGAAGATCGCCCCGGCGCTCGCCACCGGCAACACGGTCGTGCTGAAGCCCGCCGAGACCACCCCGCTGTCCGCGCTCTTCTTCGCGGACATCTGCCGCCAGGCGGGCCTGCCCAAGGGTGTCGTCAACATCCTCACCGGGTACGGCGACGCGGGTGCGGCCCTCGTCGAGCACCCGGACGTCAACAAGGTCGCCTTCACCGGCTCGACCGCGGTCGGCAAGAAGATCGCCCGCCACGTCGCCGGCACCGACAAGAAGGTCACCCTGGAGCTGGGCGGCAAGGGCGCCAACATCGTCTTCGACGACGCCCCGATCGACCAGGCCGTCGAGGGCATCGTCACCGGCATCTTCTTCAACCAGGGCCAGGTCTGCTGCGCGGGCTCGCGCCTGCTGGTCCAGGAGTCGATCCACGACGAGCTGCTGGACTCGCTCAAGCGCCGCCTCTCCTCGCTGCGCCTGGGCGACCCTCTCGACAAGAACACCGACATCGGCGCGATCAACTCCGCCGAGCAGCTCGCCCGGATCACCGCGCTCGCCGAGACCGGCGAGGCCGAGGGCGCCGAGCGCTGGTCCCCGGCCTGCGAACTCCCGTCCGCCGGCTACTGGTTCGCCCCGACGCTCTTCACGAACGTCACCCAGGCGCACACCGTCGCCCGCGACGAGATCTTCGGCCCGGTGCTGTCCGTGCTGACGTTCCGTACGCCCGACGAGGCCGTCGCCAAGGCCAACAACACCCAGTACGGCCTGTCCGCCGGCATCTGGACGGAGAAGGGTTCGCGGATCCTCGCGGTCGCCAACAAGCTCCGCGCGGGCGTCGTCTGGGCCAACACGTTCAACAAGTTCGACCCGACCTCGCCCTTCGGCGGCTACAAGGAGTCGGGCTTCGGGCGCGAAGGCGGCCGTCACGGCCTGGAGGGCTACCTCGATGTCTGAGCAGCAGAACCGCCTCAGTGTCTTCAAGACCTACAAGCTGTACGTCGGGGGGAAGTTCCCCCGCTCCGAGAGCGGCCGGGTGTACGAAGTGACCGACTCCAAGGGCAAGTGGCTGGCCAACGCACCGTTGTCCTCCCGCAAGGACGCCCGTGACGCGGTCGTCGCCGCCCGCAAGGCCTTCGGCGGCTGGGCCGGCGCGACCGCGTACAACCGCGGCCAGGTCCTCTACCGCGTCGCCGAGATGCTGGAGGGCCGCCGCGAGCAGTTCGTCCGCGAGGTCGGCGAGGCCGAGGGGCTGTCGAAGTCGAAGGCCGCGGCCGTCGTGGACGCGGCGATCGACCGCTGGGTCTGGTACGCGGGCTGGACAGACAAGATCGGCCAGGTCGTGGGCGGGGCCAACCCGGTCGCGGGCCCGTTCTTCAACTTGTCCACCCCGGAGCCGACCGGTGTGGTCACGGTCGTCGCCCCGCAGGACTCATCGTTCCTGGGCCTGATCTCCGTGATCGCCCCGGTGATCGCCACGGGCAACACCGCGGTCGTCATCGCGAGCGAGAAGTCCCCGCTGCCCGCGCTGTCCCTGGGCGAGGTGCTGGCCACCTCCGACCTGCCCGGCGGCGTGGTCAACATCCTGTCCGGCAAGGCCGGCGAGATGGGCCCGCACCTGGCGTCCCACCAGGACGTCAACGCCATCGACCTGGCGGGCGCCGACGTGGCGCTGGCCAAGGAGCTGGAGATCGCGGCGGCCGACAACCTCAAGCGCGTGCTGCGTCCACAGCCTGTGGACGACTGGACGGCCGACCCGGGCACCTCCCGCCTGACGGCGTTCCTGGAGACCAAGACGGTCTGGCACCCCACGGGTTCGCTCGGCTCGGGCGGCTCGTCCTACTAGCCCGCCCTCGGACCGGCCCCGGCAGCGACCCCCGTGCTGCCGGGGCCTTCCCGTACCCGCGCGCCTACTTGCCCGCCGCCGGGAGCAGCGGCCCGAGCAGCGAGGACGCCGCCGCGGTGGGGAGTTCACCGACCGAGGGGCCCTGGGTCAGCACTCCGGTGACCATGCCCGTGCCGACCGACGGGAAGTCCGCGATCTTGGTGGCCACGCCGTTGTCGAGCGGGTCCACGCCGGTGTGGGCGAGCGGGTTCACCTTGAGGTTGGAGATCGGGTCGGCGACGCCCGCCAGGGCCGCCGGTACCGAGAGTTCGCCGGCCTGTGCGCCCCCCGCCGCCATCGCCAGGGCCGCGCCGGCCATGGTCAGGGTGAGGCCCGCGCCGCGAAGGGCGCGAGTGCCGGCGCCGTTGCCGGGGGCTGCGTGACGTGCCATGAGGATCCCGCCTGTGGTCGTAGTCGCGTGCGCACGCAGCGTAGTGGAGGTGCGGGTGTCGACACCAACCGGCCGCGCGGGTGTGAGAGTGCTCGCAGGGCACGTCGCCGATGTATCGATACCGCGGGTCATGGTTCACACTGGTGTCCCGTGAGCTGTTCCTCTCCTCTGCCAACGCGTGTCGTGCTGCTGACCGGACCCTCGGGCTCCGGCAAGTCCTCGCTCGCGGCCCGCTCCGGGTTGCCCGTGCTGCGCCTGGACGACTTCTACAAGGAGGCGGACGACCCGACCCTCCCCCTGGTCGAGGGCAGCTCCGACATCGACTGGGACTCCCCGCTGTCGTGGGACGCGCGGGAGGCGGTCGCCGCCATCACCCGGCTCTGCGCGGTGGGCCGGACCGAGGTCCCGACGTACTCCATCGCCACCTCCTCGCGGACCGGGACCGAGACCCTGGACATAGCGCGGACCCCCCTGTTCATCGCCGAGGGCATCTTCGCGGCGGACATCGTGGCGCGCTGCCAGGAACTGGGGCTGCTCGCCGACGCGATCTGCCTGCGCGGGCGACCCTCGACGACCTTCCGGCGGCGCCTCGCCCGGGACCTGCGCGAAGGCCGCAAGTCCCTGCCGTTCCTGCTGCGCAGGGGCTGGCGGTTGATGCGGGCCGAGCGGGGCATCGTCGCCCGGCACACCGCTCTCGGCGCCCATGCCTGCGGCCGCGACGAGGCGTTGGGCAGGCTGGCTGCCTGCGCCGCCGGCCGCCACCGCGCCGCCGCCCCGGCGTAACCCCCGCCCGACTCGGGCACCCGTACACGCGCATGCGAAAAGGCGGGATCACGCGGACCCCCGGCCGCTTGATCCCGCCTTCTCTCCCCCCGCGACCCCCGCCCCACCCCCGCAGGACGGGCCCCCCGGCCCCGTGGTCCAACCCCCGTTGGTCTCTGTCAGGCGACGAGCTCGCCGAACGAGTCCGACTCGTCGCGGCCGAAGCTCAGCGCCTCGTCGTCCCGCAGGCGCCGCAGCGACCGCCAGATGCTCGACTTCACCGTGCCGACGCTGATGCCCAGGATCTCCGCGATCTCCGGGTCCGTGCGGCCCTCGTAGTACCGCAACACCAGCATCGTGCGCTGCGGCTCCGGGATGCGGGTCAAGGCCTGCCACAGCACCGTGCGCAGCTCCGTGCCGCGCATCGCGTCCGTGTCGGAGGCCGTCTCCGGCAGTTCCTCGGTCGGGTACTCGTTCAGCTTCCGCCGACGCCAGGCGCTGATGTGCAGGTTCGTCATCGTGCGCCGCAGGTAACCGCCGACGGCGGCCTTGTCGCTGATCCGGTCCCAGGCGCGGTAGGTGGAGAACAACGCGCTCTGGAGCAGGTCCTCGGCCTCGTGGCGGTCGCCGGTGAGGTGGAAGGCCGTCGCGTAGAGGGCGGCCCGCCGCTCCTGGACGTACGCCGTGAACTCGGCCTCCGAGGAGGACGGGATCCGTGCGGCGGGAACCGCCTGGTACGTGTTCGCGTCGATGGCTACAGGGTGCGTCGGTCGCTGACGGGCGACCGTCGCCGTACGGACACCCGCCCGGCGGTTCACATCGTGCAGCCGCGTGACAACCGCGCTGGTCGTGGTGCTGTGCAGCGTGTTCATCTCGCGCCCCCCGTCGTGGAGTCTGCTTCGGTCCGTTCGTTGGTATGAAGACTGCCCGGCGGAGATAACCGGGTTGTCCTTCGACTGTCACAGGCCTGTCACAGGGACCTGTGAGCGATCTCCACCTCAGGACTGTCGAAGTCCCAACGGCTGATGGGACAGAATGAGCCCGTGCCTTTCCTGTTGCTGATCGAGGACGACGACGCCATCCGCACGGCCCTCGAACTTTCCCTGTCACGCCAGGGCCACCGTGTGGCCACCGCGGCGACGGGCGAGGACGGCCTGAAACTGCTGCGCGAGCAGCGGCCGGACCTGATCGTGCTGGATGTGATGCTGCCCGGGATCGACGGCTTCGAGGTGTGCCGGCGGATCCGCCGCACCGACCAGCTGCCGATCATCCTGCTCACCGCCCGCAGCGACGACATCGACGTCGTGGTGGGCCTGGAGTCGGGTGCCGACGACTACGTGGTCAAGCCCGTCCAGGGCCGGGTGCTCGACGCCCGCATCCGGGCCGTGTTGCGCCGCGGCGAGCGGGAGGCGAGCGACTCCGCGGTCTTCGGGTCCCTGGTCATCGACCGGGCGGCGATGACGGTGACGAAGAACGGCGAGGACCTCCAGCTGACGCCGACCGAACTGCGCCTGCTGCTGGAACTCAGCCGCCGGCCCGGTCAGGCCCTGTCCCGGCAGCAGTTGCTGCGGCTGGTCTGGGAGCACGACTACCTCGGTGACTCGCGCCTCGTCGACGCCTGCGTACAGCGGTTGCGCGCCAAGGTGGAGGAAGTGCCGTCCTCACCCACGCTGATCCGTACCGTTCGGGGCGTCGGCTACCGGTTGGATTCCCCGCAGTGATCAGAGCCCTGTTCGCGGGCCGGCGCTGGACCAGCCTGCGGCTGCGGCTCCTCATGGTGTTCTCGCTGGTGGCGCTGACGGCCGCCGTCTCCGCCTCCGGCATCGCGTACTGGCTGAACCGCGAGGCGGTGCTCACCCGCACCCAGGACGCGGCGCTCGGGGACTTCCGCCAGGAGATGCAGAACCGTGCCGCCGCGCTGCCCGGCGATCCGACGCCCGCCGAGATGCAGCGCACCGCCGAGTTGATGGCGGGGAGCAGCCCCGGTTACAGCGTGCTGCTGGTGGACGAACGCAAGGACGGCCGCAAGGTGTTCGGCGCCGCGGGCCCGGACACCTTCGGGCTGGACGACGTGCCGAAGTCCCTGCAGAACGCGGTGAACGACCGGCAGAAGGCGACGGCCGCCAACGACGCCGACTACCACATGTACTGGCAGCGCACGAAGCCGCGCGGCAACCCGTACCTGGTCGGCGGGACGCGGATCGTGGGCGGCGGCCCGACGGGCTACATGTACAAGTCGCTGGCGCAGGAGCGGGACGACCTGAACGCGCTGGGCTGGTCGCTGACGATCGCGACGGGACTGGCGTTGCTGTGCTCCGCGCTGCTCGCCCAGGCCGCGGCGCGCACCGTGCTGAGGCCCGTGCAGCGGCTGGGGGACGCGGCGCGACGGCTGGGCGAAGGGGAGTTGGACCACCGGCTGGACGTGTCGGGGACCGACGAACTCGCCGACCTGGCGCACACCTTCAACAAGACGGCGGAGGCGCTGGAGAAGAAGGTGGCGGACATGAGCGCGCGGGAGGAGTCCAGCCGGCGGTTCGTCGCGGACATGTCCCACGAGCTGCGTACGCCGCTGACGGCGCTGACGGCGGTCGCGGAGGTGCTGGAGGAGGAGGTCGACGACCTCGATCCGATGATCGCGCCGGCGGTGGCCCTGGTGGTCAGCGAGACCCGGCGGCTCAACGTGCTGGTCGAGAACCTGATGGAGGTCACCCGCTTCGACGCGGGGACGGCCCGCCTGGTGCTGGACGACGTGAACGTCGCCGACCAGGTCACGGCGTGCATCGACGCCCGGGCCTGGCTCGACGCCGTCGAACTCGACGCGGAGCGCGGGATCGTGGCGCGACTCGACCCGCGGCGTCTCGACGTGATCCTGGCCAACCTGATCGGCAACGCGCTCAAGCACGGCGGTTCGCCGGTGCGGGTGTCGCTGGCCGTCGACGGGGAGTGGCTGGTGATCGTGGTCAAGGACAACGGGCCGGGCATTCCCGAAGAGGTCCTCCCGCACGTCTTCGACCGCTTCTACAAGGCGAGCGCCTCCCGTCCCAAGTCCGACGGCAGTGGATTGGGCCTGTCGATCGCGATGGAGAACGCGCACATTCACGGCGGCGACATCAGCGCCGCCAACGGGGCCGACGGCGGGGCGCAGTTCACGCTGCGGCTGCCGGTGGACGTGGGGAAGGCGGTCATCCGTGACGCGGACGCGTAGGGCCCTCGCGGGCATCGCCCTCGGCGTGTTGCTGACCGGCGCCTGCGGGTGCGGGATCCGGGCCACGACCGTACCCGTGGACGTCGGGGCCGCGCCCTCGCGGGTGTCCTGCGACACCCCCGAGCAGGCGGGCGGCCAGAGCGGGGTACAGGGGTTCCGCGCCACGGTGGCGCTGGTGTGCGGATCGCAGCTGGTCAACGTCGAGCGGGTGATCCCGGTGCCCGAGAAGCGGCCGGTACGCGACCCGCTGGTCCTGGCCGCGCAGGCGCTCCTGGAGGCGCTGGAGAAGGAACCGTCGGCGGCGGAACGGGACGCCGGTTTCACGACCGGGGTACCGGAGGGGCTCCAGGTGGCGGCGGCGCGCGCGGGCGACCCGACCGGCACGGTGCGGTTGAGCCGCAAGCCGGAGGACCTGCCGCCGGTGGCGCTGTCCCAGCTGGTGTGCACGCTGGCCGACAGCGACGCGGTGTCGGCGGGGCCCGGCCCGGTGGTGCTGGGCGGCCCGGACGCGGATCCGCCGCGCGCCTGGGAGTGCGGCGAGGCCGTGCGCTCCCGCCCGGAGTCGGTGGCGACCCTGGGGGACGTGGTCCGCCCGTCGACGACGCCGAAGGCGTCCCCGACCCCGTAGGCACCGGCCCGGCCCGGACGACACGACGGCCCCCGGAGCGGAAGCTCCGGGGGCCGTGCCGTGCGAGGGGCGAGAGGGGCTAGATACCCGCCGCCACCGAGAAGTCCTTCTTGATCGCGTCCAGGATCTCCTGCCCGCGGACGCGGGCCGGGGCCAGGTCGGAGGCTTCCGCCACCGGGACCACGACCTCCAGGTAGCACTTCAGCTTCGGCTCCGTGCCCGACGGGCGGACGATCACCCGGGCCTTGTGGTCACCGTCGAGGTGGTACCGCAGGCCGTCCGTCGGCGGGAGGGACTCCGTGCCCCGGCTCAGGTCCTCCGCGGTGACGACGCGCAGGCCCGCCAGGGACGTCGGCGGCTCCGCGCGCAGCCGCGCCATCGCCGAGGCGATGACCGACAGGTCCGAGACGCGGACCGACAACTGGTCGGTGGCGTGCAGGCCGTGGGCCAGCGCCAGATCGTCCAGCAGGTCGGACAGGGTGCGACCCTGCTCCTTGAGCTCCGAGGCCAGCTCCGCCACCAGCAGGGCGGCGGTGACGCCGTCCTTGTCGCGGACGCCCTCGGGGTCCACGCAGTAGCCGAGCGCCTCCTCGTAGCCGTAGCGCAGACCCTCCACGCGGGCGATCCACTTGAAGCCCGTCAGGGTCTCCTCGTAACCGACGCCCGCCGCCTCCGCGATCCGGCCCAGCAGGCTGGACGAGACGATCGACTCGGCGAAGACGCCCCGGGCGCCCTTGTGGACGAGGTGGGCCGCCAGCAGCGCGCCGACCTCGTCGCCGCGCAGCATCCGCCAGCCGCCGTCGTCGGTGGGGACGGCCACCGCGAGGCGGTCCGCGTCGGGGTCGTTCGCGATCACGATGTCCGGGTTCGCCTCGGCGGCCGTCGCGAAGGACAGGTCCATCGCGCCGGGCTCCTCCGGGTTCGGGAAGGCGACCGTCGGGAAGGCCGGGTCCGGCTCCGCCTGCTCGGCGACGAGCACCGGCGTCGGGAAGCCGTGCCGGGCGAAGGCCGCCAGCACGACGTCCTTGCCGACACCGTGCATGGCCGTGTAGACGGTCCGCACGCCCCGCGGGGAGCCGGGGGTCAGGACCTCGTCCGTACGGGCCAGGTAGGCCTCCAGGACCTCGTCGCCGAGGTCCTCCCAGCCGGACTCCGGACGCGGGACGTCCGCGAGCGCGGCGATCGCGTCGATCTCCGCGGCGATCCCGGTGTCCGCCGGGGAGACGATCTGGGAGCCGTCGCCGAGGTAGACCTTGTAGCCGTTGTCCCGCGGGGGGTTGTGGCTCGCGGTCACCTCGACGCCGGCGACGGCGCCCAGGTGCCGTATGGCGAAGGCGAGGACGGGCGTCGGCAGCGGACGCGGCAGGACGGCCGCGCGCAGCCCGGCGCCGACCATGACGGCGGCGGTGTCGCGGGCGAAGTCCGCGGACTTGTACCGCGCGTCGTAGCCGACGACGACCAGGCCGCCGTCGTGGCCCTGAGCCTTCAGGTAGGCCGCCAGGCCCGCCGCGGCCCGGATGACCACGTTGCGGTTCATCCGCATCGGACCCGCGCCCAGCTCACCGCGCAGTCCGGCGGTGCCGAACTGGAGCATGCCGGAGAAACGGTCCGCGAGCTCCGCGGTGTCCCCGGCCTCGACGAGCGCGCGCAGCTCGGCCGCGGTCTCCGGGTCCGGGTCCTCCGCCAGCCAGGCCCGCGCCCGGGTGATCAGGTCGTCCTGTTCCTGCACTACTTCCGCCTTACCTCTCGTACGGTGCCGGTGGCTGTCCCCGCTCAGATGCGGGCGAGGACCTGGGTCAGCAGCTTGCCCATGCGCGCGGCCGAGTCACGACCGGCCTGGAGCACCTCTTCGTGGTTGAGGGGCTCGCCGGAGATGCCCGCCGCCAGGTTGGTGACCAGGGAGATCCCGAGCACCTCGGCGCCGGCCTCACGGGCTGCGATGGCCTCCAGCACGGTGGACATGCCGACCAGGTCGGCACCCATGACGCGGATCATGTTGATCTCGGCCGGGGTCTCGTAGTGCGGGCCGGGGAACTGGACGTAGACGCCCTCTTCGAGGGTCTCGTCGATCTCCTTGCACATCGCGCGCAGGCGAGGCGAGTAGAGGTCGGTGAGGTCCACGAAGTTGGCGCCGACGATCGGCGAGGTCGCGGTGAGGTTCAGGTGGTCGCTGATCAGGACGGGCTGGCCGGGCTTCATGCCCTCGCGCAGACCGCCACAGCCGTTGGTCAGGACGACGGTCTTGCAACCGGCGGCGACGGCGGTACGGACGCCGTGGGCGACGGCGGCGACGCCGCGGCCCTCGTAGTAGTGGGTCCGGCCGAGGAAGAGCAGCGCGCGCTTGTCGCCGATCTTGTACGAGCGGATCTTGCCGCCGTGGCCCTCGACCGCGGGCGGCGGGAAGCCGGGCAGCTCGGTGACGGGGAATTCGGCCTCGGGCGCACCGAGCGCCTCTGCGGCGGGGGCCCAGCCGGAGCCCATGACGAGGGCGACATCGTGGGATTCGGCGCCGGTCAGCTCACGCAGGCGGGCGGCTGCGGCGGTGGCGTCGGCGAAGGGGTCGGTAACAGATGCGTTCACCGGACGAGCGTAACCGCTGATGGCCTACGCGCGTAGATGGCGCAGCTCACGGTGTTCGGATCGTTGCTTTGTCGTTTCCGCCGAATCGTCCCGAAGCCGGTGGGCGTCAGCAGGGACGCTTGCGGAGTTCCATCACGTAGTCGTGCGGGGCGCCCGCGGATTCGGCGGCGTCGGCGATCTCGCCGAGGTAGCGCGCGGAGGGCAGACCGCCCTCGTAACCGTTCAGGACGTAGATCCAGGCGGCTTCCTCGCCGTCCAGGGTGTGCACCCGCACGCGCATCCGGCGGTAGATGTCGAGCCCGACGCCCTCCCAGCGGTCCAGGGAGTCCTCGTCCAGCGGGGCCACGTCGTACAGCGCGACGAAGACCTGGTGACGCGGGGCCTCGACGACCGTGACCAGTGCGCCCTCCCAGCCCATCTGCTCGCCGCCGAAGGTCAGCCGCCAGTCGTTGATCCAGCCCGTGCCGCGCAGCGGCGAATGGGGAGCGCGGCGCGTCATCAGCCGCGGGTCGAGGTTGCCGGCGTACGCGGCGTAGAGCGACATGTGGTCGAGGGTACGGGAGGGGCGGGGATCGACGCGTGCCCGGATGGCGGGACCGGGCGTGAAGCACCTTGATGCGTGCGGGACAATGGGGCACGGAATGCATCCCCCGGGGAGACCCCCGGAACCCCCGGCCGGGGGCGGCACCGGCCGGGTAGACGTGAGGCGGAGTTTTCGTGACCCGGATCGTGATCATCGGCGGCGGACCCGGCGGATATGAGGCGGCCCTCGTGGGCGCCCAGCTCGGCGCGGAGGTGACCGTCGTCGACTGCGATGGTCTGGGCGGTGCGTCGGTGCTCACCGACTGCGTGCCATCGAAGACCCTCATCGCGACCGCCGAGGTCATGACGACCTTCGATTCCTCGTACGAGGAGCTGGGGATCGTCGTCGCGGACGACACCCCGCACATCGAGCAGGCCGCGCGCGTCGTCGGCGTCGACCTCGGCAAGGTCAACCGACGCGTCAAGCGCCTCGCGCTGGCCCAGTCCCACGACATCACCGCCTCCGTCACCCGCGCCGGCGCCCGTGTCATGCGCGGCCGCGCCAAGCTCGGCGGCCCCCAGGGCATCGACGGCACCCGGGACGTGATCGTCACCGCGGCCGACGGCACGGAGACGATCCTCACCACCGACGCCGTGCTCATCGCGACCGGCGGCACCCCCCGGGAGATCCCGGACGCGATGCCCGACGGCGAGCGGATCCTGAACTGGACCCAGGTCTACGACCTGGAGGAGCTCCCCGAGGAACTCATCGTGGTCGGCTCGGGCGTCACCGGCGCGGAGTTCGCCGGCGCGTACCAGGCGCTCGGCTCCCGGGTGACCCTGGTGTCCTCGCGCGACCGGGTGCTGCCGGGCGAGGACCCCGACGCGGCCGCCGTCCTGGAGGACGTGTTCCGGCGCCGCGGCATGAACGTCATCGGCCGCTCCCGCGCCGAGTCCGCCAAGCGGGTCGGCGACCGGGTCGAGGTCACGCTGTCCGACGGGCGCGTCATCACCGGCACCCACTGCCTGATGGCGGTCGGCGCGATCCCGAACACCGCGAACATGAACCTGGAGGAGTCCGGGGTCCGCCTCAAGGAGTCCGGGCACATCTGGACCGACAAGGTCTCCCGCACCTCCTCGCCGGGCGTCTACGCCGCCGGTGACGTGACCGGGATCTTCGCGCTCGCCTCCGTCGCCGCCATGCAGGGCCGCATCGCGATGTACCACTTCCTCGGCGACGCGGTGACCCCGCTGAACCTCAAGACGGTCTCCTCGAACGTCTTCACCGACCCCGAGATCGCCACCGTCGGCTACACGCAGGCCGACGTGGACTCCGGGAAGATCGACGCCCGCGTGGTGAAGCTCCCGCTGCTGCGCAACCCGCGCGCCAAGATGCAGGGCATCCGGGACGGTTTCGTGAAGCTGCTCTGCCGCCCGGGCACCGGCATCGTCGTCGGTGGCGTGGTCGTCGCGCCGCGCGCGAGCGAACTGATCCACCCGATCTCGATCGCCGTCGACAACAACCTGACGGTCGAGCAGATCGCAAACACGTTCACCGTGTACCCCTCGCTGTCCGGTTCGATCGCGGAGGCGGCACGCCAGTTGCACAACCGGAAGGCCGCCGGCGAGGCGTAGGCACCGTCAAGCGCCTTTGTCCACAGGGAGGTTGGGGCGGCAGGGAGTGGTGTGGCGGACTGTTCACGAAACTGTCCGACCGCGTATACCACTAGTCGCCCCACCT
This sequence comes from Streptomyces sp. WM4235, assembly GCF_001279725.1. GTDB lineage: Bacteria > Actinomycetota > Actinomycetes > Streptomycetales > Streptomycetaceae > Streptomyces. Next base: position 1,288 of record NZ_LGDE01000438.1, on the reverse strand, counting down.
TACGGACAACTTCGGTATTCCGGCGTAAAGAGCTGAAAGCAGACGGTCGTTGGGGTTACTGTCAGTTTCGTGTTCGCTGCAGAACGTCGCCAATTGATCCTCGAAATGGTGCGGGCCAACGGAGCGGTATCGCTTCGTGAGCTCGCCCGCGTCGTCCAGACCTCCGAAGTGACCGTACGGCGGGACGTGCGGGCACTGGAGGCAGAAGGACTCCTCGACCGCCGGCACGGCGGTGCGGTCTTGCCGGGCGGATTCACGCGAGAGTCCGGCTTTCCGCAAAAGTCCCATCTCGCGACGGCGGAGAAGACCGCCATTGCCGATGTCGCGGCCGGCCTCGTCGAAGAGGGCGAAGCCATCGTCGTCGGCGCCGGTACCACGACCCAGGAGCTGGCCCGCCGGCTCGCCCGGGTGCCCGGACTGACCGTCGTCACCAACTCGCTGCTCGTCGCCCAGGCGCTGGCCCATGCCAACCGGGTGGAAGTGGTGATGACCGGTGGCACGCTGCGCGGGTCCAACTACGCGCTCGTCGGCAGCGGCGCCGAGCAGTCCCTCCAAGGGCTGCGGGTGTCCCGGGCCTTCCTGTCCGGGAGCGGACTGACCGCCGAGCGCGGGCTCTCCACCTCGAACATGCTCTCCGCGAGCGTGGACCGGGCGCTGGTGCAGGCCGCCGCGGAGGTCGTCGTACTCGCCGACCACACCAAGCTCGGTACGGACACCATGTTCCAGACCGTGCCCACGGACGTGATGACGCGGCTGGTGACCGACGAGCCGCCACCGCACGACGAACGGGCGGGTACGGAACTGCAGGCGCTGGCCGATCAGGGCGTGCAGATCACGGTGGCCGGGGCGGTCGCCTCCGGCGGTGGTGACGGGATGCAGGGGCGTCGGCCCCGGCGGGATTCCCCGCTGCCGGTCCAGCGGCGGGGCGGTCCGACCGCCCAGTTGCGCAGCGCGCCCGCCGGGCTGCTGGAACAGCAGGCCGGGGAGCGGGCGCGGGTCGCGGACATGCGGCGTCGCTAGGCCCTGTCGTCGAGCCCTGCGGCGGAAGGCCCCTGTGGTCGTAGGGCCGGTGGTCGTAGGGCCGGTGGTCGTGGGCCCTGTAGTCGAAAGGCCCCGCCCGGATCACCGGGCGGGGCCTTCGACGTGAGAACGGGACGGTGGTCAGTCCTTGATCTCGCAGATGGTGGCACCGGAGGTGAGGGACGCGCCGACTTCGGCCTTGAGGCCGACGATGGTGCCGGAGCGGTGTGCGTTGAGGGGCTGTTCCATCTTCATGGCCTCGAGAACG
>NZ_LGDE01000437.1 GCF_001279725.1 Streptomyces sp. WM4235 | reverse complement strand
CCGCCCCCATCCGCATATTTCACACACCACGGATACAGCCACCCACCCACACCCATCAGGGACTTCGCAACGATTCACCCCAACGAGCTGAAGTCAGTACGTACTTCGCGACGCGATGAGCGAGATGGTCCGCTCCACCATGCCCAGGTACCACGGAAGGTCCTGGCTCACCCGGGTCGAGGGCGGCACTTCAAGGCGATGCACCCCGACTACCGCTGCTCCTCGAAGAGCAGCAGCGCACCGCCTCCGCCCATGCTGGGCCGGAGCCGCCCCGACCGGCTCAAATGGCCCTCTTCTCCAAGGACACGGCGCCGGCAGTCAGGATCGTCCCGGTCCAAGCGAGCGTCGCCACGAGTGCGAGCACGGGGGAGAGGTGTCCGGGCAGTGCGTCGACGGTCGTGAGGGAGGAGGCGGTGGCACCGGGGAGGTAAGGCTGTACGCGCCCCAGTGTGAAGCTGAGGGTGGGGAGCACGAGGAACACCGCCAACACGCTGACGATCGCGCCCACGCTGGAGCGGATGAGGGCGCCTAGACCGAGTGCCATCAGGGCGCTCAGTGCGAGTTGCAGGCCGGAACCGAATACGAGCCGGACCTGGGTTTCCGTAGACGTGGTCACCGTGATGCCGTGTTGGGCGAATAGCACGCGGGCGACGGCGAGCAATGCCGCGGCGGACAGGGTCCCCACGACGAGAACGGTTCCCGACAGTACTGTCGCCTTGCCAGCCAGCACCTGCCATCGCCGGGGTACCGCAGTGAAGGTGCTGAGCGCCTGGCCGGAGCCGAACTCGGAGGTGATCAGCAGGACGCCGAGCACGAGCACGGTAATGCGAGCCAGTCCCGTGCTGACGAAGGACATCTCCAGGGGGTCGCCCAGGTCCGCCCTGCTCGCCAGGTCGGTGGTGGCGGCGATGAGAGTGAAAATGGTTCCGAACGTTACGGTCACCAGTGCGGTGAGGGCCAGCAGTAGGCGGTATGAGCGCAGCGAGAGGAGCTTCGTCCACTCCATGCGCACGGCGTCCAGAAGTCCGCGGAGTGTGACGTCGGCCGTGCCGGGCGTCGCTGGCGGGATCATGACCGAGGGGGTAGGGGCTGCTGCGTTCATCATGCGACCCGACCGCTCGTGGTCCGGGCGGCGAATTCATTGTCCGGGGTGGTCAAGCGCATGAACGCCTCCTCCAATGACACGCCCTGGGGTGTCAGTTCGTAGACGGTGATGCCGTGCCGGGCGATCAGGGCGCCCACGGTTTCCGGCGGCAGACCGGTGACTTCCAGGGTGTGCTGCGGGTGCGGGTGCGTCGTACCCCCCGCAGCCCGGAGCGCATGCTGGAGCTGCGCGTGGTGATGTTCGGTGGTCCGGATCCGAACCCGGTCGGGCGAGTAGCGGGACACCAGCTCGCGCGTACGTCCGGCCGCGAGGATCTCGCCGCGTCCGATGACGATGATCCGATCGGCCAGCAGTGCCTGTTCGTTCATCAGATGGCTCGAGACGAGCACCGTGCGGCCCTGCGTCGCCAGGTCGGTGAGCAGGCCGCGCAACCAGATGATCGCGGCGGGGTCCAGGCCGTTCATTGGCTCGTCCAGGATGACGGTCCCCGGGTCGCCGAGTAGCGCGGCCGCTATGCCCATGCGCTGGCTCATGCCGAGAGAGAGCCGGCCGGTCGGCTGATGGCTTACGGTCGCGAGACCGACGAGTTCCAGCACATCGGTTACCCGGTGCTTGGGAAGGCCGCTGCCGCGGGCCAGCGCGGTCAGGTGTGACCGTACGCTGCGCCGGGGGTGTGCGCCGCGGGATTCCAGGAGGGCTCCGACGACGGTGAGCGGGCGGTGCAGTTCGCGGTAGGGGACACCGTGGATGGTGGCGGTGCCGCCGGTGGGCCGGTCCAGGCCCAGAAGAATCCGCATGGCGGTCGACTTGCCCGCGCCGTTGGGCCCGAGGAACGCGGTGACCGATCCGGGCGGCACGTCGAAGGAGACGTCGTTGAGCGCGAGTCTGCTGCCGTAACTCTTGGTGAGATGTCTGACTTCGATCATGTCGTGTCCCCGATGGTCGTCTGCGGGAGGCGTTCGCCGTGTTTGTCGAGCGGGTCCGGGGGGCTCAGCTTGACGATCGTGGTCGCCAGATCTTCGAGTTCCTGCGGCGGGTGGTGGGCGACGGCAACGACCGAACGGCCTTCGCTGTGCCATTGACCCAATTCCGCGAGCAGCGCGGTCACGCCTTCGGTGTCCATGCCGTTGAAGGGTTCGTCGAGGACGATGAAGGTGGCGGGCTCGATCGTGGTCAGTATGATCCACGCCTTGCGCAGGTTGCCGGTGGACAGTTCACTGGTGGGGGTGTTCCACCAGGACCGGAGTCCGTAGGCCGTCGTGCGGGCGCGCAACTCGTCGTCCCGAACGTCTCGTACCGGCCTGAGCAGGTCGACGTGTTCGGCGAGGGTGAGCGCGGGATAGAGCGCGGGGCTGCTGCGGCACACGGTGCGCCGGCCGCGCAGCCGTGGGTCGTGGGCGGCGAGGCCATGGACGGAGACTGTGCCGGTGAACGGCCTGAGCGCCCCGGACATCAGTTCCACGATGGTGGACTTGCCGGTGCCGTTGGGGCCGCTTATCAGTGTCACGCCGGTGCCGAGACAGAAGGACAGGTCGGTCAGTACGGGTGTGCTCTCGCGGTAGCCGGCGGTCACCGCCGCGAAGTGGCAAACAGTCACGGAATGATCTTTCTGCGGAGTATGCGGTCGGCCAGGGTCAGGCAGCCGAGGGCGGTCAGCGGCCCAGCGGCCGAGGCGACGGGCACGGGGGCCAGCCAAGGTGCGGTGGCCGCGCCGATGGTGGCCACGCAGACGATGCCGCCCAGGGTTCCCGTGTCGCCGGTGCCGTCCGGGTTCTCCTGACGGCCGGTCTCGACCAAGTCGCCCAGCACCGCTCCCGCGGTGGCCGCGACGGCCAGAGTCAGGCCGTACAACGCCGGGACCGGCGAGGCGGCCAGCAGTCCGACCCCGGCGCAGGCCGGGACCATGGCCAGGGCCACCGGTATGAGCAGGCCTACGATGTGGCTCCGCGCGAGCTGCCGCTTCGCATGGCCCTGCTCGCATGCCCAGCGCAGCTGCCGCAGGAGGACCCCGGGGCCGGCCACCGAGCCGGACAGTACGGTGATCACCGTGGCGGCGGCGAGCAGTATGCCACCGCCGGCCAGCCGGTCGTTGCCGCCGGTGAGTTCCACCAGGAGACCCGGTGCGAGGCATCCGGCGCCAACCGAGGCGATACCCGCCAGCGCGATGGCGTACAGGGCGCGGCGCAGTGCCACCGCCATGCCCTGTGTGCCCCGGGCCATCGTGCGCGGTACGACGGTGAGGAGCGGGTACCTGGGGGCCCGTGCGGCACGGACGGGCGCCGAACCACTCACCGGCGCGGCATCCGGCTGCCACTGTCCGGGCGCCCGCCGCAGCCGGTACCAGAGCAGGGCGCCCACCACGAGGACCGTCGAGGCCGCGATGCCCCACGTAGCCAGATACGCGCCCGATTGCTGCGCAAGATGATCGGCGTGGCGCCACAGCGCGGCTGGTCCCAACGACTCGGCGAGCCGCAGGGCGCGGGCGGCGGCCGCGCCGACCAGGCCGCCGAAGCCCGCGGCCACGGCCAAGCCGATGGCCAAGCCAAGGAGGCGGGGCTCGCGGGACGCCGGGCGTGGAGGGCAGCCCGCAAGCGCGACCGGCGCCACTGCACCGCTCAGCGCGAAGGCGGCGATGGTCACCAATGGTCCGGCGCCGACTGACAGGTCCGACATCAGTGCGATGCCGAACAGCGCGCCCATGGCTGCGAGTGCGGTCACGAGCTGCCGCAGCAGTCCTGGCCAGGCAACGCGCCCCAGGAGGACGGCGTGCAGCGGTATGTCCAGCCCACGAAGCACCGGCAGGTCCGCGGGGATGAAGACGCGCAGTCGGGTCCGCCGGGTGCCTGCCGACGCGATGGCGGCCATTGCGCGCAGTGCCACGATCCCAAGGACCAGGCCCTCCAAACCGGCCGAGTCGAACTCCAGGACGCGGCCGAGCCGGGCCGCCACCATCCCGGCGACGGCGCCAACCGGTGCCGCAAGGATCAGGGCACCGGCGCAGGCGGCCGCGCCGCCCCACAGAACGGTCCGCGCCGAGGGACGCAGCCCGTTGCGGTAGCAGAAGTGCAGCCCGTCGGCGGTGACGACGAACCGGACCGCGCCCCAGGTATCAGCGAGCATTCTTCCCCGCAGACTTGGCGGGCAGCTGACCCGGCGCAAGCAGGCTCGCCACTGCGGCAACGACGCATAGCACCGCCAGGGCGCAGTACAGCATTCCACCCGAAAGGTCCCTGGCGACCTGCCAGTTGAAGATCTGCACCACCCCGGCGAGGAAGAGCAGAATCGCCAGGGCCCCCGGGAACACCCTGGGGAACAACAGGAAGAGCGTCGCCACCGCGCCAAGGACCGTTGTCCCCACCGTCAGGCCGTGGGCGAGCAGGGTCACGCCCGCGGTGTTGGTCGTCTCCATCGAGACCGGCTCGCTCCAGGTAGCCCAGCCCCACACCGTCGAGGCGAGCAGACCCACGACAGCGACCCAGGACGGCAGCAGTGCGAAGGTCATCGCACCAGAACTGCGCTTGAAAGACGTTCCGTGATTGCGCATCGCTCCTTTACCGCCCCATCGCTACGAGGACGCATACCGACAGTGCCACAGCCACCGCGGTGCTCACGGCCTTGCCCGGCACAGCCGAGGCCGACCACTTCTTCGCGTCGGGGAGATGGGCGATGGCCGCGAACACCGGAACGCACCAGAAAGGAATGGCACTCCCGAAGGGGGCCGCGTCCTCGGCGAACCATAGGTATGACACGAGTGCGGCCATGGCGGTCAGGGCCACCGACAATCGGGCGGCGATCGACGCACTGCCCTCGTCAAGCCCCCACAGGCGCGCGATCCACTGGTCGGCCAGACGCGCCAGGTATTGCACCAGGAGAAGGGCAACGACGAAACCGAGGCAAAGGACCACCAGCCCGGACGCCGTCGCCACTCCCTTGAATTCCGGGTCGATCGGCGGCTGCTGAGCGTCGATCTGAGCGCGGACCAAGTCCCTGCGCGACCACACCGAGACCGTGACGAGCAGCCAATTCACCAATCCCAGCGTCAGTAAGCCCCAGTGCGGGCGTCGTTTACGGGGCCGAACGGAGGCCGTCTGCGCCGGTTCGGGCGCGAGCGGGGCGGGCGCCCCTGCGTTGAGAGCCGAAGCGGTCATCGTGGTATACCTCCCAATACTTCCAGCCAGGCCGCGAGAAGCAGGACCAGCTCGGCAAGAACCATCCAGCGCAGCGCTCGGCCGGCCGAATCCAGATACACCCGGATCACCTCCCGTTTCGGCACCGGCCCGTCCCCGCTGCGCCGGCGCCACCAGGAGACACATGCGAGCAACGGCGCGACCCCGCAGACCGCGGAGAGCGCCAGTCCGATGAACTCGAGGACGAAGTACGTCGCGAGAATCTCCGAAGCGGCATGCATACCTATGGAATTGCTCGTGGCACGGACAACCGTGCCGATGTACATCCCGAGCACGGGGAGGGATGCCAGGGTGGCGATGCCTCCGGTGGCGACTCCGGCGAACAGGAGAAGGGAGGCCCCGGTGTTGTGGGCGAAGATCTGCCACACCATTCCCCAAGGCCGGTGGGTCTCCTGACCTTGGCTTATGGGGAAGGTCGTGCCAGATGACGCCAGCCAGCCGATCATGACGAACCCGAGCAACGCGGTCGACGCGAGGATCCACGCACCGCGCGGCAACGAGGGCAGCAGCGCGCCCAAGGGCCGCACACCCGTAGTGCCGGTCTCTCGAAGTCGTACTGTCACGGGTGGAGCTCCTCCATTAGAGTCGGGCGGTGCCCGACGGGCCGACTCGATTGGTGCGAGTCGGCCCGTCGGTATCCGCCGGGAGAGACGGATCAGGCAACGGCCTTCTTCCTTCCGAAGAACTTGATCGCCCACACGATGGAGCCGATCGCGGCCGTACCCAGGCCCCCGCCCAGCAGGGCGCCTATGACGGCCGCGGCCGTCTGGCCGGCGATGACCGCGTCCACGATCTTCGCCGCGATGGCTGCCGAGCCGATTCCGGCGGAGCTGAGGATGCCCGCGACGATGAAGGTGCTCAGAGCACCACCGGCCACACCCGCCAGGCCGAGACCGGAAGCAACCACACCGGTACGGGCAAGGCGTGCGGGCTTGCGGACTGCAATCTCCATAAGAGAAACCTTTCTCAATGTTCCGATTCATGCATGGGAAGGAACGGAAGCCGGAATTCCAGGCCGCGCCCTTCACTATGTAAACGCTCGGGCGGTGGCTCCCGTATGACACCCGCCGAAAGATATTTCACCGCGCAGTCGACGCAACCCTCGGTCCCGGGCGCGCGAAACGGTGCCTCGGTGCACCCCGAGAATCTCGGCGGCTCGGTCGATACTGTGCCCCTCGATGTCAACCAGCCGAACGGCGTGCGCCTGCCCCGGAGAGAGCAACGACAGCAGCCGCGCGGCCTCCCAGTCGGCTTCGCACAGTTCGATGGCGCAGTCATCGACCGGCGCGTCGGGCAACTCCGCGACCGCCGTCTCACGACCCTGCCTACGCCGCAGGTCGTACACGGCCGTGGCGACCGCACGTAGCGCGTAGGCCTGCGGGTTGGGGTGTCGCACCAAGGCGGCGGAGTTGTTCAAGAGCTTCACGCACGCCGACTGGACTGCGTCCTCCGCAGTCTGCGAGGAAGCCATGAAGGACGCGCGACGTCGAAGAACGGGCAGAAGCTCACAGAGCAGGACAGCGGCATGGCCGGCCCCCACGTCCCCCTGGGTTCCCCATCTCGGCCCGGAAAGGGTGATATTGGACACGTAAATCCTCGTTCAGGCCGCACTGGTCAGATGCGGTGAGCGGAAGCGGTTCCCTGAAAACGGAGTTTCTCGCGCTCCGCGTTGCCACGAAGGAGAAAAATCCAGAAAAAGGAACCTGGAAAGCCAGCGAAATTGAGCAAGGCCCTCCGCATTTCCATCCCCCGGTTGCTTTCCGGAACCGCCCTGGTCAAAGAGCGATCCACGCTCGACACCCCTCCCTCGGGTGTCCGGCGCGGAGGACGCTACCCACCAAACGATCATCCGTCGACACAAAACCAGCCACGCCCCAAGCTGGACCGAGGCTCGACTTGGTCTCCAACCTGCGAAAACATCCCACGCGCCCACACCTTCTTTGACCAAAAAACATCACAATCAAACGTAAACAAACTGTTTCCATCACAGGAATGCTTCGTTCCGCTGCCCTGAACACTCAAAGGTCCACGCGGGTGCGAGGAGCGTCTGAGCAGCCCCCTTAACGGGAAACAGGGCGGGATTGGGAGCGGCGACGCCGGTGGGCCCCCCACCACCGGACTGGAAGCTCGAATCCATGCCGCCCGGGTCCGGGCCGAAGGCGTTCCGCGTCCGCGAGGGCTACGACCGACAGCGGCAATTCGGCAACTGGATCAACGCGGACCACGAAGGCTGCAACACCCGGGCGGAAGTCATGCGCGCCGAGGCCCTCCAAGCCCCCGCCGTGACAGGACGATGCACCTTCAGCGGAGGCAGCTGGTACAGCTACTACGACGACCAGACAACCGACCGCGTCGACATCGACCACCTCGAGCCGGGCGGTGGCCCCCGCCCGGTCCATGTCCTGGACCTCGTAGAAGTAGTCGGCCGGGTAGGTGCCGCGCAGCGGGTACGTGGGGTCGACGCCCTCCCACTCCGGTACGAGGACACGGCGCAGCTCGCGTTCGTACCCGAAGCGCCAGGCCTCCTGCGCCGGGGCGAGCACACGGGTGCCGGCGCCCTCGGGGACGGCGATGTCGCCGCACGCCGCACCGGCGCCACCCCGGCCGTCGCCCGTTGGGACCCCGGCGCCGTCTTCGCTGTCGTCCCCCGCCTGGCCGGACCCGACCTCCTCGCCCGCATGCTGCGCTGACTTCCCGGCGGCTACGCCCTCCTCTTTGACCAGGCCGAACTGCGCCGGCCTGAACCTGCCGCCGCATGAACCAGGCCGGAGTGCCCTGACGTATGTCGATCAGTGCTTGAAGACGTCCTTGACCTTCTCTTTGGCCTGGCGGGCGTCGCCGGTGGCCTGCTCCGCACGGCCCTCGGCGGTCAGCCGCTCGTTGGCGGCTGCTCCCGCAGCACCATGGCCCTGGGTCGCACCAGTGCGGCTCGTCGCAGGGCGGCGGTTCTCGTCCGGCGGCTTCGGTGCTCGGCGATGCCGTGATCCGCCGGTTCGCTCGCGAGCAGGAGCGCGGCGAGGCGGTGGATCTTGCGGTCCAGGGCGAGGGTCAGGCGGCGGCGTTCTCGGCCGCGGATGGCGGCGAGGGTGTGCGGTGTGGTTTCCAACCGGGTGGCCAGGAAGCTGGTCGGCCATCCTCGTTCGGCGAGCTCCTGCAGGCTGGTCGCGGCCCTGTCCACGTCGACCAGTCCCGGCAGGAGGCGATCTCGCCTGAGAGCGCTGTTCAGGGGGATGCCGAGGATGGCTTCCGAGGTGACGCGGTGAATGACGGCCGGCCGTTCCCCGGCCGGGCGGAGCAGGCGTCGCACGAGGGTGACGGCGATGCCTGAGATCTCGGCGATGTCGGTGGCCGACAGGCCGGTCTCCTGCAACTGGCGGGCACGGGTGGCGGCATCGGTCGCCGGGACTCGGGCGGGTCGGCCAGCCCTCAGTTCGCTGGTACGGCGGGCGCGGTCCCGGCGCGCGGCGGCTGTGCACTCGGGGCGTGTGCAGCCGTAGTCGGCGCAGGAGGGGCTGCCATGGCGGACACGCGATCGGATCGGCTTGCGGTCCTTTGCCGCGGAGATGCCCCGAGTGGCTGCGAGCGCTGGGAGAGATGCTGCATTCATACGATCGCAATTCTGCCCGCTTGCTGTCCCGTTGTGTTTACCGCTGTCGATGTCCACGACCGAGTGGTTGGCAACGTCGATGTCCTGTGGATCCGCGTCTGCGCTCACAATCGCAGAGGGCGGGCTGATCTGGACCTGCTGGTCTGTCACTCGTACATCACCTGGGACGACGCGGAGGTTGGTAGAGCCCTGATCGGCCCCCGCCTCATCCTCCAGGTGACTGCTACTGACCGCGGAGCCGAGCACAGTCCACAGTCCGCCAGTTGGGCGACGGCACACGTGCCACAAGAGCGCGGCGGTTGGGGGTCCCTCCCGTCGTTCTAAAAAATTCACGGGTTCAGGTCTACGACCCGAACCTCCGGGCAAGCGGGAGTCAACAACGATCAACATGAACCAACAATCTCCCACTGGAGGCAGATCATGCGCCGTTGGACCATCCTTCCCGCCGCTCTCGTCCTCGCGGCCACCACGGCCCTGCCTGCCGCCGCGGCCGGGTCCGTCCAACCGGCCACGAGGTGCCCGATCGGGTGGGACAGCCCGGCCGAGGGCCGTTCCACCGCCCAGGCCCCGGAGCTGCGTGGCATCAGGAGTGGCGAGCACCCCTGCTTCGACCGGCTGGTGTTCGAAGCGCCGGGCAGCTCCCCCGCCAACCCCGTGGGCTACCACGTCCGTTACACCGACGCCCTCCTCCAGGACGCCTCCGGGCATCCCCTGCCGGTACGCGGCGGCGCGGTCCTGGAGGTGATCGTGGACTCGCCCGCCTACGACCGGCAGACCATGGCACCCACCATCCCCGCCCGGAGCGGGCAGCCGCTGCCCGGCGTCGACGTCACCGGTTACCGCACTTTCCGGGACACCGTGTTCGGCGCGAGCTTCGAGGGCCGCACCCAGATCGGCCTCGGCCTGCGCGCCCGACTGCCCTACCGGATCCTCCAACTCGACGACCGACTGGTGATAGACGTCGCGCACACCGCGAACGGCACGGAACGAGAGTGACGGCGACGCCCGAGACCCCGGCTATACCTACAACCGACAGCGCGGCAGTCCAACCGCTACGCGCGCCGCGGCGCGGCCGAGGCCGCCAGGAACACACGGGTGCCGGAGGCTACCGGGTGCTCATGCGGTGTCGGGCGGGGCCGGCAGAGGACGGATGACGATGGCGGTGGCGTCGTCACGGTAGGGCTGCCCGTCCTCGACGCCGTCCTCGGCAGCGGCGACCAGAGCCTCGGCCAGCGCTTGCGCGTCGTTGTGGTGCGCGCGGACGAGGGTGTTGAGGGTGGTGGGGTCCATCTGGTCGTGGACGCCGTCGCTGGTGAGGATCACCGTGTGGCCCTTGGGGATCGGGGCTTCGTTGCAGGCCGCGATGGAGAGGTCGCTGAAACTGACGGTGATATTGGAGGAGTAGGCGGCGGCCTCGTCGGCGGGCATGCCCTGCTGGGCGTAGTGGGCGGCGACGGTGTGGTCGGTGGTGTACCGGGTCAGGATGCCGGTGTCGGGGTCGAGTCCGTAGGCGCGGCAGTCCCCGGCCCACGCGATCCACGTGCCCTCAGGCCTGACCCGGGCGGTGATGCCGACCGCGTCCGGACCGCCACGTGGCGCTCCGGGGTTTTGCAGGAGCTCGGCGGCTCCGATCAGCCCGGCCATGGGGTGGCGCAGTGCGGCCCGGCGGGCGGCGTCGACGGCGAGTACGGGGACCAAGGCGTGGAGTTCCGTGCTGTGGCCGATGCCGTCGATGACGGCAGCGCCGACGGCCCCGCCGGCTGCGGTCCAGGCGTGCGCCGCGTCAGCGGATCCGGGGGCATCTCCTGGACGGGTGGTCCTGAGTCCCGGTCGGCTGGCGACACCGATGTCGGCCTTGCGCATACTGCTACCTCCTGGCTGGAGACCAAAGCCCCAGGCCCTGAGTGGGCCTGGGGCGTGTCTGTATCTGTGTGGAGCCTTCTCACGGAGTCCATCCGGTTCTGCGTCGCCCGCTCTGGAGAGGCAGGCCGGACAGGACTTGCCGGACGGGTCTCCCTGGGGTGCTGATAGATGTCTTCGAGCAGATCCGCTGTCTCTCCGGCACTTTCCGGGTGCTCGGCCGGATCGTCGGCAAGAAGCTGCGCCTGTTCGTTCTTCTGACCGCCCGCGTGCGGGCTTCACACCGGCCCCTCCTGCTCCAGCCGACGGGAGCTGGTTCCGTTCAGGGCCGGCTCACACCGCCGGAGCGGTGTCTGCCACTCCGCCATGGCCCCTACCTCACGCGGTGCAGGAAGCGTGACGCCGACCGCGTGTCCGGCCCCAACGAGCTCAGGAACTTGCGCCGGCACCGCCTTGATGCGCGCGGATCTTGTCCCAGACAGCCCGGCCGGCCCGGCCGTGTAGTCCAGCCCGAGCTCGGCCGCCGCCTCGATGTGGACGGTCACGTAATTCCCCAGGGCTACGATCACGTAATTCCCCACACTGTCATCCCGACGTTCCGGCTGGGTGTCCGCAGGCCGGCGTGCCTGACAGCAGCCCGAACTACCGACCCGAGCAGGGCCACGCGAATTCACATGACAGCTGTGGCTGGCTCCACGAACATTGGCCGATGACCATGCAACCGGACCTTCTCAGCCTGAGCATCCTGTGCCCACCGCCCGACGAGGGTGGGGTGGAGGTCCGCCCGATCGTCAATGGCGAGGATCTTCTGGCTGATGTGCGCCCTGGCGGCGTGGGAGGCTCCCGGTACCTGGGAGTAGGCCCCCGGTATCTGTTGGACCGGGGCGGGCCGCTGCATGCCACCGCGACACCCCACGAGGCTCGTCTCGCTTGGTCCGGGTGCGGCGCGGAGGAGTGCTGCGGCGCCCTGTACATGACGGTCACACGTGACAGGGATCATGTTGTCTGGGCGGGCTGGCGCGACCCGGCCAACCAGGACGTCGCCCTGCCGGAGCTTCGGTTCACCGCAGCTCAGTACGAGGCCGAAGTCCTGCGAGCCGGAGAGGACCGCAGCTGGGAGTGGCCAGCGGGAGCAGTTGCGCGGCTGCTTGAGGCGGGGCTGAGGGGACACGGGGACTGGCTCCTCCGGTGGGACTGCGAGTTGCAAGACGTCTGGGCCTCCCGCAAGCAACCCGACCGAATCCACGTCATCCTGATGCATCCCCCTAACGGGCCCGATACGGATCTGCCCTGGATCCAGTTCGGGATGACTCTCCCGATCTCCGCGGACGACCCATCAGACCAGGCTGAGCGCCTAGAAGCTCAGCTGACCGCTGGCGATCCCCGTGCCACCGCCGAGGTCTGGGGAGGTTCGCATGATGCCGAGCGACTGGGGTACCCATGGCCTCCGGTCGACCTGCCGTTCATGTGAACGGCAAGGAGAGGCGGGCTCGGGCCCTGCCGTTGGGCATCCCCTCGCACCCGCCATCCCCATGGGGAAGCGTGACCGTGGGGGTGGGGAATTGCGTGACGCCGATCATGTAGATCGTGGGGAAATGCGTGACCGTCGACACTCGAGGGCCCGCTCCTCTGGCCCGGCCGCAGCAGAGGTCCCCCGGGCGGTTCTCCGATGACCAGGGCAGGCCCACCAGGGGCAGCTTCCAGGGCTGAGGCGAACTCGGTCCGGGTTGGCTGCGCGGCCGCGAGGGCTCTGACGACTCCTCGATCGTGGTGTTGTGCTCAGCAGCCAACGCCGCCAGATGATCACGGATGGCCCCACTCACTTTGATGCTCGTCTCATCGGACATACCTCTGACGCCACTGCGAGCCGAGGGTGTGCTGGGCAGAACTTGCGGCGCCCTGGGCAGGCTGGCGCAAGTCCGGGGCCCAGCTCGGGGGCGGCACCGGATGCTGTTGTTTCCCGCTGCCCCCGGACAGGGCCGGCGACGACGAGCCTCAGTCCACCGCGTAGGCCTTCTCGCCGATCATGAAGGGGGCGTCGGCCGGGCCCTTGATGTAGGGACCCCGCCAGATCAGCCGGTGTTCCTGGGTGCTGGGATACCACTGCCGAACCTTATGCATCCGCACGGTCCACCGGTGGTGGTAGGCGCGACTCGAGCCGCTCTCGTCCTCGGCTGAGCGCTGCGCGGGGATCTGGTGGGCGAGGCGGATGACGCGTACGTCCGGGTCGGGGCGCGCCTCTCCTGGCCGAGCCTCGTACGCGGACGTGCCTGGCTCGGCTGAGGATCCGAGGGCGGTGATGCCTTGGGCGGCCAGGCGCCAGAACGCGAATGCGTAGCGGAAGGCGAAGTCGTCGTATACGTCGACGATCCGCCCGCCGTCCCACTGGCCTTCCTCGGGCGGCACTGCGTTGTACTCGGCGACTTGGTTCAGGGCTGTGTTCATGCTGCGGTGCCGCTCGGATAGTTCGGCGTGCTGCTCGTTGCTCGCGGTGGAGAGGGCGCCGTCGGCCCGTAGCCCGTAGATGCCGTCGGGGACGAGCGGAGGCAGGGGCGATCCTGTGGCACGGGCCTGGGCTACCGCCATGCGCCAGGACTCGGGCTGGACGGGTCCGTCGCGGTCCATGAAGCAGGTGAGCTGGATGCCGGGGTACTGGGCGTTGGGGAGCACCTGGTACTGGGTGACGGGCTGCCAGCCGAAGGCGCGGATGTCGGAGAGTGATCCGCCGCGGTTCTCCACGATGACCGGTTCGGGCAGTACCAGCACGCCGGTTGGGATGAGGATGTCGCGGTCCTTGTCGAGTGTTGCGACGTCGGCGGGTTCCAGCGTGGAGGCTGCGGCCATGACCGCCGCGTGCGCGGCCGGCGAGATGACGAGCACCTCGGCCCGGGCCAGAAGTTGAAGGACCTGCTGGGTCTGCCACCGTGCCGCTTGGGCGGGGCCGGGCGGCCACGGGGGCTTCCAGCCCTGCTTTCCGATCATCATCGCGAACGCCAGGTTTTCCCGATGCTGCTCAGGTACGTCGCTGTGGCCCAGTACTGCAGTTTCGCCATGCGGTTGTTCACGTTGGACGTCAGCATCGCGAGTACCCACACGTTGTCCCGCAGGAGCCTTCGGGTGTCCGCCCGCGCCTGATGTGCCGTGCGGGCTGCCTTGGCGGCACTCCATGTACCTGCGGTGTCGCGATTTCGCTGCTTCTTGCCGCGGCTGGCCTTACCCATGGTCTTCTCCTCCTGGACGGGTTACTGCGGGATGCGCTGCCCGGGGGGTCCTGCTTCTCTTGGCCGGTTTGGCCGCGGTCTTCACCACTTGTTGGTGAGTGCGTCGAGGGGGTCTTCAACGTGGGTCCGGTTGACGCGGTCAGCGGCTGCGATGGCGTCGGTGATCCAGGCGTGGGCGCGCAGGGTGCTGCCGAGGTGGGTGGCGAGGGCCGCGGTGATGGCCTTCAGCCGGCTGTCGCGGTTGAAGACGTCGAGGACGAGCTCCGCGAGTGGTTCGAAGTCGCCGTCCTGCGCCTCCTGGACGGCGGAGGACATCGTGGAGCGTATGCGGTAGATTCCGGCCGCTTCTTTGAGTCCCCGCCAGAACCGGGCGTCGTGGTTGCCGGGAAGGTCGTTGAGGAGGGCGGCGAGCTGCAGCTCGTCGTCGGTCATGATCGGTTCCTTCGCTCTGGGGCCCGCCGGTATCGAGGCGGGCACTCGCGCGTATGTGCTGGGATCGTCGTAGAGCGGTAGTTCTGGGTGCGGCTATACCTGTGTGCTGCATGCCTGATTTGGTGGGCAGGGCGGGGTTAGGGCGGTACCGGCAGGGCCGGGTTCGCCCTTCTATCCGTCGCGCAGCGCTTCGAGTTCGGCCCGGGTCAGGGTGAACGGAGGACGGCGGTCCTTCCAGCCGTTCTCGGTGGCGTGGTCCAGTCCGGCCGGCGGCCGGTCGCCCCTGTAGCCGGGCGCGGGGTGCGTGATGTCGTTCAGGAGCAGATCGATGAGGCTCGCCAGGGACCTTGGCCCTCCGCCTCCGTATCCGTAGGTGTATCCGCCGGCGCGTTGTGGGGCCAGGAACACGGTTCCGTCTGTTGTCGTGACCCATACCGAGCCGGCTGCGATGGTCAGCATGGCGAGCGGAGAGCGTGCCGGGAGCCGTTGGGGGGCGACGGTCTCGATCTTTCCGGCGGGGGTGTGGACGGCGGGCATGTCGGTCACGGGGTCGATGAGGATGTCCTGGTCCCGGTTGTCGCCGAGGTATACGGCGAGCGCGACGCGGGGGCTGGGCTGGAGGCGGGAGGCCCACTTCGCTGCCTGGGCACAGGAGGAGGGGGCGACGGTGACTTTGCAGGAGCCGGGGAAGTACTTGTCTCCGCCGAGCGCCTGTCCGAGTCGGGCGCATTCGGCGGCGAGGGTGTCGGTGCGGTTGAGGATGCTCCTCCAGCCGTCGCGCAGGATCTCCTTCGCGACGGTGGGGGGCTCCTGGGGCACCAAGGGGCGGGCTGCGACCGCGATGTGGGCGAGGTGTTCGCTGGAGTCGACGTAGTCGGTGAGTTGCTGGCGGCAGCTTTCCGCGGTGGACCAGATGGCGCGGCGGGCGGTGTCGAGGGCGGCCATGGCCGCGTGGGAGCCATCCGCTTCTTCGGCGGCCAGGCGCAGGAGTGGTGCGGGGTCCGGGTGGACGATGGCCGGTACGTGGAGGGTGGCGGAGCCGGGCCGCCAGGCCGCCATCAGCTCCGGGTGCCGCACGGTGTGATGCCAGTACGGGGCGGGCGTGCCCAATACCTTCTCCAGTCGCTGCCAGTCGGTCCCGTAGCGCTCGCCCTCCTCCGCGTCGACGGCTTCCAGGTTCGGGCCGTGCAGGATGTCGTAGTCGGCTTCCACCACCACCAGGGCGGCCGCGTCGGGCGCGAACTTCTCCAGCAGGCTCGCGTCCGGGAACACCATTGAGTGGTCGTCGATGGGGTAGGCGAGCACGACCTTTCCGAACTCGGTCGCCCACCGGTAGAGCACCCATCCGTCGCTGTGTTCTCCGCCGAGGAACCGGGACGGCTTCGTCGCTACCGAGTTGCGCAGGAGCCGGGCAGGCGGATTCTCGTGCTTGTCGGAACGTCGGAATACCAACGGATCCCCCTCATGCCTCTGCGTCCGATCGGGTGGGGCGGCCGCTGGAAGGGAGCCCCTCACGTCCACGCACTCCTTTTCAGGTGGTGCTGCCGCAGATCATCTGACGCCCCGTGCGGCGACACGCGGCTGTCCTGGATCGCTGCCCGGTTCCGAACCCGCAATGGCCGAGAATCCCCCTTACGTGGCGCTGGCCTCAGCGGGTGCCTGGGTGGCTGGCTGGCTGGGGCTTCCGTACCCAGCGCGCGGGCCTACACGGCCTGCCTCAGCACCGGCTCCGCCACAGCCTGCCGACCCTGCGGGCACCCCGGGCCCGATCGACCGTCCGGCCACGTTGCCGATGGTGCAGCCCATTGGCGCATGGACCGGCGAACGCAGGGCTGACGGGGTTCAGCGTGGAGGGAAGGTCCTGGTGTTGAGGTCAAGGTCGTTCGACCGCCTCTTACCCCACTTGCCTGGCAAGGATGGCCATCGCGGACTGGATCGTCTCCCTATGCAAGTGGAGCATCTCCACAGAGGGGACGTTCTTGGCTCTGCGCCAGGCGGCGATCCATTCGTTGTATACGTGACCAGGGAGTTTGCAAGCCAGGAGGAAGGCGTCCATCTGTTCTGCTGTCCTTGGGATGGTTCGACCGCGGACTGCACAGGTTTCGGCCGCCTTAGTCACCAAGTCCCTGCGGTTCACCAGGGGGAGACGACAACTTGCGGATCGAGCGCCTTCGCAGCACGCAAGGAGCGGTGCGAAGCCTTGGCCATCTCCCTCTCATGCGCGGCGATCCGGCCTGGATCATTCCCCAAGGATCTGTTCCTCAGTTGCGTAGCGATGCGGTCCGCATCATCCCTCTTCCGCACATCCTTCTCACGGATCCGATCAACGATGCGCCGCGCGGCCTCCCGCTCACCAATCTCCCCCACATGCTCGAAAGCCCGCTGCACATAGCCTGCGCAGCCATCCCAAGGGGCTTCGGGGAAGTCCTGGGCGTAGCTGGCCACTACCGCGAACAGCAGGAGCTCTTCGGTTGACCCCAGGTCACCCCAGACGCGCGGAGCAATGTTCTCCATCACATGGCTGGCGCCGAAAAACGCGCGATCCGGGTCTGACGGGTTGTTGGCGTGGTCGAGAAGCGTTCGGCGAGACGGCTCGGGGTTCTCCACTTCGTTCAGCCATTCAGCGACGAAGCTTCGGAGGTTTCTCCCTGCCACTGTGTAGGGGTCCGATATCACTTGTGCTCCTTGCTGTTGCGGGGTGTTGGAACCAGTTCATCAGAAGGTACTGACACGTCCGTGAGACGTTGGAGCCCAATGCGGCTGCCATGGCGTGGCGCTGCGGAAGGTGGGTTGGGAGCACCGCTACCCGCTGCCGGACCTGGCGGTTCTGTGCGACGGCCTGCTGCAAGCCCTCGTCGACCCCAAGGTCGTCGAGGAGATCGCCCGGATCGCGGACATCGGCACCGCCCTCGTGTCGCAGCCGCGTGAGCTCCACCTCATCGCCGACCCGCCGGTGGTCGACCTCCTGATCAGCACCGGGCTGCAGGAGATCCCGGGGGCCGGCGCGTCGTTCGGAGGCGTCTTCCGCGCCAACCCCGCCCTGGACCTGCGCGTCGCCGCCGAGCGCCAGGAGCAGGTGGACGACTGGCTCCGCCAGCTCGGCGTGGACGCCGGCCTGTCCGGAATGGAGGCCCTCGTCGAGCGCTACCGGGCCACCACCCCGCCGCCGGCGTAACCCGCCGGAGCCGATGACGCCGGCGATGAAGTGCTGGGCGCCGAGCACGGGTCGAACATCTACGGACGGGCGACACGGCCGCTGACGCCGCGCCCGATGGCGATAACTGGATGCGGGATTCGAGAGGGGTCAGGTCAGCGATTTCCACATACGGGACGCTACATCCGCCGACTACCTGGTCCCCAGCGGCTCATGACTGCTTCGCTTCTCGTGCACAACTCCCGGGCGGCGTCGGCGACCTTCGCCCCGCCATCCACCGCTCCCTTTCCGCCGACCGCGTGCCGCGCCCCGACCCTACGCCGCGCCCCCGTCAAGAGGGTTCAGCGGTTCAGAGCTCAGCGAACGAACCTCATGTCGGCTCGGTGCGGCGCACGATCTCCTCTCACAGCCCGTGTGTCCGTGAGCGAGAGCTTCTTGACCATTGAGGGACAGCCCTTAGGGGATATCACCGGCCTTTCCCGGATCGGCCGCATTTCGCCTCCGCTCGGCGTCTCGGTTACGGCACCATGGCGGTCCCCCGGGGTGCCGGGGCAAAAGGCTTGGGGGATCCGTGACACGGATGCACAGCGAGCAGGAGCCCGAGAACCCCGGGAACGCAGCGGAGGCGGAAGCGGAGGCACTCGTCGCCGGCTCCGAACCGGAGCCTGCGCACGAGGCCCTGGAGGAGTCTGGGCCCGGGGCCGGCTCGGGAACGGAGCCCGCGTTGGAGGCCGGAGGCGGCGGGGCGTTGAGCGGGCGGTGGTGGCGGGCTGTGGGGTTGGGGGCCGTCGGGATGGTGCTCAGTGCCGTCGTCGCCGCGGTCGTCTCGGCGTACCTCGACGTCTGGTCCGTACGCGAATCCCTCCCCGGGGCCCCGCGGATCACCGCCGGCTCCGAGGTCTGGTGGGACCTGATGCAGGACCGCCACCTGGTGCGGTCCGCGCCCGGCTCGGCATACGACAAGGAACCGGTGCCCCACGGCGACGCCCAGGAGACCCTCGTCCGCATGGTCGACGAGGGCGGGACCGACGCCGGCATGATGCGGGTCCGTCTGATCCTCACCAACTTCACCCGGACCCCCGCCACCATCACCTCCGTCCGCGCCCGCATCGAGCGCACGCGCCCCGCGCCCGCCGGCCCGCTCTACTACTGCGGCGGAGCCCAAGGAAGTTCCGAGGTCAGCCGGGTACTCCTCGACCTGTCCACTCCGGAGCGGCCAGCCATGGAACAGGACGCCGAGCGCCGCCTGACGGCGCAGTACCCGAGCACCAAGGTCCAGGTCGCGGCGCAGGGCGAGCCGGCTTACTTCGACATCGAGGTCAGGACGGGCAACGCGAAGGGCGCGTCCGCCTCCGCCCTCGCCTACGAGTTCGTACTCGACGTCACCTACACGCAGGGCGACCAGCTGCGGCACCTGCTCGTGGACAAGGCCGGGCGCCCGTTTGTCCTAGCCCAGGGGACGGACGACTGGAAGCAGGGATTCCACTGCGTCGGCTACAAGTGGAACGCGGCATGACGCCCGGGAGGGCGAGAGTCCGACGCCGCTCCACCGTCATCATGGCCGCCCTCGTCCTCGCCCTGTGCTCCGCCCTCACCGTCACGCTGCTGCGTTCGCCAGCCCCCGCCGCCGGCCCGTTCGCGACCGGTGCCCCGCTGCTGGGGAACGAGGAGTCCTGGATGGCCACGCTTGCGGAGCCCGGCCGGCGGCCTCCGGGCGAGCTGATGCGCGACGCGCTGGGGTGCGTCCCGCTGTTCCAGTGGGCCACCGGGGCCCGCGCCGTACCCCGCGGGCAGGTCACGCTCGCCTACTCCGTCGGTGCGTCCCCGTCCCGCGGGGCCCTCGTCCGGGGGATCCGCGTGGTCAAGGGGCCGGATGTACCTCTCCCGCGCGGCGACGACGTCGCGTGCGCGGGGCAGGTCGCGGACGAGCGGCTGGCCGCCGTGGCCGCGGCCCGCGGCAAGCCGGTCCAGCCGGTCCGTCTCTCCCTGGACGGCCTCGCCCGGGGCGAGGCCGGCTCCCGTGAGGAGGCCCCGCTCCCCGTCCGGGCGGGCGGCACGGCCACCGGGCTGGTCACCGTCATGACGGCCGCCTGCTCCTGCGCGTGGTGGGTCGAGCTGGACGTGGAGGAGAACGGCGGGCTGGTCACCGTGCGGGTGGACGACGACGGCCGGCCCTTCACGCTCGCACCGCCGACAACCCCCCTCGCCACCTCCGCCGACCAGGAGCTCATGGCGCAACGACCCCTGTCCCGCGCCGCGGGCGACCCGCAGCCGCCGCGAGCCGGGATCTCCGCGGCGGCCACGCTGGTCCCGGCGTCCGAGAGCCGGCAGGCGGAGTCCGACGTGCCGCTCGCGGCCGCCGTCGGAGGCGAGGCGCGCCTCGGCCGCGTGGGCTGTCGCCGCATGTACGAATCCGTGGTGCGCGCCGGAGGCGTCCCGGCCGGTGATCACGAGATTCAGCTGGTGGTCACCGCCCCCGCCGGCCTGGAGGGGGCCGTGCTGGACGCGCGCGTACGGCTCGCAACGGTCCGTCTCGATGCCGAGCAGCGCTACCGCTACGCGTGCTCCCGCGCCGGCGTGAACCCGCACACCCACGCCGCCAGGCAAGCCGGTACGCCCGAACTGAGTCCCCACACCCTCATGCGCGGCCATCCCCGGCAAGGGGTCGGCCTCTCCGTGCCGCTCGCCACCGACGAGCCGTTCTCCTTCCGCCCGACGGGCCTGAACGGAGTGCCGCGCCCGGACGGCCGGGGCGCGTACGGCACCGCCGGTGTCATCGTGCCCCAAGTGGCCACCTTCGGCCTGACGGTGGAGGTGACCGTCACCCTGCCGACCGGCGAACGGGCCGACTTCACCCTGACCGACCACGGCGAACCGTTCCTGCTCGGGCCGGCCACGGACATGATGACCCCGGCGCACCGGGAGCAGTACCACGAGCCGAACTCAGGCCCGGGAGTGCACTACAACGAGGAGCTCATCTCCCGGCCACATCCGGGGTGACGAACGCAGGCAGGCGCTTGCCGCCAGTACGCATCACGACATCGCCGTAGTAGCGAATGCCGGTGACTGGGCCCGTCTTTTCGGGCTTCAGCTGGTCCACCCCCGCGTCGGCGGGGAACACCGCATCCTGAGCGTCTGCTTGATTCTCTGACCGTCGCCCCGGCCCGGGCAGCAACACCCTGATCTGCACGAGCCTGTCGGAGCGGGCCGGCGTCGGGACCGCGGCGCGGTGTGCGCCCCGGTTTCTTCATCGAACCCAATGGCCGATGTCACCCTGCCGCCCGCGGAGTCGCCGACCCCGCGACACTGCTGGTGGGCGCCAGCTGTCTCACCAGCACCATCGGCAGAGGGCGAAGCGGGCAGCTGTCCGCTCGGTTGTCTGCTGTAAGGGGCCCGGTACGATCGCTTCCTGCGCACGCTGGGGCAGCGAACACCCAGCACGACCCATCCAGGTGATGCAGGCACGATGTGTCCGCCCTGTGCTGCGGTCTTGGTGAATGATGGGCGGGCATGGCCCGAGGCGGGCCACGTTCCTTTCGCCGCCCGATCCGGCGTACCGGAACGCAAGGAGTGTGGCATTACACCGGCCTGCATCACCGAGATCACAGTCAGCAGTTCGTCAGTGTTCATTGGCGTGTCGGGATCGGGCCGGGGCACGTCGGGAAGGCACTGCCGTGAGCCGCTCTTCGGGGGACTCCCGCAAACTTCGCTACTGGGCCGAGTGCAGTGGGCACTCTCGCCGCGCCGACCATCCCACCGGCCATCCGGCCCCCGCAGCCTCGCCGGCGCAGGCGCTGCTTGAGAGCCGCATCCTCGAACAACTGGGCACGTCACCGGATCTGTGCGCGCACCCGCTCGGCATCGCCGCAGTGAGCGGCAGCACCCCCACGTCCCTCACCCTGCATCTCGATGCCTACCTGGGCCAGGAGCGGTACTCCTTCCCCGAACACTGTCTGAGTCACCTGCTGCCCGCTACTCCCCCCTCCGGCAGCGGCGACGAACTGCCCGGCATCCCCGGGCTGCGGGTAACAGGGATCGTGGCCCGCGGCCCGCGGCCGGCGGCTGCGGCTCCGACTGCGACTGCGACTGCGACTGCGACTGCACATGGTTCAAGACCTCATGCCGGACGTGGAGCTGGTCCTCGCCCTCCCCGTCGGACTGGCGGAGGGCTGGGAGGAGATCGAGCGCCGACACCGGCACTGGTGCGAAGACAACGGCATGCGACCGCTCTGGACGAGCCCGGAGATCAATCCCCTGGAATCCTTCCGCCCTCAACGCCTACCCCAGCCTGGAACGTGCCCGAGCCAGGCGGGCCGTGGTGGGAAGCGCCCTGCTCCGCCGTATCGCTCTCTTCCACACCGTCGCCGCCTTCTACCGCGTCCAGTGCTGGGACGACGGTGACAGCTGGAAGATCGACGCCCGAACTGCCCACCCTCGTGCCCACTGGCACGACCGGCTCCTGCAGCGTCTGTGCCACCCGCGCTGGGGCCTACCGGGGAACGTGCCCCACCGGTTCTGTCACTGCGCCGAACCGCACGCTCCCTACCAGTGGCGGCATACCTGCTCCTTCTACATCGATGGCCAGAGCACCGGTGAGGACGAATTGATGGAACGGGTGCGAGGCACTCCGCTTCCGGCCACGACGACATGACGCTCCCGCCGGCTCAGCTCGCCCTGACGCGTCGTAGATCTCCGGGGCCGCGACCGAACGACTTTCGTGACCTGCGACCGCGGATGCTCAGGACACAGTGGACTACCGGCGCGCCCGGGGAGCTACGGTCTGGGCAAGACCCGCTGAACGATCGCGGACCGTTGGAATCCGGGGCTCGCGGGTAGTCAATCCGGGGGGTTTCAGGCACAGCGCTGCGACCGCAGGCTGGCGGGAGGGTGCCGGAGGGCCGACACCAGGGCACGAACGCGATCGGCGAGCCCGTTCAGCTGCTGCTCGGCCGCAAAGATTTTCTCGGTGTTCTTCCTGCGCATCGGCGCGTGCCGTTCAGGGGGAGCACTCGACTGTGTTTGTGGTGTATCGAGGAAACTCTCCGTCCCTCTCGATAGGCTGGACGGCTGAAGGTGATCTACCTACTCTCCTGCCCGCGGGGCGCTGTTCTGCGGGCGTGAGGGCTGGGTTGTGCTGGCGAGGGGGCTGGCGATGGGCGTTGACAATCGGCAGATCCAGACGGCCGTTCTGGCGGATCCTGAGTCCGATGATCCGGTGGTCTGTCCGACTGAACCCGATGATCTCGACGAGTTCCGCGAGGAGTTGTCCGGGATCACGTTCTGGTGCGGGGTCCTGCTGGGCGGGTGCGGCGGCCAGCTCCTGACGAGGCGGGGCAACGTCCGCGTCAGCCACTTTGCCCACTTCCCCGACCCCGACGGGCTGCTGCCCCAGTGCGGCCGCCGCTCCCGGGGCGTCGCGAGCGCGGACCACCTGTACGTGCGGGCCGCCACCCAGACGTGGCTGCGCGGTCAGGGTCACACCCCTCGCTACCGCTACCTTGGCGGGGACGACGCACCGGTCGGTTCCCTCGTGGAGATCGAGCTGGGCGGCCACAAGCTGCTCCTGCACATGGACAGCACCGAGCCGCCCGACTGGGACGCCGCGGAGACTGGCGACATCATCCTCGGCCCCGGTGTCCGGGTCGATGACTACACCCTGGCACGCCGGGGCTACGTCAACCGCGTCAGGTTCGCCAGCGAGGGCAACCAGCGAGTCATGGTCCTGGGCACCGAGCTCCCCCATATGGGCACCGACTGGGACTTCGAGCTTGCGGACTGCACCGTCGACGGGCAAGGCCGGCTCATCACCCCCGTTGTCACACGCCTGCGGGCCGCACGCGCCGCCGAAGGACAGAGCCCGTTACCGCGGCCTCGCCGCGAGCAAGAGGAAGGGCCGGTACAGATCGGCGCTCTGACCCGGCTCATCAACACCGCCGTACGAACGAAGGAGTTTGGCGCCGTCCGTCAGTTGAGGGACACCGCTGAGCTTCAGGTGCCCCGCTGTGAGGGGCAGGCGCTTGAGCATCTGCAACACGCGATCGACCACGCGAACGACTGGATCGACCAGCAGGACCATGCCCGCCGACGGCTCTTCGCCGACCTCGACGAAGCGGTCCGCCACGGTCACGTCTTCGAGGTCTCGACACTGATTCCAGAGATCAGAAAGTTCCTCCTGCGCGACAACGTCACCGCGCCGCAGGAGACGGACATCCTCGACGCCGCCGACACGTTTCTTCGGAAGGCACGTCGGCACGCTGCCCAGAAACGCCGGGAAGAAGACGAACGCCGAGCGGCCGCGACCCGAGAACGAGAAGCACGTCATGCGGCACATGCCGAAGAGCAGAAAAGGCGTCACGCGGCACAGGTCCAGGAGCGGGAAGCACCACTCGTGACACAGGCCCAGGAGCGCAAAGCGCGCAACAGAGCACGGGGCCAGGTCCAGAGCATCACCGGCCGTCTACGCCGTGAGGAACTGTCTACCGCACAGCAAGAACAGCTTGTTGAGGAGCTGGTGCTTGCGGCGAAGGAGGCCGGGGACCTGCTGACCACAGCTGAACAGCGCAAGGTGGAGGAGTGGGCGGAACGCCTCTCCTCCTCCGCGGGAGGGCAGGAAGAGAGCGAGACAACGTCTCCGGCCGCGCAACCGCAACAGGACACGATCACGGATCCTGCCCAGCTGCCAGCACATCTCGTTCCCGCCGCGGCGGCTGTCCGCGGAGCCTTGAAGAAGGCGGCGAGGGAGCGGACAACGACCAGCTGGAACCGACTGGAGCACCAGCTTGGCTCCGCGCTTCCCTCTCTCAGCAACAACGAACGTGTCCAGGTGCTGGTCCGAATCGACCATTCCACGGCTGGCGACGAGCCGGTCCTGTCGTCCCTGCTGGCGGCGGGCGACCCGAATTTCACTTACCAGTACTACCGGGATGTTCTCTACGCACTCGGCCTAGATGCCCCGGACGACGACGAAGACCTGAGAGACGTCGTCAAAGCCGACGTCGAACAGGTCTTCACCGACTGGCGCCTCCGGTAGAACCGGTGAAAGCACCGCCGCTGGCGTCCAGACGCCGAGCCTGCCGCGTCCTGCGCGGGGCGAGCACCCATCGCACGAGCGGTAGCCGGACGCGGCTGAGCCCCACACCCGGACCACCCCCGCGTCGGCGGGGAGCACGACCATCCATCTCGGGCGCGGTGTCGCTCACTCGGACCACCCCCGCGTCAGCGGAAGGCCCTGCTTGCATGACCGAGCCGTGTACCTGAGGGCGCCCTTGCATTGCGGCTCTCTGCATCCCTCCGTCGATGCATGTTGTTCTGGCGGTAATCGGACCGGGCCTCCCCTGCCATCGGCGCTGTCAGGCTCGGACGAGTCCTCTCTGCGGGTCCAAGAGCGTTGCCTTGCCCTTGTGCAGGTAGGGGTTGATGGCTGTGCGTGTAGTGGGCTGAGGCAGGAGAGCCAGGTCGCGTAGGCCTGGGACGTTGGACCAGTCGGCGGGCGGTCTGGTCGTGGGGTCTGCTGTGTTGAGCCACTGGCTGTTGATGGGAATGGTGGCGTTCATGATGCGGCGCAGGGTTGGGCGGTCTGCGGGGTCGATGTGTTGTGGCAGTGCGGTGCGCGGGGTGTGCTGTGTGGGGTGGAGCCAGTGGCGGCCGTCGGGGGTGAGGTAGGTGGGGAGGACTCTGGTGCTGTCGGATCCGATGCGTGTGGCGATTTCGTCGGGGTGTGCGTCGGTGTTGGTGAGGGGGTGGAGGTTGGTGCCGGTACGGTGTCGGCGCAGGGCGACGAGGTTGGCCAGGGCCTGCTTGGCGTTGTCGTCGGCCCGGCGATGGATGTCGTCGTCTGCGGTGTAGGAGTCGCTGTAGACGGCGTCGACGTGGTGCTGGAGCTTCTCGGGTACCGCGACAGGCCCGGTCAGGGTGTTGAGGTGGTCGTGGGTGCGGCGCAGGAGGCTTCCGTCGTAGACAGGACCCCAGTGCTCGGGGACGGTCGGGTTCCCTGTCGCCGTGACGGGGTTGAGAACGTGAAGAGTTGGGTGTTCGGCGTAGGGAGGGCGGGTCCGTCCTTGGTGTCGGTGGCCGCGGCCGGCGCGTTGCGCGAGGAGCGCGAACGGAGCGAGGTCGCTGATGACCAGGTCGAAGTCGACGTCCAGGGATTGCTCGGCGACTTGGGTGGTGATGACGACGAGCGGTCGGTCGGGGCGGCGGCCGGTGGCCGAGGTCCATCTCCCGTCCGGTTTCCGGTGGGCGGGGCGGGCGGGGCCGGTCCAGCGTTCGAGGCGGCGGGTGACGGCGTTGCGCTGATGGACGGGCATCCGCGCGTGGAGGATCCGCACGAGGCTGGGGCTGTCCTTGTAGGCATCGCGGAGTGCGGCTTCGGTGTCCTGGGCGTCGGCGACGGTGTTGCACACGATCAGTGCCGCGCCAGGCATTTCGGGCCTGCTGTGAAGCGGCTGGAGGATGTCGAGGATCCGGCGCATTCGCGCGGAACCGCCCCTGGTTCACCAGAGCGGCCCCCGGCACCTGTGGAACGAACTGGAGCGCGTACGCCGCCGTCTCCTGCTGGAGGGGTCCTTACCCCATTACGGAGCGTAGGTCAGCATCTCCCCCGAAGGCGAGACCACGCTCACCCGAGGCGACTGGTCCGCCACCCTGTAACCCACCCACACCAACGCCCCGCACCCGGTCCGACGACCCCCGACCGTCGGCCCGCTTGTCCCGACGTCGTCGACCATGCCCCCGAGCCGACTCCAGCCGGAAACCTGACGGGGATGACCCCGCCGACGCGTACGAGGTCACCGCGGCCGTCCCGGCCCTGAGCGCAGCCCGTGCTGTGGCCGGCACGTGTTCGCCGGGTTCGGGGGTCAGGCAGAGGCCGGTGAGGTCTGCCGACCCAGCGGATGCCTTTCTTGCCGCGGATGCGTGCGCGTTCGGCGTCGGCCGGTTTGTAGTCCACGACCCGGGCCGCGAGGGAGGTTCCGGTAGTCAATGCGGGCTGATGCCTGTCATCTTTGGTTGCTGATGTCGAGCCGGAGTCGTTATGTTTGGGTTGCAAGTTCGTCATCGGCCACCAGTGGGCCCGGAGCGGGGAGCAGGGATGAGCGAAAAGGCTGCCGCGGATCCGGTCGGGACCGCTCGACGTATCAAGTCCCTGCTGGATCGGGCCGGGATCGAAGACAAGGACGCGCTCCGGGTGGAGGGCGAGGGCGGTCTCGCGTACGCCTCGGGGCTGCCTGTGGAGGACGTGCAGGCGCTGTTGCGCGGTGAGTCGCTGCCCCAGAGTGACGGCGGTGGGGCGGATTCGGTGGAGGACCGTCACCGTCGGGTGGTCGCCCGTATCGTCTTCCTGCGCCGTACCCGACTGCGGACTTCTCCCGATGGCCAGCGGCGCGCGTACTCGCTGGCGGACATCGCGGCGGGCGCGGGGACGAGCGCCCAGTGGCTCGACAAGATGCTCAAGACGGGAAAGGCTCCAAACCTCGATCACGCCGCCGGTATCGCGGACTTCTTCGGAGAGGGCATCGAGTTCCTGGTCGCCGAGCCCGCTGAGGCCTTGGACCGGGTGCTCCAGCGGATCCACAAAGACCTGCTGGAGCGGACCGTCGCGCGCCAGGACGCGGACATCGAGCGCCTCAGGGGCACGGAGAGGGCCGGTGGTTCGGGTATCACGGGGGTTGAAGGTGGCGCCGGTTCTCCCGGTTCCGATCTCGGCATCGTCGGCTACGCCGCACGCGCACTCGCCGATGTGCCGGACGACACGGCGCAGCCCATCATCGCCCTGATCGAGTCCATTGCCCGGCGCTCGCGCGAGGAGCGTGCCCGAGAGAGCCGGTAAGGCCTCTGGCCAGGTGCGATGTGCGTGCCTGGTGGCAGCTTGCCTGCGCCGTGTCGAAGTGACTACTGTGCGGGCGCACGACTGTCAGAGTGCCGCACGCGCGTTCAAGGGCTCGACGAGCGGTGTGCCGGCAAGGGATGCGTCCAGGTGGGGAAGACATGTGGAACGCGGTGCGCATTTCCCGTGCGATGAGACGTCATCGGGACGAATTGTTCGCGGGGGCGATGCGTCGGATGGCACAGGATCCGCGCGAGGTGCCGTTGCGGGCGGTCTGCACCTACGTGTCGGAGAGCAGCGGCAGCGAGGTCCGTCTCATGCTGGAGGCGTTCCCCCCTGGCACGGTCAGTGGACTCTGGCTCGACCTGGGCGATCACGAGGTGATCGCGGTGGAGATGAACACCCTGCCGGTTCATCAGATGGTGATACTCGGGCACGAGCTGTGGCATCGCAAGGAGGGCCGGCCCGGCAGCACGGCCGGTGGGCCCGGCGCAGCCGCGGCCGCGCGGATGCTCGGGGACCGGTGGCGCATTGACGAGGCGGTTGCCCATGTCGCGGCGCGCACCGACTACGACCTCGACGAGGAACGGCGGGCGGAGCGGTTCGGCCGTCTGCTGGCCGCGAAGTTCCGGCCCTTCCTGCTCGGCACGCGCAGCAGGACGCCCTCCGACGAGTTGGACAGGCGCATCTGGGCATCCCTGGAGGGCTGATCATGAAAGAAGGGGTCGACTACTACCTTCCCGCCGCCGTACTGGGCACTGCCCTGCTCGCGAAGTCGCCCGCCCTCCTGCGGGGGTGGCGCTGCGCGACCGTCCGGACGGTGAATGCGCTTCTGTTCCTGCCCTGCGCGGGCTTCATCCTCTCCTCCCCGCCGACCATCACCGCCGTCAACCGCCTCACGAGCATCAGCAACCTCTCGGCCCTCCTCGTCCACTGCATCATGACGGCGTATGCGTGCGCGTCCCTGCTGCTGCTGGACTACTGGAGAGGGGAGTCAGGGGAGCACGCCCGCACGCGCCGGCGCACACGGGTGTGGAAGGCCGGCTGCTTGGTGGTGATCGTGGCCCTGGTGGGGCTCTTCGCCCTGGGCGACGTACCGGTGGAGTGCCCGCGGGACTTCGACACGTACTACGCCACCACCCCGTTCATCAGCGAAATGCTCGTGCTCTACCTGACCGCGTACATCGCCGCCGGCGCGGCCATGACCATCGTGTGCTGGAGCTGGTTACTCGACATCGGCAGACGGACGGCGCACGGGACGAAGACGGCCGTCACCAGACCCCTGCGGATCGGGCTGCTCGTCCTGGTGGTCGCGGGCCTGGCCAACATCGTCTTCGGCCTGTTCAAGCTGACCGCCATCGCCGCCCGCTGGGCGGGCCGGGACTGGGACGCGCTCAACGAGAGCGTGTCGCCCTTGATATCGGCGAGCGGGATGATGATCGGCGTCGGGCTGCTCGTCCCGGCCTACGGACCCGGGCTGATCGACCGCGTGTGGCACCCCCTGCTCGGCATCAGGGACCTGAGGCCCTTGTGGCGATTGGTCCGCAGGTCCGGGCTGACCCCCGGGAGCAGGATGTTCCTTCCGCCGCCCTGGTATGCCGGACCCGAGCAGGCCCTGCTGTACCGGATGACGACCATTCACGACTGGATGCTCGAACCGTGCGCCCACTCCACGGACGAAGTACGTGAAGCGGCCTACCGGCAGGCGAAGGAGAACGGGGCTTCGGAGCGCGAAGCCGTGGCGGCCGGTCTGGCCGCCATGTTCACCGCGGCAGCGGAGGCGCGAACGCGCACGGTGGCACCCGCCGCGGAGCAGAACATCGTCGCGGTGGCCGCCGTGCGCTCGGCGGAGGAGGACCGCGACCTCCTGGTGTCAATCTCCTGTGCCCTGGCGGCGGCCTCCGCCCGCACCCCCGGCTCACGCCGGGTGCCCGCGGCGTTCGGAGGCCGCGTACGCCGATGAGCATGTGCCGGGGAGCATGCGCCGCTAAGGGTACGCCACCCCCGTGGGGGTACCCTCACCGGCGGTCTGTGCGGGTGTCAGCCGTTCCAGGTGCCCGTCATGGCGAGGGCGCCGGGGGCCGCAGGCAGGCCCTTGAGGGGCACGGCCGTGGTGGTGGCCCAGGTGTCGTCGGTGTGGCGGGTGGTGTGGAGGAGCTTGTTGTCGGCGGTGGTGACGGCACTACGACCTCACCGTCGACGTAGGCGGTGGCGACGGACTTTGCGGTGGTGCTCGGACCACTCCTTCGAGCATCCGCGGCGAACATTCCTCCCGGCGGTCTGACCACCAAGCTGCACCTGGCCGTCGAGCGGGGCCAGAAGCCGATGGCTGTAGTGATCACGGCCGGACAGCGCGGTGACTCCCCGCAGTTCGAACCTGTCCTGAAGAAGGTCCGTGTCGCCCGCCCGGACGCCGGACGCCGGACGGCCCCGGACCCGGCCCAACCGGGTCCGTGCGGACAAGGCGTACGCGTCCCGCAAGAACCGCGCCTACCTGCGACGACGCGGAATCCGATGCGGCCCGGCAGGGCGGGCGAGAGCCACAGCAGCCGGCCGTCGGGATCGTGGTCGCGCAGCGTCTTCAGCAGACCCGGTGCACGGGCGGCGAGCAAGTCGACGACCGCGTTGGTGTAGGCATGGGCGGTGGACTGGCTGATCCTGAACCCGGCGGCGATTTTCGCCAGTGATGTGCTCGCGCAGGTACACCAGTGCCACCGTCGCTCGCTGGGGCGGACGGGGCTTGCAGCGCCGGTCGCCCTCACGAGTGGCGATCAGCATCGTGACCCACTCCACGAGTGCATGCGGCAGGTTGAGTGCGGCAGGATGGATGACCAACGAGGCCCTCGAGCAACGTGATTGAGACGTCAGACATCTCGATCAACAGCCCGGGGGCCTCGCTCGTTGCGCTTCACGGACCGTCACCCGATCGGTGGCCACATCGAAGAAGCTCAGTTCACGTACCAGAAGGCCGCACCGAGGAACACGGGCAGGGTGAAGGCTATTTGGAGGGCCCACGGGGTGGCCGTCCCGTCCTCCGGCAGGTCCGGGTTCTCCGCCCGTTCGGCCATGTACGAGCGAAGCGCCTTACCGTGCCCCAGGAAGCCCGTGGCGATCGCCAAGTTGATCGCGCAGTAGACGGGGAGCAATTCGGTGATGGGCCACTTGTAATTCAAGCTGTAGGCCATGATGGCGATGAACCCCGCAACCGGACCACAGGACACGAAGATCTTCTGTCCTCGGTTGGCCATCCCCGGGAACAGCGTCGCGAGATAGAGTGCCACGCCGGCCGCCGCGAACACCCACCACAGCGGAGAGGTCTTTTCTAGCACCGATACCCTTTCATCCATGGAGGCTGGACGAGCCTCTCGTACGGCGGAATGGCGGCGAGGTTTTCCCTCGCCGCCATTGCAGTCGATCGTCCTACTCTGCTGTGAACCAGCCTACGATGGCCGAAGTCGCGTTGTGGATCCCGCTGACCGCAGCCTTACCCACGTTGGTTCTGGCCATGGAGCTCGCCAGACTTCCCATGCCGCCGAGACCGATACTCAGAGCCATACCGGCGACACCGACGACGACCTGCTTGCTCCCCCAGCCGAACGCCTTGGCGTTGTACAGGGTGCTGATCCCCGCGAAGACCAGCGAAGCCCCGCCCAGTGCGGCCGCCAGGGGCTGAAGGCCGGGTACGAACGCCGTGACGACCGCGGCCGCTCCCAGGCCCGCGCTGATCTTCGCCATGGTCGTGGCCGTCGCGGCGGCGGACGCCTGGGCCTCGTCCTTGAATTCACCGGGGTTGACGGTGTCGTTCGCCGCCGTATTGGCCGGATCGACATTGTTGGCTTTGTTCTGGCGAGCCTGTTCCGCCGCCTTCGCGGCCTCGGCAGTGATCTCGTCCTTTCGCATCTGCTCGGCGAACTGCTTGGCCTCGACAGCCGCGGCCTTCGCTTCTCCGGCGCTCTTGCCGGCGGCCGTCGCGGACGCGTACGCGCGGGCTGCGGAGGCCCTGGCGCTGTCGGCCGAGGCCACTGCGGCCTGGGCCGAGGCCGTGGCCTGGTTCGCGGAGAAGTTGGCCTGACGGCTCGCTGTGCGTGCGGACGCCGCCGCCGACGCCGCGGTGTTGGCCGAGCTCTTCGCGTCCGCGGCGGACTTGTCGGCGGACGCGGACGCGGCGGCCGCCTGGTTCGCGTACACCTTCGCGTCCTGCGCCGACTTGGCGGCCTTCGAGGCCCAGCCCTGTGCCTCCGTCGCAGCCTGCCGCGCCAGGGCGGCCGCCTGGGCGGCCTCGGCGGCGTCCTTGTAGGCGTCGGCGGCGATGCGCGCCGCCGAGCTGATCTGCGTGTTGATGGACTCCACATGGGTCGTGGTGTCGCGGTCCGCCTCCTGCGCCTTGTAGTAGGCGTAGGTGACGAACTGCTGCACCATCCACTGCGGGCCCTCGAGGGCGGCCTGGGCCGCGGCCTCCACGTTGGGCCCCGCGCCGTTCAGCGCGGCCAGTGTCGCCGCGCGGTCGTCTTCGGTCTTCGCGGTCGAGTAGTCGACGAGCAGGAACTTGTGCAGGGCCTGGACACTGCCGTTGTCGAGCGCCGCGCTGGCGGCGGCGGTGACAGCCTTGCCCGCGCTGTTGAGGGTTTTCAGCACGGCCGCCCGGTAGTCGTCCACCTGGACGTCCCGGGCACCTTGGAGCAGGAAGTTGCTGACGGCCTTGGGGTCGCTGCTCTCCAGGGTCTTCTGCGCGGCCTCCGAGAGTACGACCCTGTTCTGCTTGGCCAGCGTGAGGAC
This sequence comes from Streptomyces sp. WM4235, assembly GCF_001279725.1. Lineage (GTDB taxonomy): Bacteria > Actinomycetota > Actinomycetes > Streptomycetales > Streptomycetaceae > Streptomyces. The sequence continues at coordinate 6,840 of NZ_LGDE01000437.1, read as the reverse complement.
CTTCTCGCGGTCGTCGAGTCCTGCCGCCTTCGTGTATCCGCTCTTCGCCCAGTCGACGACCCCCTGGTCGCCCGCGGTCAGAGCCTTTTGGCCCCCCTCCCCGGCCCAGGCCCCCGCCGAGTCCATCAGGGTGAGCGCGGCCTTGCGGCCGAGCGCGGCAGCCTTCGCGGAATCCGTCTCGGCCTTCGCCCGGGCCAGCAGGTCCTGGGTCTCCTTGTTCGTCGACTGCTCCTGGGCCTGGAGCTTCTGGGTCAGGGCCTGGTACTGACCCTCCTGGGACTTGAGCTCCTTGGCCACCTCGATGGCCAGAGCACGCTCCTCGGCGAGCTGGGCGGCCTCGGTGTCGCGGGCGAGCTGAGCGATGCTCTTGGCCTTCTCGACCGCGCCGCCCGCTTCCGCGGCGGCGGCGATGGCCGCGTTGGCGTTCGCCGTGGCCTTGTTGGCCCACTCCACCGCCTGTCCGGCGTGTGCGGCGGCGTCCTCGGCCGCCGCCGCCGCGGCGTCGGCGTGCACGGCCGCGCTGCTGGCGGCGGTGCCTGCCTCGCGGGCCGCGGTCGCGGCCCGGCCGGCGAGGGTCGCCGCCCGGTTGGCCGCGGCCGTCGCGGTATTGGCGGCGGACCGGGCGAGGGCGGCCGCCTTCCTTGCGCGCTCGGCCTGCGCCTGGGAGACACCCGAGGCCTCGGCGGCGTCTGCTGCCGCCTCGGCGGAATCGGCGGCGTTGCGCCCCGCGCGCGCCGCCGCGTTGCCCGACTCCTGGGCCGACACGCCGGCGTCGGCGGCGTATTTGGCCGCGTCGGCGGCCCGGCGGGCCAGCTTCGCCGTGTCGCGGGCGGTCTTGGCGGCTTCGCTGGCCGCGCCCGCCTTGCTCGCGTCCTTGGAGGCCTCGGACGCCGCGGTGAAGGCGCGGACGGACGCCTTCGACGCGGCTGCCGCCGCACCGGCCGCGGCCTGGGCGGCACTGGACGCCGTCTGCGCGGCGGAGATCGCCGTCCGTGAGGCCGAGATCGCCGTTCGGGCGGCATCGGCAGCGCCCTGGGCGGCGTCCGCCGCGCGTCCGGCGGCACGCGACGCCTTGACTGAATCTGCCTGCGCGTTGGCGCTCTCCTCGGCAGCCTTCAAGGCCGCCTTCTTGGCCTCGGTGGAGGCCGCTTCGGCTCGTTCGGCAGCCTCCTTGGCGGCCACCTTCGCTTCGAGGGCCCGGCGTCCGGCGCTCTCGGCCTGGTCCACAAGCTGACCGATCGTCAGCGACTCCTGGTCACGCGCCCTCGCCAGGTACTGGTCCTTCTCCAGCAGGCGGGTGACGTCGGCGGGTGTCCCGTCGAGGGCCCGGTTGACTGCCTGGGTCAGGTTCGGCCCGGCACCATTGAGCAGGGTGAGGGCCTCGACGCCCTGGTCTTCCTCGCGCGCCTTGTACTGGCCCGACTGGAGGAAGGCGTCGAGGGCCGTGGCGGAGCCGTCGTTGAGCGCCTTGTTCGCCTCGCGGGCGACCGCCTTGCCGCCCTTGCCCATGACGGTGAGCACCGCGGCCCTGCGGTCGTCGGCCAGGGGAGCCTTGTAGCCCTCCGTCATGAAGGTGTGCAGTTGCGCGTCCGTGCCGGAGAGGGCCTTCTGGACCGCCGCCCTCACACCGGGGCCGGCGTAGTTGAGCATCGACAGGACGGCGACGCGTTCGTCCTCGGTGCGGGCACGGGCCATCCCCGTGTCGAGGAAGGACTTGAGGTCGGCGTTGCCGCCGACGAGGGCGGCCTCTGCCTCCTCACGCACCGCGCGGCCACCGAGCTGCCACGCGTCGAGGACCCGGGCGCGCGCGTCGTCGGGCAGGCCGACCTCGGCCGCCGCCGCGGAATCCGCCCAGGCCGTGCCGAACACACTCAGGGCCACACCGAGGGCGATCCCGGATATGCCAGTACCGCGTCGCCGTTTCGGGCGACTTCCGTTTCTCATGACTGAGTTGACTCCACGTTGTCTCGATTGACGGGTGAAATGGGTGGCCGGGAGTGCGCACGCATGCCCGTGCGACGGGATTGGCAGGGCAGGCCGCATCCGCGCCGAAACTCCGAAGGAGCGAGAAGAAGCGCAACGAGACGCGGACCGCATGCATGTGACACGACGCCAGTCGCGTGCTCATGGGCCTCCGCGACGATGTAAGCCCTGCCGGAACGAGCCGGACCGGCAACCCCGAGGACGGCGACCGCCGTCCACGATGCCAGGCGGAGCCGGCCGCTCCCCAGACGGGCCGTTACCCGGGTGCCGGAACGTGGACTCCCCCCGGGCTGGCAAGACCGTATGCCCGAAGCCACAGAAAATCAAGCGAAGTTGATTGGGCATCATTCAGCGTTGATAAAGTTGAGTTGAGTCGCTACCGTCTCTCCGGGGAAGGCCCTCGCCGGCCGTCGATGGACAGGTCCGGCTGTTCGAGTGCCGTCGGACCCGGTTGCCACGGACCCGAGCACGTGTCACGGCACGACTGTGGGCTGCCCCGCGAATCCCGTCGCACGGCCATGCGTGCGCCTTCGCACGCCTTCGTGTGCGGCCAGAAGTTGTAGAGATGACGAGGACGAGGACACATGCGCATGAAGCTTTTCTCACGGACTACCGCGGGTGTCGCCGCAGGTGTCGCGGCCATCGCCGTTGGCGTGGCGATTCAGGGCGGGGTGTTCGTGGCCAGTGCCGCCGCTGCCGATGATCCCCTGCCTCCGGTCGCGGTGGAGACCTTCGAGTATCCGGACGCCGCCAAGATCTTCCAGCAGCGCGGCATCAAGCTGAAGAGCGGCGATGGGCACATCATGCTCGCCGCCTGTGGCGAGCCCGGTCTCATCGAGGTCCGAGCACGCCGCATGCAGGACATCGACACCGTCGGACACGGCCTCTTCTGCTTCCGGGTCACCGGCACCACGGGGCGCCTCGACCTCGAACTCCCGGCCGTCATCGGCGCCAAGGGCAACGACTACGCCGTCAAGGTCAACATGGTGACCCCGACGGAGACGTCGACGGAGGAGAAGTCCTTCGACCTCAACAAGAACGCCTGGACCAATATCGGCGAGACGGCCGACCCCCAGGGCCGCGACTTCACCCTGCTGCAGATCACCGCAGCCAAGTAGACCCTGAAGCACCGACCGCCCCGGCGCTCACGGTCGCGCACCGAATCCCGATTCGTAAGGAAGTCCCACATGCATGCTCCGCGTCCGCGCACCGCGCAGATGACCTGCGTACTCGGCGCTGCCACCGCAGTCGCCGCAGGCCTGATATCGGCCGGCCCCGCTCAGGCACTCAACGGCTCGGACGCCACAGCGGGGCAGTACACGTCAGTCGTGAAGCTGAACGTCGGCGGCGAGACCAACAGCCGCGGCTGCACGGGCGCCCTGGTCGACGCCTCCTGGGTCCTGACCGCCGCGAGCTGCTTCGCCCGCAGCCCCCGGCAGCATCGCCATCACCCCGATCTGGACCCCGTAACAGCGGCACGGATGGTGATGCCGCCCGGCCGCCGGCATCACCACCGGGCGGCACCCTCCGATCCCGCATCTCTCCGGAATCCGCGCGTGGCCATGAAGCCCGTCCTGAAGGAAACCCCATGTCTGACACCCGTCCGCGCCCGGCACGGATGACCTGCCTGCTCGTCACCGCCACCGCCGTCGCCTCCAGGTCTACGGCCGCGACCTCAACACCCAGAACGGCTCGTGGACCGGCTGGGGCGAACTTCCCGGCGCCGCCGCCAGCGTCAAGGACATCGCCGCCAGCCTCGTCGGCAACAACGTCGAACTCCAGATCATCGGCAGCGACGGCGCGGTCTGGATGCAGTACGGCAACTACGACGCCGACCACTGGAACGACACGTGGACCCGCGCGGGCGGCAACGACCTCACCCGCCTGAGCAGCAGCCCCACCGGCAAGAGCGTCAACGTCTACGCCGTCGGCGCCTGCGGCAAGATCCTCAACGCCACGCTCGAAAGCGGCCCCGGCGCGTGGTCCACATGGAAGGAACTCCCCGGTGGCCTCGGGGGCGCGGCCGACGTCAGCGCGGTAGCCGTCGCAGCTCCGACCAAGGTCTCCCTGACCGCGGCCGGCCAGGGCACACTCTGGAGCCAGCAGGGCGACCTGACCAACGGTTCCTATGGCGCCCAGTGGGGGAAGGTCGAAGGCCGGGACATCTCCCGCGTGACCAGCGTGCCTCGTGGACCACCGGCCTGCTCGCCGCCACCAGTGGAAACCGCAGCACCCTGGTCGAGATCCGCATAACCGGCTGACCCACCCATACCCCGCCGCCGCGCGAAGGCGCGATGCCTGCGGTGTACGCCGACCCCTGTGTCGAATGAAGAAGCCCGCCTACCCGATCGGCTGGCTCTTGAGCCTCCGGCTAAGCCTTCCTGCTCCACCCATGTCAAAGGATCCTCATGTCCGTAAAGAGTTCACGCAACGCGTGGGCCATCGCCCTACTCACCGCCGCAGTGGGAGCAGGTCTTCTGACGGCACATCCGGCCGTCGCCCTCAACGGCAGCGACGCCTCCAACGCCGACTTCAGCTTCGCGGCGAAGGTCAACGTGGGCGACCGGACGGCGTGCTCGGGCGCTCTGGTCGATGTCCAGTGGGTCATCACGGCCGCGTCGTGCTTCAGCAACGCTGGCGCGCCGGTTCCCAGCGGCAAGCCCGCGGTGAAGACGACCGTCACCGTGGGACGCACCGACCTCTCGGAGACCACCGGCAACGTGGTCGAGGCCGTTCACCTGGTCCCCCACGCCAACCGTGACCTCGTCATGGTCAAGCTGGCCTCGCCCGTTGTCGCCGTGGCGCCGGTCAAAATCTCCACGACGGCTCCGGTCGCCGGTGAGCAGCTCACCTCGGTGGGGTTCGGACGGACGAAGTCGGAGTGGGTCCCCCGCAGGGCGCACTTTGCCAGCTACACGGTAGGCACTGTCGACGGCGGCTCCGTGGCCCTGAGCCCGGCCGGTGACGAGGTGCTGTGTAAGGGTGACGCTGGCGCCCCGGCATTGCGCCGCAAGGGGACCGCCGTCGAGCTTGTCGCCGTCAACTCCCGCTCATGGCAGGGCGGCTGCCTGGGCACCGACCCATCCGAGACCCGCACCGGCGCTGTCGACGCCCGGGTCGACGACGTCGCCGGCTGGATGAAGCAGATCATTCTGGCCGCCGTCGTCCCGGACATGACCGAGGTCATGACGACGGGTGACTTCAACAAGGACGGCCGGTCCGACATCGCCGTCGTCACCGCCGACGGCAATCTCCACGCCGCCTACGGCCTCCCCGACGGAACCTTCGAGTACGGCCGCCCCCTGTGGAAGCTCGACGGCAGCTGGAAGACATTCACCACCATCGTCGCCGGCGACTACAACGGCGACGGCAACATGGACATCGCCGCCGTCTGGGGCGGCGGCAGCCTCCAGCTCTACGCCGGCAACGCCGACGGCACCCTTGCCCCCGCCAAGAAGATGTGGTCCGACACCTTCGACTGGCGCAGCATGCTCCAGATCGCCCGCTACAAGGTCGACAACTCCGGCCGCGACGGCATCCTCGCCGTCTGGAACGGCGGCAGCCTCTACGGCTACAACACCGACGCCAACGGCCTGCTCACCGAGCAGAAGCGTCAGATGTGGCCCGACGCCTCGTGGAAGGGCATGAAGATCATCACCACGGGCGACGTCAACACCGACACCCGCGACGACGTCGTCGGCGTCTCCCCCAACGGGTACCTCATGCGCTACGACGGCAACGCGAGCGGCACCCTCAACAACGGCGTCAACATCTGGCCCGACAACGGCTGGGGCGGCATCAAGATCTACGCCGGCGACTACAGCGGCGACAAGAAGATCGACCTCCTCGGCCGATGGGGCACCAACCTCAACTTCTACAAGGGCGACGGCCAGGGCACCTTCGGCACCAGCATCAAGGCCTGGCCCACCCTGCCCTGACCAGACACGACCGCTTCTAGAACGACTGGTCCCCAAGCAAGACCACCGGCCCCAGGAAGCTCGCTTCCTGGGGCCGGTCCGCACCCGCAGAACTTGGCCCGGAAGCGTGACGCTTCCGCGAGCATTTCCCTCCGAACAACATCAGGCAGGCGGCTCGCCTCGCGGCCTTCGTCGTGGTCACGTGCACCTTGGTCGGAGAACATGATCGGACGAAGGCCGCCCCCACGTCCGGCGGTTCTCCATGTGAGCGACGCACTTGGAGGCGCCGCGCCTTCGAGGGGACCCGAACCTCCAGCGAGTCCCTACCAGCCCATGTTCTTGGCCACCTCGGCCTGGGCTGCGGCGATCTCCTCATCGGTGGACTCGATGATGCCCTCCTCCAGGCGGGCCAGCAGGTCTGCGAGAGCCTGCTTCTGAGCCGGATGCGTGATCGGTACGGTGCTCAGGTCGGTGCTCATCAGCCAGTCGAACAGCACGATCGCGTCAGCACGCCACAGGCGGAGATCAACGGTCGGTGTAGACCCCCAGGGGAACCAGTTTCCATGTCAGCATCCTGCCAGGTCATCGCGTTGTAGCGCGTCACAGATCAACGCACGCGGCTGCCCGCCCAACCTCCGGCGTCGAGGCCGGAAGAAAAGGAACAAGCTGAGCAGGCGTGTCGTCACGACGGATCTGGTACGAGCCGACGAAGTCCCCCATGTCGGGTACCGAGAGGGGCAAGGCGTTGCCGAGCAGGCCACGGGCACGACGGAGGAAGCCGTCGGGCGCGTGCTGGGCAATAACTGATGGTTTCAGAATGAGGTTCGGAGTCGGCGTAAGCGGGACTGTAAAACGTTCGGTGTAACTCCCGATCATGGAAGATGCATCGATGACCAGCAACAACGTGACCGAGACCGTCGAGCCGTCTGAGGCGGTGCCG
>NZ_LGDE01000436.1 GCF_001279725.1 Streptomyces sp. WM4235 | reverse complement strand
CTTCGTCCGCAGGAACGCCTCCGTGCCCTCGGTGGGGCGGTGGTACATCCACGACAGCAGGCCCAGCGCGAACATGTTCTTGCTGCGCTCGGCCTCCTTCCGCGACAGCCCGAACTCCTTCAGCGCCTCCACCGTCAGTGTCGTCAGGGGCACCGGATGGATGTTGTACGCGTCCAGCGAGCCGTCCTCCAGCGGGGAGGTCGCGTAGCCGACCTTCGCCATCGGGCGCTTGGTGAACTCGTCGGTATTGACGATGATCTCCGCGCCGCGCGGAACGTCCGCGATATTCGCCTTCAGCGCCGCCGGATTCATCGCCACCAGCACATTCGGGGCATCGCCCGGCGTCAGGATGTCGTGATCGGCGAAATGCAGCTGAAAGGACGACACGCCCGGAAGAGTTCCGGCGGGGGCGCGAATCTCGGCGGGAAAGTTCGGCAGTGTCGAGAGGTCGTTGCCGAAGGACGCGGTTTCCGAGGTGAAACGGTCACCGGTGAGCTGCATTCCGTCGCCCGAGTCACCCGCGAATCGGATGATCACACGATCGAGGCGGCGGACTTCCTTGCCGCTCCCACCGGGCCGCGGCGACGTGCGCTGCTCGCCGACCACTGAGTCCTCGGCCCCGTCGGCCTGCTCGGCCGGGCTACTGACCTGGCTGGTCACTGAACTGGACCTCCTTCGAGGCGTGGGCGCTCGCTCCCAAGGCCAACCCTACGTCCGTGAGGTCATTCGTCCCTGGGTCGCCCGAATTCTGGACCGTCCTTTGGGGGGCGGTCTGTCCGACAGACGTCGTGCAGTACGCGAAATATTCCAAACCTCCGGGCGATGGCGCCGGACCCCGACAGGTGCGTTTCGGGACCGGTACCACCACACCTCACCTGACAGAGTGTCAGTTGATCAAGATCTTAGATAGGTGAGAACCGCCAGTACACGCCGGTGATCCCCCACACTCGGGGACAGACCGAGCTTCATGAAGATATTGCCGACGTGCTTTTCCACCGCGCCGTCGCTCACCACGAGCTGCTTCGCCACCGCGGAATTCGTGCGCCCCTCGGCCATCAGGCCCAGTACCTCGCGCTCGCGCGGCGTCAGGTTCGCCAGCACGTCCTGCTTGCGGCTGCGGCCCAGCAGCTGGGCGACCACCTCGGGGTCCAGGGCCGTACCGCCCCTGGCCACGCGCACCACCGCGTCCAGGAACTCCCGGACCTCGGCCACCCGATCCTTGAGCAGATACCCCACCCCGGTGCTGGAACCGGCCAGCAGTTCGGTGGCGTACTGCTCCTCCACGTACTGCGACAGCACGAGCACCCCGATCCCGGGATGGTCGCGGCGCAGCCGCACGGCGGCCCGCACCCCCTCGTCGGTGTGCGTCGGCGGCATCCGCACGTCGGCCACCACCACGTCCGGCAGCGCGCCCTGCGCCGCCAGCTCGTCCACCGTCTTGATCAGGGCTTCCGCGTCCCCGACGCCGGCGACGACGTCATGCCCCCGGTCGGTCAACAACCGGGTCAGGCCCTCGCGCAGCAGCACTGAATCCTCGGCGATGACCACCCGCACCCTGTCTTCCACTTCTCAGCAGCTCCCGCATCCACTCGTCACCCGCATACCTGGCAGACCCAAGCATCCCAGCCGGCCGCCCCGACAACGGCGAATCCGGGCCAACTGGTCGCCGTCGGCCGGTATTCGACCATGCGATGCCGTGCGGTGCGTCGGGCTCGGCGGACCGGCCGCCGGGCACGCGGACGGGACCCCCGCCCACCCGGACGGGGGTCCCTCGGCAAGTCGAACGAGATGGCCTAGCGACCCGGTACGCCGGCCGGCTCGCGGTCGCGCCACGGCAGCTCGGCGGTGGCCGTCGTACCGGCGCCGGCGGGGGAGTCCACGACCAGCACCCCGTCCACCGCGTCCAGTCGCCCGGTGAGCCCCGCCAGCCCCGACCCGGCCGCGGCCGACGCCCCGCCCCGGCCGTCGTCCGCGACCTGGATCAGCACCCGGTCGCCGGACCGCCAGACGTCCACGCTCGCGGTACGGGCCATCGCGTGCCGGCTGATGTTCTGCAGCAGCTCCGACACCACGAAGTACGCGATGCCCTCGATCGCCGCCGCCGGCCGGGCCGGCAGGTCCACCGACACCCGCACCGGCACCGCGCAGCGTGCGGCCACCGAGGACAGCGCCGCGTCCAGTCCCCGGTCCGTCAGGACCGCCGGGTGGATGCCCCGCGCCAGGTCCCGCAGCTCCTGGAGGGCGATCTTCACCTCGCCGTGCGCCTCGTCCACCATGCGCGCGGCCTCCCGGGGGTCCTCGGTCAGCTTCTCCTTCGCCAGCCCCAGTTCCATGGCCAGGGCCGCCAGGCGGGCCTGGGCCCCGTCGTGCAGGTCCCGCTCGATGCGCCGCAGGTCGGCGGCGGCGGTGTCCACCACGACGCCCCGGTCGGACTCCAGCTCCGTGACCCGGTGGGCCAGCCGGGAGGGGCCCAGCAGGCCGGTGACCAGCACCCGGTCCACGGTCGTCAGGGCGCGCAGCACCCAGGGGGTGGCGAGGGTGAGGGCGAGCCCGACCAGGCAGGTGGTGGCGATGGCGAGCGGGGAGTCCAGGTAGAAGGAGTAGTCGTCGTTCTGGAACACCTGGAGTCCGGGCTGGTCGGTGAAGGTCGGGAAGACCCAGAACCAGAGCGGGTACAGCAGGAATCCCCACCCGTACGTCCAGAACACCAGCGCCACGCAGAAGCCGAACACCGCCCACGGGAAGTGGACCACCGAGTACAGCACGTGCCGCCAGGCGCTCCCGCTCTTGAGCAGGGCCCCCATGGCGGCCATCGCCCCGCTCTTGCGGGCCCTGATCGGCTCGGGAGCCGCGACGTCCACCCGCAGCAGCCCCCGCACCCGGGCCCGCTCCACCTGTCCGAAGCCGCGGCCCATCGCGAGCACCCCGGCCAGGACCGGAACCCCGAGGAAGGTCACGAGCAGACCGCCGCCGAGGCTCACCCCGGTGACGGCGAGGCAGAAGTACAGGGTGCTCAGCGGGAACCCGAGCATCAGGAACCCCAACTCCCGCCAGGTCCGCGCCGCCACCGGAGCCCGCAACACCGTGCCGATCGTCGTGCCTGTGCCCGTGTCCTCGCCCATGATCCCGACCCGCCCTTCGTGTCCGCCCGTTACCCCTCAACCCTGCCGCCGGGCCGCCCCCGGAACCATGCGGCGGGTCGGCCTGTCCGGAGGGGGGTTAACCCCACCCCGCACGGCCCCACCCCACCCCGCCCGGCCCCGCACGCGAAAGCGGGACCCCCGTCCACCCGGACGGGAGCCCCGCACCCACCACGTCGCCGCAGGGAGCCGAACGAGACGACGGGACCTACCGGACCGGTACCTCCGCCGGCTCGCGGTCGCGCCACGGCAGCTCCGCCGTGACCGTCGTCCCCACACCCTCCGGGGAGTCCACGACGAACACCCCGTCCACCGCGTCCAGCCGCTCCGTCAGCCCCGCCAGGCCCGAACCGGCCCGCGCGGACGCGCCACCGCGCCCGTCGTCCGACACCCTGATCAGCAGCCGCGGACCCGTCCGCCACACCTCCACGCCCGCGCCCCGCGCAGCCGCGTGCTTGCTGACGTTCTGCAGCAGCTCCGACACCACGAAGTACGCGATGCCCTCGATCGCCGCCGCGGGCCGCGCCGCCAGGTCCACGTGCACCTTCACCGGCACCAGGCACCGCGCGGCCACCGAGGACAGCGCCGCGTCCAGCCCCCGGTCCGTCAGGACCGCCGGGTGGATGCCCCGCGCCAGGTCCCGCAGCTCCTGGAGCGCCAGCTTCACTTCCCCGTGTGCCTCGTCCACCATCGCGGCCGCGCCCTCCGGGTCCTCCAGCAACTTCTCCTTCGCCAGGCCCAACCCCATCGCCAGGGCCACCAGCCGGGCCTGGGCCCCGTCGTGCAGGTCCCGTTCGATGCGCCGCAGGTCCGCGGCCGAGGTGTCGACGACCACCGCCCGGTCGGACTCCAGCTCCGCGATCCGCCGCTCCAGCTCGTCGGAGGGGGACAGCAGGCCCCGCACCATCGCCCGGTCCACGCTCGCCAGCCAGCGGGCCACCCACGGCAGGACCGGCCACAGCACGAACAGCCCCGTCAACGCGACGGTGAAGGTGAGCACCCCCCAGGGCAGCCGGACCAGTTCGAACAACACGGTCCGCCAGGCGACGGGATCCTTGATGCTCGACCACAGCCAGGGGAAGAACCCGCCGGAGCGCAGCGGGCCGGGGATCGGCGTCGGCTCGTCCACCCGTACGCCCAACAGCCACCGGGAACGGACCCGTTCCAGCTTGCCGAGCTGCCGCGAACCGAGCAGCCCGCACGCGAGCAACGGCAGCCCGATCGCGGTCACGGACAGACCGCCCGCGGTCGAGACCATGACCACCGTGTAGACGAAACCGATCAGCGCCGCCGGCAGATTGCTCAGCAGGTACGCGATCTCCTTCCACGTGGCCGCGCCGAAGGCCGCACGTACGGGTGGGAGGAGGTCGTCCTGGGAAGTGCGGATGCTCGCGGTCATGCCGCACAGCCTGCCAATTTCCGTCCGGCGTCGCCATGGGGTGGCCCGGCGGCGGTGAACGGGGGATAACCCCACCCCGCGTGGCCCAGGCCCTAGACTCCCGTGCGTACCAGATCACCCAGATCGTCGACAGTGGCCGAGGAGCGAGGAACGGACGTGCCCGACCCAACGGTATCGACCGTGACCGTGTACGCGGCGGACTACTTCCGAAGCTATTCGGTCGTCGGCCTGCTCGCCGTGCTCGGCGTGCTGTTCGTCGCCGTGGCCTTCGGCGCCGGCCGACTGCTGCGGCCCGTGGTCCCCACCCCCGAGAAGCTCCTGACGTACGAGTGCGGCGTGGACCCCGTCGGCGAGGGCTGGGCGCACACCCAGGTCCGCTACTACGTCTACGCGTTCCTCTACGTCATCTTCGCCGTCGACTCGATCTTCCTGTTCCCGTGGGCGACCGTGTTCGCCGCCGCCGGCTACGGCGCCACGACCCTGGTGGAGATGTTCCTCTTCCTGGGCTTCCTGGCCGTCGGCCTGCTCTATGCGTACAAGAAGGGCGTCCTCGAATGGCTGTGACACCGGCGGGGACACCGGCCGAGCCGCAGCCGCTTCCCGAGCCGAAGCGGCTGGGAGTGCTCTCCCGACTGGCACCCGAACCCATGAAGGTGGTCCTGAACTGGGGCCGCCGCTACAGCCTGTGGGTCTTCAACTTCGGCCTGGCCTGCTGCGCGATCGAGTTCATCGCCGCGTCCATGGCCCGACACGACTTCATCCGACTCGGTGTCATCCCCTTCGCGCCGGGTCCCCGGCAGGCCGACCTGATGATCGTCTCGGGCACGGTCACCGACAAGATGGCCCCCGCCGTGAAGCGGCTCTACGAGCAGATGCCCGAGCCGAAGTACGTCATCTCCTTCGGCGCCTGCTCCAACTGCGGCGGACCGTACTGGGACTCGTACTCCGTCACCAAGGGCGTCGACCAGATCATCCCGGTCGACGTCTACGTGCCCGGCTGCCCGCCGCGCCCCGAGGCGCTGCTCCAGGGGATCCTCAAGCTCCAGGAGAAGATCGCCCGAGAGTCGCTCGCGGACCGCTACGCGAATCCGTCCGTCGCCCAACTCACCAGCGGCCTGGTCACGCCCCCGCCCGCGCCCTCGGCCACAGCGGGGGCCGGCGCGTGAACCTCTACGACTCCCTGCCCGACGCGGCGGCGACCGTCTTCGGCGCCGAGGCCGTGGGCTCGTTCGCGTACGACGTCCTCACGGTCGACGTGCCCGTCGGATCCTGGATCTCCTCGCTGGAGATCGCCCGCGACAAGCTGGGCTGCACCTACTTCGACTGGCTGAGCGCGGTGGACGAGCCGGGCACCGGCTTCCAGGTCTGCGCGCACGTCGTCTCGCTGGAGGACCACCGCGTACGACGCCTGCTGCTGCGGACCACCGTCCCGCACGCGGCGGCCTCGCTGCCGTCCGCCGTCGCCGTCTACGCGGGGGCGCAATGGCACGAGCGGGAGACCTTCGAGATGTTCGGGGTGATCTTCACCGACCACCCCCACCTCGTTCCCCTCCTGCTCCCCGAGAACTTCGAGGGCCACCCGCTGCGCAAGGACTTCGTGCTCGCGGCCCGCGTCGCCAAGGCCTGGCCGGGCGCCAAGGAGCCGGGCGAGGCACACGACCCCGACGCGCCGAAGCGACGACAGATGCTGCCGCCGGGCGTTCCCGACCCCAACGACTGGGGCCCGCTCAAGGGCCAACTGCCGCCGGCCCCCACCCGCCCCGCCCGCACCCCGCGCGCGGCCGGCGGCGCGGGCGCCCCGGCCCGGACGCCCCGCGAGGGCGCGCCGGTCCGCCGTACCCGCTCGGTGGCCGAGGGCTCCGCGACCCAGGCACCCCCGGCCGAAGGCGACGCCCCGGTGCGTCCGGTGCGGCGCAGCCGGTCGGTCGCGGACGGCTCCGCGAGCCAGGCCGGCCCGCCGGGGCCTGCGTCCGGGGCCCCGGACGCGCCCTGGCACGACCCGAAGCCCGCCTTCGAGGAACCGGCGCCGGCCGCGACGCCCGCACCGCCCGAGCCGCCCCCGGCCCAGACTCCGACGGACGGACCCGCCCCGGACGAAACCCCGGAGGAAACCCCGGACAAGAAGCCGGACACGGCCCCGGGCAAGGCCCCGGCCAAGAAGCCGGACCCGGCACCCGGGTCCGAGTCCACCCCCGACCCCACCCCCGAGACCGGAGGCGACGCGTGAACGACGTCCTCGACGTCGCCCTGCGACTGATCGTCGTCTTCGTCGTCTTCCTCGTGCTCCCGCTCGTCGTCGGGCAGACCGAGCACAAGGTGATGGCCCACATGCAGGGCCGCCTCGGCCCCATGTACGCGGGCGGCTTCCACGGCTGGGCCCAGCTCGTCGCCGACGGCGTGAAGTTCGCGCAGAAGGAGGACATCGTCCCGGCCGACGCCGACCGGCGGATCTTCCAGCTCGCCCCCGCCGTCGCGCTGCTCCCCTACCTCCTGGTCCTCCTCGTCATCCCCATCGGCCCCGGTGAGGGCGCGGTCGGCCAGGTCATCGACGCGGGCCTGTTCTTCGCCCTCGCCGTCATGGGCGTCGGCGTACTCGGCAGCCTGATGGCCGGCTGGGCCTCGGCGAACAAGTTCTCCCTGCTGGGGGGTCTGCGTACCGCCGCTCAACTGCTGGCGTACGAGCTGCCCATGCTGCTCACGGCCGCCTCGGTGGCCATGGCGGCCGGCACGGTCTCCCTCCCCGGCATCGTCGACGCCTTCCAGTGGTGGTGGCTGCCCTGGCAGATCGTCGGCGCGCTCGTCTTCTTCATCGCCGGCCTCGCCGAACTCCAACGGCCGCCCTTCGACATGCCCGTCGCCGACTCCGAGATCATCTTCGGCGCGTACACCGAGTACACCGGCCTGCGCTTCGCGCTGTTCCTGCTCGCCGAGTACGCCGGCATCGTCGTCCTGTGCGGCCTCACCACCGTCCTCTTCCTCGGCGGCTGGCACGGCCCCTTCGGCGGGGACGACCTGGGGTGGGTCTGGACCCTCCTCAAGGTCGCCGTCCTCGCCTTCGTGGTGATCTGGCTCCGCGTGAGCTACCCCCGACTGCGCGAGGACCAGTTGCAAAAGCTCGCCTGGACCGTCCTCATCCCGCTCGCGCTCGCCCAGATCGCGCTCACCGGCATCGTGAAGGTGGCGATCAACTGATGCCCGTTCCCGGATCCGGCCTGGCCAAGGGCCTCGCCGTCACCCTGCGCACGATGACGAGGCGCTCGCACACCGCCCAGTACCCCGACGTGCAGCCCGAACTCCCGCCGCGCAGCCGCGGCGTCATCGCGCTGTTCGAGGAGAACTGCACGGTCTGCATGCTCTGCGCGCGCGAGTGCCCCGACTGGTGCATCTACATCGACTCCCACAAGGAGACGGTGCCCGCCGCCGCCCCCGGTGGGCGCGAGCGCAGCCGCAACGTCCTCGACCGCTTCGCCATCGACTTCTCCCTCTGCATGTACTGCGGCATCTGCATCGAGGTGTGTCCCTTCGACGCCCTCTTCTGGTCGCCGGAGTTCGAGTACGCGGAGACCGACATCCTCGAACTCACCCACGAGCGCGACAAGCTCCGCGAATGGATGTGGACCGTGCCGGCCCCGCCCGCCCTGGACCCGGCCGCCGAGGAGCCCAAGGAGATCGCCGCCGCCCGCAAGGCCGTGGACAAGGCGGAAGCGGCTGCCGCCGCCGAAGCGGCCGCCGCCGCGGCCGCCGCGACCGAGACACCGACCGACCCGGAGGGAGACGCGTGAGCCCCGCCGCCACCCTGGCCGCCACCGGCCCCGGCTTCCTCTCCCCGACGGGCGTCGAGATCGCCTTCGTCCTCGTCGGCCTCGCCACCCTCGGCGCGGCGCTCGTCACGGTCACCACCAAACAGCTCGTGCACGCCGCGCTGTGGCTGGTCGTGGCGCTCGGCGGGATCGCCGTCGAGTACCTGCTGCTGACCGCCGAGTTCATCGCGTGGGTGCAGGTGCTGATCTACCTCGGTTCCGTGGTCGTCCTGCTCCTCTTCGGACTGATGCTGACCAAGGCGCCCATCGGCCGGTCCCCGGACGCCGACTCGGGCAACCGCCCCGTCGCCCTCGGCGTCGCGATCGTCGCCGCCGTCGCACTCGTCTGGGTCGTCGTCGACGCCTTCCGCACCACCTGGATCGACCTCGACGGGGCCGCCCAGGGATCCACCCGGGTCACCGGCGAGTTCCTCTTCCAGCACTGGGTGCTGCCCTTCGAGGCCCTCTCCGTGCTCCTCCTCGCGGCCCTGATCGGCGCCATCGTCCTGTCCCGCAGGAACGACCCCGCCGCCGGCCCCGACGACCAGAAGGGGCCGCGCTGATGCACCTCGCCTACCCGGCCGTCCTCGCGGCGCTCCTCTTCTGCGTCGGCCTGTACGGGGTACTCGCCCGCCGCAACGCCATCCTCGTGCTGATGGCCGTCGAGCTGATGCTCAACGCCGTCAACCTCAACCTGGTGGCCTTCGACGTCTGGCTGCGCGACGCCCTGCACGCCGGCCAGGCCCTCACCCTCTTCACCATCGCCATCGCCGCCGCCGAGATCGGCATCGGCCTCGCGATCGTGCTGACGGTGTACCGCAACCGGGGCACCTCGGACGTCGACCGACTGCGCGACACCGCCGAGGGCCACGAGCCCGCCCCGACCGATCCGAGCATCCAGAGCGAGGTCACCGCGTGAGCACCACGACCCTCGCGGTCCTCGTCCCCCTCCTCCCGTTCCTCGGCGCGGTGGCGGGACTGCTGTGCGGCCGCGGTGCCCCCGGCTTCGTCCGGCCGCTCGCCATCCTGCCGACGCTGGGCGCCGCCGTGCTGGCCGTGCTCGTCGCCGTCCGCCAGGGCGGCGGCCCGGCCATCGACACCGCGACCGAGCTGACCCCGACCGGCTCGGTGCCGATCGAGCTCGGCCTGTACGTGGACGGCTTCGCGGCCCTGGTCGCCGTGCTGGTCGGCGTGGTCGCCACCTGCGTGCAGCTCTACTCCACGGCCTACCTGCGCGAGGACCCGCGCTACCCGTCGTACGCCGCCCTGGTCTCCCTGTTCACCTCCGCCATGCTGGTCGTCGTCTACTCCGGCGACCTGATGGTGCTGCTCGTCGGCTGGGAGGTGATGGGCATCTGCTCGTACTTCCTCGTCGGCCACTACTGGGAGACCGAGGCGGCCCGCTCCGCCTCCCTGAAGGCCTTCCTCGTCACCAAGCTCGGCGACGTGCCCTTCCTCATCGGCCTGTTCGCCCTCGCCACCGACGCCGACTCCTTCCGGATCACCGAGATCCTGGACACCGTCGGCGCCGGCGGCCTCGACCACCCGACGCTGATCGCGCTGCTCCTGCTCGCCGGGGTCGCCGGCAAGTCCGCGCAGTTCCCGCTGCACACCTGGCTGCCCGACGCCATGGCGGGCCCCACCCCGGTCTCCGCGCTGATCCACGCCGCGACGATGGTCGCCGCCGGCGTGTACTTCGTCGCCCGCCTGCTCCCGGTCTTCGCGGCCTCCCGGGCCGCGCTGGTGGTGATGGCCGCCATGGCGGCCATCACCATGATCGGCTCGGCCCTCGCCGCCCTGGCCCAGGACGACATCAAACGCGTACTGGCCTACTCCACGATCGGGCAGCTCGGCTACATGATCGGCGCCCTGGCCGTCGGCGACCGGGGCGCGGCCGTCTTCCACCTCCTGTCGCACGGCGCGTTCAAGGCGCTGCTCTTCCTCGGCGCGGGCGTGATCATCCACGCCGCCGGGACGAACTCCCTGGCCGCCATGTCCCGCACGGCCGGCCTGGCCAAGCGCATCCCCGACGCGTTCTGGACGATGACGCTCGCGCTCCTCGCGCTCGCCGCCATCCCGCCCTTCGCCGGCTTCTTCTCCAAAGAGGCGATCCTCGTCGCCGCCGAGCGCACCGCCACCGGCCACTCCGACGTCGCCCCCGGCGCGGCCGGCTGGCTGGTGCTCGTCTCCGGCGTGCTGACCGCCCTGCTCACCGCCGCCTACGCCACCCGGCTGTGGCTGATGGCCTTCCGCGGCCGGGGCGCCGCCGCCCCCGACCACGGCAAGGAGCCCGTCGCCATGACCGGCGTGCTGTGGCTGCTGGCGATCCCCACGGTGGCCTTCGGCCTCGCCGCCGGCCCCCTCGCCGACTGGTTCGACGGCGAGCAGCTCACCCCGTCCGTGGTCACCTCGGTCCTCGGAGTCGGCGCCGCCGTCATCGGCGTCCTGCTGACCTACGGCCTCTGGCAGCGCGCCGGCGCCGCGGCATACGCGGCCCCCGCCGCGATCGGACCCGCGGCCGCCGCCGTCACCGACGAGCCCGCCGCCGTCGCGGCCGGTGTCTCCGCCGCCACCGCCGCGGCGGAGTCCGCCGCCGAGACCCCCGAGGTCGCGGAGGTCGCCCACGAGCACCCCACCGTCCCCGCGGGCCCCGCCCCCGACCCCGGCAAGGCGCTCCTCGGCCCGCTGCACCGCCACGCCGCGGCCGGCTTCCACCTCGACGCCGTCTACGACCGGCTGTTCGTCCGCCCCGTACGGGCCGCCGCCGGCCTGGTCCGCTTCCTCGACCGGGAGGTCGTGGACACGTACGTCCGCGGCGCGGGCGCGGGCCCCCGACTGCTCGGCGCCCTCGTCCGCCGCGCCCAGACCGGCAACGTGCAGAGCTACCTGAGCGCCCTGCTCGCCGGCGCCGTGGTCCTGGCCATCGCCACCGCCGTCCTCGCCAACGTCAACGCCGGATCGTGAGCCGTGAGTCAGCCGTGATTGATATCAGCCCGTCCGTCATGCAGTTCCTCCTGGCGTTCGTCGTGGCCGTACCGCTCCTCGGCGCCGTCGCCGCCCTCCTGCCGGCCCCGCCCGGCCTCAAGGGCAAGAGCCCCGAACAGGCCGTGCTGCGCCACGGCGTGACCGTGACCGGCGTGATCCTCGCCGCGACGATCGCCCTGACCCTGGGCTTCGACCACGACGCCCCGTCCCGATTCCAGGCGACGACGGACATCGGCTGGATCCCGGCACTGGACATCCGGATCCACCTCGGCATCGACGGCATCTCGCTCCCCCTCCTCCTGATGACCGCGTTGCTGTTCTTCCTCTGCGCGCTCTTCAGCTACTTCAAGCTCCCCGAGGGCCCCTCCCCGAAGGCCTTCGTCGCCCTGCTGCTCGTCCTGGAGTCCGGCACCCTCGCGACCTTCGCCGTCCTCGACCTGCTGCTGTTCTTCCTGGCCTTCGAGATGGTCCTCATCCCGATGTACTTCCTCATCGCCCGCTGGGGCGGCGCTCAGCGGCAGGCCGCCGCCTGGAAGTTCATCCTCTACACCCTCCTCGGATCCGTGGTCATGCTGCTCGGCCTGCTGCTGATCGGGCTGGACAGCGGCACTTTCGACATGGTGGCACTCGCCTCCGACAACGGCCGCGAACTGTCCCACACCACCCAGCTCCTGGCCGTGCTCGCCATCGGCCTCGGCCTCGCCGTGAAGACCCCCATGTGGCCCCTGCACAGTTGGCTGCCGGACGCGCACACCGCCGCCCCCACCGTCGGATCGGTGCTGCTGGCGGGCGTGATGCTGAAGATGGGCACGTACGGGTTCGTCCGCATCCTGCTGCCGATCACCCCCGACGGCATGGCCACCTTCGCCCCCTACCTCGGCGCGTTCGCCGTCGTCGGCATCGTCTACGGGTCCCTCGCCTGCCTCGCGTTGGCCCGCAAGGGCAACAAGGGCGACCTCAAGCGGCTCATCGCCTACTCCTCCGTCGGCCACATGGGCTTCGTGCTCCTCGGCATCGCCTCCATGACCCCCACCGGCGTCAACGGCGCGCTGTTCGCCAACATCGCCCACGGCCTGATCACCGGCCTCCTCTTCTTCCTGGTCGGCGCCCTCAAGGACCGCTACGGCACCGCCGACCTCGACACCCTCGCCGGGGCGACCGGCGCCGCCCTCTACGGCCGCGCCCCCCGCCTCGGCGCGCTCCTCGCCTTCGCCGCCGTCGCCTCCCTGGGGCTGCCCGGCCTCGCCGGGTTCTGGGGCGAGATGCTGGCCCTGTTCGGTGCGTTCGACCCGGCCGAGGGACTGCCCCGGTCGGCGTTCCTCACGTACACGGCCGTCGGCGCGTTCGGCACGCTGCTCACCGCCGGCTACCTCCTGGTCGTCGTCCGCCGGGTCTGCATGGGCGACCCGAAGGCCGGACCCGAGATCACCGTCGCGGACGTCCGGCACTACGAGTTCGCCGCCTGGACCCCGCTCGTCGCCCTCACCGTCCTCGCCGGCCTGTGGCCCGCCGTCCTCCTCGGCCTCACCGACCCGGCCGTCCAGAAGCTCCTCGCAGGAGGCAACTCATGACGGTCCTGTCCGCCGCGGGCGCGCAGACCCCGAGCCTGGTCCAGTCCGTGGACTGGCTCGCCATCGCCCCCGTCGTCATCACCGCCGCCGTCGCCCTCGTCGTCCTGGTCGCGGACCTCTTCCTGCCCGAGGAGCGCAAGCCGCTGCTCGGCTGGGTCTCCGTGGCCGGGCTCGCCGCCGCGACCGCCTCCCTGCTGCCGCTGCGCGCCGGCGACCGCGCCACCTTCTGCCTCACCGGCGACCCCGGCGCGTGCAGCTACACCGCGGACCACTTCGCGCTCGTCGTGCAGTTCCTGGTGCTGGCCGGCGCCCTGGTCACCGCCCTGCTGTCGGTCACCGCCGTCCGCGACGGCCGCATGCCGGCGGGCGAGTACTGGTTCCTGCTGCTCTCCTCGGCGGCCGGCGCGGCCCTGCTGCCCGCCTCCCGGGACCTCGCCACCCTGATCGTCGCCCTCGAGGTCGCCTCGCTGCCGGCCTTCGCCCTCGTCGGCATGCGCCGCGGCGACCGGCTGTCCTCCGAGGCCGCCCTCAAGTTCTTCCTGTCCTCGGTCACCGCCACCGCCGTGTCCCTGATGGGCGTCGCCTTCGTCTACGCGGCCACCGGCTCCCTGCACCTCGCCCAGGTCGCCGACCGGCTCGAAGACGTTCCCGCGCGGTTCGACACCCTCGCCATGGCGGGCGTCGCCCTCACCCTCGTCGGTTTCGCCTTCAAGACGGCGGCCGTCCCCTTCCACTTCTGGGTCCCCGACACCTACGTGGGCGCCCCGCTGCCCATCGCGGGCTACCTCTCGGTGATCGGCAAGGCCGTCGGCTTCACCGGCCTGATCCTCGTCACCGTCATCGCCTTCCCGGCGTACTCCGACATCTGGGGCCCGGCGCTGGCCGTCCTCGCCGCGCTGACCATGACCGTCGGCAACGTCGCCGCCCTGCGCCAGTCCGCCGACCGCCCGAACAGCGCCGTCCGCCTCCTCGCCTGGTCCTCGGTGGGCCAGGCCGGCTACCTGCTGGTCCCGATCGCCGCCGCCGCGTACTCCGACCGCGACCAGATCGGCTCCACCGTCGCCTACGCCCTCATGTACGCGGCCGTGAACCTCGGCGCCTTCGCCGTGGCCGCCCTGGTCGCCCGCACCAAGCCGCTGCACCGCATCGACGACTACCGGGGCCTGTACGCCGAGCGCCCCGCCGCCGCCCTGGCCCTGGCCTTCTTCCTGCTGTGCCTGGCCGGACTGCCGCCCGGCCTCATCGGCCTCTTCGCGAAGGTCACCGTCTTCCGCTCGGCGGTCGACGCCGGACTGGGCTGGCTGGCCGTGCTGATGGCGATCAACGTCGTGATCGCCCTGTACTACTACCTGCGCTGGACGGCCCTGCTCTTCCGCGCCCCGCGGGAGGCCGCGGGCGAGAGCGCGGGCGAGGGCGCGGCCACCGCCGGGGCCCGGGTGAAGGCCCCCCTGCCGATCACCGTCGCCATCGTGCTCACCGGAGTCACCGCCCTGGTCCTCTCGGGCGCCCCGCAGCTCATCCTGCGCTTCGCCGCGGGCAGCCTCTTCCCGCAGTAGCCGCCCGCCCCGCACGCCCGCCCACACGCCGTCCCGCACGCCGTGACCCGTACGGAGCAATGCCCACGGCCGCCCCGCCGCCCGGCCCACCGGTGCGGCGTCCCCGTCGTGCCCCGGGAACCAGACGCCCCCACCTCGCGTTGACCAGGAAGGAAGGGTCCACTGGACCGGAGACCCTTCGCACCGAAGATCCTGGACGGGGTCCCCCTGCCGCACCACTTGGAGGGCGTACCGTGCACCGCCGGCACAACGGGCTGAAGACCGCCGTACTCCTCGGCGGGCTGTCCGCACTCATCATCGTCATCGGAAGTTTCTTCGGGCGGGGCGGCCTGATCGTCGCCGTCCTCATCGCCCTCGGGACGAACGCGTACGCGTACTGGAACAGCGACAAGCTGGCTCTACGCGCGATGCGCGCCCGCCCCGTGAGCGAGTTCGAGGCCCCCGAGCTGTACCGCCTGGTCCGCGAGCTCTCCACCTCCGCGCGCCAGCCCATGCCCCGGCTCTACATCTCGCCGACCGAGGCCCCCAACGCCTTCGCCACCGGCCGCAACCCGCGCAATGCCGCGGTCTGCTGCACCGAGGGCATCCTGCGCATCCTCGACGAACGCGAGCTGCGCGGGGTGATCGGCCACGAGCTGAGCCACGTCTACAACCGCGACATCCTCATCTCGTCCGTCGCCGGAGCACTCGCCTCCGTGATCATGTTCCTGGTCAACTTCGCCTGGCTGATCCCCATCGGCCGCTCGAACGACGACGAGGGACCCGGCCTGTTCGGCATGCTGCTGATCATGATTCTCGGCCCGCTGGCCGCGTCCGTGATCCAGCTCGCCATCAGCCGCTCGCGCGAGTACGAGGCCGACGCCTCCGGAGCCCAGCTCACCGGCGACCCGCTGGCCCTGGCGAGCGCCCTGCGCAAGCTGGACGCCGGCACCAAGCAGCTGCCGCTGCCCCCGGAACCACGTCTGGAGACGGCGAGTCACATGATGATCGCCAACCCCTTCCGCCCCGGTGAGGGATTGTCGAGGATGTTCTCGACGCACCCCCCGATGGCCGAGCGCATCGCCCGGCTCGAACAGATGGCAGGCCGTACGCAGTGAAGACAATCCTGAACGTGATCTGGCTCGTACTCAGCGGCGTCTGGCTGTTCCTCGGCTACTGCCTCGCGGGTGTGATCCTCTGCATCACCATCATCGGCATCCCCTTCGGCATCGCCGCCTTCCGCATCGCGGTGTACGCCCTGTGGCCCTTCGGCTACACGACCGTCGAGCGACACGACTCCGGCGCCGGCTCCTGCGTCGGCAACGTCCTGTGGCTGGTCCTGGCGGGCTGGTGGCTGGCCCTCGGCCACATCGTCACCGGCATCGCGCTCTGCGTCACGATCATCGGCATCCCCTTCGGCATCGCCAACTTCAAGATGGTCCCGCTCTCCCTGCTCCCGCTGGGCCGCGAGATCGTCCCGACCGACGCCCCCTTCGCCTCCCGCTGACCCGGCTCGCGGGCCCCGGGCGTCGCCCTAGGCGACGCCCTCGCGGCCGGGGAGGGGCGTACGGGCACGGGCCCGCTCCCATCCGTCGAGGGCCGTCAGGCAGGCGTGGTCGAGGTGCCGCAGCCCGCCCAGGTCCAGCCGTACGCGCTGCCCGGGCGGCAGCGCGTCCAGGGAGTCCAACAGCTTCGGCAGCCGCAGGAAGTTGGCGTTACCCAGCACCCGGACACACAGCACGTCCCCCTCCCACACCTCCTCCAGGTGCACGTGGGAGGTCTCCCAGGCCGCCTTGGCGACGGCCAGACCCAGTCCGATGAGCACCCCCTCGAACAGGTTGGTCGCCACGATCGCCGACGCGGTCACCACCAGCACCACCGCCTCGCCCCGGTGCGTCCGCCACAGCGCGGCCACCGCCCTGGCCGGCAGCAGCTTCCATCCGGCGTGCAGCAGCACCCCGGCCAGTGCCGCGAGCGGCACCACCTCCAGCACCTGCGGCAGAGCCACGGCGAACAACAACAGCCAACCCCCGTGCATCACCCGCGCCGCCCGGGTCCGCGCCCCCGCCTCCACGTTCGCGGCGCTGCGCACGATCACGGCGGTCATCGGCAGCGCCCCGAGCAGCCCGCAGGTGAGGTTCCCGACGCCCTGGGCGACCAGCTCCCGGTCGTAGTGGGTGCGCGGCCCGTCGTGCATGCGGTCGACGGCCGCCGCGCTGAACAGGGTCTCCGCGGACGCGATCAGCGCGAGCGCCACCACCGTCCCGACGGCTCCCACCGACAGCAGCACCCCGAAGTCGTCCACGGCCGGCAGGGTCACCGCCTCCAGCACGCCCTTCACCCGCACCCGGTCCACCGGGAGCCGCAACAGCGCGGCCGCGGCGGTCGCCGCCGCCACCCCGACGAGCGCCCCCGGTACGAGCCTGATCCGGGCCGGCGCGCGCCGCCAGAGCACCATCACGGCGATGGTCCCGGCCCCGAGCGCCACGGCGGCCCAGTCGGCCTGCGCCCCGAGCACGTGCACCCCACCCAGCTTCGCGAGGGTCTGCCCGGGGGCCCGGACCCCGCCCAGCGCGTACAACTGACCCGCGATCAGCACGAGCCCGATCCCGGCCAGCATCCCCTGCACCACGGCGACGGAGATCGCCCGGAACCACCGCCCGAGCCGGAGCGCCCCCATGGCGAGTTGCAGCAGCCCGGCAGCCACCACCAGCGCCCCGAGCGCGGGCAGACCGTACGCCCGCACGGCCTCGTAGACGAGTACGGTCAGCCCCGCGGCCGGGCCACTGACCTGGAGCGAACTCCCGCGGAACCAGCCGGTGACGAGGCCTCCGACCACCCCGGTGACGATGCCGAGTTCGGCCGGCACCCCGGAGGCGACGGCGACGCCGACACAGAGCGGCAGCGCGACGAGCGCGACGACGACGGACGCCCCGAAGTCTTCGCGAAACGTACCGGCCCCAGGCATGCGAGAACCCCCTGCCACGTGATGGATGGTTGTCACCCAGCGTGGTGGGCGCACCGGCCCGTGCCCAGTGACCACAGGGGCCCGCGGCGGAGCACGCGCCGCACACGCCCCGCACACGCGCGGTCCACCACCCGGACGGGCCGGGGGCGACGGGGCACCGCCCCGAACCGGCAACCATCGGCGCCAGAGCGCCGCGAGCCCGTCCACGGATACGAACGAGCGCAGCCGTGACGGGCCTCTTCACCTCGTTGCCGGTGGACGCCTCACCGCGTGGATCCCTCACCGCGTGGGTCCCTCGCCGCGGGCGGGGTCACGGCCGCGGGAACGGCGGCCGACACGTCGCGGGCGGCCTCACGACCGCGCGCGGGACGCGGCTCTGCCGGATCTCTCGACGGCAGGCCGATGAACGGCCGTTCAAAGTGGAAGGGGCGGGGCGGCCGGATTCGAACCGGCGTCCTCCTCCATGCTGTGTAGGCGCACTACCTCTGTGCTACGACCCCGCTTGCCGTGATCATAGCCGGCCCGCCCCACCCCGGCGCCGGCGATTTTTCCGACAGGCCCGCCGAGCCGCACCTGTGGCGCACCTGCGGCCGGACGGCGAGGGCACAACGCGGGCAGCCGTCGAGGCGGTCCTCGGCGCAGTGCCCCCGTTGTGCCCTGCCAAGCTCACCTAGAAGCGTTGGTGCGGGTCAGAGGCCCTGATCAGCGGTAGTTCACGAACTGGATCGCGAAGTCCAGGTCCTTGCCCTTGAGGAGGGCCTGGATGGTCTGGAGGTCGTCGCGGCTCTTGGAGCTGACGCGCAGCTCATCGCCCTGGACCAGAGCCTTGACGCCCTTGGGACCCTCGTCACGAATGATCTTCGCGACCTTCTTCGCGTTCTCCTGGGAGATGCCCTCCTCGATCGTCGCGAAGATCTTGTACTCCTTGCCGGACAGCTGCGGCTCACCGGCGTCCAGGGCCTTGAGCGAGATCCCGCGCTTGACCAGCTTGGTCTCGAAGACGTCGAGGACGGCCTTCACGCGCTCCTCGGAGTTCGCCTCCAGCAGGATCTTCTCGCCGGACCAGGCGATCGACGCGCCCGTCCCCTTGAAGTCGTAACGCTGGGAGAGCTCCTTGGCGGCCTGGTTGAGGGCGTTGTCGACCTCCTGCCGCTCGACCTTCGAGACGATGTCGAAACTGGAGTCGGCCATGTGCTGTGGCTCCTTGAAGTCGGCTGTGTGATGCCCCGGAGGGCGCGGCCGGACAACCCCGGCCCGCTCCGCAAAGCCTAGCCACCACGCCCACGTGCGGCGCTGATCAATCCTGTGGCGAAGCACCCCCGGCCATCGGGTATTGTTTACGTCGTTGCCACGGAGCGCCGCCGCAAGGCGGAAAAACGGCAACATCTCTTGGCGGTGTGCCCGAGTGGCCAAAGGGAGCAGACTGTAAATCTGCCGGCTCAGCCTACCCAGGTTCGAACCCTGGCGCCGCCACGCGAAAGAGGCCCCCGTTCACCCAGTGAACGGGGGCCTTCTTCGTTCCCCGGCCGCCCTCACTCCACCGTCAGGTGGTACGTGATGTCGACCCAGAAGCCGTTCGTCGCGGACGCCGCGATCTCCAGTACGTACTGACCCGCCGGGAGCGGGCCGAGTCCGCACCACAGGCCCCAGGCGACCCGGGGTATCCCCAGCGACTGGAACGGCCTCGACGAGAACTCCTCCAGCCTCAGCGGCACGCTGTTCAGGGCCGCACGCGCCCGCGCCACGGTCGGCGTCCACGGTCTGGTGACGAACGGGACCGCCGCCCGCTGGGTGTTCAGCACCGGGAAGAACAACCTCCGGCCGCTCGGGACCGTGCACCGCCGCACCACCCGGCCGCCGTGCGTCCCGGCGAGGAACCACAGGTCCTCGGGCTGCCGCCATCCGGCGTTGCGCCCCGTGGTGTCACCGACGGGGCTGCGGTCCTCCGGCGCGGACAGGGCCCACTTCCACCACCGGGCGGCGAGCCGGGCTCCCTCCGCCTCGCCGATCCGCCAGTCGCCGTCGCCCATTCGCCCCACTCCGGTGCCTCGTACGACCGTCCCCGCGGCCGAATCCGCAGTGACCCTATCGGGCGCCTCCCGCGCAACGATGGGGACGTCGGGTCGTTCACGGGGCGTGCATCGGACATCGGACACACGAGGCAAGGTCGGCGGCGGCGTCCTGCTCGCGCTGCTCGGCGCCGGCATCCCGGCCCTGGTCGGGGCGGCTCTGGACACCCAGGTGGGGGAGCCGTACCAGGAGACGCGGCTCTACTTCGGCAGTGACCGCCCGGGCGGCCAGGGGCCGGTCGGCGAGGGGGAGTTCACCCGCTTCCTGGACGGCGAGATCACCCCGGCCTTCCCCGAGGGACTCACCGTCCACCACGGGCGGGGCCAATGGCGCGGCCATGACGGCCGGATCGTCCACGAGACCTCGTACGAGGTGGTGTTGCTGTACCCCGAGAAGGAGGCGCAGGAGCGCGGCGCGCGCATCGAGCGCATCCGGCGGACGTACGAGCACCGGTTCCGGCAGGACTCGGTGGGCCGTTCGGACGACAAGGTGAGCGCCGAGTTCTGAACGACCCGCGGGCCGGGCCCGGGACCCGCGTCCGACGTCAGTTGCCCGCCACGTCCTTGACGGCCACCGAGACCGGCGTCGAGCCCGAGAGCAGTTCCAGGATCAGGCCCGCCGTCGCCGGGGTCTCGATCAGCTCCGCGAGGACCGCCGCGACGTCGTCGAGCGGGATCGACCCCCGGCCCGTGTCCGCCTCCAGGCGGACCAGGCCCGTACCGGCCTGATCGGTGAGCGCGCCCGGGCGCAGGATCGTCCACTCCAGGCCCAGCCGGGTGCGGAGGTGGTCGTCGGCCTCGCCCTTCGCCCGCAGGTAGTGGTCGAAGACCTCGTCCCCGTCGTGGCGGGCGTCGGCGCCCATCGAGGAGACCATCAGGAAGCGCCGTACGCGGGCCCGTTCGGCCGCGTCGGCGAAGAGGACGGCCGCGCCCCGGTCCACGGTGTCCTTGCGTTCGATACCGCTGCCCGCTCCCGCCCCGGCCGCGAAGACGGCCACGTCGGCGCCCTGGAGGATCCCCGCCACGTGCTCGACGGTCGCCGACTCCAGGTCGCAGAGCACCGGTTCGGCCCCCGCGTCCCGCAGGTCGTCGCCCTGCTCCGGGTCGCGGACGATGCCCGCGACCTCGTACCCGCGCGCGGAGAGCAGCCGCTCCAGCCGCAGCGCGATCCGACCGTGTCCACCCGCGATGACGATGCGCATGCCCCGACCGTACGTCGAGCGGGGCGCCCGCGCCCGCGAAGCGGCGGCGAACGGCCCCCGCCGCTCAGGGGCCGGGCTCGGTACGCCCCTGCCGGGGCAGGTCCAGGGCCACCGCGACCGCCGAGTCGCAGTACTCCCGTACGGCACTCGTCCGGGCTACGACACGCCCCCGGTGGATCACGATCCGGCTGTACGCCAGCGAGAGCACCCCGGCGATCCGGTCCCCGCGCACCGCGAGCAACTCCGCCGGGAAGCCCGCCTCCACCCGCACCTCGGGCAGGCCCATGGCCTCGCGGGCGCAGGCGCTGACCGTCTCGTAGGCCTCCGCCGCCCGGAGCCCGCCCTGCGAGGCCAGCAGGTACGCCGCTTCGAGCGGGTCACCCCGGCCCACCGGGTTGCCGGCGTCGCGCAGGGCCCCGCTCCCGGCCGCGACCCGGACCCCGGCGGCACGGAGCAGCCGGACCGGTGCGGTGCGCAGGCCCCGCCGCTCCAGGGCCGCGCAGTCCCCCTGGGGCAGGCAGGTGACCCGTACGCCGGCCGCGGCCAGTTGGTCGGCGGCGCGGGTCGCCACGTCCAGCGGGAGACGGGACAGACCACCACAGGGGCCGATGCCGACACCGGGGCGCAGCCCGCCGGCCATGGCCGCGAGCCGGGCCAGACGCACCGGGTCGTCCCCGTCCGTGTGGAGGTCCACGGGGCAGCCGTGCTCGGCGGCGAGTTCCAGGACGGCCTCGACGAAGCCGGTGGGATCGGGGTCGAGGTCCGGGCAACCACCGATCACGGAGGCCCCCATCTTGACCGCGTCACGGAGCATGGCGAGTCCGTCCGCCCCGGCGACCCCGGTCAGCAGCCGGGGCACGGCGACGGTGGTCAGGTCGGTGAGGCCGCGCAGCGAGCGGCGGGCCTGGAGCACGGCCTCCATCGGGCCGAGCCCGTGGACGTCGCCGATCCGTACGTGCGAGCGCAGGGCGGTGGCGCCGTGCCCGAGCTGGAGCAGCGCCGCCTCGGTGGCCCGGCGCTGCACCTCGTCGGGGGCGTGGGAGACGGGCCCCTCACCGTCCGCGGTCAGGGCGGTGTCGCCGTGCGCGTGCGGCTCGGCGGGGGCCGGCAGCAGCAGGTACCCGGTCAGGTCGACGCGGGACAGCGCGGGGGCGGGCAGGCTCCCGGGGGTCCCGACGGCCTGGATGCGGCCGCCCCCGCCCAGCCGGACGTCGACGGTGCGGCCGTCGGTGAGGCGGGCGCCGGCGAGCAGCAGGGTGGTGGACTCGGGGCCGGTCGCGGGACCACCCGCGTGACTCCGGGGGCCGTGTGCGGGCCCATGGCCGCCACCCTCGCCCCGGCCGCCGTGCGGGGAGTGGGACGGCTGCTGCGGCGGGCTGTCGGACATCGCGCTCCTGCGGTGGCTCGGGCGCTTCCCGGGTCCGTGGCCGCGGCCCGCGGCCCAAGATCACGCAGCGTGCCCCGAGCCTAGGGCGCGGGGGTCTCCGGTTCGCGGAGGAGCGAAATAGTCGTACCGGTGTGGTGCCTCCGCGGCGCGATCCGGAGTGCGAGGCCGCTCGGGATGCACAGAGCGTGAGATCGGGGCGGAATCACCGGTGCGAACCGTGTGACCTCGCCCACATTCGACCCGGAAAGTCGTGGAAATGGAGGCGGGAGAGGTGTGCGGGCCGATTCCGCAATCCGGCCCCGACCGCTCGGAGCCCGGTCCCCGCAAAGGATTTGGGCGATCGGCGGGCAACCGTGTAATGTCTTCCTCGCTCGCCCCAATAGCTCAGTCGGTAGAGCGTCTCCATGGTAAGGAGAAGGTCTGCGGTTCGATTCCGCATTGGGGCTCTGGTGAGAGAGGTTCCCCACCCTCGGGTGGGGAGTCGATCACATCAAAGCGGCGTAGCTCAGTCGGTAGAGCAAGCGGCTCATAATCGCTGTGTCACCGGTTCAAGTCCGGTCGCCGCTACACACAGTAGCCGATTGCGGGGTCGGTCTCCCGGTCGGCTACTCTTGTATGCGTTCATCCGTCCCAATTGTCCGTCAAGGAGCACTCACGTGGCTGCCACCGACGTCCGCCCGAAGATCACGCTGGCCTGCGTGGAGTGCAAGGAGCGGAACTACATCACCAAGAAGAACCGGCGTAACGACCCGGACCGTCTTGAGATGAAGAAGCACTGCCCGCGTTGCAACTCGCACACCGCGCACCGCGAGACCCGCTGATCCTGGCGAGTCTCGAATACAGGCACCGTCACGAGGCCGTCCCCTTTCATCGGGGGGCGGCCTCGTGTCGTTTCCGCGTCCGGATCCCTCCCGGCCCCACCTCTGTTCCCCGTGCGTGACGTCCCCGCGCCCGAGGGGCGCGGTCGGTGATCCGTGACGTGTTCCGCGTGACTTTCATGTCCCTCAACAGGAGGTAGTGAGCCATGGCCCTCGACCAGACCTTCGTGGGGCGGAGCTACCCGCCCACCGATCCGTACGAGGTCGGCCGGGAGAAGATCCGCGAATTCGCCGTCGCCGTAGGCGACGAGAATCCCGTCTACACCGACCCCGAAGCCGCGAAGGCGCTCGGCCACCAGGACGTGATCGCGCCGCCGACCTTCGTGTTCGCCATCACGTTCCAGGCGGCGGGCCAGGTCATCGAGGACCCGCAGTTGGGTCTGGACTACAGCCGCGTCGTGCACGGCGACCAGAAGTTCGCGTACGTCCGCCCCGTGCGGGCCGGCGACCGGCTCTCCGTGACCTCCACCATCGAGGCCGTGAAGTCGCTCGCGGGCAACGACATCATCGACATCCGGGGCGAGGTCCACGACGCCTCCGGCGAGCACGTGGTGACGGCGTGGACCAAGCTCGTGTCCCGCGCTCCCCAGGAGGCCTGAGATGACCGCGCAGATCCAGTACGCCGACGTGGAGGTCGGCACCGAACTCCCGGCGGCCTCCTTCCCCGTGACGCGCGCCACGCTCGTCCGGTACGCGGGCGCCTCCGGCGACTTCAACCCGATCCACTGGAACGAGAAGTTCGCCAAGGAGGTCGGGCTCCCGGACGTGATCGCGCACGGCATGTTCACCATGGCCGAGGCGATCCGGGTGGTCACCGACTGGCTGGGCGACCCGGGTGCGGTCGTCGAGTACGGGGTGCGCTTCACCAAGCCCGTCGTCGTCCCGAACGACGAGGAGGGCGCGCTGATCGAGGTCACCGCCAAGGTGGCGGCCAAGCTGGACGACAACCGGGTCCGGGTGGACCTGACGGCGATGAGCGCGGGACAGAAGGTCCTGGGCATGTCGCGCGCGGTGGTCCGACTGGCCTGAGGCCGGCGCCCGCGACCGTCGGACCGGGGCCGCCCCGGTCCGACGGTCGCCGCGCCGCCGACCCGCGGTGGACGTCCTACGGGGGAGCGTTCCTACCGGGGGACCGCGGCGAGCAGCCGGCGGGCGGCCTCCGCGACCGCCTCACGGACGGCCGGGTCGGTGATCGTCCCCGTCCCCTCGTCCACGACGGCCCGGGGTACCGGCACCCGCGCGCAGGCCTCCTCCACGACGCTCGCCCCCGTGTACCCGAGGACCGTGCGCAACGCCCGATGGGCCCCGGCGGCGCCGGTCGGTGACGAGGACGCGTTGATCCAACCGACCGGCTTGTCCACGATCTCGACGCCGCCGACCGTCCAGTCCAGCAGGTTCTTGAAAGAGCCCGGAAGATCGCCCGCGTACTCCGGCGTGCAGAACAGCACCGCATCCGCCCGCGCGATCAGCTCGCGCAGCCGGACGACCTCGGCCGGCAGGGGATCGACGTCGTCGTCCGGATTGAAGTGCGGGAGCCTCGCCAGGTCGAGGTAGGGCGTGGCGCGCGCCGCGTCGCCGAGGACCTCGGGAACCGTGAGGATCACCGAGGTGTTGGTCGAGCCGGCGCGGGTGCTTCCGCTGATCAGGGCGAGGCGTGGGGTTCGGGTCACGGGCGTGATGCTACGGCCGCGCGGTGTCGCGGCCGAAGGGATCGGGGAGGTGGCCCGCGCAGAGGAGCGTTGACAAAGTTAGTGATTGAGCAATAACTTGCTTCCATGGCAAGGATGAGCGCAGACGAGCGACGCGAGAGCGTCATTCGCGCGGCGATGCACGAGTTCGCGCGTGGCGGTTACCACGGGACCTCCACCGAGACGATCGCCAAGCGGGTGGGCGTCTCGCAGCCGTACCTGTTCCGGCTGTTCCCGAGCAAGCAGGCGATCTTCATCGAAGCCGTCGCCCGCTGCACCGAGGACATTCGGCTCGCCTTCGAGGAGGCCTCCGAGGGCCTCGGTGGCGAGGACGCGCTCAAGGCCATGGCGGAGGCGTACAAGCGGCTCATCGCCGAGCACCCCGACAAGCTCCTGATGCAACTCCAGTCGAACGTGGCCGTCGCGGCCGCCGAGGCCGAGGGGGAGACGGAGTTCGGGGTGATGGTCCGGGCCGGTTGGATGCGCCTGTGGGACACCGTGCGGGCGGCGATCGGCGGCGATGCCGACCAGACCGCCGGCTTCATGGCGCACGGGATGCTCATCAACACCCTCTCCGCCCTGGGCTTCCCGCCCGAGCACCGCGTCTGGGAGGGGTGCCGCCTGCTGGACGAGGCGGGCGGCCCCGAGACCGACATCCGTACGAGCGCGTAGCGCGCGACCGGCCGCGCGTCATCGGCCGGGACACCGTTCGACCCCGTCCCGGCGGTCGTACGGGCAAGGAAGTTAGTCATCGATAACTAACAGGCAGATCCGTAGGGGGAAACGTGGACAGGCAAGGCACCGCACCCGGCGACACGAGCGCCGACACCAGGCTCAAGGCACCCGCCGTCTGGGCCCTCATCCTCACCGGCGTCGCCAGCTTCATGGCGGCCCTCGACAACCTCGTCGTCACCACCGCCCTGCCCGCGATCCGCGAGGACCTCGGCGGCAAGCTGGAGGACCTGGAGTGGACGGTGAACGCCTACACGCTCACCTTCGCCGTGCTCCTCATGTTCGGCTCCGCCCTCGGTGACCGGTTCGGCCGCCGCCGGCTGTTCATCGTCGGGCTCTCGATCTTCACCGGCGCCTCCGCCGCCGCGGCCCTCTCACCCGGCATAGACGAGCTGATCGCCGCCCGGGCCGTCCAGGGCGTGGGCGCGGCGATCATGATGCCGCTCACCCTCACCCTCCTCACCGCCGCCGTCCCGGCCGCCCGCCGCGGCATGGCCCTCGGCATCTACGGAGCCGTCACCGGCCTCGCCGTCGCCAGCGGCCCCCTCATCGGCGGCAGCCTCACCGAACACATCTCCTGGCAGTGGATCTTCTGGCTCAACGTGCCGATCGGTCTCGCGCTGATCCCCCTCGCCCGACTGCGCCTCGCCGAGTCCACGGCTCCCGACTCCCGCCTCGACGTCCCCGGCACGATCCTCATCAGCGGCGGCCTCTTCGGCATCGTCTACGCCCTGGTCAACGCCAACTCCGACGGCTGGACCAGCGCCCCCGTGCTCACCGGCCTGATCGTCGGCAGCGCGCTCGTCGGCGCCTTCATCCGCCACGGGATACGCCACGCGAACCCCATGCTCCCCATGCGGCTCTTCCGTAACCGGGGCTTCCTCGGGATCAACCTGGCCAGCCTGCTGATGTTCCTCGGCATGTTCGGCTCGATCTTCCTGCTCGCCCAGTTCCTCCAGGGCGTCGCCGGCTACTCGCCCACCGAGGCCGGACTGCGCATGCTCCCCTGGACCGGCATGCCGATGATCGTCGCGCCGATCGCCGGCATCCTCTCCGACCGCATCGGGGGCCGGCCGGTCGTCGCCGCCGGACTGGCGTTCCAGGCCCTCGGACTCGGCTGGTTCGCGGTGATCCTCAGCGCCGACGTCTCGTACGCCGCCCAGCTCCCCGCCCTCGTCCTCAGCGGCATCGGCATGGCCCTGTACTTCGCCCCCGCCGCCAACGTGCTGATGTCCACCGTGGCCCCCGCCGACCAGGGCAAGGCCTCCGGCACCAACAACGCCCTCCGCGAGGTCGGCGGCGCTCTCGGAGTCGCCGTCCTCGCCTCGGTCTTCTCCGCCCAGGGCGGCTACGAGAGCCCCCAGGCCTTCACCGACGGCACGATCCCCGCCCTGTGGATCGGCGCCGTCGCCGTAGCCCTCGCCGCCGGCCTCGCCCTCCTGCTCCCGGGCAGGGCCAAGACCCGGGACCAAGGCCTCCCCGGCCCCGAAGCCGCCTCCCCGGCCCCGGTCAAGGTGCCCGCCGCCGGCTGAGGCAGGGCCCCGTGTCGGCGGGCGCCCCGCCGACACGGGCGAAGAACCGGTACGGTCCGTGGCCCCGCAGGGATGCGAGGGGGACGGACCGTACTCTTGTCCCCGTGCAGGAACTCCACGACGCCCCCCTCGCCCCGCTGACCACCTTCCGCCTCGGCGGACCCGCGGCCCGCCTGGTCACCGCGACCACCGACGCCGAGGTGATCGCCGCCGTCCGTGCCGCGGACGCGACCGGCACCCCGCTGCTGATCATCGGCGGCGGCAGCAACCTCGTCATCGGTGACCGGGGATTCGCCGGCACCGCCCTGCGCATCGCCACCACCGGGTTCACCCTCGACGGCACGCGCCTGGAGCTCGCCGCCGGCGAGAACTGGAGCGACGCCGTCGCCCGCACCGTCGAAGCCGGCCTCGCCGGCGTCGAGTGCCTCGCCGGGATCCCGGGCTCCGCCGGCGCCACGCCCATCCAGAACGTCGGGGCGTACGGCCAGGAGGTCTGCGACACCATCACCGAGGTCGTCGCCTACGACCGCACCACCGGCGAAACGGTCACCCTCCCCGCCGACGCGTGCGGCTTCCGCTACCGCAACAGCACCTTCAAGGACCAGCCCGACCGGTACGTGGTCCTGCGCGTGCGCTTCGCCCTCGAAGACGCCGGCGGCCTGTCCGCGCCGATCAAGTACCCCGAGACCGCCCGCGCCCTCGGCGTGGAGGCCGGTGACCGGGTCCCGGCCGCCACCGCCCGCGAGACCGTACTGCGCCTGCGCGCCGGCAAGGGCATGGTCCTGGACCCCGCCGACCACGACACCTGGTCGGCCGGCTCGTTCTTCCACAACCCGATCCTGACCGACGAGGCGTACGCCGCCTTCCTCGCCCGAGTCCAGGACCGCCTCGGCGCCGAGACCGCCCCGCCCGCCTACCCCGCCGGCGACGGCCGGACGAAGACCAGCGCGGCCTGGCTGATCGACAAGGCCGGCTTCACCAAGGGCTACGGCACCGGCCCCGCCCGCATCTCCACCAAACACACCCTCGCCCTCACCAACCGCGGCGAGGCCACCACCGAGGACCTCCTCGCCCTGGCCCGCGAGGTCGTCGCGGGCGTCCACGCGGCCTTCGGCGTCACCCTGGTCAACGAACCGGTGACGGTCGGCGTCAGCATCTGAGGAGTCCCGGCCGCCATGCAATGCCCCCTGCACGGTGCCGGCACGGACCCCACCCGGCTGGTGGGACGCACGATCAGCAGCGTCGTCGCGTCCTGGCACGTCTACGAGGGCGAACGCTCCGAGGCGCCGCTCGACGTGTGGCTGATCGACAACGAGGGCGAGTCCACTCGCATCACCACCGGGTCCGACCAGTGCCTCATCGTCGAGTCGGAGTCCCCGCACGCGCCCTACGACATGGGGGAGTGGGGCCGCATCGAGGTCGGCGAGGACCTCGGCGACCACCCCTTCCTGCGCCACCTCGGCGAGACCGTCGCCACCGTGGCCGAGTACGCCGTCCCCGAGACCGGGCGCACCCACCTGGAGATCGGCTTCGTGGACGGCGACCGGGTCCGGGCCGACTGTTACGAGGGAGACCTGCGGCTCACCCGGTGAGCCAGTGGTCGATCCCCGCCAGCAGCTTCCCCTGGACGTCCTCCGGCGCGGCCGAACCGCGCACCGACTGCCGGGCCAGCTCCGCCAACTCCGCGTCCGTGAAACCGTGGTGGCGGCGCGCGATCTCGTACTGGGCCGCGAGCCGGGACCCGAACAGCAGCGGGTCGTCCGCCCCCAGCGCCATCGGCACCCCCGCCTCGAAGAGCGTGCGCAGCGGCACGTCCTCGGGGCGCTCGTAGACGCCCAGGGCCACGTTGGACGCCGGGCAGACCTCACAGGTGACCTGCCGGTCAGCGAGCCGCTTCAGCAGCCGCGGATCCTCGGCCGCCCGCACTCCGTGCCCGATGCGGGAGGCGTCCAGGTCGTCCAGACAGTCCCGTACCGAGGCCGGGCCGGTCAGCTCCCCGCCGTGCGGGGCCGCCAGCAGACCGCCCTCGCGGGCGATGGCGAAGGCCCGGTCGAAGTCACGGGCCATCCCGCGCCGTTCGTCGTTGGAGAGACCGAAGCCGACGATGCCGCGATCGGCGTACCGGACGGCGAGCCGGGCCAGGGTGCGGGCGTCGAGGGGGTGCTTCATGCGGTTGGCCGCGATGATCACCCGCATCCCCAGGCCGGTCTCCCGGGAGGCCGCGTCCACGGCGTCGAGGATGATCTCCACGGCCGGGATCATCCCGCCGAGGAGCGGGGCGTAGGAGGTGGGATCCACCTGGATCTCCAACCAGCCGCTGCCGTCCCGCACGTCCTCCTCGGCGGCCTCGCGCACCAGCCTGCGGATGTCGTCGGGCTCGCGCAGACAGGACCGGGCCGTGTCGTAGAGCCGCTGGAAGCGGAACCAGCCCCGCTCGTCGGTGGCCCGCAGCTTGGGCGGCTCCCCGC
The DNA here is from genome assembly GCF_001279725.1 of Streptomyces sp. WM4235. Taxonomy (GTDB): domain Bacteria; phylum Actinomycetota; class Actinomycetes; order Streptomycetales; family Streptomycetaceae; genus Streptomyces. Next base: position 132,950 of record NZ_LGDE01000436.1, on the reverse strand, counting down.
CCGTCAGCGCCTCGGGCAGGCGCACGCCGTACTTGTCGGCGAGCTCCAGCAGGGTCGACGGGCGCATCGAGCCGGTGAAGTGCAGGTGGAGGTGGGCTTTCGGCAGAAGCGTGAGATCGCGTACGTGCTCCATCCGGTGATCCTGCCGTACTCACGCGCCGAGCGGGAGGGCGTTTTACCCATCGGGGTCTTGCTCGAACGCGTGAGCGAACCCCGAGGGGCCACGTGGACGCACGAGCGGCGGCTCCCCGGGACCGGGGAACCGCCGCTCGCGAACCGCTCGGAAAGCCCCGCAGGACTAGGCCTTGGCCTCCGCCAGCAGCTTCTGGATCCGGGACGCGCCCTCCACCAGGTCCTCGTCGCCCAGGGCGTACGAGAGACGGAGGTAACCCGGGGTGCCGAAGGCCTCGCCCGGGACGACCGCGACCTCGGCCTCGTCGAGGATCAGCGCGGCCAGCTCGACGGAGGTCTGCGGGCGCTTGCCGCGGATCTCCTTGCCGAGCACGTCCTTGACCGACGGGTACACGTAGAAGGCGCCCTCGGGCGTCGGGCAGAACACGCCGTCGATCTCGTTCAGCATCCGCACGATCGTCTGGCGGCGGCGGTCGAAGGCGACGCGCATCTCGTGGACCGCGTCCAGGTTGCCGGACACGGCGGCCAGCGCCGCGACCTGCGCCACGTTGGAGACGTTGGAGGTGGCGTGGGACTGGAGGTTGGTCGCGGCCTTCACGACGTCCTTCGGGCCGATGATCCAGCCCACGCGCCAACCCGTCATCGCGTACGTCTTGGCGACGCCGTTCACGATGATGCACTTGTCGGCCAGCTCGGGAACGATCGCCGGCAGCGAGACGAACTTCGCGTCGCCGTAGACCAGGTGCTCGTAGATCTCGTCCGTCAGGACCCACAGACCCTTGTCGGCGGCCCAGCGGCCGATCGCCTCGGCGTCGGCCTCGGAGTAGACGGCGCCCGTCGGGTTGGAGGGGGAGACGAAGAGGACGACCTTGGTGCGCTCGGTGCGCGCGGCCTCCAGCTGCTCGACCGAGACCCGGTAGCCGGAGGTCTCGTCGGCGACGACCTCCACCGGGACGCCGCCCGCGAGGCGGATCGACTCGGGGTAGGTGGTCCAGTACGGAGCCGGGACGATGACCTCGTCGCCCGGGTCGAGGATGGCCGCGAACGCCTCGTAGATCGCCTGCTTGCCGCCGTTGGTCACCAGGATCTGGGAGGCGTCGACCTCGTAGCCGGAGTCGCGCAACGTCTTCGCGGCGATTGCCGCCTTCAGCTCGGGCAGACCGCCCGCCGGCGTGTAACGGTGGTTCTTCGGGTTGCGGCAGGCCTCGACGGCGGCCTCGACGATGTAGTCCGGCGTCGGGAAGTCGGGCTCGCCCGCGCCGAAGCCGATCACCGGGCGCCCGGCGGCCTTGAGGGCCTTGGCCTTGGCGTCCACGGCGAGGGTGGCGGACTCGGAAATGGCGCCGATACGGGCGGACACCCGGCGCTCGGAGGAAGGCGTTGCAGAGGTCATGGGTCCAATCGTCCCAGACGGCCCGGAAGCGCCGCACACCGTTTCAGGTACCGGACGCACGAGATCCGGACGCCCTTCCCGGCGGCTTCTGTTCGACGTCAGGGCCAGGAGCACGTATGCTCACCTGTCGTTGGACCTCGCCGACAGCTCCAAAGCGTGCGCACTCCGTGCACTCGCTCGGATGCGGTAGGTTGGGGAACGCAAAGGGTCGTAGCTCAATTGGTAGAGCACTGGTCTCCAAAACCAGCGGTTGGGGGTTCGAGTCCCTCCGGCCCTGCTCCACACTCCTTCTCGGATGTGTGCGCAGGTACGTACTTCGATGCAACGCCGTGCGGCGCAACCGGGCGCGGCTACGGCCACGACCCGGATTCAGGTGAGAGACGTGACGGACGCCCTGGGCTCCATCGACATGCCTGACGCCGAGGACGACACTCGCGAGAAGAAGGCCCGCAAGGGCGGCAAGCGCGGCAAGAAGGGCCCTCTGGGCCGGCTCGCGCTGTTCTACCGCCAGATCGTCGCGGAACTCCGCAAGGTTGTATGGCCGACCCGCAACCAACTCACGACGTACACCACCGTGGTGATTGTCTTCGTCGTCATCATGATCGGTCTGGTGACCGTGATTGACTATGGGTTCCAGGAAGCCATCAAGTTCGTCTTCGGCTGATCCCCGCGGAGGGCGGCGCCTTGATGGGTGCCGCCCGTTTTCGCATGTTCGACCACCTTTTGTATCCAGGAAGAAGCAGCCACCGTGTCTGACCCGAACCTGAACGTGAGCCCCGACTCCGTCGAGTCCGTCGAGGACGAGCTCGACATCGTCGAGGCTGCAGACGCCGTGGACCCCGACGAAGCCGAGCTCGCCGACGCCGAGGCGGGTGCCGCGGCCGAAGAGGCCGCGCTGCACGTCGAGGACGAGGGTGACGCGCAGGCCGAGGACGACGCGGAGGCCGAAGAGGCCACCGACGAAGTCGAGACCGACGAGGACGCCGAAGAGGCCGAGGACGACGAGGCTGCCGAAGAGGCCGCCGAGGTCGAGCCCGCCGAGCCGGTCGACCCCACCGAGGCCCTGCGCCAGGAGCTGCGCTCCCTGCCGGGCGAGTGGTACGTGATCCACACCTACGCGGGCTACGAGAAGCGCGTGAAGGCGAACCTGGAGCAGCGCGCCGTCTCGCTGAACGTCGAGGAGTTCATCTACCAGGCCGAGGTGCCCGAGGAAGAGATCGTCCAGATCAAGAACGGCGAGCGCAAGAACGTCCGGCAGAACAAGCTGCCCGGCTACGTTCTCGTTCGCATGGATCTGACGAACGAGTCCTGGGGCGTCGTCCGCAACACCCCCGGTGTCACCGGATTCGTCGGCAACGCCTACGACCCGTACCCGCTGACCCTGGACGAGATCCTCAAGATGCTCGCGCCGGAGGCCAAGGAGAAGGCCGACAAGGCCGCCGCCGAGGCCGCGGGCCTGCCCGCGCCCGCCGTCAAGCGCACCATCGAGGTCCTCGACTTCGAGGTCGGCGACTCGGTCACCGTCACCGACGGCCCGTTCGCGACGCTGCAGGCGACGATCAACGAGATCAACCCGGACTCGAAGAAGGTCAAGGGTCTCGTCGAGATCTTCGGCCGCGAGACCCCGGTCGAGCTCAGCTTCGACCAGATCCAGAAGAACTGATCACGTTCCTCTGAGCAACTGCTTCGAACAGGTCAGATCGCCCCGAAAAGGGTGGTCTGACCTGCTCGGTTTTTAGCCTCGCACCGATACCCGTTATCGTGGTGCGGTATGCCTCCATCCGGATGACCGGATGAAGGCGAAAACTCTCACTAGGACCCGGAGAGAGCAATGCCTCCCAAGAAGAAGAAGATCACGGGGCTTATCAAGCTCCAGATCAAGGCCGGTGCGGCCAACCCGGCTCCGCCGGTCGGCCCCGCGCTCGGTCAGCACGGCGTCAACATCATGGAGTTCTGCAAGGCCTACAACGCCGCGACCGAGTCGCAGCGTGGCATGGTCGTGCCGGTGGAGATCACGGTCTACGACGACCGTTCCTTCACCTTCATCACCAAGACTCCGCCGGCCGCGCGCCTCATCCTGAAGAGCGCGGGCGTGGAGAAGGGCTCCGGCGAGCCGCACAAGACCAAGGTCGCGAAGCTCACGCGTGACCAGGTCCGCGAGATCGCCACGCTCAAGATGCCTGACCTCAACGCCAACGACATCGACGCGGCCGAGAAGATCATCGCCGGCACCGCGCGTTCGATGGGCATCACGGTCGAAGGCTGATTCAGCCACACCGCCCGGCAACACCAGTGGTAGGGCCAAGCGCTGGTCCGCACCACGACTCCACGCCTGAAGTCACAACACAGGAGCAGAAGTGAAGCGCAGCAAGACTCTCCGCGCTGCGGACGCCAAGGTCGACCGGGAGAAGCAGTACGCCCCGCTCGAGGCCGTCCGTCTCGCCAAGGAGACCTCCGCCACCAAGTTCGACAGCACCGTCGAGGTCGCCTTCCGCCTGGGTGTAGACCCGCGCAAGGCCGACCAGATGGTCCGCGGCACCGTGAACCTCCCGCACGGCACCGGCAAGACCGCCCGGGTCCTGGTCTTCGCGACCGGTGACCGTGCTGCGGCCGCGGAAGCCGCCGGCGCCGACATCGTCGGCGACGACGAGCTGATCAACGAGATCGCGAAGGGCAACCGCCTCAACGAGTTCGACGCCGTTGTCGCCACCCCGGACCTCATGGGCAAGGTCGGCCGCCTCGGCCGCGTGCTCGGTCCCCGTGGCCTCATGCCGAACCCGAAGACCGGCACCGTCACGATGGACGTCGCCAAGGCTGTCACCGAGATCAAGGGTGGCAAGATCGAGTTCCGCGTCGACAAGCACTCGAACCTGCACTTCATCATCGGCAAGGTCTCCTTCTCCGATGAGCAGCTCGTCGAGAACTACGGCGCGGCCCTGGACGAGATCCTTCGTCTGAAGCCGTCCGCCGCGAAGGGCCGTTACATCAAGAAGGCCGCCCTGAGCACCACGATGGGTCCCGGCATTCAGCTGGACTCGAACCGCACCCGGAACCTCCTCGTCGAGGAAGACCCGGCCGCGGTCTGAGCCTCACGGCTCTGAGCCCTCGGGCTCGCTGAACGGCAGAACGGGCCCCTCGGCTCCCTCACGGGAGCCGAGGGGCCCGTTTTCTTTGCCTGACCTTGTGTGGAGCGCGCCACACCTGCACGGATTGACGGGAAATGCGCACGACGGCGTGGATCACGCCACGTAAGGTCGAAATCAATCAAACAATCACACCAGGGGTGGGGACTCCAACATGCTCGTACACCGCAACAAAACCGCCGGCGCCGTCCTGGCCGCCGTCCTGCTCGTGGGTGGGGCCACGGCGTGCGAGGACGGCAAGAAGGACGGAGCGGCCAAGTCGGCGACCCCGGCCGCCGCGGCGCCGTCCAAGGCCGCCATCGAGGTCACGCCGGCCGCGTACCTGGAGAAGGTGAAGAAGAAGTCCGAGGAGCTCACCTCGCTTCGCTACACCATGTCCGGGACCGCCATGGGCGAGAAGGTCTCCGGCGAGGCCTCCATGCGCATGAAGCCCACGGTGGCCATGGCCATGAAGATGGCCGCCCCCGGAGCCGCGGGCGGCGCCGAGTCGGTCGAGATCCGCCTGCTGGACGGTGCCATGTACCTGGGCAGCGAGGGCAAGTGGATGAAGTTCGACATGAAGGCGATGGGCGCCGAGACCTCGAAGAAGATGGAAGGCCTCGGTCAGGGCGCGCAGGGCGAGAACCCGGGCGACAAGGCCGACGAGCTGCTCAAGGCCGAGGACCTCAAGTCCCTCGGCGAGGAGACCATCGACGGCGTGAAGACGCGGCACCTCGTCGGCACCGTCCCCCTGGAGAAGATGCGGGCCTCGCTGGCCTCGGGCACCCCGGAGGCCAAGGAGCGCCGGGAGAAGTCCCTCAAGGCGATGGAGGACGAGGGCGTCAAGAGCCTGACCGTGGACATGTGGATCGACGAGCAGGACCACACCAAGCAGGTCCGCACCCGCGGCACCGCCACCAAGGGCCCGATGGACATGACCATCAAGTTCCTGGACTTCAACAAGCCGGTCGAGATCGCCGCCCCGCCGGCCGACCAGGTCATGGACCTCGCCGAGATGATGAAGGACAGCGGCGAGCAGGGCTGATCGGCCCCTCCCGAACCCGCCGTACGAGCTGATCCCGAGCGGATTTGCTTGACAAGGTCTGGTTCACGTACGATTCCCCGGAAGCCAAAGACCGCTGGTCGTTGCCGTGCTCGCAAGGGTGCGGTGGCCGAAGGATCCGCTGAATGCGGACGTCCTGCGCAGGTGTTCGTGGAAAGTTCCCGGAGTCATTCGGTTGAGCTACGCCCCGTGCGCTTGCGCCGGGGCGTTCTTGTTGTTCAGCCCCTTCTGAGCGGTCCTCATCACCCGGAAGGAGGCCGAAGCGCTATGCCGACGCCCAACAAGGCTGCCGCGGTAGCCGAGCTCAAGGACGCGTTCCAGAGCTCGAACGCCGCCGTGCTGACCGAGTACCGGGGTCTCACCGTGGCGCAGCTCAAGACGCTGCGTCGTTCGCTCGGTGAGAACGCCCAGTACGCCGTGGTGAAGAACACGCTGACCAAGATTGCGGCCAACCAGGCCGGGATCACCGCGCTGGACGAGCACTTCGCTGGTCCGACCGCGGTCGCCTTCATCACCGGTGACCCGGTGGAGTCGGCGAAGAGCCTGCGTGACTTCGCCAAGGACAACCCGAACCTCATCATCAAGGCGGGTGTCCTTGATGGTAAGGCGCTCACCGCCGATGAGATCAAGAAGCTTGCGGACCTCGAGTCCCGCGAGGTTCTGCTCAGCAAGCTGGCCGGCGCGTTCAAGGGCAAGCAGTCTCAGGCTGCCTCGCTCTTCCAGGCGCTGCCGTCGAAGTTCGTCCGCACCGCGGAAGCGCTTCGCGTCAAGCTCGCCGAGCAGGGCGGTGCCGAGTAATTCGGCTCGCGCACTGATCCACGCCGCCTAGTGCGTGGGTCGTAGCGGGCCGTTACGCCCGCCTCTATATACATCCGGCACCTGCCGAATTAGTGGAAGGATCGCCCATCATGGCGAAGCTCTCTCAGGACGACCTCCTCGCCCAGTTCGAGGAGATGACCCTCATCGAGCTCTCCGAGTTCGTGAAGGCCTTCGAGGAGAAGTTCGACGTCACCGCCGCCGCGGCCGTCGCCGCCGCCCCGGTCTCCGGTGGCCCGGTTGCCGACGCCCCCGAGGAGCAGGACGAGTTCGACGTCATCCTCACCGGTGCCGGCGACAAGAAGATCCAGGTCATCAAGGTCGTGCGCGAGCTGACCTCCCTGGGTCTGAAGGAGGCCAAGGACCTCGTCGACGGCGCTCCGAAGCCGGTTCTCGAGAAGGTCGCCAAGGAGGCCGCTGACAAGGCCGCCGAGTCCCTCAAGGCTGCCGGCGCGGCTGTCGAGGTCAAGTAACACCTCAGAGGCTCTCTGAAGCCTCTTCAAAGGGCGATCACCCGTAAGGGTGGTCGCCCTTTGGCGTACCCGGAGTGCCTGACTTGCCCTGGTCTCGTTGGGGAGTAGGGTGATCTTCGTTGCCTCGAAGCAGGGTCCGGAGATGATCCGCTCGGAGCAGGGGGCCTTGACGAACGGCCGGTGGCGCGCAATTCTCAGACCCGTCGTGAGATGGGTCGGCTCGCTCCGGTGATCCGAGGCGAGGATCGACGATCCGAGGCATGGATCGACTACGAAGAGGGCAGTACTGATACGCGCTCTGTGTACGAGAGCGCCGCAGCGTTGGATGCAGGGTTGGTTTTTAAACGACACGGGGAAGGCCTGTTGCCGGTTTCCGGAAACCTGGTCTGGACATCAGTGAGCCGAGTGGCTACACTGACCCTTTGCGCTGCCTGTTAGCTGCCCCCTGCCCGTCGCCAGGGGCATGCCCACGCTTGAGCACACTTGATTGATCCGTCCTGACCTGGTCTTTCGGCCAAGTCGGGGGCGTCCGTCTTCTGTGTCGGCTGGGACCGGTACGCGCGTAGTGAGTCCGAGCCCTCGGAAGGACCCCCTCTTGGCCGCCTCGCGCAACGCCTCGACCAATACGAACAACGGTGCCAGCACCGCCCCGCTGCGCATCTCCTTTGCAAAGATCAAGGAGCCCCTCGAGGTTCCGAACCTCCTGGCGCTGCAGACCGAGAGCTTTGACTGGCTGCTCGGCAACGCCGCCTGGAAGTCTCGCGTCGAGTCGGCGCTTGAGAGCGGACAGGACGTTCCCACCAAGTCCGGTCTGGAAGAGATCTTCGAGGAGATCTCGCCGATCGAGGACTTCTCCGGGTCGATGTCGCTGACGTTCCGCGACCACCGTTTCGAGCCGGCGAAGAACTCGGTCGACGAGTGCAAGGACCGCGACTTCACGTTCGCGGCGCCGCTTTTCGTCACCGCCGAGTTCACGAACAACGAGACCGGAGAGATCAAGTCTCAGACGGTCTTCATGGGCGATTTCCCGCTCATGACCAACAAGGGCACGTTCGTCATCAACGGCACCGAGCGTGTCGTCGTGTCGCAGCTGGTCCGTTCCCCTGGTGTCTACTTCGACTCCTCCATCGACAAGACGTCCGACAAGGACATCTTCGCAGCCAAGATCATCCCGTCCCGGGGTGCCTGGCTGGAGATGGAGATCGACAAGCGCGACATGGTCGGTGTCCGCATCGACCGCAAGCGCAAGCAGTCCGTCACCGTCCTCCTGAAGGCTCTCGGCTGGACCACCGAGCAGATCCTCGAAGAGTTCGGCGAGTACGAGTCCATGCGCGCCACCCTGGAGAAGGACCACACCCAGGGCCAGGACGACGCGCTGCTCGACATCTACCGCAAGCTGCGTCCGGGCGAACCGCCGACCCGCGAGGCCGCTCAGACGCTGCTCGAGAACCTCTACTTCAACCCGAAGCGCTACGACCTCGCCAAGGTCGGCCGCTACAAGGTGAACAAGAAGCTCGGCGCGGACGAGCCGCTCGACGCCGGTGTGCTGACCACCGACGACGTCATCGCGACCATCAAGTACCTGGTCAAGCTGCACGCCGGTGAGACCGAGACGACCGGCGAGTCCGGCCGTTCGATCGTCGTCGAGACCGACGACATCGACCACTTCGGCAACCGTCGTCTGCGCAACGTCGGCGAGCTCATCCAGAACCAGGTCCGCACGGGTCTGGCTCGTATGGAGCGCGTCGTCCGCGAGCGGATGACGACCCAGGACGTCGAGGCGATCACGCCGCAGACCCTGATCAACATCCGGCCGGTCGTCGCCTCCATCAAGGAGTTCTTCGGCACCAGCCAGCTGTCGCAGTTCATGGACCAGAACAACCCGCTGTCGGGTCTCACCCACAAGCGCCGTCTGTCGGCGCTCGGCCCGGGTGGTCTCTCGCGTGAGCGGGCCGGCTTCGAGGTCCGTGACGTGCACCCGTCGCACTACGGCCGCATGTGCCCGATCGAGACCCCCGAAGGCCCGAACATCGGTCTGATCGGCTCGCTCGCGTCCTACGGTCGCGTCAACGCGTTCGGTTTCGTCGAGACCCCGTACCGCAAGGTCATCGAAGGTGTCGTCACCGACGACGTCGACTACCTGACCGCGGACGAGGAAGACCGCTTCGTCATCGCCCAGGCCAACGCCGGCCTGTCCGACGACATGCGCTTCACGGAGAACCGCGTACTGGTTCGCCGTCGTGGCGGCGAGATCGACTACATCGCCGGCGACGACGTCGACTACATGGACGTCTCCCCGCGCCAGATGGTGTCCGTCGCGACCGCGATGATCCCCTTCCTGGAGCACGACGACGCCAACCGTGCCCTCATGGGCGCGAACATGATGCGCCAGGCCGTTCCGCTCATCAAGGCGGAGGCGCCGCTCGTCGGCACCGGCATGGAGTACCGCTGCGCCGTCGACGCCGGTGACTCGATTCGTGCGGAGAAGGACGGTGTCGTCCAGGAGGTCTCGGCCGACTACATCACCGTCGCCAACGACGACGGCACGTACACCACGTACCGTGTCGCGAAGTTCTCCCGCTCGAACCAGGGCACCTCGGTCAACCAGAAGGTCATCGTCAACGAGGGTGACCGCATCATCGAGGCGCAGGTCCTCGCCGACGGTCCCGCGACCGAAGAGGGCGAAATGGCCCTCGGCAAGAACCTGCTCGTCGCGTTCATGCCCTGGGAAGGTCACAACTACGAGGACGCGATCATCCTGTCGCAGCGCCTCGTGCAGGACGACGTCCTCTCCTCGATTCACATCGAGGAGCACGAGGTCGACGCCCGTGACACCAAGCTGGGCCCCGAGGAGATCACCCGGGACATCCCGAACGTCTCCGAGGAGGTCCTCGCGGACCTCGACGAGCGCGGCATCATCCGCATCGGTGCGGACGTCGTCGCCGGCGACATCCTGGTCGGCAAGGTCACGCCCAAGGGTGAGACCGAGCTGACCCCGGAGGAGCGTCTGCTCCGCGCGATCTTCGGTGAGAAGGCCCGCGAGGTGCGTGACACCTCGCTCAAGGTTCCTCACGGTGAGATCGGCAAGGTCATCGGTGTCCGCGTCTTCGACCGCGAGGAGGGCGACGAGCTTCCTCCGGGCGTGAACCAGCTGGTTCGCGTCTACGTCGCCCAGAAGCGCAAGATCACCGACGGTGACAAGCTCGCCGGCCGCCACGGCAACAAGGGTGTCATCTCCAAGATCCTTCCGATCGAGGACATGCCCTTCCTTGAGGACGGCACGCCGGTCGACATCATCCTGAACCCCCTGGGTGTCCCGTCCCGAATGAACCCGGGACAGGTCCTGGAGATCCACCTCGGCTGGCTCGCCAGCCGCGGCTGGGACGTCTCCGGTCTCGCCGAGGAGTGGGCCGAGCGACTGAAGGTCATCGGTGCCGACCGCGTCGAGCCCGGTACCAACGTCGCCACCCCGGTGTTCGACGGTGCCCGCGAAGACGAGCTCGCCGGCCTCTTCGAGCACACCATCCCGAACCGTGACGGTGACCGTCTGGTCCTCCCGTCCGGCAAGGCGCGTCTGTTCGACGGCCGCTCCGGCGAGCCGTTCCCGGACCCGGTTTCCATCGGGTACATGTACATCCTCAAGCTCCACCACCTGGTCGACGACAAGCTCCACGCTCGGTCGACCGGTCCGTACTCGATGATCACGCAGCAGCCGCTGGGTGGTAAGGCGCAGTTCGGTGGCCAGCGCTTCGGTGAGATGGAGGTGTGGGCGCTTGAGGCTTATGGCGCCGCTTACGCCCTCCAGGAGCTGCTGACCATCAAGTCCGATGACGTCACCGGCCGCGTGAAGGTCTACGAGGCCATCGTCAAGGGCGAGAACATCCCCGAGCCGGGCATTCCCGAGTCCTTCAAGGTGCTCATCAAGGAAATGCAGTCGCTCTGCCTCAACGTGGAGGTGCTGTCCTCGGACGGCATGTCCATCGAGATGCGCGACACCGACGAGGACGTCTTCCGCGCGGCGGAGGAGCTCGGTATCGACCTGTCCCGGCGCGAGCCGAGCAGCGTCGAAGAGGTCTGACGGGCCTGACGGGGGGCTCGCTCAAGAGCCCCCCGTCATCCCCGGGACCGTTCAGACCATGATTGAGACTCGACCCCGAAAGAGGGATTGACGCACAGTGCTCGACGTCAACTTCTTCGACGAGCTGCGGATCGGCCTTGCCACCGCGGACGACATCCGAACCTGGTCGCACGGCGAGGTCAAGAAGCCGGAGACCATCAACTACCGCACGCTCAAGCCCGAGAAGGACGGACTCTTCTGCGAGAAGATCTTCGGTCCGACCCGGGACTGGGAGTGCTACTGCGGCAAGTACAAGCGTGTCCGCTTCAAGGGCATCATCTGCGAGCGCTGCGGCGTGGAGGTCACGCGCGCCAAGGTGCGTCGTGAGCGGATGGGCCACATCGAGCTTGCCGCTCCCGTCACCCACATCTGGTACTTCAAGGGCGTCCCGTCGCGCCTCGGATACCTGCTGGACCTCGCGCCGAAGGACCTCGAGAAGGTCATCTACTTCGCCGCGTACATGATCACGTTCGTCGACGACGAGCGTCGCACCCGCGACCTCCCGTCGCTGGAGGCGCACGTCTCCGTCGAGCGCCAGCAGATCGAGAACCGCCGTGACGCGGACCTCGAAGGCCGCGCCAAGAAGCTCGAGACCGACCTGGCCGAGCTTGAGGCCGAGGGCGCGAAGGCCGACGTACGCCGCAAGGTGCGCGAAGGTGCCGAGCGCGAGATGAAGCAGCTCCGTGACCGCGCCCAGCGCGAGATCGACCGCCTCGACGAGGTGTGGGCCCGCTTCAAGAACCTCAAGGTCCAGGACCTGGAGGGCGACGAGCTCCTCTACCGCGAGCTGCGTGACCGCTTCGGCACGTACTTCGACGGTTGCATGGGCGCCGCGGCGCTGCAGAAGCGCCTGGAGTCCTTCGACCTGGAGGAGGAGGCCGAGCGCCTCCGCGAGATCATCCGGACCGGCAAGGGCCAGAAGAAGACCCGTGCGCTCAAGCGCCTCAAGGTCGTCTCCGCGTTCCTGCAGACCAGCAACAAGCCCAAGGGCATGGTTCTGGACTGCGTTCCGGTCATCCCGCCGGACCTGCGTCCGATGGTGCAGCTGGACGGTGGCCGCTTCGCGACCTCCGACCTGAACGACCTGTACCGCCGCGTGATCAACCGCAACAACCGCCTGAAGCGCCTTCTCGACCTCGGTGCCCCCGAGATCATCGTGAACAACGAGAAGCGCATGCTCCAGGAGGCCGTCGACGCCCTCTTCGACAACGGTCGTCGTGGTCGCCCGGTCACCGGTCCCGGCAACCGCCCCCTGAAGTCCCTGAGCGACATGCTCAAGGGCAAGCAGGGTCGATTCCGTCAGAACCTCCTCGGCAAGCGCGTGGACTACTCCGCGCGTTCCGTGATCGTCGTCGGTCCTCAGCTGAAGCTGCACCAGTGCGGTCTGCCGAAGGCCATGGCACTGGAGCTCTTCAAGCCGTTCGTGATGAAGCGCCTGGTCGACCTGAACCACGCGCAGAACATCAAGTCGGCGAAGCGCATGGTCGAGCGCGGCCGCACGGTCGTCTACGACGTGCTCGAAGAGGTCATCGCGGAGCACCCGGTTCTGCTGAACCGTGCGCCCACGCTGCACCGCCTCGGCATCCAGGCCTTCGAGCCCCAGCTGGTCGAAGGCAAGGCCATCCAGATCCACCCGCTCGTCTGCACCGCGTTCAACGCGGACTTCGACGGTGACCAGATGGCCGTGCACCTGCCGCTGTCGGCAGAGGCGCAGGCCGAGGCCCGCATCCTGATGCTGTCCTCGAACAACATCCTGAAGCCGGCAGACGGTCGTCCCGTCACCATGCCGACCCAGGACATGGTGCTGGGTCTGTTCTTCCTCACCACCGACGGCGAGCTCCGTGACGTCAAGGGCGAGGGCCGCGCGTTCGGCTCCACGGCCGAGGCGACCATGGCGTTCGACAACGGCGAGCTGGCCCTCCAGTCGGCCGTCGACATCCGCTTCCCGGTGGGCACCATCCCGCCGCGCGGCTGGGTGGCGCCGGTCGCCGAGGAAGGCGAGCAGGAGTTCCAGCCGGGCGACAGCTTCCGTCTGAAGACGACCCTGGGTCGCGCGCTCTTCAACGAGCTGCTGCCCGAGGACTACCCGTTCGTCGACTACTCGGTGGGCAAGAAGCAGCTCTCCGAGATCGTCAACGACCTGGCGGAGCGCTACCCCAAGGTCATCGTGGCGGCGACGCTCGACAACCTGAAGGCGGCCGGCTTCCACTGGGCGACCCGTTCGGGCGTCACCGTGGCCATCTCCGACGTCGTCGTGCCCGAGGCCAAGAAGGCCATCGTCGCGGGCTACGAGGCGATGGACGAGAAGGTCCAGAAGCAGTACGAGCGCGGTCTGATCACCAAGGACGAGCGCACGCAGGAGCTCATCGCGATCTGGACCAAGGCGACCAACGAGGTTGCCGAGGCGATGAACGCGAACTTCCCCAAGACGAACCCCATCTTCATGATGGTTGACTCGGGTGCCCGAGGAAACATGATGCAGATGCGACAGATCGCCGGTATGCGTGGTCTGGTGTCGAACGCGAAGAACGAGACCATCCCGCGTCCGATCAAGGCGTCCTTCCGTGAGGGCCTCACCGTTCTGGAGTACTTCATCTCCACGCACGGTGCCCGTAAGGGTCTGGCGGACACCGCCCTGCGTACCGCCGACTCGGGTTACCTCACCCGTCGTCTGGTGGACGTCTCGCAGGACGTCATCATCCGCGAGGAGGACTGCGGCACCGAGCGCGGCCTCAAGCTCAAGATCGGTGTCAAGGACGAGGCCGGCGTTCTGCGCAAGGCCGACGACGTCGAGACCTCCATCTACGCCCGCATGCTGGCCGAGGACGTCGTCATCGACGGCAAGGTCATCGCGCCGGCCAACGTGGACCTCGGTGACGTGCTCATCGACGCCCTCATCGCGAACGGCGTCGAGGAGGTCAAGACCCGCTCGGTCCTGACCTGTGAGTCCGCGGTCGGCACCTGTGCCTTCTGCTACGGACGCTCGCTCGCCACCGGCAAGCTGGTCGACATCGGTGAGGCGGTCGGCATCATCGCCGCCCAGTCCATCGGTGAGCCCGGTACCCAGCTGACGATGCGTACCTTCCACACCGGTGGTGTGGCCGGTGACGACATCACGCAGGGTCTGCCGCGTGTCGTCGAGCTCTTCGAGGCCCGTACCCCGAAGGGTGTCGCCCCGATCTCCGAGGCCGCCGGTCGCGTGCGGATCGAGGAGACCGAGAAGACGAAGAAGATCGTCATCACGCCCGACGACGGCAGCGAGGAGACGGCGTTCCCGATCTCCAAGCGCGCCAAGGTCATCGTGCACGAGGGCGACCACGTCGAGGTGGGCCAGAAGCTCACCATGGGTGCCACCAACCCGCACGACGTGCTGCGCATCCTCGGTCAGCGCGCGGTCCAGGTCCACCTGGTCGGCGAAGTCCAGAAGGTCTACAACTCGCAGGGCGTGTCGATCCACGACAAGCACATCGAGATCATCATTCGGCAGATGCTCCGCCGCGTGACGATCATCGAGTCCGGCGACGCGGAGCTCCTGCCGGGCGAGCTGGTCGAGCGGTCGAAGTTCGAGACCGAGAACCGTCGTGTGGTCACCGAGGGCGGTCACCCCGCCTCCGGCCGTCCGCAGCTGATGGGTATCACCAAGGCCTCGCTCGCCACCGAGTCGTGGCTGTCGGCGGCGTCCTTCCAGGAGACGACCAGGGTTCTGACGGACGCGGCGATCAACGCCAAGTCCGACTCCCTGATCGGCCTCAAGGAGAACGTCATCATCGGTAAGCTCATCCCGGCCGGTACGGGTCTGTCCCGCTACCGCAACATCCGGGTCGAGCCCACCGAGGAGGCCAAGGCCGCGATGTACTCGGCCGTCGGCTACGACGACATCGATTACTCGCCCTTCGGCACCGGCTCCGGCCAGGCTGTCCCGCTGGAGGACTACGACTACGGCCCGTACAACGGCTAAGGGTCACCGAGAAAGCCCCCCGTCGCTCCGAGAGGAGCGGCGGGGGGCTTCTTCGTGTCAGGGGGAGGCCTTCCCGTCCGGGGGGCCGCACGGGGGGCCGTACGACGCCGGCGCCCCCCCGGGAGTCCGGGAGAGGCGCCGGGTGGCGGCCGCGGGGCCAGAGCCTCGGCCGGGTGTCAGGGCTTGTGGATGTCCTCGACGCCGTAGTACTTGGACACGCACTGGGCGACCCAGTCCTTGTCCTTGTTCTTGGTGAAGTACGGCTCGGCGAGCTTCCCGATGTAGGACGGCTTGTACATCACGTCCGTCGCACCGCGGGAGACCTCCTTGCGGATCCGGGCGTCCTGCTTGTCCCACACCAGGGAGCGGTAGACGGTGTCCTTGGTCATCTCCTGTACGGCGGGCACGAGCGCGCCCACGGAGGCGACGGTGAACCCGGCGGCGAGGACCACGACGAGGGCGCCCGGGAGCAGGCTGCCGCGGTCGACGGAGGCGAGCCGGACGCCGATGGCGCGGCCGGCCAGGATCCCGTACAGGCACAGGGTCATCAGGAACGGGACCATGAAACTGTTCCAGGTCCGGGCGTAGGTCCAGCCGGTGGGGCCGTAGCCGTTGTTCAGGGCCATGGCCACCACGAACGAGGCGAGCATCAGGACCGGCACCGGCAGGACGATCAGCAGCACCTTCAGGCGGCCCGGGATCGCGGTGACGCGCTCGGCGCCGGTGGGGGAGAGGTACGCGACGGCCAGACCGATCAGGAGGCCCGCGGCGACGGCGCCGAGGTAGGCCCACTGGCCGCCGATGGCGTCCCAGATGTTGCCCCAGTCCTCGAAGGACTTGCGCAGGGCCTTCCCGGAGAGCATCGAGTCGGAGGGCGGCTGGACCGAGCGGCGCCACTTCGCGCCGGGGGAGGTGTACAGCACGGCCAGTCCGACGAGGCTGCTGACGCAGTACGTGGCGAGCCAGGTGAACGACCACCAGGTACGGGCGAGCCCCACCTTCGGGATGCTCAGCAGCATGGCCACGCCCATGAACAGCCCGCCCACGATGGTGAAGGGCTCGCTCAGGGTGCCGATGCCGAAGCCGATCACGACGGCGGCGGCCAGGGCGAGGCGGCGCGGCCAGACGCGGCCCGAACGGCCGGCCCAGACGGCGATCAGCACGGCCCAGATGCCGATGATGGCGGGGACCGTGTGCGAGATCGTGGCGGGGGCCCACAGCAGGGCCTGGTAGTTGCGCGTGCCCGCGAAGGAGAAGAGGGCGGTCACCACGACGGACGCCGCGATCAGCACCGCGATCGGCACCTGCCAGCCGAACGCGCGCAGGCCGACGCGGGCCAGCATCACCAGGCCGGCGCCCATCGTCAGGATGATGAGGGTGGGCAGGACCTTCGTGCCGAGGATTCCGTCGGAGTAGACGATCCCGCTCATGAAGGCGTTGGTGAGCCGACCGTTCTGCGTGTTGTAGAAGTCGGCGGTGATCCCGAAGACGCCCATGTCGCGGGCCTTCCAGGCGGCGCACCAGTCATCCGAGGTGGGGCGGACGTAGAGGCCCAGGAAGGCGCCGACGGCCAGCAGGGCCGAGGCGGCGAGGGCGATGACGACTGCGGCGTACGCCACGAGCGGACGCAGGCGTTCTCGTATGGAATCGAGCGGCATTCGGGATCTTTCGCGACGGGGCCGTTCCGCGGCGGCCGCGCGCCGTGCCACAGGGGGCGAGAACGGCGTCCGGGACCGGGGATGATCGGGTAGAAGTCTAGACTTCACGTCCCCTGTCGCTCCCACCTCCTCGGCGCGCCGCGTGGGGGTCCGCAGGTCGGGAGGTCGCGGGCCTGCGACGAAGGTGCCCGGGAGCATTTGTTTTGACCGGAGTGAGTGAGGTAGGTACGCTCATACCTTGTGCCTGGGGTGTGTCTGGTTCCCGTGCGTGTCCATCAACCGCACGAGGGACGAATCAGCCACCGCGATCCAAGCGTTTCCGTGCTTGCACGGAGGTCCGCCGGATCCGACACACCCGACCGCGTGGGTCGGCGAGTTCCAGGTTAGTTTCACTACACGGCACACAGAAACCGGAGAAGTAGTGCCTACGATCCAGCAGCTGGTCCGGAAGGGCCGGCAGGACAAGGTCGAGAAGACAAAGACCCCCGCGCTTGAGGCTTCGCCCCAGCGTCGCGGCGTCTGCACGCGAGTGTTCACGACCACCCCGAAGAAGCCGAACTCGGCGCTCCGTAAGGTCGCGCGTGTGCGTCTGACCTCCGGCATCGAGGTCACGGCCTACATTCCGGGTGAGGGACACAACCTGCAGGAGCACTCGATCGTGCTCGTGCGTGGTGGCCGTGTGAAGGACCTGCCGGGTGTTCGTTACAAGATCATCCGCGGTGCGCTTGACACCCAGGCTGTCAAGAACCGCAAGCAGGCCCGCAGCCGCTACGGCGCCAAGAAGGAGAAGTAAGAATGCCTCGTAAGGGCCCCGCCCCGAAGCGCCCGGTCATCATCGACCCGGTCTACGCATCTCCTCTGGTGACGTCGCTCATCAACAAGATCCTCCTGAACGGCAAGCGCTCCACCGCCGAGCGCATCGTTTACGGCGCCATGGAAGGCCTCCGCGAGAAGACCGGCGCTGACCCGGTCATCACGCTGAAGCGCGCGCTGGAGAACGTCAAGCCGTCGCTCGAGGTCAAGTCCCGCCGTGTCGGTGGAGCCACCTACCAGGTGCCGATCGAGGTCAAGCCCGGTCGCGCCGCCACCCTCGCGCTGCGCTGGGTCGTGGGTTACTCCCGCGCCCGTCGTGAGAAGACCATGACCGAGCGCCTCATGAACGAGCTGCTCGACGCCTCCAACGGTCTTGGCGCTGCCGTCAAGAAGCGCGAGGACACGCACAAGATGGCCGAGTCCAACAAGGCCTTCGCGCACTACCGCTGGTAGTCCCACCCCACATCGAGACCGAGAGAAGACCGAAGCCTTATGGCTACCACTTCGCTTGACCTGGCCAAGGTCCGCAACATCGGGATCATGGCCCACATCGACGCGGGCAAGACGACCACCACCGAGCGCATCCTGTTCTACACCGGTGTGTCTTACAAGATCGGTGAGGTCCACGACGGCGCTGCCACGATGGACTGGATGGAGCAGGAGCAGGAGCGTGGTATCACCATCACGTCTGCCGCGACGACCTGCCACTGGCCCCTCGAAGACGTTGACCACACCATCAACATCATCGACACCCCGGGCCACGTCGACTTCACCGTCGAGGTGGAGCGTTCGCTCCGCGTCCTCGACGGCGCCGTCACCGTCTTCGACGGTGTCGCCGGTGTCGAGCCGCAGTCCGAGACGGTGTGGCGTCAGGCCGACCGTTACGGCGTGCCGCGCATCTGCTTCGTGAACAAGCTGGACCGTACCGGCGCCGAGTTCTTCCGCTGCGTTGACATGATCACGGACCGCCTCGGCGCGACCCCGATCGTCATGCAGCTCCCGATCGGCGCCGAGATGGACTTCCAGGGCGTTGTCGACCTGGTTCGCATGAAGGCCCTCGTCTGGTCCGCCGAAGCCTCCAAGGGCGAGATGTACGACGTCGTCGACATCCCCGCCTCGCACACCGAGCTCGCCGAGGAATGGCGCGGCAAGCTCGTCGAGGCCGTCGCGGAGAACGACGAAGAGCTCATGGAACTGTTCCTGGAGGGCGTCGAGCCCACCGAGGAGCAGCTCTACGCCGCTGTTCGTCGTATCACCATCGCGTCCGGCAAGGGCGGCGACACCACCGTCACCCCCGTTTTCTGCGGCACCGCGTTCAAGAACAAGGGCGTTCAGCCCCTGCTCGACGCCGTCGTGCGCTACCTGCCCTCCCCCCTGGACGTCGAGGCCATCGAAGGCCACGACGTCAAGGACCCGGAGGTCGTGGTCAAGCGCAAGCCGTCCGAGTCCGAGCCGCTGTCGGCCCTCGCGTTCAAGATCGCGAGCGACCCGCACCTCGGCAAGCTCACCTTCGTCCGGATCTACTCCGGTCGCCTGGAGGCCGGCACCGCGGTGCTGAACTCCGTCAAGGGCAAGAAGGAGCGCATCGGCAAGATCTACCGCATGCACGCGAACAAGCGTGAGGAGATCGACTCGGTGGGCGCCGGCGACATCGTCGCCGTCATGGGCCTGAAGCAGACCACCACCGGTGAGACGCTGTGTGACGACAAGAACCCGGTCATCCTGGAGTCCATGGACTTCCCGGCCCCGGTCATTCAGGTCGCCATCGAGCCCAAGTCCAAGGGTGACCAGGAGAAGCTGGGTGTTGCCATCCAGCGTCTCGCGGAGGAGGACCCCTCCTTCCAGGTTCACTCGGACGAGGAGACCGGCCAGACCATCATCGGTGGTATGGGCGAGCTTCACCTCGACATCCTCGTCGACCGCATGCGTCGCGAGTTCAAGGTCGAGGCGAACGTCGGCAAGCCGCAGGTGGCCTACCGCGAGACGATCCGCAAGACCGTCGAGCGTCACGACTACACCCACAAGAAGCAGACCGGTGGTACCGGTCAGTTCGCCAAGGTGCAGATCGCGATCGAGCCCATCGAGGGTGGCGAGGCGACCTACGAGTTCGTGAACAAGGTCACCGGTGGCCGTATCCCGCGTGAGTACATCCCCTCCGTGGATGCCGGTGCGCAGGAAGCCATGAAGTTCGGCATCCTCGCCGGCTACGAGATGACCGGCGTCCGCGTCATTCTTCTCGACGGTGGCTACCACGAGGTCGACTCCTCCGAACTCGCGTTCAAGATCGCCGGTTCGCAGGCCTTCAAGGAGGCCGCGCGCAAGGCTTCTCCCGTGCTCCTTGAGCCGATGATGGCCGTTGAGGTCACCACGCCCGAGGACTACATGGGTGAGGTCATCGGCGACATCAACTCTCGCCGTGGCCAGATTCAGGCCATGGAGGAGCGTCACGGTGCTCGCATCGTGAAGGGCCTCGTGCCGCTTTCGGAGATGTTCGGCTACGTCGGAGACCTCCGCAGCAAGACCTCGGGTCGCGCCAGCTACTCGATGCAGTTCGACTCCTACGCCGAGGTTCCCCGGAACGTCGCTGAGGAGATCATCGCGAAGGCCAAGGGCGAGTAACTCTTCCGAGTACACGCTTTAGGCTTGTCACCGGAGCCTCTGGGGCAACAGGAGCAAACCTCCCGCTGCCCCGGGGGAACCGGCTATCCAGCAAAGATCACCTGGCGCCGATCTGTAAGGCGTACAGAACCACTCTCCAGGAGGACCCCCGTGGCGAAGGCGAAGTTCGAGCGGACTAAGCCGCACGTCAACATCGGCACCATCGGTCACATTGACCACGGTAAGACGACCCTCACGGCCGCCATTACCAAGGTGCTGCATGACGCGTACCCGGACCTGAACGAGGCCTCGGCCTTCGACCAGATCGACAAGGCTCCTGAGGAGCGCCAGCGCGGTATCACCATCTCCATCGCGCACGTCGAGTACCAGACCGAGGCGCGTCACTACGCCCACGTCGACTGCCCCGGTCACGCGGACTACATCAAGAACATGATCACGGGTGCCGCGCAGATGGACGGCGCGATCCTCGTGGTTGCCGCCACCGACGGCCCGATGCCGCAGACCAAGGAGCACGTGCTCCTGGCCCGCCAGGTCGGCGTTCCCTACATCGTTGTCGCCCTGAACAAGGCCGACATGGTGGACGACGAGGAGATCCTGGAGCTCGTCGAGCTCGAGGTCCGTGAGCTGCTCTCCGAGTACGACTTCCCGGGCGACGACCTTCCGGTCGTTCAGGTCTCCGCGCTCAAGGCTCTTGAGGGCGACAAGGAGTGGGGCGAGAAGCTTCTCGGCCTGATGGCCGCGGTCGACGAGTCGATCCCGACCCCTCCGCGTGACACCGAGAAGCCGTTCCTGATGCCCGTCGAGGACGTCTTCACGATCACCGGTCGTGGCACCGTCGTCACCGGCCGCATCGAGCGTGGTGTCCTGAAGGTCAACGAGACCGTTGACATCATCGGCATCAAGCAGGAGAAGACCACCACCACGGTCACCGGCATCGAGATGTTCCGCAAGCTGCTCGACGAGGGCCAGGCGGGCGAGAACGTCGGTCTGCTCCTCCGTGGCATCAAGCGCGAGGACGTCGAGCGCGGCCAGGTCATCATCAAGCCCGGTTCGGTCACGCCGCACACCGAGTTCGAGGCCGCCGCGTACATCCTGTCGAAGGACGAGGGTGGCCGTCACACCCCGTTCTTCAACAACTACCGCCCGCAGTTCTACTTCCGTACCACGGACGTGACGGGCGTTGTGACCCTCCCCGAGGGCACCGAGATGGTCATGCCCGGTGACAACACCGACATGACGGTCAACCTCATCCAGCCTGTCGCGATGGAAGAGGGCCTGAAGTTCGCCATCCGTGAGGGTGGTCGTACGGTCGGCGCCGGCCAGGTCACCAAGATCACGAAGTAATTTCGCGGTCTGACCTGGTGGCTCGCGAGAGCGGGCACCACGTTTGACAGAGGGGCCCCCTCCCCGACGCTTCGGCGTCGGGGAGGGGGCCCTTCGTCGTATCCGGGGCGAAGTCGTGCCCGGGGCGAAGGGGAGGGGTTGTCCTCAGGGGGAGGGGTGGTCTAGGCGGCGGCCGTGCCGGCCCGGCACTCCCCGCACAGCCCCGGTACCGGTGACCGGAAGGCGAGGCCGCAGGCGTCGTCCTCGCAGGTCTGGAAGGGGTCCGGCGGCACGTGGGCGGGCGCGCGGGGGCCTTCGTCGGGCAGGGCGGGCGGCAGTTGGGCGGTGAGCCGGTGGGCGATCAGCCCGGCGGGGTTGCGCAGCTGCGGCGGCAGATTGGCGGTGAGCACCGCGAGGATGCCGGCCGGTCGGGCCCCGCGCTCCAGCCAGGCCTCGACGGCCGGGGTGAGCCGTTCGATGTCCTGCCGGCCGAGCAGGAGCCGGGCGTCGGCGCGGCGGAGATCGGTCAGGATGGCCGTGGCGGCGTCGCGGCGCCAGGGGTTGTCGGGGTTCACGGGCCGGGGCGGGGCGGGGCGCTGTGGGGCGTCCTGGGGCTCCCGGGGCTCCCGGGCGTCCTGGGCCTCCGGGGCGGGGGAGGGCCGGGCCGGCGTCGGGGGTGTCACGGGGGGCGCCGGGGGCGCCGTCTCGGGTTCCGTGGCCTCGGCCAGGCAACCGGGGCGGTTGTAGGACACGGTCCGGGTGGCGACCTGGCCGCCGGCGAGCCGTACGCGGGTCCGCTCCAGGTACCCGTGGAGCTCCAGCTCCCGCAGGGCGGCGGCGATGCGGTACTCGCTCTCGGGGAAGCGGGGGACGAGGTCCCGGATGCCGATCAGGGCGCCGGTCGGCAGCGACTGGATGTGGACCGCGAGGCCGATCGCGACGAGCGACATCTCGGGGTGCTGCGCGAGGTGGTTGCCGACCACGGTGAAGCGCCGGGTGTGGCGGACGTTGACGTGGATGACACCTGATCGAGGGGTGTCGCCCGGATTCCGCCCGGGGGCGCGCACGACGGCGGTACTCTTCTGGCTATCCATCGGGAAGCGCTACTTCCTTGTTGGTAGGCCCCCGCCGGGATTGCGAGTCCCGTCGGGGGCCGACGCATGTCTGGGGTTGTCGCGGCGAGCATATGCCCGACAACCCCCGTGCGAGCCAGCCCGGTTGGCGTAGTTCACCCGTGTGAGCGACACGCACCCCGCGGGAGGCTGGAGGGGTCTGGCGTGGTTCTTTCGCTTCCGGAGTACTTACACCAAACGTCGTGGCCCACCGCGACGTGCTCCACCGCGTCGTGGCCCTCGCGACCCGGTGCGGCGTGCGCCCGAGTTCGGCCGGCGGCTCGGACAACCACCCCTACGGGCACATGGGTTGGGCGCGACCGGACGGGGCGCCGACTCCTCCGGGAACCCCGAACCCGCACGCCGGGACGGACCGTTCGCACCCCCTTCGGGCCCTGTGGGAGCGAGCTGTCCGGGGTGTGCGAGGATCCGCAGCGCATGCGTTCGATCTTTACGGGGGCGGGGACATGGGCAGCAACGACGGCGCCGGCAGACCGGGCGTTTCCGACGAGGCGTGGGAGCGGTTCGTACGGGAGTCCGGGGCCGGGGGAGGGGCCGCTCCGCACGAGCCGTCCGCACGGGCGCGGATGGTCACCGAGCGGCTGCGCCGGGAGGACGAGGCGCGGGCCGCGGCGGAGCGGGGATGGTGGCGGGGGCGCCGGGCCCGGGCGGCCCGTCGGGCCGCCGAGCCGGAGGGGTGGCGGACCGGGCCCGCGTGGCAGGGGCGGGACGGGGGCCGGACGGGCAACCGGCGCCTCAAGGCGACCGCGGGCATCGTGTTCATCGCCGCCCTGGCCCTGGTCGTCGTACGGCCGGAGCTGCTCATCGACCGGCTGACCGGGGAGGCCGGTCGCGGCGCGGCCGCGGCCGCGCCGCTGCCCGCCGAGTCGGCGCGGCCCACGGAGGCTCCCCCCGAGGCGCTCCCGGACCAGGCGACCCTGAGGGAGCCGTTCAGGGGCTCCCCGGCCCTTCAGTGGGCCGACGGCGCGGCCGGTATCGATGCCCCCGAGGCGAAGGCCCTGGCCGGGCTGTCCCGGGAGCAGGTGGCGGACGGGCTGGCCAGGACCCGGCAGTTGCTGACGGCGGCCAACCTGGATCCGAACACCCTCCGCGGCGGGTACCCGCGCGCGGCCCTGGAGCTGCTGGACCCGCTCCAGCCGTCCGGCCGGGGCGTGTTGGAACGCGCGCTCGCCAAGCCCTCCGCGGAAGCGGACCCGCTCTGGCTGTTCAGCCGCTTCGACCCGGCCGAGGTGCGCCCGCACGGCGAGGTCGTCAAGACGCGCGGGCGCATGTGGTTCGACAGTGCCCGTCAGGGTGAGGTGCTGGTGCACACCGACTACACCTTCGTCTACCCGGTGGTGCGGGCCGCGCCCGGCTCGCAGGAGGTGGCACGCACCATCGTGCGCCGCGAACTCACGGTGGCGGTGTCCGATCCGCGGGTGATCGAGGTGACCCCGGGAACGCTGACGATCGTCACGTGGTCCGAGACGGCCGGCAACGACGACTGCGACCGGAGCGGAACCGGCTACCTGCACCCGACCTTCCGCTCGGACGCGCGGGCGCTGCCGGGTGCGGAGCCCACGGGGCCGCGCACGGATCCATACGACCGAAGTCAGGACATCTCGCGGCTTCCGTCGGAGTGCGGGACGGTCACGCGCTCCTGACCAGGGGCCCGGCGCGGACCCCCGTCGCGCGGCACGGTTTGACGTGTCTGCGCGGAGGGGTATTCTTCTGCGCCCGATTGGCGCAGTACGTGTCTTGTATGGCAGACTACTCAAGTTGCTCGGTTGAGTGCCGATGCTGCGCGCCTCCCGCCGGGAGGACCGGAAGCGAGTCCCACAGTACTCGTCGCCCTTACCTGCCCCTCAGGGCAGCAATGGGGGCGGACGTACGGGAATCTTCTGGGAAGTGTCAGCACGGTGCGGACCAGGCACCCGGTGGGTGTTTCTCCCCCGAAGCGCGGTCTTGGGACCGCACCCCCTTGGACGAGGGAATTTCCGTATGGGAATTTTCTGTAGAGGGTGTGCGACACGCCCGACCGCGTGGGTCGGAGGGAAGCAGTGGAGAGATCCACAGCCGCCCGGGAGCCAGAGCGTTTCCACAACAGACAGGACTACGGAGTAGCCATGGCGGGACAGAAGATCCGCATCCGGCTCAAGGCCTACGACCACGAGGTCATCGATTCGTCGGCGAAGAAGATCGTCGAGACGGTGACGCGCACTGGTGCGTCGGTCGCGGGCCCGGTGCCGCTGCCCACTGAGAAGAACGTGTACTGCGTCATCAAGTCGCCGCACAAGTACAAGGACTCGCGCGAGCACTTCGAGATGCGCACGCACAAGCGCCTGATCGACATCCTCGACCCGACCCCCAAGACCGTTGACTCGCTGATGCGCCTGGACCTTCCGGCCGGCGTTGACATCGAGATCAAGCTCTGAGAGGCGTCGAGAAGATGGCAAAGCAGATCAAGGGCGTCCTGGGCGAGAAGCTCGGCATGACCCAGGTCTGGGACGAGAACAACCGTGTCGTCCCGGTGACCGTGGTCAAGGCCGGACCCTGCGTCGTTACCCAGGTCCGTAAGAACGACATCGACGGCTACGAGTCGGTCCAGATCGCCTTCGGCGAGATCGACCCTCGCAAGGTGAACAAGCCCCTCAAGGGTCACTTCGCCAAGGCCGACGTCACCCCCCGCCGCCACCTGGTGGAGCTCCGCACCTCCGACGCCGGCGAGTACACGCTCGGCCAGGAGATCACCGCCGCTGTGTTCGAGTCGGGCGTCAAGGTCGACGTCACGGGCAACAGCAAGGGCAAGGGCTTCGCCGGTGTCATGAAGCGTCACAACTTCAAGGGCCTCGGTGCCGGTCACGGTGTCCAGCGCAAGCACCGCTCCCCCGGTTCGATCGGTGGCTGCGCCACCCCTGGGCGTGTCTTCAAGGGCATGCGCATGGCCGGTCGTATGGGCAACGAGCGCGTCACCACCCAGAACCTGACCATCCACGCGGTTGACGCGGAGAAGGGTCTGCTCCTCATCAAGGGCGCGGTCCCCGGTCCGAACGGCGGCCTCGTCCTGGTCCGTACCGCGGCCAAGGGGGCTTGAGGTAATGAGCACCATTGACATCCTTTCGCCGGCAGGCGACAAGGCCGGTACCGTCGAGCTCCCCGCGGAGATCTTCGACGCGAAGACCAGCGTTCCGCTGATCCACCAGGTCGTTGTCGCTCAGCTGGCTGCTGCCCGTCAGGGCACGCACAAGACCAAGCGTCGTGGCGAAGTCCGTGGTGGTGGCCGCAAGCCGTACCGCCAGAAGGGCACCGGCCGCGCGCGCCAGGGTTCGACCCGCGCTCCGCAGTTCGTCGGCGGTGGCGTCGTCCACGGCCCGCAGCCGCGTGACTACTCCCAGCGGACCCCGAAGAAGATGAAGGCCGCCGCTCTCCGCGGTGCCCTCTCGGACCGCGCGCGTCACTCCCGCATCCACGTCGTCACCGGCGTGGTCGAGGGTGCCGCCTCCACGAAGGCCGCCAAGACGCTGTTCGGCAAGATCTCGGAGCGCAAGAACCTGCTCCTGGTCGTCGACCGTGCCGACGAGGCCGCGTGGCTGTCCGCCCGCAACCTGCCCCAGGTTCACATCCTGGAGCCGGGCCAGCTGAACACGTACGACGTGATCGTCTCTGACGACGTGGTCTTCACTCAGGCCGCTTTCGAGTCCTTCGTGTCTGGCCCCAAGGCCGATGAGACCGAAGGGAGCGACGCCTGATGTCTGAGGCGACCGTTACCAGCAAGACCTTCACTGACCCGCGCGACCTGCTGATCAAGCCGGTTGTCTCGGAGAAGAGCTACGCGCTGCTGGACGAGAACAAGTACACGTTCATCGTCGCGCCTGGCGCCAACAAGACCCAGATCAAGCAGGCCGTCGAGGCGGTCTTCTCGGTCAAGGTCACCGGGGTCAACACGATCAACCGTCAGGGTAAGCGCAAGCGCACCAAGACCGGTTTCGGCAAGCGCGCGAACACCAAGCGCGCCATCGTGACCCTCGCTGAGGGCGACCGAATCGACATCTTCGGCGGCCAGGCCTCCTAACGGAGTCCTGAGTCGTCCGGAATCGGACGAGGACTGAGAAATGGGTATCCGCAAGTACAAGCCGACGACCCCGGGCCGTCGTGGCTCCAGCGTCGCCGACTTTGTCGAGATCACGCGGTCCACGCCGGAGAAGTCGCTGGTTCGCCCGCTGCACAGCAAGGGCGGCCGTAACAACACCGGTCGGATCACTGTTCGTCACCAGGGTGGCGGCCACAAGCGCGCCTACCGTGTGATCGACTTCCGTCGTCACGACAAGGACGGCGTGCCGGCGAAGGTCGCGCACATCGAGTACGACCCCAACCGCACCGCGCGCATCGCGCTGCTGCACTACGCCGACGGCGAGAAGCGCTACATCATCGCGCCGAAGGCCCTGAAGCAGGGTGACCGGATTGAGAACGGCCCGACGGCCGACATCAAGCCCGGCAACAACCTGGCGCTGCGCAACATCCCGGTTGGTACGACGATCCACGCGATCGAGCTGCGTCCCGGTGGCGGTGCGAAGTTCGCCCGCTCCGCCGGTGCGTCCGTGCAGCTGCTGGCGAAGGAGGGCACCATGGCCCACCTTCGTATGCCGTCCGGAGAAATCCGCCTGGTCGACGCGCGCTGCCGCGCCACCGTCGGTGAGGTCGGCAACGCCGAGCAGTCGAACATCAACTGGGGCAAGGCCGGCCGCATGCGCTGGAAGGGCGTTCGCCCCTCCGTCCGCGGTGTCGCGATGAACCCGGTCGACCACCCGCACGGTGGTGGTGAGGGTAAGACCAGTGGTGGTCGCCACCCGGTCTCCCCGTGGGGTCAGAAGGAGGGTCGTACTCGCTCGCCGAAGAAGGCTTCGAGCAAGTACATCGTCCGCCGCCGCAAGACGAACAAGAAGCGCTAGGAGCGGGTTTAGATGCCGCGCAGTCTCAAGAAGGGACCCTTCGTCGACGGACACCTCATCAAGAAGGTGGACGTACAGAACGAAGCCGGTACCAAGAACGTCATCAAGACCTGGTCCCGTCGCTCGATGATCATCCCGGCCATGCTGGGTCACACCATCGCGGTGCACAACGGCAAGATCCACGTCCCGGTGTTCGTCACCGAGTCGATGGTCGGCCACAAGCTCGGCGAGTTCTCGCCGACTCGCACCTTCCGCGGCCACGTCAAGGACGACCGGAAGTCGAAGCGCCGCTAAAGGCGGGGTGGTTATGACTATGACTTACACCGAAGGGACAACCATGGAAGCCAGGGCCCAGGCGCGGTACATCCGCGTCACGCCCATGAAGGCCCGCCGAGTGGTGGACCTTATCCGTGGCATGGATGCCACGGAGGCTCAGGCGGTCCTGCGTTTCGCCCCGCAGGCCGCGAGCGTGCCGGTTGGCAAGGTGCTGGACAGCGCCATTGCCAATGCCGCACACAACTACAACCACCCGGACGCCTCCACGCTGGTCATCAGCGAGGCGTTCGTGGACGAGGGCCCGACCCTGAAGCGGTTCCGTCCGCGTGCGCAGGGCCGTGCCTACCGGATCCGCAAGCGGACCAGCCACATCACCGTGGTCGTCAGCAGCAAGGAAGGTTCCCGGTAATGGGCCAGAAGGTAAACCCGCACGGGTTCCGGCTCGGCATCACCACCGACTTCAAGTCGCGTTGGTACGCCGACAAGCTGTACAAGGACTACGTCAAGGAAGACGTCGCCATCCGTCGGATGATGACGTCCGGCATGGAGCGCGCCGGCATCTCGAAGGTTGAGATCGAGCGCACCCGTGACCGCGTGCGTGTGGACATCCACACCGCTCGTCCCGGCATCGTCATCGGCCGTCGTGGCGCCGAGGCCGACCGCATCCGCGGTGACCTCGAGAAGCTCACGGGCAAGCAGGTCCAGCTGAACATCCTCGAGGTCAAGAACCCCGAGCTTGACGCTCAGCTGGTTGCCCAGGCCGTTGCCGAGCAGCTCTCCTCCCGCGTCTCCTTCCGTCGCGCCATGCGTAAGAGCATGCAGGGCACGATGAAGGCCGGCGCCAAGGGCATCAAGATCCAGTGTGGCGGTCGCCTCGGCGGCGCCGAGATGTCCCGCTCCGAGTTCTACCGCGAGGGTCGTGTGCCGCTGCACACGCTGCGCGCGAACGTGGACTACGGCTTCTTCGAGGCCAAGACCACCTTCGGCCGTATCGGTGTGAAGGTCTGGATCTACAAGGGCGACGTCAAGAACATCGCCGAGGTTCGCGCCGAGAACGCCGCGGCCCGTGCGGGCAACCGCCCGGCTCGTGGTGGCGCGAACGACCGTCCGGCCGGTGGCCGCGGTGGTCGTGGTGGCGAGCGTGGCGGCCGTGGCGGCCGCAAGCCGCAGCAGGCTGCTGGTGCCGAGGCCCCCAAGGCCGACGCTCCCGCCGCCGCTCCGGCTGAGAGCACCGGAACGGAGGCCTGACCGACATGCTGATCCCTCGTAGGGTCAAGCACCGCAAGCAGCACCACCCCAAGCGCCGCGGTATGGCCAAGGGCGGTACTGAGGTCTCGTTCGGCGAGTACGGCATCCAGGCGCTCACCCCCGCCTACGTGACGAACCGCCAGATCGAGGCGGCTCGTATTGCGATGA
The DNA here is from genome assembly GCF_001279725.1 of Streptomyces sp. WM4235. Taxonomy (GTDB): domain Bacteria; phylum Actinomycetota; class Actinomycetes; order Streptomycetales; family Streptomycetaceae; genus Streptomyces. Next base: position 103,710 of record NZ_LGDE01000436.1, on the reverse strand, counting down.
CCCGTCACATCAAGCGTGGCGGCAAGGTCTGGATCAACATCTACCCGGACCGTCCGCTCACGAAGAAGCCCGCCGAGACCCGCATGGGTTCCGGTAAGGGTTCTCCCGAGTGGTGGATCGCGAACGTGCACCCGGGTCGGGTCATGTTCGAGCTGTCCTACCCGAACGAGAAGATTGCTCGTGAGGCGCTCACCCGCGCTGCTCACAAGCTTCCGATGAAGTGCCGGATTGTTCGGCGCGAGGCAGGTGAGTCGTGATGGCGACGGGAACCAAGGCGTCCGAGCTGCGTGAGCTCGGCAACGAGGAGCTCGTTGGCAAGCTGCGCGAGGCCAAGGAAGAGCTGTTCAAGCTGCGCTTCCAGGCGGCCACGGGCCAGCTGGAGAACAACGGCCGGCTCAAGTCCGTCCGTAAGGACATCGCCCGGATCTACACCCTGATGCACGAGCGCGAGCTGGGCATCGAGACGGTGGAGAGCGCCTGATGAGCGAGAAGAATGTGACTGAGACCCAGGACCGCGGCTTCCGCAAGACCCGTGAGGGCCTCGTCGTCAGCGACAAGATGGACAAGACTGTCGTCGTCGCCGTCGAGGACCGCGTGAAGCACGCCCTGTACGGCAAGGTCATCCGCCGTACGAACAAGCTCAAGGCTCACGACGAGCAGAACGCTGCCGGCGTCGGCGACCGCGTCCTCATCATGGAGACGCGTCCGCTGTCGGCGAGCAAGCGCTGGCGCATCGTCGAGATCCTCGAGAAGGCCAAGTAAGTACCTGAGGCCCTGAGCAGAAAGTTCAGGGGCCCCTCAGGTTCGTTCCGCCAGGCTCGGTGGGGGCGTCGCTCCTCGGAGTGAAGCCCCCACCGGGAACCGGCAGACAATCAGGAGATAGACGTGATCCAGCAGGAGTCGCGACTGCGTGTCGCCGACAACACTGGTGCCAAGGAGATCCTTTGCATCCGTGTTCTCGGTGGCTCCGGTCGCCGCTACGCGGGCGTCGGTGACGTCATCGTCGCCACCGTCAAGGACGCGATCCCCGGCGGCAACGTGAAGAAGGGTGACGTCGTCAAGGCCGTCATCGTTCGCACCGTCAAGGAGCGCCGCCGCCAGGACGGCTCGTACATCCGATTCGACGAGAACGCCGCTGTCATTCTCAAGAACGACGGCGACCCTCGTGGCACCCGTATCTTCGGCCCGGTGGGCCGTGAGCTGCGCGAGAAGAAGTTCATGAAGATCATCTCGCTCGCGCCGGAGGTGCTGTAAGCATGAAGATCAAGAAGGGCGACCTGGTTCAGGTCATCACCGGCAAGGACAAGGGCAAGCAGGGCAAGGTCATCACGGCCATCCCTACTGAGAACCGCGTCCTCGTCGAGGGTGTCAACCGGGTCAAGAAGCACACCAAGGCCGGTCAGACCGCTGGTGGTTCGCAGACCGGTGGCATCGTGATCACCGAGGCGCCGATCCACGTCAGCAACGTTCAGCTGGTTGTGGAGAAGGACGGCCAGAAGGTCGTCACCCGCGTCGGATACCGCTTCGACGACGAGGGCAACAAGATCCGCGTTGCCAAGCGGACGGGTGAGGACATCTGATGGCTACCACTCCGCGTCTCAAGACGAAGTACCGCGAGGACATCGCGGGCAAGCTGCGTGAGGAGTTCTCCTACGAGAACGTCATGCAGATTCCCGGCCTCGTGAAGATCGTGGTCAACATGGGTGTGGGCGACGCCGCCCGCGACTCCAAGCTGATCGACGGCGCCATCAAGGACCTGACGACGATCACCGGTCAGAAGCCGGCCGTCACGAAGGCCCGGAAGTCCATCGCGCAGTTCAAGCTGCGTGAGGGTCAGCCGATCGGCTGCCACGTCACCCTCCGTGGTGACCGCATGTGGGAGTTCCTGGACCGTACGCTGTCGCTCGCGCTTCCGCGTATCCGTGACTTCCGTGGTCTGTCGCCGAAGCAGTTCGACGGCCGTGGCAACTACACCTTCGGTCTCACGGAGCAGGTCATGTTCCACGAGATCGACCAGGACAAGATCGACCGTACCCGGGGTATGGACATCACCGTGGTCACCACGGCGACCAACGACGACGAGGGCCGCGCCCTCCTTCGTCACCTCGGCTTCCCCTTCAAGGAGGCGTAAGCGAGATGGCGAAGAAGGCTCTCATCGCGAAGGCTGCCCGCAAGCCCAAGTTCGGTGTGCGTGCGTACACCCGCTGCCAGCGCTGCGGTCGCCCTCACTCCGTGTACCGCAAGTTCGGCCTGTGCCGCGTCTGCCTTCGTGAGATGGCTCACCGTGGCGAGCTGCCGGGCGTGACCAAGAGCTCCTGGTAAATCCCTCCTGTCCTTAGGGACTTGGAGAGAACCAGAGACTCTCGGTAAGCATCTGGACGGCAGGTGCCCGGCCGCGCATGCCTTAGGCTTGTGTGGTTGGGCGTCTGCCGCCCATAACGACTTACTACGCCGTAGGTCCCCGCACCGCACCCGTCCCGCCACTGAGTGGGGAGAGGGATGGCGCATACAGGAAACCCCGGCGAGAGAGGCCGAAGGCCACTTCATGACCATGACTGACCCGATCGCAGACATGCTCACGCGTCTGCGTAACGCTAACTCGGCGTACCACGACACCGTCGTGATGCCGCACAGCAAGATCAAGTCGCACATCGCAGAGATCCTCAAGCAGGAGGGTTTCATCACCGGCTGGAAGGTCGAGGACGCCGAGGTCGGCAAGAACCTCGTCCTCGAGCTGAAGTTCGGGCCGAACCGTGAGCGCTCCATCGCGGGCATCAAGCGGATCTCGAAGCCCGGTCTGCGCGTGTACGCGAAGTCCACCAACCTGCCGAAGGTGCTCGGCGGCCTGGGCGTGGCGATCATCTCCACGTCCCACGGTCTCCTCACCGGCCAGCAGGCAGGCAAGAAGGGCGTAGGTGGGGAAGTCCTCGCCTACGTCTGGTAGTCGGGAACGGAGGAAAAGCAATGTCGCGAATCGGCAAGCTCCCCATCCAGGTTCCCGCCGGTGTGGACGTCACCATCGATGGCCGCACGGTCGCGGTGAAGGGACCCAAGGGTTCCCTCTCGCACACCGTCGCTGCGCCCATCGCCGTCGCCAAGGGTGAGGACGGCGTTCTGAACGTCATCCGCCCCAACGACGAGCGTCAGAACAAGGCCCTGCACGGCCTGTCCCGCACGCTGGTGGCGAACATGATCACCGGTGTGACCACGGGATACGTCAAGGCTCTCGAAATCAGCGGTGTCGGTTACCGCGTCGCCGCGAAGGGCTCCGACCTGGAGTTCCAGCTTGGCTACAGCCACCCGATCCTGATCGAGGCGCCCGAGGGCATCTCCTTCAAGGTCGAGTCGCCCACCAAGTTCACGGTCGAGGGCATCGACAAGCAGAAGGTCGGCGAGGTCGCCGCCAACATCCGCAAGCTGCGGAAGCCCGACCCGTACAAGGCCAAGGGTGTCAAGTACGCCGGCGAAGTCATCCGCCGCAAGGTCGGAAAGGCTGGTAAGTAGCCATGGCATACGGTGTGAAGATCGCCAAGGGCGACGCGTACAAGCGCGCTGCCAAGGCTCGCCGCCACATTCGCATTCGCAAGAACGTGTCGGGTACGGCGGAGCGTCCGCGCCTCGTCGTGACGCGTTCCAACCGCAACATCGTTGCTCAGGTCATCGACGACCTCCAGGGTCACACCCTGGCGTCCGCGTCGACCCTGGACACCTCGATCCGCGGTGGCGAAGGCGACAAGAGCGCCCAGGCCCAGGCCGTCGGCGCGCTCGTGGCCGAGCGTGCGAAGGCTGCCGGAGTCGAGACCGTTGTCTTCGACCGCGGTGGCAACCGATACGCCGGGCGCATTGCCGCTCTGGCTGACGCCGCCCGCGAAGCCGGGCTGAAGTTCTAAGCCCCGGTTCCGGGACTCACGGACGTAACAGAGAGAGGTAATCCAATGGCTGGACCCCAGCGCCGCGGAAGCGGTGCCGGTGGCGGCGAGCGGCGGGACCGGAAGGGTCGCGACGGTGGCCCTGCCGCCGAGAAGACCGCTTACGTTGAGCGCGTTGTCGCGATCAACCGCGTCGCCAAGGTTGTCAAGGGTGGTCGCCGCTTCAGCTTCACCGCGCTGGTCGTGGTGGGCGACGGTGACGGCACTGTAGGTGTCGGTTACGGCAAGGCCAAGGAAGTTCCCGCGGCCATCGCCAAGGGTGTCGAGGAAGCCAAGAAGAACTTCTTCAAGGTTCCGCGCATCCAGGGCACCATCCCTCACCCGATCACGGGCGAGCGTGCCGCGGGCGTCGTGCTCCTGAAGCCGGCTTCCCCCGGTACCGGTGTTATCGCCGGTGGCCCGGTGCGCGCCGTTCTGGAGTGCGCCGGCGTTCACGACATCCTGTCGAAGTCGCTCGGCTCTTCCAACGCGATCAACATCGTGCACGCGACCGTGGCGGCCCTCAAGGGCCTGCAGCGTCCCGAGGAGATCGCGGCTCGCCGCGGTCTGCCCCTCGAGGACGTCGCCCCCGCGGCTCTGCTTCGTGCACGTGCCGGGGCGGGTGCGTAATGGCTCGCCTCAAGATCACGCAGACGAAGTCGTACATCGGCAGCAAGCAGAACCACCGCGACACTCTGCGTTCGCTCGGGCTCAAGCGCCTGAACGACGTGGTCGTCAAGGAGGACCGCCCCGAGTTCCGCGGAATGGTGCAGACCGTCCGCCACCTCGTGACGGTTGAGGAGGTTGACTAACATGGCTGAGAACAGCCCGCTGAAGGCCCACAACCTCCGTCCCGCCCCCGGCGCCAAGACCGCGAAGACCCGTGTCGGTCGTGGTGAGGCGTCGAAGGGTAAGACGGCCGGTCGTGGTACGAAGGGCCAGAAGGCCCGTTACCAGATCCCGCAGCGCTTCGAGGGTGGGCAGATGCCCCTCCACATGCGTCTGCCGAAGCTCAAGGGCTTCAAGAACCCGTTCCGCACCGAGTTCCAGGTTGTCAACCTGGACAAGCTCGGCGCTCTCTACCCCGAGGGTGGAGAAGTCACGGTGGCCGACCTGGTCGCCAAGGGCGCGGTTCGCAAGAACAGCCTCGTCAAGGTCCTGGGCCAGGGCGAGATCTCCGTTGCGCTGCAGGTCTCGGTTGACGCCGTTTCCGGCTCCGCCAAGGAGAAGATCGCCGCCGCAGGTGGCACGGTCACCGAGCTCGTCTAAGACGAAACTCAGTGATTAATAGCTGAAACCCGACCGGGGATGCCTCACATATGGGGCATCCCCGGTTGGTCGTTCCACGGAGGGCCATGTCGCCGGTAAGGTGGCCTGCACCTTTGCTTGTACGTATTCGTCGATCCCTCAGACCGTCACCTCTGACGCAGTAGCGCGGGGGTCGCAGGAGGCACCGTGCTCACCGCGTTCGCCCGGGCGTTCAAGACGCCCGACCTGCGCAAGAAGCTGTTCTTCACGCTCGCCATCATCGTGTTGTTCCGCCTCGGGTCCCACATCCCGGTGCCCGGCGTGAACTACAAGAACGTTCAGTTCTGTGTTGACCAGGCCGGGAGCGGCAACAGCCTGTTCGGTCTCGTCAACATGTTCAGTGGTGGCGCGCTGTTGCAGATCACGATCTTCGCGCTCGGCATCATGCCGTACATCACGGCGAGCATCATCCTGCAGCTGCTGACCGTGGTCATCCCGAAGCTGGAGAACCTCAAAAAAGAGGGTCAGTCCGGCACGGCGAAGATCACTCAGTACACGCGCTATCTGACGGTCGCGCTCGCGATCCTCCAGGGCACCGGCCTCGTCGCCACCGCGAAGAGCGGCGCCCTCTTCGGGTCCTGCCAGCTCCGCAGTCAGATCGTGCCGGATCACTCGATCTTCACCATGGTCGTCATGGTCATCACGATGACCGCCGGTACCTGTGTCGTCATGTGGCTCGGTGAGCTGATCACCGACCGCGGCATCGGCAACGGCATGTCGATCCTCATGTTCATCTCGATCGCCGCCGGCTTCATCGGCGCCCTCTGGCAGATCAAGCTCCAGGGCAAGATCGCCGACGGTTGGGTCGAGTTCGGCGTCGTCATCCTGGTCGGGCTCGCGATGGTGGCCCTCGTGGTCTTCGTCGAGCAGGCGCAGCGCCGCATCCCGGTCCAGTACGCGAAGCGCATGATCGGTCGGCGCGCGTACGGCGGCACCTCGACGTACATCCCGCTCAAGGTGAACCAGGCCGGTGTCATCCCGGTCATCTTCGCCTCGTCGCTGCTGTACATCCCGGCGCTGATCGTCCAGTTCAGCGGTTCCACCGCCGGCTGGGCCACCTGGATCCAGAAGCACTTCGTCAAGGGCGACCACCCGTACTACATCGCCGTCTACTTCCTCCTGATCGTCTTCTTCGCGTTCTTCTACGTGGCGATCTCGTTCAACCCCGAGGAAGTCGCCGACAACATGAAGAAGTATGGTGGCTTCATCCCGGGCATCCGCGCCGGCCGACCCACCGCCGAGTACCTCAGCTACGTACTCAACCGGATCACCTGGCCGGGGTCGCTGTACCTGGGTCTCATTGCTCTTGTGCCGACGATGGCGTTGGCGGGCTTCGGCGCGAACCAGAACTTCCCGTTCGGCGGGACGAGCATCCTGATCATCGTGGGTGTCGGTCTGGAAACCGTGAAGCAGATCGAGAGCCAGCTCCAGCAGCGCAATTACGAAGGGTTCCTCCGCTGATGCGAATCGTCCTCGTCGGACCCCCCGGTGCGGGCAAGGGAACGCAGGCCGCGTTCCTTGCCAAGAACCTGTCGATCCCGCACATCTCCACGGGCGACCTGTTCCGCGCCAACATCAGCCAGAACACGGAGCTCGGCCGGCGCGCCAAGGCGTTCATGGACGCCGGTGACCTCGTCCCCGACGAGATCACCATCGGCATGGCGAAGGACCGGATGGAGCAGGCGGACGCCGCGAACGGCTTCCTGCTCGACGGTTTCCCGCGGAACGTGTCGCAGGCCGTCGCCCTGGACGAGATGCTCCGGACCGCCGGCATGAAGCTGGACGCCGTCCTCGACCTGGAGGTCGAGGAGGACGAGGTCGTCAAGCGCATCGCCGGTCGTCGGATCTGCCGCAACGACTCCGCGCACGTCTTCCACGTGACCTACGCCCCGGCCAAGGCCGAGGGCGTGTGCGACACCTGTGGCGGCGAGCTGTACCAGCGCGGTGACGACTCGGAGGCCACGGTCCGCAACCGGCTGGAGGTCTACCACACGCAGACCGAGCCGATCATCGACTACTACAAGGCCCAGGGCCTGCTGGTGACCATCCCGGCCCTCGGTGAGGTAGCGGACGTCACGAAGCGCGCGATGGAAGCCCTGAAGAAGTAGTACCCATGCTGTGCAGGTACGGCCGCGGTGTCCTCAGGGCGCCGCGGCCGTACTGTTGAGAAGTCCCGATTCAGAAGGTGGAAGGCACGTCCATGGTGCAGCTCAAGACGCCCGAGCAGATCGCCAAGATGCGGGAGGCCGGGCTGGTGGTCGCGGCCATCCACGCGGCGACCCGTGAGGCGGCCGTGCCGGGCGCCACGACGCGGGATCTGGACATGGTGGCCCGCAAGGTCATCGCGGACGCCGGCGCGAAGTCGAACTTCCTCGGCTACGGCGGATTCCCGGCGACGATCTGCACGTCGGTCAACGAGGTCGTCGTCCACGGCATCCCGGACGACAAGACCGTCCTCAAGGACGGCGACGTGATCTCGATCGACGCGGGCGCCATCGTCGACGGCTGGCACGGCGACGCCGCGTACACCGCTTTCGTGGGCACTGGGCACGCGCCTGAGCTCCTGGAGCTCTCCCGGGTGACCGAGGAGTCCATGTGGGCCGGCATCGCCGCCATGAAGCTCGGCAACCGCCTCGTGGACATCTCGAAGGCGATCGAGGGCTACATCCGCCGCCAGCCGCGTCCCGCTACCGGCAAGTACGGGATCATCGAGGACTACGGCGGCCACGGCATCGGGTCCGAGATGCACATGGACCCCCACCTGCTGAACTACGTCTCGCGCAAGCGGGGCAAGGGGATCAAGCTCGTCCCGGGCGTCTGCCTGGCGATCGAGCCGATGGTCTCCCTGGGCACCCCCCAGACGGAGGTGCTGGCGGACGACTGGACGGTCATCACGACCGACGGCACCTGGTCCTCCCACTGGGAACACTCCATCGCCCTGACCGAGGCGGGTCCGATCGTGCTGACCAGCCCCGACTGCGGCAAGGCGAAACTGGCGGAGTACGGGGTCACCACGGCCCCGGACCCCCTCGGTTAATGATCTACAATGTGGGGCAAACTTTCCGGATTCGTCTTTCCGGATGCCCTGACGTAGACTGATGCGTCGGCTCTCGTGCATCCCCATGCCCTGCATGGGCGAGGCACGGCGCCGATCAAGGTAGCCGATTCGAAAGGCGAAGCGTGGCCAAGAAGCAAGGTGCCATCGAAATCGAGGGCACCGTGATCGAGTCCCTCCCGAACGCGATGTTCAAGGTGGAACTCCAGAACGGTCACAAAGTCCTCGCGCACATCAGTGGCAAGATGCGCATGCACTACATCCGCATCCTCCCTGATGACCGGGTTGTCGTGGAGCTCTCTCCGTACGACCTGACGCGTGGCCGGATCGTCTACCGATACAAGTAGATCTTGTCTTCACTCCCGTCTGGGCGTCTTGTCCCGGCGCGGGTGGTGGCACTGACCCGGAGAACCTCACCCAATGAAGGTCAAGCCGAGCGTCAAGAAGATCTGCGACAAGTGCAAGGTGATCCGCCGTCACGGTCGGGTCATGGTCATCTGCGACAACCTGCGCCACAAGCAGCGCCAGGGCTGACGCACGCCGACCGACCTGCACTCCGCAGTTCTTCGCGCGACGTAAGAAAACGTACATAACGCAGAATCCGCCCAGCCCTGACCAGGGCCGGCGGCACCTCCGGCGGGGGCCGGGGACCCGGACGTACCACCACCCATCAGGTGTGGTCGGCGGTCGGGGTCGATTCTGCTGAAGACCCCCGAACACACAGGAGCCATTGAATGGCACGCGTTTCCGGTGTTGACATCCCGCGCGAAAAGCGCGTGGAGATCGCACTCACCTACGTCTTCGGTGTCGGTCGCACCCGGTCCAAGGAAATCCTTGCGGCCACCGGTGTGAACCCCGACACCCGCGTTCGTGACCTGGCCGAAGAGGACCTGGTCAAGATCCGCGAGTACGTGGACGCCAACCTCCGCACCGAGGGTGACCTCCGCCGCGAGATCCAGGCCGACATCCGCCGCAAGGTCGAGATCCAGTGCTACCAGGGTGTTCGCCACCGTCGTGGCCTCCCGGTGCACGGTCAGCGCACCAGCACGAACGCTCGTACCCGCAAGGGTCCGCGTCGCGCGATCGCCGGTAAGAAGAAGCCGGGCAAGAAGTAGTCCTGTTCAGCGGTCTTGCGCTGTAGGACCGACCACCTCCCGTAGGAGATTTAGATGCCCCCCAAGGGACGTCAGGGCGCTGCCAAGAAGGTGCGCCGCAAGGAAAAGAAGAACATCGCTCATGGGCACGCCCACATCAAGAGCACGTTCAACAACACCATCGTCTCGATCACGGACCCCTCGGGCAACGTGATCTCCTGGGCCTCCGCCGGCCACGTCGGCTTCAAGGGCTCGCGCAAGTCCACCCCCTTCGCCGCGCAGATGGCCGCCGAGTCGGCCGCCCGCCGCGCGCAGGAGCACGGCATGCGCAAGGTTGACGTCTTCGTCAAGGGTCCGGGCTCCGGCCGCGAGACCGCGATCCGCTCCCTCCAGGCCACCGGCCTCGAGGTCGGCTCGATCCAGGACGTCACCCCCACCCCGCACAACGGCTGCCGCCCGCCGAAGCGCCGCCGCGTCTGACGCGACGGACGCACCTGTGCGTCTTTGAGTGTCCGGGCGGTACGAACCCCTCGCGGGGGACGTGCCGCCCGTACCCTTGCTGTATGTAGTGCCCGTCGGACGTCAAATAGTGGGCGTCCACGACTGAAGGAACACACATGCTTATCGCTCAGCGTCCTTCGCTGACCGAAGAGGTCGTCGACGAGTACCGCTCGCGGTTCGTGATCGAGCCGCTGGAGCCGGGCTTCGGCTACACCCTCGGCAACTCCCTGCGCCGTACGCTCCTGTCCTCCATCCCGGGTGCCGCTGTCACCAGCATCCGCGTGGACGGCGTCCTGCACGAGTTCACCACCGTGCCGGGCGTCAAGGAAGACGTCACCGACATCATCCTCAACATCAAGCAGCTGGTCGTCTCCTCGGAGCACGACGAGCCGGTCGTGATGTACCTGCGCAAGCAGGGTCCCGGCCTGGTCACCGCTGCCGACATCGCGCCCCCGGCCGGTGTCGAGGTGCACAACCCGGACCTCGTCCTCGCCACGCTCAACGGCAAGGGCAAGCTGGAGATGGAGCTGACCGTCGAGCGCGGTCGCGGCTACGTCTCCGCCGTCCAGAACAAGCAGCTGGGCCAGGAGATCGGTCGCATCCCGATCGACTCCATCTACAGCCCGGTCCTCAAGGTCACCTACAAGGTCGAGGCGACCCGAGTCGAGCAGCGCACCGACTTCGACAAGCTGATCGTCGACGTCGAGACCAAGCAGGCCATGCGCCCGCGTGACGCCATGGCGTCCGCCGGCAAGACCCTGGTCGAGCTGTTCGGCCTGGCCCGCGAGCTCAACATCGACGCCGAGGGCATCGACATGGGCCCCTCGCCGACGGACGCGGCCCTGGCCGCCGATCTGGCGCTGCCGATCGAGGAGCTGGAGCTCACGGTCCGCTCCTACAACTGCCTCAAGCGCGAGGGCATCCACTCCGTGGGTGAGCTCGTCGCCCGCTCCGAGGCCGACCTGCTCGACATCCGCAACTTCGGTGCGAAGTCGATCGACGAGGTCAAGGCGAAGCTCGCCGGCATGGGCCTGGCCCTCAAGGACAGCCCGCCCGGATTCGACCCGACCGCCGCCGCCGACGCCTTCGGCGCCGACGACGACGCGGACGCCGGTTTCGTCGAGACCGAGCAGTACTGAGCCTCGGCTCGCAGCAAGAGACTTTCCCGGGGCGTCCGCCCCGGGGGAACTGACACCGGTACCTGACACGGCCGGTGCAGATATGAAGGAGTATCACCATGCCGCGTCCCGCAAAGGGTGCCCGTCTGGGCGGCAGCGCCGCGCACGAGAAGCACCTCCTCGCGAACCTCGCGAAGGCGCTCTTCGAGCACGGCCGCATCACCACCACCGAGGCCAAGGCCCGTCGCCTGCGTCCCTACGCCGAGCGTCTGGTCACCAAGGCCAAGAAGGGCGACATCCACAACCGTCGCCTGGTGCTGCAGACGATCACGGACAAGAGCATCGTGCACACGCTGTTCACCGAGATCGCCCCGCGCTACGAGAACCGCCCCGGTGGTTACACGCGCATCACCAAGGTCGGCAACCGTCGTGGCGACAACGCCCCGATGGCGGTCATCGAGCTGGTCGAGGCCCTGACGGTCGCCCAGCAGGCCACCGGTGAGGCCGAGGCCGCCACCAAGCGCGCCGTGAAGGAAGCCGAGGCCGCCGAGGCCCCGGCCGCCGAGGAGACCAAGGAGGCCTGATCCTCCGGGATCTCGCTTGCTTGAACGGCTCTGAACGGGCCCGCCCCCTTCCGGGGCGGGCCCGTTCTGCGTTGTCCGGTGGTTTCCGTGTTTCTGAGAGGATCGCTCACGTGAGTGACGAGGTGGAGCCCGGGCATGTCCGGGTGCGGCTGGACCTGTCGTACGACGGCAAGGACTTCTCCGGCTGGGCGAAGCAGCGCGTGCTGCGGACCGTGCAGGGCGAGCTGGAGTCGGCCCTGAAGACCGTGATGCGGCTGTCCGAGCCCGTCGAGCTGACCGTGGCCGGGCGCACGGACGCCGGGGTGCACGCCCGCGGACAGGTCGCGCAGTTCGACCTGGCCGAGGAGGTGTGGGCCGAGCACCACGACAAGCTGCTGCGCAGGCTCGCCGGGCGGCTGCCGCACGACGTCCGGGTGTGGCGGGCCGCCGAGGCCCCCGAGGGCTTCAACGCCCGCTTCTCGGCGATCTGGCGCCGGTACGCCTACCGCGTCGGCGACCACCAGGCCGGCGTGGACCCGCTGCGCCGCGGGCACGTGCTGTGGCACCAGTGGCCGTTGGACGTGGACGCCATGAACGAGGCCTCCGTCCCGCTGCTCGGGGAGCACGACTTCGCCGCGTACTGCAAGAAGCGCGAGGGGGCCACGACCATCCGCACGCTCCAGCAGCTCTCCTGGGAGCGCGGCGAGGACGGGATCGTCACCGCGACCGTCCGGGCCGACGCCTTCTGCCACAACATGGTCCGCTCGCTGGTGGGGGCCCTGCTGCACGTCGGCGACGGCCACCGGCCGACCGACTGGCCGGGCACGGTGCTGGCCGCCGCCGTACGGGATTCCTCGGTGCACGTGGTGAAGCCGCACGGGCTCACCCTGGAGGAGGTCGGCTACCCGGCCGACGAGCTGCTGGCCGCCCGCAGCAAGGAGGCGCGGAACCTGCGCACCCTTCCCGGGGCCGGCTGCTGCTGACCCCGGAGCAAACCGGTTTGGGCGCACGAGCGCCGGCCGGGAGAATGCCCGGCATGGGACATCTCGAAGTCAACCACCTGGAGTACTACCTTCCCGACGGGCGGGTCCTGCTCCCCGACGTCTCCTTCCGTGTGGGGGAGGGCTCGGTGGTGTCCCTGGTGGGGGCGAACGGCGCCGGAAAGACCACGCTGCTGAAGCTGATCTCCGGGGACCTCCAGCCGCACGGCGGCGGGGTCACCGTGAGCGGCGGGCTCGGCGTGATGTCGCAGTTCGTGGGCTCCGTCCGCGACGAGACGACCGTGCGCGACCTGCTGGTATCGGTGGCGCAGCCGCGGCTGCGGGAGGCCGCGAAGGCAGTGGACCGGGCCGAGCAGCTGATCCTCACGGTGGACGACGAGGCCGCGCAGATGGCGTACGCGCAGGCGCTCAGCGACTGGGCCGACGTCCAGGGCTACGAGGCGGAGACCCTGTGGGACGTCTGCACCATGGCCGCGCTGGCGATCCCTTACGACAGCGCGCAGTTCCGCGAGGTGCGCACGCTGTCGGGCGGTGAGCAGAAGCGGCTGGTCCTGGAGGCGCTGCTGCGCGGGCCGGACGAGGTGCTGCTGCTCGACGAGCCGGACAACTACCTGGACGTCCCGGGCAAGCGCTGGCTGGAGGAGCAGCTGAAGGCCACGCGCAAGACGGTGCTGTTCGTCAGCCACGACCGGGAACTGCTCACCCAGGCCGCCCAGAAGATCATCAGCCTGGAGGCGAGCCCGACCGGCAGCGACGTGTGGGTGCACGGCGCGGGCTTCGGGACCTACCACGAGGCCCGCAAGGAGCGCTTCGCGCGCTTCGAGGAGCTCAAGCGGCGCTGGGACGAGGAGCACGCCCGGCTGCGGGCCCTGGTGCTGCGGCTGCGCAACCAGGCGGCCTCCAGCCCCGACATGGCCTCGCGGTACCGGGCGATGCAGACCCGCTTCCAGAAGTTCGAGGAGGCCGGTCCGCCGCCGGAGCCGCCGCGCGAACAGGACATCCGGATGCGGCTCAAGGGCGGGCGTACGGGCGTGCGCGCGCTGACCGTGGAGAACCTGGAGCTCACGGGGCTGATGAAGCCCTTCTCGCTGGAGGTGTTCTACGGCGAGCGGGTCGCGGTGCTCGGCTCGAACGGTTCCGGGAAGTCGCACTTCCTGCGGCTCCTCGCGGGCGAGGACGTCAAGCACACGGGCACCTGGAAGCTGGGCGCGCGGGTGCTGCCGGGCCACTTCGCGCAGACCCACGCGCACCCCGAGCTCTTCGGGCGGACCCTCGTCGACATCCTGTGGACGGAGGCGGCGAAGCCGCTCGGCGCGGCGATGGGCGCCCTGCGCCGCTACGAGCTGGAGCGTCAGGCCGACCAGCCCTTCGAGAAGCTCTCGGGCGGGCAGCAGGCGCGCTTCCAGATCCTGCTGCTCGAACTGGCCGGCACCACGGCGCTGCTGCTGGACGAGCCGACGGACAACCTCGACCTGGAGTCGGCGGAGGCCCTCCAGGACGGCCTGGAGTCGTACGACGGCACTGTGTTGTGCGTCACGCACGACCGCTGGTTCGCGCGCACATTTGACCGTTATCTGGTCTTCGGTTCGGACGGTGTCGTGCGGGAGACTCAGGAGCCCGTGTGGGACGAGCGACGGGTCGAGCGGAAGCGCTGAGGCGGGTCGAGCGGAAGCGCTGAGGCGGGTCGAGCGGAAGCGTCGGGGCGGACCACCCCGGCGCGGATTTCGAGGGGGAGACGGCGTGCGGCTGCGGCCTGGCATCTGGCTCGTGAGGCGGGATTCCCGACGTGGCGCGGGGGCGCCCGCGCCCGGGGGCGGGCGGCTCGCCTGGCTGCTCCGGCCGGCGCCGCGGTCCCTGTGGGCGGTCTCCCTCGCGATCGTGCTGACGATCGCGGTCTCGACGAGCCTGCGGGAGAACTGGGGCTCCGACAACGCCTTCGTGGTCAAGGCCGCGGACGCGCTCCTGAACGGTGTGTCCCCGTACGAGGACAAGCGGTTCCTGTACCTGCCGAGCGCGGTCCTCATGGCGGTGCCGGAGGCGCTGCTGCCGACGTGGGCGCTGCGCTGGCTGCTGCCCCTGGGGATGTCGGGACTGATCGGCGTCGGGTGGTGGGCCGCGCTGCGGCTGTTCGCGGTACCGGTGACCTCGCGGTTCGCGATCGGCGGCTTCGGGCTCTTCGCCCTGGCCTACAAGCCGTACCTGAACCTGGTCCTGATCGGGAACTGGACGGCGATCTCGGCGGCCGCCCTGCCGGTGGCGCTGCTGCTGGCGCACCGGCGTTCGTGGGCGGCGGCCGGGCTGGTGGTGGGCCTGGCCATCGCCTGCAAGCCGATGCTGGTGCCGATCGGCGTGCTGTTCCTGCTGGCCCGGCAGTGGCGGGGGCTGGCCGCGGCGGTGCTGACGCCGGTGGCGTTGTCGCTGCTGGGGGCGCTGATGATGCCGAGTCCGACGCTGTTCTTCACCAAGACGCTGCCGTTCCTGCTCCAGGGACAGGACGAGTACGCCCTGCCGTGGGACGCCTCCCCGATCGCGGTGCTGCCGCGGCTGGGGGTGCCGGGGGTGTTCGCGGTGCTGGTGGCGTCCGCGGGGGCGGCGGGCGGCCTGTGGGCGGCCTGGGTCCGCTGGCGGCGTACCGACGACGTCGACGACGGGGAACTGAGGCTGGTCGAGACGGCCTGCATGGTGATGCTCGCCGCATTCCTGGTGTCGCGGCCCTCCTTCGACCACTACCTCCTGGTGGTGCTTCCGCTGCTGCTGGTGTCGGGGGTCCGGGCCGGTTCGACGCCGCGCTCGCCCTGGTTCTGGGCGGCGCTGGTGCCGCAGTTGGCGGGGGTTCCGTGGCCCACCGAGCTGGCCCGCAAGAGGCGTGCGTTCCGCGACTGCGCGACGCTGTGCGGGCTCGCGATCGTGCTCGCGCGTCGTGGACCGCGCTCCGGTCGGGTTACTCTGGACCCGGTAACAACTGCGGGGTCCCCACCCAGGACCGAACCGGAGTGCGCCGCGAAGTCGAGAGAGTCGGCATCGCGGACCGCGTTTTGACCCGTACGGGTCTGCTTGGGTACCCTGCTGGTTTGTTCTGCGTATTGGCTTGCTCATTCTCACGTGAAAGGGCCTTGCGCCGGTCCACCGGACCGATGACCAGCAGTTCGCACACGGGTTGCGTCCCCGTTGTGAACGAGGGCTGTCGTGATCGTCCGTGGTGACCCTGTCAGGACCTTCCCGTGGGGCTTGCGCCCTTGGGATACCACCACTGAAGAAGCGAAGGCATACGCGTGCGTACGTTCAGCCCCAAGCCCGGCGACATCTCGCGCCAGTGGCTCGTCATCGACGCCCAGGACGTTGTCCTCGGCCGTCTGGCGACCCAGGCCGCTGCCCTCCTGCGGGGTAAGCACAAGCCGACCTACGCCCCCCACATGGACATGGGCGACTTCGTCATCATCGTCAACGCCGACAAGGTTCACCTGTCCGGCAACAAGGCGACCCAGAAGATGGCGTACCGCCACTCGGGCTTCCCGGGCGGTCTCCGCTCGGTGCGCTACGACGACCTCCTGGCGAACAACCCGGAGAAGGCCGTCGAGAAGGCCATCAAGGGCATGCTCCCCAAGAACACCCTGGGCCGTCAGATGCTCTCGAAGCTGAAGGTCTACTCGGGCGACCAGCACCCCCACGCTGCCCAGCAGCCGGTGCCGTTCGAGATCACCCAGGTCGCGCAGTAGTTCCGGCCACCCCCTAAGACGTAGAAAATTCTGAGGAGCATCGTGGCCGAGACCACCGCCGAGACGACCCCCGTCGAAGAGTTCGAGGGCAACGTCGAGGAGTACACCAGCGAGTCCGAGGTCGTCGTCGAGGGCGACTACACCTCCGAGTCCCTTGCCGGTCGCTTCGGCGACCCCCAGCCGGCCGCCGGCCTGGGCCGTCGCAAGAACGCCATCGCCCGCGTCCGGATCGTTCCGGGCACCGGCAAGTGGAAGATCAACGGTCGCACCCTTGAGGACTACTTCCCCAACAAGGTGCACCAGCAGGAAGTCAACGAGCCGTTCAAGCTCCTGGAGCTGGACAACCGTTACGACGTCATCGCCCGCATCTCGGGTGGCGGCGTTTCCGGCCAGGCCGGCGCCCTGCGCCTCGGTGTGGCCCGTGCGCTGAACGAGGCGGACGTGGACAACAACCGCCCGGCGCTGAAGAAGGCCGGCTTCCTCTCCCGCGACGACCGTGCGGTCGAGCGCAAGAAGGCCGGTCTCAAGAAGGCCCGTAAGGCTCCGCAGTACAGCAAGCGTTAATCTGCGCCTGCTGTTCCGCAACGAAACCGCCCCGGCAGCACTCTTCGTGCTGCCGGGGCGGTTCGTTTACCGCCACAAGCGGCACATATTTGTCACAGCGGTCACAAAGCGAAGCGTTAACTCGGGAGGACAACAGTGGGACGACTCTTCGGGACGGACGGTGTACGGGGCGTTGCCAACGCGGATCTGACGGCCGAGCTCGCGCTCGGTCTCTCCGTGGCGGCCGCACACGTACTGGCCGAGGCGGGCACGTTCGCCGGTCATCGGGCCACCGCGGTGGTCGGCCGCGATCCGCGCGCGTCCGGTGAGTTCCTGGAGGCCGCGGTCGTCGCCGGCCTCGCGAGCGCGGGCGTGGACGTCCTGCGCGTCGGTGTGCTGCCCACCCCGGCGGTGGCGTATCTCACCGGTGCGCTGGGCGCCGACCTCGGCGTGATGCTTTCAGCCAGCCACAACGCGATGCCCGACAACGGCATCAAGTTCTTCGCGCGCGGCGGCCACAAGCTGGCCGACGACCTGGAGGGCCGGATCGAGTCCGTCTACGAGGAGCACCGCACCGGCGCTCCCTGGGACCGGCCCACCGGCTCCGGCGTCGGCCGGGTCTCCGACTACGACGAGGGCTTCGACAAGTACGTCGCGCACCTCATCGGTGTCCTGCCCAACCGCCTCGAAGGCCTCAAGGTCGTTCTCGACGAGGCGCACGGCGCGGCCGCCCGGGTCTCGCCCGAGGCGTTCACGCGGGCCGGCGCGGAGATCATCACGATCGGCGCCGAGCCGAACGGCCTGAACATCAACGACGGCTGCGGCTCCACCCACCTCGGGCTGCTCAAGCAGGCCGTCGTCGAGCACGGAGCCGACTTCGGCATCGCGCACGACGGCGACGCCGACCGCTGCCTGGCCGTGGACGGCAACGGCGAGGAGGTCGACGGCGACCAGATCCTCGCCGTGCTGGCGCTGGCCATGCGCGAGGCGGGCCAGCTCCGCGAGAACACCGTCGTCGGCACCGTGATGTCGAACCTCGGCTTCAAGCTGGCCATGGAGGGCGAGGGCATCCAGGTCGTGCAGACCGGTGTCGGCGACCGCTACGTGCTGGAGTCGATGAAGGAGCACGGCTACGCGCTGGGCGGCGAGCAGTCCGGCCACGTGATCATCCTCGACCACGCGACCACCGGCGACGGCACGCTGACCGGCCTGATGCTGGCCGCCCGCGTCGCCGCCACCGGCCGGTCCCTGGCCGACCTGGCCGGGGTCATGCAGCGACTGCCGCAGGTCCTCATCAACGTCCCGGACGTGGACAGGTCCCGGGTCACCACCTCGGCCGAGCTGGCGGCGGCGGTCAACGACGCCGAACGCGAGCTGGGCACCACCGGTCGCGTGCTGCTCCGTCCGTCCGGCACGGAGCCGCTCGTACGGGTGATGGTGGAGGCCGCCGACATCGAGCAGGCCCGCGCGGTCGCGGGGCGGCTCGCGGACGTGGTGAAGTCGGCCCTCGGCTGACCGGACCGGCGTCTCAGCTCTTCCTGTGGCGGATCCAGCCTCGCTGGGTCCGCCACAGCAGTTTCTGCCCGGCCAGGGTCAGGATGCCGGCGAGCATGATGCCGCCGAGGTTCACCATCAACTGCTCCGCGGAGCCCCACATCTGGGCGAACTCCCCGTAGCCGAGGGCCACGGCGGCGTTCGCGGCCGCCGGGACGGTGGTGACCGAGATCGCCACGCCGACCAGCGCCCCGGACTTCGCGGAGGTCAGCGAGAGCACCCCGGCCACGCCCGCGAGCAGCGAGACCACGAAGGAGAGCGGATCCGGCTTCCAGATGAAGCCGGTGTTCGGCCGGGGGCTGTCCAGCATCGTCCTGTCGAACTGGCCGATCCAGTCCATCCCCAGGGTGAACACCGTGGTGGCGACGATCGCGAGGGCGAAACCGATCAGCAGCGCGCCCAGCGAGCGCAGGGCGAGCCGGGGGACGCCCCGTACAACCGCCGTGCAGACCCCGGCGAGCGGGCCGAACTCCGGGCCGACCGCCATCGCGCCCACGATCAGGATCGCGTTGTCGAGGACCACGCCACAGGCCGCGATCATCGTCGCGAGCATCATGAAAGCGCAGTAGGTGATGGTGAGGGTGGACTCCTCGTGGGTCGCCTCGGTCAGTTGCTCCCACAGCACGGCGTCGGCGCCCTCGCCCGGAGCCTCCTCCTCGGCCGCGTCGGCCCGCCTCGACAGCGACAGGTCGATGTTCTCGACGGCGATCGAGCCGTCCTCGTCGATCTTCAGGGCCCGGAGTTCCTGAAGGAGTTCGTCACCGGCCTCCCGGGCGACGTCGCACAGGACGAGATCGCCGCGGGGGTCACGGCCGGCGCCGGGCAGGACGACGAGGTGGGCGGTGCCGACCGTGGACTCCACGACGTCGACGACGGCGTCCGTGCGTTCGGGCGGGATGATCATCCGCAGATGCAGCATGGCCGCACCCTAGACTCCGCCGCCCGTGCGGTCAGAGCTTTCGCAGGCTCAACTTCTGGACCTTGTGGTCCGGGCCCTTGCGGACGACGAGCGTGGCCCGGCCGCGGGTGGGCGCCACGTTCTCCAGCAGGTTCGGCTTGTTGATGGTCCGCCACATGGTCTGCGCGTACTCCATGGCCTCCTCCTCGGAGACCTGCGTGTACTTGCGGAAGTAGGAGAAGGGGTTCTGGAAGGCGGTCTCGCGCAACTTCCGGAAGCGGCCCAGGTACCAGCGCTCGATGTCCTCGGGGCGCGCGTCCACGTACACGCTGAAGTCGAAGTAATCGGCGAGACCCACGCGGGTGCGGCCGTCCTTGCCGGGCAGGGCCGGCTGGAGCACGTTGAGCCCCTCGACGATCAGGATGTCCGGGCGGCGCACGACGAGCTGCTCGCCCGGGACGATGTCGTAGATCAGGTGGGAGTAGACGGGGGCGGTGACCTCGTCCTTGCCCGCCTTGATGTCCGCGACGAAACGGGTCAGCGCGCGCCGGTCGTACGACTCGGGGAAGCCCTTGCGGGCGGTCAGGCCGCGGCGCTGGAGTTCCTTCATCGGGTACAGGAAGCCGTCCGTGGTGACGAGCTCCACGCGCGGGTGCTCGGGCCAGCGGGCCAGCAGGGCCTGGAGGAGGCGGGCCACGGTGGACTTGCCGACCGCGACGGACCCGGCGACCCCTATGACGAAGGGGGTGCCCGTCTGGGCGCCGTGGCCGTTGCCCGCGTCACCGAGGAAGGTGTTCAGGGTGCCGCGGAGGTTGTTGGTGGCGCCGACGTACAGGTTGAGCAGGCGCGACAGCGGCAGGTAGACGTCCCGGACCTCGTCGAGGTCGATCACGTCCCCCAGACCCCGGAGCCGCTCGACCTCCTCGGCGGTGAGGGGGAGCGGGGTCCGTTCGCGCAGGGCGCTCCACTCGGCCCGGGTGAGGTCGACGTACGGGGAGGCGTCGGGAGCCCGGCGATGGCCGGCGCGCTCCGTTGCGCGGTCCGGCGTGCTTCGTGGCGGCGAAGTGATCACCCTGCCATTGTCGGGGCTCGGGACCGCTTGTGGATGGTGTGGTCGGTCACGTGCGGCGGGGTGCGGGGCGGGGGCGTGCCGCGGTCGGTCTCGATTCGACGCCCCGGCGGTATCACCGGGGTCACGATTGCGCCGATGGCCGAATAATCCTGATCGGCTGATCGGCTTTTACTTTATCTTGATATGCGTCGCAGCTCCGATGCGCGCCCCTCACCTGGGCGTTTCCGGAGCCGTCCGGCATGCCTTTCGACTTTTCTGTGTACCGCCTGTGGGGGAGAAACACCGTGCGTTCCGCTCTTGTCCGTCGTACCGTCCTGACCGCTTCCGCCGTGTCCCTGACGCTGCTGGCCACCGCCTGCGGCTCCGACAAGGCCTCCGACACCAAGACGGACGGCAAGGCGTCCGCCCCGGCCGCTCCCGCCGCCAAGGGCAAGACGGCCGCCGAGCTGGCCCCGCTGCTGGTCACGCAGGCCGACCTGCCCACCCACAAGATCGAGCCGGTCGAGGAGGAGAAGACCGCTGCCGTCGACTCCGACAAGGCCGAGTGCAAGGTGCTGGCCCAGGCCCAGTCCATGCAGCCGCTCGCCCCGTCCACCGGCGTGGGCCGGATCATGACCGTCGAGCTGCCCAAGCCGGCCGCCGAGGGCGCGAGCGTGGACGAGAAGATGGAGGCGGCCATGGGCGCCCTGAAGTCGACGGCGACCTCGGTCACCCTCAGCTCCTACGACGGCAAGGGCGCCGAGGACGCGTTCGCCTCCGTCAAGACCGCGGTCACGGCCTGCGCCGGCGGCTTCGCCGTCACTCAGAAGGGCGAGCAGAGCACCCCGATCGGGAACGTCACGTCCGAGCCGGCGACCTCCGGTGACGAGGCCGTCGGGTTCTCCAGCGTGATGGACATGGGCGACGGCCAGAAGAAGAAGATGCACACGGTCGTCGTGCGCAAGGGCAACGTCCTGGCGACGTTCTGGGCGCTGAACCTGGCCGGCGACTCCGAGCAGCCGAAGGCCGTCGTCGACGCGCAGGTCAAGAAGCTCGGCTGACCCTCGCGGCACTGCCGCCCCCACCGCCCCGGCGTGTCCGCCGGGGCGGTGTTTTTTCGTCCTGTTCAGGTACCGGGCAGGAGGCCGACCACGGCGTACCCTGCCGCCTATGTGCGGAATTGTGGGTTACGTAGGAGCGCAATCTGCGCTCGATGTGGTCATCGCCGGACTCAAGCGGCTGGAATACCGCGGCTACGACTCGGCGGGCGTCGCCGTGCTCGCGGACGGGAAACTCTCCTCCGCGAAGAAGGCCGGAAAGCTCGTCAACCTGGAGAAGGAACTGGTCGGGCACCCGCTGCCGGCCGGGTCCACGGGCCTGGGGCACACGCGGTGGGCGACCCACGGCGGGCCCACCGACGTCAACGCGCACCCCCATCTCGACAACGCGGGCCGCGTGGCCGTCGTGCACAACGGGATCATCGAGAACTTCGCCGAGCTGCGCGCCGACCTGGCCGAGCGCGGGCACCGCCTGGAGTCCGAGACGGACACCGAGGTGGTCGCCCACCTGCTGGCGGAGCGGTTCGAGGTCTGCGGGGACCTCACCGAGGCCATGCGGCAGGTGTGCCGGCTCCTCCAGGGGGCGTTCACGCTGGTCGCGGTGCACGCCGACCAACCGGACGTGGTGGTCGGGGCGCGCCGCAACTCGCCCCTGGTGGTGGGCGTCGGGGAGAACGAGAACTTCCTGGCCTCCGACGTGGCCGCCTTCATCGCCCACACCCGATCCGCGATCGAGCTGGGCCAGGACCAGGTCGTCGAACTGCGCCGCGACGGGGTCACGGTGACCAACTTCGACGGCTCGGTCGCGTCCGTGCGGGCGTACCACGTGGACTGGGACGCCTCGGCGGCCGAGAAGGGGGGGTACGACTACTTCATGCTCAAGGAGATCGCCGAGCAGCCGAAGGCCGTCGCCGACACCCTCCTGGGCCGCATCGACGCGAGCGGCCTGCTGACCCTCGACGAGGTGCGCATCCCGCCGTCCGTGCTGCGCGAGGTGGACAAGGTCGTGATCGTGGCCTGCGGTACGGCGTACCACGCGGGCATGATCGCGAAGCTGGCCATCGAGCACTGGACCCGCATCCCCTGCGAGACGGAACTCGCCAGCGAGTTCCGCTACCGCGATCCGATCCTCGACCAGCGGACGCTGGTGATCGCGATCTCGCAGTCCGGCGAGACCATGGACACCCTGATGGCGCTGCGCCACGCGCGCGAGCAGGGCGCCAAGGTACTGGCCGTCTGCAACACGAACGGCTCGACGATCCCGCGCGAATCGGACGCCGTGCTGTACAC
Source organism: Streptomyces sp. WM4235 (assembly GCF_001279725.1). GTDB lineage: Bacteria > Actinomycetota > Actinomycetes > Streptomycetales > Streptomycetaceae > Streptomyces. Next base: position 81,052 of record NZ_LGDE01000436.1, on the reverse strand, counting down.
GCACGCCGGCCCGGAGGTGGCCGTCGCCTCGACGAAGGCGTTCCTCACGCAGCTGGTGGCCTGCTACCTGGTGGCGCTGTACCTCGGGCAGGTGCGGGGAACCAAGTGGGGCGACGAGATCGAGTCGGTGATCCGGGAGCTGTCGGACATCGCGGCGGCCGTGGACACCGTCCTGGAGACGATGGAGCCGGTACGGCAGCTCGCGCGCTCGCTCGCCGACAAGAACACCGTGCTCTTCCTCGGCCGGCACGTCGGCTACCCGGTGGCGCTGGAGGGCGCGCTCAAGCTCAAGGAACTGGCGTACATGCACGCCGAGGGCTTCGCGGCGGGCGAGCTGAAGCACGGTCCGATCGCGCTGATCGAGCCGGACCTGCCGGTGGTGGTGGTCGTGCCGTCGCCGCGCGGACGTTCCGTGCTGCACGACAAGATCGTGTCGAACATCCAGGAGATCCGGGCGCGCGGTGCGCGGACGATCGTCATCGCGGAGGAGGGCGACGAGGCGGTGGTCCCGTACGCCGACCACCTGATCCGGATCCCGGCGACGCCCACGCTGCTCCAACCGCTGGTGGCGACCGTTCCGTTGCAGGTGTTCGCGTGCGAGCTGGCGACGGCGCGCGGCAACGAGGTGGACCAGCCGCGTAACCTCGCCAAGTCGGTGACCGTGGAGTGAGCCAAGCCCGCGGGCGCCGATCCGTCGCCGCGGTGGCGACGGGGGAACACGGGCTGCGTGGGAGTGGTGGGCGTCGTGATTGTCGGTGTGGGGATTGACGTTGCCGAGATCGAGCGGTTCGGCGCCGCGCTGGAGCGAACGCCGAACCTGGCCCGACGGCTCTTCCTCGACTCCGAGTTGACGCTGCCGAGCGGCGAGCGGCGCGGCACCGCCTCGCTCGCCGCCCGGTTCGCGGCCAAGGAGGCGCTGGCCAAGGCGCTCGGCGCGCCCAGTGGACTGCTGTGGACCGACGCCGAGGTGTACGTGGAGGACACGGGACAGCCCCGGCTGCGGGTGTCGGGGACCGTCGAGGCCCGGGCGCTGGCCCTGGGGGTGAAGTCCTGGCACATCTCGCTCAGCCACGACGCCGGCGTCGCGTCGGCCGTGGTGATCGCCGAGGGGTAGGTCGGCTCTTCCGGCTCTTCCGGCTCGCACGGGGCTCTTGCGGCTCGCACGGGCTCTTCCGGCTCCTGACGGGCCCGGGAGCCGGGGCCCGAGCCGGGTTTTCGGGCAGGCTGGTGCCATGCGTACTGCTTACAGCGTGGAGACCGTACGGGCCGCCGAGCGCGAGCTGATGGCCGGGTTGCCGCAGGGCGCCCTGATGCTGCGGGCGGCGGCCGGACTGGCCGCCGTGTGCGCGGGCCTGCTGACACGGCGTCGGGGCAAGGTCTACGGGGCGCGGGTCGTGCTGCTCGTCGGCCCCGGTGACAACGGCGGCGACGCCCTGTACGCCGGCGCCCGGCTGGCCCGGCGCGGCGCCGGGGTGACGGCGGTGCCGATGGACCCCGCCCGGGTGCACCCGGGCGGGCTCGCCGCGCTGCTGGCCGCGGGGGGCCGGGTGGCGTCGGCCGTCCCGGAGCGCGCCGACCTGGTCGTGGACGGGCTCCTCGGGATCGGCGGGCGGGGCGGACTGCGCCCGGCGGCCGCCGCGCTGGTGGAACGGATCCCGACGGGCGCCGTGGTGGTCGCCGTGGACCTGCCGAGCGGGGTCGACGCGGACACCGGGGAGGTGGCGGGGCCGGCCGTGCGGGCCGACGTCACGGTCACGTTCGGAGCGCACAAGCCCGGCCTGCTCATCGACCCCGGAGCCGCGCTGGCCGGGGTGGTGCGGCCGGTGGACATCGGGCTCGCGCTGCCCGCACCGGAGCTGGAGGCCCTGCAACACGCCGACGTGGCCCGGCTGCTGCCGGAACCCACGGCCGAGAGCGACAAGTACCGGCGCGGTGTCGTGGGCATCGTCGCCGGCTCCGCGCGCTACCCGGGCGCGGCGGTACTGGCCGTGGCCGGCGCGCTGCGCGGTGGCGCGGGCGCGGTGCGGTACGTGGGCCCGGCGGCGGACGCGGTGCTCGCCCGGTACCCGGAGACGCTGATCGGGCCGGGCCGGGTGCAGGCGTGGGTGGTCGGGCCGGGGCTGGGGGACGCGCGGGCCGACGAGGTCGAGGGCGTACTGGCGCAGTCCGACGTACCGGTACTGGTCGACGCCGACGGGCTGCGCGGCCTGGACCCCGAGGTGCTGCGCGGGCGGTCTGCGGCGACCCTGCTGACCCCGCACGCGGGGGAGGCGGCGGCGCTGCTGGGCGTGTCCCGGGAGGAGGTGGAGGCCGGGCGGCTGGCGGCGGTGCGCGCGCTGGCACGCCGCTACGGCGCCTCGGCCCTGCTGAAGGGCTCCACGACGCTGATCGCCTCCGACGGCGATCCGGTCGTCCGGGTGAACCCGACGGGGACGCCGTGGCTGGCGACCGCGGGCAGCGGCGACGTGCTGTCCGGGGTGGCGGGGTCGCTGCTGGCGGCGGGCCTGTCCGGGGCGGACGCCGGGGCCGTGGCGGCGTACCTGCACGGACTCGCCGGCCGCTTCGCCTCCGACGGGGCGCCGGTCCTCGCGCAGCAGGTGGCGGACGCGGTGCCGAGGGCCTGGCGGGACGTCCGGTCCGCGTGACGCCGCGCCCGTTCGGCCGCCGACGCGCGGGGGCCCGTTCGCACCCCGACACGCGGGGGAGCGGAGGCCCCGGGGGGTTCTGAGAGACTGTGCGGGATGAACGAGACACCGACGCGCGCCTACGCCGAGATCGACCTTGCCGCCGTGCGGAGCAACGTGCGCGCGCTGCGCGAGCGGGCGCCCCGGGCCGCGCTGATGGCCGTCGTCAAGTCGGACGGCTACGGGCACGGGGCCGTGCCCTGCGCCCGCGCCGCCCTGGAGGCCGGGGCGACCTGGCTCGGGACCGCCACGCCCGAGGAGGCGCTCGCGCTGCGCGCGGCCGGCATCGAGGCGCGGATCCTGTGCTGGCTGTGGACGCCCGGCGGGCCCTGGCGGGAGGCCGTCGAGGCCGACGTGGACGTCGCGGTCAGCGGGATGTGGGCGTTGGAGGAGGTACGGGAGGCCGCGCGCGCGGCCGGTCGCACCGCGCGGATCCAGCTCAAGGCCGACACGGGGCTCGGGCGCAACGGCTGCCAGCCCGCCGACTGGGCCGAACTGGTCGGCGCCGCCGTCGCCGCGCAGGCGGAGGGGACCGTCGACGTCACCGGCGTCTGGTCGCACCTCGCCTGCGCCGACGAGCCCGGACACCCCTCGATCGCGCTCCAGCTCGCCGCGTTCCGCGACATGCTCGCGTACGCCGAGAAGGAGGGCGTCGAGCCCGAGGTGCGGCACATCGCCAACTCGCCCGCCACGCTCACGCTGCCGGAGACCCACTTCGACCTGGTGCGCTGCGGGATCGCCGTGTACGGCGTGTCGCCGGCGCCCGAGTTGGGCACCCCGGCCCAACTGGGGCTGCGGCCCGCGATGTCCCTGAAGGCGTCCGTCGCGCTCGTGAAGAGCGTCCCCGCCGGCCACGGAGTCAGCTACGGGCACCACTACGTGACGGACCGGGAGACCCGACTGGCCCTGATCCCCACGGGCTACGCCGACGGTGTACCGCGCCACGCCTCCGGCTCGGGCCCGGTCCTGGTGGGCGGCGAGATCCGGCGGGTGGCCGGGCGGGTGGCCATGGACCAGTTCGTCGTCGACATCGGCGACGCCGACGTCGCGGCCGGCGATCCGGCGATCCTCTTCGGCCCCGGTGACCTGGGCGAACCCACCGCGGAGGACTGGGCTCAAGCGGCGCACACGATCGCGTATGAGATCGTCACCCGTATCGGGGGGCGCGTGCCCCGGGTGTACCGCAACGGCTGAGTGAGGACGGCGACGGCGTGAGCGAGAACTGGCGCAAGGCCGGCTGGGCCGGAGCCGCGATCGGTGTGATGGCCGCCGGCGCGGCGGCCGGTGTCGCCGTCGAACGGATCACGGTGGGCCGCGGCATCCGGATGAAGGCCCGGCTGGCCCTCGACGCCGCCGGGGACTACGGCTCCCTGCGCGGCACCGAGGGGACCGCCCGGGCCGAGGACGGCACCGAGCTGTACTACGAGGTCGACGAGCTGCCCGCGGAGGACCCGGGCAAGCGGCGCCGGCTGCGCCGCAGGACCCCGCCGGCGGTCACCGTCGTCTTCTGCCACGGCTACTGCCTGGGCCAGGACTCCTGGCACTTCCAGCGGGCCGCCCTGCGCGGCGTGGTCCGCGCCGTGTACTGGGACCAGCGCAGCCACGGCCGCAGCATGCGCGGCCTCGCCCAGGCCGCCGGCGAACCCGTCACCATCGACCAGCTCGGCCGCGACCTCAAGGCCGTCCTTGACGCCGCCGCCCCCGAGGGGCCGCTGGTGCTGGTCGGGCACTCCATGGGCGGCATGACCATCATGGCGCTGGCGGAGCAGTTCCCGGAGCTGGTGCGCGACCGCGTCCTCGGGGTGGCGCTGGTCGGCACCTCCAGCGGTCTGCTCGGCGAGGTGACGTACGGGCTGCCCGCGGTCGGGATGGGCGCCGTGCGCCGGTTGCTGCCCGGGGTGCTCAAGGTGCTCGGCTCGCAGGTGGAGCTCGTGGAGCGGGGCCGGCGGGCGACCGCGGACCTCTTCGCGGGCATGATCAAGCAGTACTCGTTCGGGTCGCGGGACGTGGACCCGGGCGTCGCGCGGTTCGCCGAGCGGCTGATCGAGGCGACGCCGATCGACGTGGTCGCCGAGTTCTATCCGGCGTTCCAGATCCACGACAAGACCGCCGCGCTCCAGCGGTTCGCGGGGATCCCCGTCACCGTGATCGCGGGCGACCGGGACATGATCACCCCGGCGGAGCACAGCGTCGCCATGAAGGAGGCCCTGCCGGCCGCCGAACTGGTGGTCCTGGAGAACACCGGGCACCTGATGATGCTGGAGCGCCCGGAGATCGTGACCGGGCTGCTGACCGGGCTGCTGGCCCGCACCGGAGCCGTGCCGGACACGGGATCCGAAGCCGCTAACGTTGGCGGGCATGGAAGAAGCACCGCGGGAAGCGCAGCGCAGCCAGGCTCCTGAGGCCGGCGCCGCCACCGAGACCCTGATCACCGTCGACTCGCCCGAATCCATGCAGGAACTGGGCCGTCGCGTCGCCGCCCTGCTGCGCCCCGGCGACCTGGTCCTGCTGACCGGCGAACTCGGCGCCGGCAAGACCACCCTCACCCGGGGCCTGGGCGAGGGCCTGGGCGTGCGCGGGGCCGTGACCTCGCCGACCTTCGTGATCGCCCGGGTGCATCCCTCGCTGGTCGGCGGCCCGGCGCTGGTGCACGTGGACGCGTATCGGCTCGGCGGCGGCCTGGACGAGATGGAGGACCTCGACCTCGACGTCTCGCTGCCCGAGTCCGTGGTCGTCGTGGAGTGGGGCGACGGGAAGGTCGAGGAGCTCTCCGACGACCGGCTGCACGTGGTGATCGCCCGGGCGGTGGGGCACGAGGAGGTCCTGGACGACGTACGCCGGGTCACGGTGCGCGGCATCGGATCGCGCTGGGCGGACGCCGGGCTCGCGGGGCTCGCCGAGGCGACCGGGCGGGTGGATCGAGCCGCGCGGTAAAAGGTACCGACAACTCGTCGGGAAAACGTTGCGCCGGTGGGTGCGCTCGTGGTGACATGGTAGCGAGCGCTGGTTAGGTTTACCTAAGTAAGGCGTCCCGGGCCCGTCCAGGAGGCATCCATGTCGGCAGTAGGAGCAGCAGCGGGAGCGGAGCGAACCGCCCGCACGGTCGTGTCCATGCGGGCCCTGCTCGCCTCGTGCGCGGCCGCCACGGCCGTCTCGACGCCGCCCTCGTGGGAACCGGCCTCCCAGGCGCCCGGGAACACGGAACAGGCCGCTCCGGAGTCCGAAGCGGCCTGATTCCCACATACGGGTGAAACGGGCGGACCCACGGGCGGGTCGGGGAACGCGGGTCCCGGGTCGGGGCACGCGGGCCCGGGTCAGGGAACGCGGGTCCCGGGTCAGGGAACGACGACGACCTTCGAGTTGATCGTCGCGAACGTCCACATCACGTCACCGTCGAGCCGCGACATGCGGATGCCGCCGGTCTTCTTGGCCGGGTCCGGCGCCGGCGTCTTGCCGTCCACCCGGGCGCTGAACCCGATCGAGACGCCGTCCACGCTCGCGAACCGCACCACGTGCTCGATCGGCGCCCCGTCCGAGCCGGGCACCGCGCCCGCCCGGGAACCGACGACGTAGGTGCCCGCCGCCGGGTGCACCGTGCTCGGCATCACCGTGAAGGTCTTCGCCGCGCGACCGTCCGCGGCCACCAGCCAGACCCGCTTCCCGGACACCGAGTACACGACGCGCTCGCCCGTGCCCGAGCCCTCCGGCACGGCCGTGGCCTTCGCCGGGTCCTGCTTGGCGGGGGACTGGCTCGGAGCGCCGGACGCCGGTGCCTGCGGGGAGGCCTTCACGGGGTGCGCGGGCGCCGTCGCGGAGGCCTGGTAGCCGAGGAAGCCGACGGCGGCGAGCGCCGCCACGGTGAGCCCGGCCACGATTCCCGAGCTGCTGCGTGCCACCTTGCTCCACCTCTCCGCGCGGTCCTGAAAGCGTTGTGCCGAACGATCCGACCGGGCCTGCCCCGGGGCGTTCGGACGGTACCTCGCGGTACCCCGGTCGAAAGGTAGCAGTCAGGGTGCCCGGCGACCGGCCGCAAGGGCCCGGGGCCCCGGAGTCGTAGGCTGTTCGCGTGCTCTTGCTCGCTGTAGATACCGCCACGCCCGCCGTCACCGTCGCCCTGCACGACGGCGAGTCCGTCCTCGCCGAGTCGAACCAGGTCGACGCCCGCCGCCACGGGGAGCTGCTGCTGCCCTCCGTCGACAAGGTGCTCGCCGAGGCCGGGCTGAGGCTCGACGCCGTCACCGGCATCGTCGTCGGCGTCGGCCCCGGCCCCTACACGGGACTCCGTGTCGGCCTCGTGACCGCCTCCACCTTCGCCTCCGTCCTCGGCGTCCCCGTCCACGGCCTGTGCACCCTCGACGGGCTCGCGTACGCCGCGGGCGCCGCCGGCATCGAGGGCCCCTTCGTCGTCGCCACCGACGCGCGGCGCAAGGAGGTCTACTGGGCCCGCTACGAGGACCCGCGCACCCGCGTCGGCGAACCCGCCGTGGACCGCCCGGCCGAGATCGCCGAACAGGTCGCGGGCCTGCCCTCCGTCGGCCAGGGCGCCGTGCTCTACCCGGACGTCTTCACCGACGCGCGGAGCCCCGAGCACCAGTCCGCCGGCGCCCTCGCGGCCTTGGCCGCGGAACGACTGGCGGCCGGGGCGGAGTTCCTGCCCCCGACGCCGTTGTACCTGCGCCGCCCCGACGCCCAGGTGCCCAAGAACTACAAGGTGGTCACCCCGCAGTGACGGCCCCGACCGTGGTGCTGCGCGACATGCGCTGGTGGGACATCGAACCGGTGCTGGAGCTGGAGCACGAGCTCTTCCCCGAGGACGCCTGGTCCGCCGGGATGTTCTGGTCCGAACTCGCCCACGCACGCGGCCCGCACGCCACCCGCCACTACGTGGTCGCCGAGGACGGGGCCGGCCGACTGGTCGGCTACGCCGGACTGGCCGCGGCCGGCGACTTGGGCGACGTACAGACCATCGCGGTCGCCCGCGAACAGTGGGGCACCGGTCTCGGCGCCCGGCTGCTCACCGACCTGCTCCGCGCCGCGACCGCCTTCGAATGCGCGGAAGTGCTCCTGGAGGTACGCGTGGACAACACGCGGGCCCAGAAGCTCTACGAGCGATTCGGCTTCGAGCCCATCGGATTCCGACGCGGCTACTACCAACCGGGCAACGTCGACGCGCTCGTCATGCGCCTCGCCGACCCCGCGAACTCCCTGAGCTCCGCACAACCCGTGAGAAGTGAGTCCCATGGCTGACGAACCCCTCGTCCTCGGCATCGAGACGTCCTGCGACGAGACCGGCGTCGGCGTCGTCCGCGGCACCACCCTGCTGGCGGACGCCATCGCGTCGAGCGTCGACGAGCACGCCCGCTTCGGCGGGGTCGTCCCCGAGGTCGCCTCCCGGGCCCACCTGGAGGCGATGGTGCCCACCATCGAGCGCGCCCTGAAGGAGGCCGGGGTCAGCGCCCGCGACCTCGACGGCATCGCCGTCACCGCGGGCCCGGGCCTCGCCGGCGCCCTGCTGGTCGGCGTCTCGGCGGCGAAGGCCTACGCGTACGCCCTGGGCAAGCCGCTGTACGGGGTGAACCACCTGGCCTCGCACATCTGCGTCGACCAGCTCGAACACGGCCCGCTGCCGGAACCGACCATGGCCCTGCTGGTCTCCGGCGGGCACTCCTCGCTGCTCCTGGCCCCGGACATCACCACCGACGTACGGCCGCTCGGCGCGACCATCGACGACGCGGCGGGCGAGGCCTTCGACAAGATCGCGCGGGTGCTCCAGCTGGGCTTCCCCGGCGGCCCGGTCATCGACCGGCTCGCACGCGAGGGCGACCCGAAGGCGATCAACTTCCCGCGCGGACTGACCGGGCCCCGCGACGCGGCGTACGACTTCTCCTTCTCCGGGCTCAAGACGGCCGTGGCCCGCTGGATCGAGGCGAAGCGGAAGGCCGGCGAGGACGTGCCGGTGCGCGACGTGGCGGCCTCCTTCCAGGAGGCCGTCGTGGACGTGCTGACCCGCAAGGCGATCCGCGCCTGCAAGGACGAGGGCGTCGACCACCTGATGATCGGCGGCGGTGTCGCGGCCAACTCCCGGCTCCGCTCACTGGCACAGGAGCGCTGCGACGACGCGGGGATCGTGCTGCGGGTGCCGCGGCCGAAGCTGTGCACGGACAACGGCGCGATGGTCGCGGCGCTGGGCGCGGAGATGGTCAAGCGGAACCGGCCGGCCTCGGACTGGGACCTGTCCGCGGACTCCTCGCTGCCGGTGACGGAACCGCACGTGCCGGGGACGGCGCACGACCACGACCACGGCGGCCACGGACACTCCCACTCCCACGGGCACTCCCACGACCACGTGCACGAGCTGAGCAAGGACAACCTCTACTCGTGAGCACCGTGACGCTGATGTGGGAGGCCCGCGCCGTCGCCGGGCGGGCCAACGAGCTGCTGGAGTGGGCCCGTTCCCGGGTCCTGGCCCGCGAACCGCTGCGCCGCGAGGTGTTCCGCGCCGCCCAGGACCGGGTGCTGGTGCTCACCTGGTGGGACGCCCCCGAGGGGGCGTCGGCGGAACTCCCCGAACTGCCGGAGCCGGACGCGGACCTGATCACCCGGGCGGTGCACCGCTGGCGGTTCGAGTCGGTGGAGGTCACGGGCGGCTGAGCCGGGACGGGGGCCGCACGGGGCGGGGTCGGTGCGGCGGCGGCCCGGTGGGCCCGCCGGCCCGGTGGCGGCTCCCGCGTCCGTCCAGGCCGCCTCCGGCGGTCCTGGAGCGGGCCCCGCTACGGTCGTGCGCATGCCTCGACGTGACCTGCCTCCTCCGCCCCCGCCCGCGCACCTGCGCGAGTGGCTGGACGAGTCCGTCGTACGGGCGGACCGCGCGCGCTCCCTGGCGGAACTCGTCCGGCACAACCTGGGCATCGAACGGCTCCTGCTGCTCTGGGCCGTCGCGGCCGTCTTCGCGCTCGGCTGGTCCTTCGTCGGCATGGCCCTGATGGCCTTCGAGGAGGGCGGCCCCCTCGCCCGCGCCCTCGGCCTCGTCTTCGCCGCCCTCGCCGCCGGCGTGCTGGTGTCCGGCGGCATCTGGTTCGGCCGGGGCGCCCGACTGGATCGGCGGATACGGCAACTGCAGTGCGCCTGGGCGGCATCGGACCGCGACCCGGCCGCCGACCGCCGGCTGCGCGCCCCCGGCCGGAGCCTGGCCTGGCTGCTGTCCTCCCTCGCCCTGGGCGCGCTCGGGCTCCGGGTGACCTTCGGGGCGGCGGCCGGGACCCGGCCGGGGGAGGGCGCGTACGCGGAACTCGTCCTCACGATGGGACTCGGCCTGATCCTGTGGGTCACCGCCCTGCTGGGCCTCGGCAAGGCCGGCGCCCACTACCGCTGGGCGCTGTGCGCCCTGCGACCCGCCGGACCCGCCGGGCGGTCCGCGTCGTACGGGCGACGGATCAGTCCCGGGGCGCCGGCGCGCCGATCAGCATCGACGGGGCGCCCGCCACGCGCGTCAGGAACACGGTCGCGGAGTTCGGGCCCTGCGGTTTGACCTTCCTGCGCAGCTCCTCGGGCTCGATCGCCGAGCCCCGCTTCTTCACGGTCAGGACGCCCACCCCGCGCTCGCGCAGCAGGGCCTTGAGCTTCTTGAGGCCGAAGGGCAGGACGTCGGTGATCTCGTACGCGGTCGCGTACGGGGTCGCGCGCAGCTCGTCGGCGGTGATGTAAGCGATGGTCGGGTCGATGAGCCGGCCGTCCAGTTCCTCGGCGACCTCCGCGACCAGATGGGCGCGGATCACGGCGCCGTCGGGCTCGTACAGCCAGCGCCCGACCGGTCCGGCCTCCGGGTCGGGCAACGGGTCGGCGGTCTCCAGCGCGCGCGGTCCGGGCAGCAGGGTGGCGCGCACGGTGCCGGGCGAGGTCCCGAACCACAGCACCGCCTCCTTCACGTCGCCCTGGTCGGAGATCCACTCGGCCTCCGCCTCGGCGGGCACGGCCTCGTGCGGGATCCCGGGAGCGATCTTGATCGCCGCGTACCGGGCGGCCCGAGCGGCCTCCACGGCCCAGGAGAGCGGCGGCGAGTAGCCCTCGGGGTCGAAGATCCTCCCGCGGCCGCCGCGCCGGGCCGGGTCGATGAAGACGGCGTCGTACCCGGTGGTGTCCACGTCCGTCACGTCGGCTTCCCGGACCTCGATCAGGTCCGCCAGCCCCAGCGCCTCGGCGTTGGCCCGTGCCACGGCGACGGTCAGCGGGTCGTGGTCCACGGCCAGCACCCGGATCCCGAGGCGGGCCAGGGCCAGGGCGTCGCCGCCGATGCCGCAGCACAGGTCGGCGACGCCGCGCACGCCCAGGGCGGCGAGCCGCTCGGCGCGGTACCCGGCCACCGACGCGCGGGTGGCCATCTCGCCGCCGCCGGGCGTGAAGTACATCCGGAACGCGTCCTCGGCCCCGAACTTCGCGACGGCCCGCTGCCGCAGCCGGGCCTGACCGAGCGCGGCGGAGACCAGCGCGGCCGGGTGCTCGCGGCGCAGCCGGGTGGCGAGGGCGAGCTCCTGGGCGGGGTCGTGGTCGCGGAGCGAGGCGAGGAGGGCGTCGCCCTCGGGGGTGAGCAGTGCGGCGAAGTCTTCGGGGGTCACCGGTTCATTGTGGGCCAGTCGATGGAAGGTCCGGATCCGGTCGAGGTGTCGCCGGGGACGCGCCGGGTGGTGCTGTAAGGATCCGGCGTTATGCAGCCTGTACGACAAAAGGGAAATAAGACGCAACAAGGTCACCGGTCAGCGGCGCGTCCGCGCGGCCGGTACGGCGTGGCCCTCGCCGCGCTGCTGGTCGCCGCCCTCGGCACGGCGTGCAGCTCCACGGAATCGGGCCCCGCCACCAAGCCCAGGACCGGCGCCGAGGGCGCCGCGGGCGCACTCGTGAACCCCGCCGAGCGGGCCAAGGCCGCCCAGCAGGCCCGGGTCGCCGCGGCGAAGCGCTGGGGCCTGGCGAAGGTCCCGCTGGTCGCGCCGGCGCCGCCCAAGGTGAAGCCGGAGATCACCACACGGGACGGCTTCGAGGTCGAGGACCAGTCGGAGTACCCGCCGGTCTTCACCACGGTCCCCACCGAGGAGAAGGTCGTCTTCCTGACGGTCGACGACGGGGCCGAGAAGGACCCCGAGTTCCTGAAGATGATGAAGGAACTCAAGATCCCGTACACGGCGTTCCTCAGCGACTACGTCGTGAAGGACAACTACCCGTATTTCAAGGAGATGCAGGCCGCCGGCGTCACCCTGAACAACCACACGCTCAACCACCGCTACATGCCCGCGCTCTCCTACGAGCAGCAGCGCGAGGAGATCTGCGGCCAGCAGGACACGATCCAGAAGCAGTTCGGCAAGCGGCCGAGCCTCTTCCGGCCGCCGTACGGCAACTACAACCAGGACACGCTGCGCGCGGCCAAGTCCTGTGGCATCAAGGCGGTCCCGCTGTGGAACGCCGAGGCCTTCCCCAACCGCATGGACTGGCGCGAATGGGACCGGGACCTGCACGCGGGCGACATCATCCTCACGCACTTCCGCGGCAAGGAGGATTGGAAGGCCACCATGACCGACATGGTGCGCCACACCCTGAAGACGGTCACGGACAAGGGCTTCGCCATCGGCCGCCTGGAGGACTACGTCTGATCCCCGTCGCCTGATCCCCGTCGACCGATCGGCGTCGACCGATCCGCGTCGACCGACGAGCGGTACGCGTGCGGAATCCCTCCCCGCGGGGAAACCGGCTCCGCACGCCTCCGTCGTACCACCGGCACCGTGCGTTTCGGCCGCCCCGACTGGTCATATCAGCGGAATATCCCCATCCGGGTATAGATTCCGCACGTGCGTATGACTTTCAAACACCCTTCCCGTACTGCTCCTTCAGGGGGCGCGCGTCACTTCGGCGGTCGTTCCCTCGGCCCCGCCGCCCGCCGAGGTCTGGCCGGGGCGCTCGCGGTCGGCGCCCTCGTGGCGTCGCTGGCGGGATGCGGCAACAGCGTGGAGCCCATCGAACGACTGGGCCGCAAGACCAAGCCGGAGACGGGTGCCGCCTCCCCGTCCGCCTCGGCCCCCGTGTCCAGTGCCCCCGCCGGAGCGCCCGCGACACCGGAGCAGCCCTACCGGAAGTGGGGTCTGAAGGCCCCGGTCGCGTACGCGCCCAAGCCGGCGCAGAAGCCCCGACTCCCCAAGCCCGCCCCGGGCAGGCCGGCGCTGGTGGACCGGATACCCGTGGCCCCCTCCGAGAAGGTCGTCTTCCTGACCTTCGACGACGGAGCGGAGAAGAACCCCGAGTTCCTGAAGATGGCGGCCGACCTGAAGCTGCCGATCGGCATGTTCCTGACGGACAACGTGGCCTCGTCCGACTACGGGCACTTTCAGGCCCTGCGCGACAACGGCAGCGGCAGCACGATCAACAACCACACCCTGACCCACCCCAACCTCCGGACCCTGTCCTACGCGGGGCAGAAGAAGGAGATATGCGGGCAGCAGGAACGCCTGGCGAAGCGGTTCGGCGCCAAGCCGACGCTCTTCCGGCCGCCGTTCGGAAACTACAACGACGACACCCTCAAGGCCGCCTCCGAGTGCGGCATATCGACGGTCGTCCTCTGGCGGGCGTCGATGCAGATCAACGACTTCCAGTACGCCGAGGGCTCCGCCCTCAAACCGGGCGACATCATCCTGGCCCACTTCCGCGGCCCCTCGGAGCTCAAGGGCTCCACCGAGATCGAGATGACGACCCGGATGCTCAAGCGCATCCAGGAGCAGGGCTACGCGATAGGCCGCCTGGAGGACTACCTGTAGGCGGTCCCCACGGGAACGGACCGCACGGAGCCGGACACCCGCGGGCGGGCCACGGCGGCCGACCACCCAAAGGCCGACCCACCCGCGGGCGGGCCACGCGGGAACGGACCGCACTCAGCCGGCTCGGGGCCGACCCACCCGCGGGTGGGCTACCCGGGGGCGCCGGCCCCCGTCGTGGCCCGGTCCGCCGGGTCCGCCACCACCACCGGGGTGATCGTCGTCTCCACCGGGCCGCGGGCGTCCGCCTCGCGTTGGCGTTCCGCGCTGTCGCTGATCCGCAGCAGCAGGGCGATCATGATCCAGTTGGCCAGGAGCGACGAGCCGCCCTTCGCCAGGAACGGCAGCGCCTTGCCCGTCAGCGGGATCAGGCCCGTCACGCCGCCCGCCACCACGAAGACCTGGAGCGCCAGCGCCGCCGACAGGCCCACCGCCAGCAGCTTGCCGAACGGGTCGCGCGCGGCCAGCGCCATCCGCAGGCCCCGCTGGACGAGGAGCGCGTACAGGAGCAGTACCGCCATCACCCCGGCCAGGCCGAGTTCCTCGCCCACCGTGGTCAGGATGAAGTCGCTGCGCCCCGCGAACGCGATCAGTTCGGGGTGGCCCATGCCGAGACCGGTGCCGGTGACGCCGCCCGTGCCGAAGCTGAACAGCGCCTGCGCGGACTGGTCCGAGACGACCCCCGGCGGCCGGTCCTTCCAGTAGTAGGAGAGCGGATTCAGCCAGGCGGCCACCCGCCCCTTCACGTGCGGTTCGGTCGAGCCCACCACGAAGGCGCCGACCGAGGCCATCAGCACCCCGCAGACGATCCAGCTGGTGCGCTCGGTGGCGACGTACAGCATGACCACGAACACGCCGAAGAAGATCAGCGACGTACCCAGGTCGCGTTCGAAGACGAGCACCAGCATGGACAGGATCCACACGGTGATGATCGGTCCGAGCTGTCGCATGGGGGGCAACCGGACGCCCAGGAACCGCCGGCCCGTCAGCGCCAGCGAGTCCCGGTGGATCACGAGGTAGCCCGCGAAGAAGATCGCGATCATGATCTTGACGAACTCGCCGGGCTGGAGCGAGAAGCCGCCGACGACGATCCAGCGCTTCGCGCCGTACGTGTCGGCCGGCGAGAACACCGGGGCGATCAACAGCACCAGCGCCACGGCCATCGTGATGTAGATGAACCGTTGCAGCAGCCGGTGGTCGCGCAGCAGCGCCACCACGAGGATGCAGGCGGCGACCCCGACCACCGTCCACAGCAGTTGGCCGGGGGCGTTCGCGTCCGAGTTGTACCGCTCGATGTACCCCTGGTCGAGCCGGTGGAGCAGGACCAGCCCCAGCCCGGTCAGCAGCATGGCGAGCGGGAAGATCAACGGATCCGCGTACGCCGCGAACCGGCGGATGCCCAGGTGCCCCACCAGCGACAGCAGCGACAGGCTGATGACGAAGCCGGTGAGGTTGCGCGGCAGCTCGTCGTTCATCGCCAGGCTCGCCGAGCAGTGGCCGAGCACGGCGATGCCGACGACGAGGACGAGGAGGAACGCCTCGGTGCGGCGGCGCGCGCCCGCCTCCGTCAGGGGCCTCAGTCCACGCACGGGACGCCGCCACCGTCGATCTTCTCCGGCTGTGAGGGCCCGGGAGACGGCGGTGCGGGCGGAGGTGAAGACGGTGGGGCCGACGCGCCCGGTCCGGAGGGAGCGACGCCCGGTGCGCTCGGACTCGCGGCTGCCTTGGGTCCGATCTGCTCGGCAATGAGGCGCTTTATCTTCATATCATCTACGACGTTGATGTCCCCGTCATGGTTCCTTGCGAAGCCCTCGACGGGGAGTGTCGAGAATTGCACTTTCCCGCCGGACAGGTTCTTGGCCTGCTTCACGAACGACAGCAGATCCCAGCCGGCGTCGGTCACCACGTCCTCCTTCGCCGCGTCGACCAGCCTGATCAACTTCACCGGGTCCGTGAAGGTGCCCGCCTCGTTCAGCTTCTTCGTCGCGCCCGCCAGAAACGCCTGCTGCCGCTTCGTCCGGTCCAGGTCACCGCCCGGCAGCCCGTGCCGCTGCCGCACGAAGGCCAGGGACTGCTGCCCGTTCAGCGTCTGCGGGCCTGCGGGGAAGTCCGCCCCGGAGTACCTGTCCTTCACCGCCTTGTTCAGACACACCGGCACCCCGCCCAGGGCCTTGGCCAAGTGGTGGAAACCGGCCAGGTTCAGCTCGGCGAAGTGATCGACCGGCACGCCCAGGAACGTCCGTACGGTCTCGATCTCGGCCTTGCGTCCCGCCTCCCGGCCCTCCCGCTCCAACCGCCGCCGGTCCTTGACCCCCTCGCCCGCGAGCTGTTCCTCGCGCAGCGCCTTCGCCCGTCCGTAGGCCTCCTTGATCTTGGCCTTGCCGGCGGCCGTGCCCGGCGCCCGGCCCGGCATCCCGCGCAGTTCCACGTAGTCGTCGCGCGGGATCGAGAACGCCCGGGCCCGGCTCCCGTCGCCGGGCACGTGGAGCAGGATCAGGGTGTTGGTGTTGTATCCGCCGATGTCGGAACTGCCCGCGTGCAGCTTGTCGAGGACCGAGTCCGGGAGCGGGTCGCCGTTCTGGTCGCGCCGGCTGTCCAGCCCCATGAGGAGGATGTTCGTGTCACCGTGCGCCGACTTCTCCGCTCCCTCCAGGGCCTTGGAACTGCCGATGCTCGACGACAGATCCCGGTAGACGTACCAGGCGGCGCCGCCGGCCAGGACCGTCAGCACACAGCCGGCGGTCAGCAGGGTGCGGCCGAGGCGGTGCCGCCTCGGCAGGCGGCGGCTGGTCTTCCTGCGGTGCGCGCTCATGCCTGTCGATGCTGGGGGAGCCCCGCTGAAGGAAACCTGAGGATCCTGAAGCCGCCTTCAGGCCGGGCCTGCTCCGGGACCGGGGACGCCGCCTCTCAAGCCGGGCCGAAACCGTGCCCCGGGCCGAAACCGTGCCCCGGGCCGGCTCCGGGACCCGGGATCCGGAGCACGAGGCGGGCGCCACCGCCCGGGGCGCTCGCCGCCCGGACGTCACCGCCGTGGGCGCGGGCGATCTCGCGGGCGATGGGCAGGCCCAGGCCCGTGCCGCCGCTCGCCCGCCCCCGGTCCGCGTCCAGCCGGACGAACCGCGCGAACACCCGCTCCCGGTCCGCCTCCGCGATCCCCGGGCCGTCGTCGGACACCTCCAGCACCCGCCACGCCCCGTCCGAGGCCGCCCGTACGACGACCCCCGCACGGGCGTGGCGCAGCGCGTTGTCCACCAGGTTGGCCAGCGCCCGCTCCAGCCGCGCCGGATCCCCGTACCCGGGTACGGCCGCCCCCGCCTCCAGCCGTACCGGCACCCGGGGCGCCGGTCTGCGCGCCACGTCCTCCGCCGCCAGCAGTGCCAGGTCCAGCGGTTCGGACCGGGGCGGCGGACCGCCGTCGAGGCGGGCCAGCAGCAACAGGTCCGCCGCGATCCGCTGGAGCCGCTCGGTGTCGGCCAACGCGGCCGCCACCGAGGCCCGGTCGGGCCGGTCGAGGGCCACCTCCAGCCGGGACCGCACGGCCGCGAGGGGGTTGCGCAGCTCGTGCGAGGCGTCCGCCGTGAACTGCCGCTGCCGGGCGTCGGAACGCTCCAACCGGTCGAGGGTGTCGTTGACGGTCCGGGCGAGCCGCGCGATCTCGTCGGCCCCGCCCGGATCCGGGACCCGGCGACCCGGCTCGCTCGCGGTGACGGCCGCCAACCCGGTGCGGATCGCCGTGACCGGGCGCAGCGCCTGCCCCGTCACCCACCAGGCCAGCGCCGCCGCGAAGGCGATCAACGGGGGCGCGCCGGCGAGCAGCCCGACCCCGATGGCCCGCGTCGCGTCGTCCACGTCGCGCAGGACGGTCATGGCGTACACGGTGTACGGGCCCTCGCCCCCGGGCGGCCCGGGGGAGCGGACCACCACCGCCACGCCCCGCTCCGAACCGGCGCGCCCCAAGGGCACCACGGCCGATCGGGAGTCCTCCCCGGCCGCCGGGCGCAGCCCGTCGAAGTCCGGGGTGCCGCGCGGATCCCGGCTGCCGGCGACGGTCCGCCCGGCCGCGTCCCGGACGAGGACCAGGTCCACCCCGCCCTCGGGTGCGGCCAGTCGGCCGCCGGGCGGCAGGGTCCGGGTGTCGAGCTGCGCGACGACCTTCCGCGCGGCCAGCTCCGTGCGCCCGGTGGTGTTGTCGAGCAGGTTGGCCCGCAGCAGCGTGTACAGCCACAGCCCGCCGGCGCCGAGCACCGCGGCCATGGCGAGGGCGGCGGCCGCCGCCGCCCGGGCCCGGAGGGTCCTAACCACCGTCGGGTGCCATCCGGTAGCCGGTCCCGTGCACGGTGAGGATGGAGCGGCGCCCGAACGGCGCGTCGATCTTCCGGCGCAGCGAGGACACGTACACCTCGACGATGTTCGGGTCGATGGCGTGCGGGACGTCCCAGACCTCGTCGAGGATGTCCTGCTTGGCGACCGCCCGGCCCGGCTGCTGCATCAGGCAGGCGAGCACGCCGAGTTCGCGCGCGGTGAGTTCGATGTCCCGCTCGCCGCGCCGGCAGCGCCGCCCGGACGGATCCAGGACGAGATCGCCCGCCCGCAGGACGCCGACCCGCGGGGTGCCGGCGCGGCGGGCGAGCGCGCGCAGCCGCGCGGCCAGCACGACGAACGAGAACGGCTTGGTGAGGTAGTCGTCGGCGCCCGCGTCGAGCCCGTCGGCCTCGTCGTGCTCGCCGTCCTTGGCGGTCAGCATCAGGACGGGCGTGCGGTCGCCGTGGGCGCGCAGGCGGGTGCAGATCTCGTGGCCGCCGAGACCGGGGAGCATCAGGTCGAGGAGCACGGCGTCGTACGGGCCGCCGGTGAGCGCGAGGTCGAGGCCGCGGTGTCCGTCGTGGGCGACCTCGACCCAGTGACCGTCGGCGGACAGGCCGAGCCGCAGGGACTCGGCCAGCCCCTCTTCGTCTTCGACCACCAGGATGCGCACGGCTCAAGCGTCACATATCGGTCGCCGGAGCCGATGTCGGGCCCGTAGCCGGGCCCGGCGCAGGGGTGTCGGGCGACCCTGAGACAGCCGGCGCCGGCGCCGGCGCGGTCGCGGTCGCGGAACCGGGCCGGACCTCCGGGCCCCGGGCCGCGACGGGCCGCGCGGGCGAGGCCGCGCGGGTCCCGGAGGCCGAAGTCGAGGACGATCACGCCGAACGCCTGCCCGAGGGGCAAGTCGGGCGACTTCCGAGGGAGTCGGCACAGGGGCCCGGACGCCCCGCCCGCAGGGCCGGCGGGCTCCGGGCGGGCGGCTGGAAGCGCGCCTCGCCGAGAGGCAAATTGGCACTCCGCTTGACCGAGTGCTAATCGCCGGAATAGTGTCGCACCTGGCACTCGCCCCTGGTGAGTGCCAACACAGCGACAGGCAGGTCCGGCACCCGCGACGACGGATCGACCTGGTCGCCACCTCAGACAGTTAACCCCGGATCTCCGAAGGGGGAGGTCGGATCGTGACGACCACCAGCTCCAAGGTTGCCATCAAGCCGCTCGAGGACCGCATCGTGGTCCAGCCGCTCGACGCCGAGCAGACCACGGCTTCCGGCCTGGTCATCCCGGACACCGCGAAGGAGAAGCCCCAGGAGGGCGTCGTCCTCGCGGTCGGTCCGGGTCGCTTCGAGGACGGCCAGCGTCTCCCGCTGGACGTCAGCGTCGGCGACATCGTGCTGTACAGCAAGTACGGCGGCACCGAAGTGAAGTACAGCGGCGAGGAGTACCTCGTCCTCTCGGCTCGCGACGTACTCGCGATCGTCGAGAAGTAAGTCGAACGAAGCAGGCAAGAGGAGCGATCCTCTTCCTCTTCACCAGTTTTGCTTTGAGCTGCGCCCCTGGTCACCCCGCTGATTGCCGGGCGGCGAGGGGCGCAGTTCGTTGAACCCGAGTTATCGAGAGGGCTGAACCGCTTCCATGCCGAAGATTCTGAAGTTCGACGAGGACGCCCGTCGTGCCCTTGAGCGCGGCGTCAACAAGCTTGCCGACACGGTCAAGGTGACGATCGGCCCCAAGGGCCGCAACGTCGTCATCGACAAGAAGTTCGGCGCCCCCACCATCACCAACGACGGTGTCACCATCGCCCGCGAGGTCGAGCTGGACGACCCGTACGAGAACCTGGGCGCGCAGCTCGTGAAGGAGGTGGCGACCAAGACCAACGACATCGCGGGTGACGGCACCACCACCGCCACCGTGCTGGCCCAGGCGCTGGTCCGCGAGGGTCTGCGCAACGTCGCCGCCGGCGCCTCCCCGGCCGCCCTGAAGAAGGGCATCGACGCCGCCGTCAAGGCCGTGTCCGAGGAGCTCCTCGCGACCGCGCGTCCGATCGAGGACAAGTCCGACATCGCCGCCGTGGCCGCGCTCTCCGCGCAGGACACCCAGGTCGGCGAGCTCATCGCCGAGGCGATGGACAAGGTCGGCAAGGACGGTGTCATCACCGTCGAGGAGTCCAACACCTTCGGCCTGGAGCTGGAGTTCACCGAGGGCATGGCCTTCGACAAGGGCTACCTCTCGCCGTACATGGTCTCCGACCAGGAGCGTATGGAGGCCGTCCTCGACGACCCGTACATCCTGATCAACCAGGGCAAGATCTCCTCCATCCAGGACCTCCTGCCGCTGCTGGAGAAGGTCATCCAGGCCGGCGCCTCGAAGCCGCTGCTGATCATCGCCGAGGACGTCGAGGGCGAGGCGCTCTCCACCCTCGTCGTCAACAAGATCCGCGGCACCTTCAACGCGGTCGCCGTCAAGGCCCCCGGCTTCGGTGACCGTCGCAAGGCGATGCTCCAGGACATGGCCACCCTCACCGGTGCCACCGTCATCGCCGAGGAGGTCGGCCTCAAGCTCGACCAGGCCGGTCTGGACGTACTGGGCACCGCGCGTCGCGTGACCATCTCCAAGGACGACACCACCATCGTCGACGGTGGCGGCAGCTCCGAGGAGGTCCTCGGTCGCGTCAACCAGATCAAGGCCGAGATCGAGTCCACGGACTCGGACTGGGACCGCGAGAAGCTCCAGGAGCGCCTGGCGAAGCTCGCCGGTGGCGTCTGCGTCATCAAGGTCGGCGCCGCCACCGAGGTGGAGCTCAAGGAGAAGAAGCACCGCCTCGAGGACGCCATCTCGGCGACCCGCGCCGCGGTCGAGGAGGGCATCGTCTCCGGCGGTGGCTCCGCCCTCGTCCACGCCGTGAAGGTGCTCGAGGGCAACCTCGGCCTCTCCGGCGACGAGGCCACCGGTGTCTCCGTGGTCCGCCGCGCCGCCGTCGAGCCGCTCCGCTGGATCGCCGAGAACGCCGGTCTCGAGGGCTACGTCATCACCGCGAAGGTGGCCGAGCTCGACAAGGGCCAGGGCTTCAACGCCGCCACCGGCGAGTACGGCGACCTGGTCAAGGCCGGCGTCATCGACCCGGTCAAGGTCACCCGCTCCGCGCTGGAGAACGCCGCTTCCATCGCCTCGCTGCTGCTCACGACCGAGACCCTGGTCGTCGAGAAGCCGGCCGAGGAAGAGGGCGACGCCGGTCACGGCCACGGTCACGGCCACAGCCACTGAGGTTGAGCCGCAGGGTGCCCGCCGCTTCGGCGGGCCCCCGCTGATCCGAGGGAAGGCCCCGGTCACCACCGCCCAGCGGCGGTGACCGGGGCCTTCCCCGTGCCCGGGTCCGACCGGCTTCGGACGGCCTACGCGGCGTCCGTCATGCCCATCTGCCGCATGAGGCCCGGCGCGTCGTAGTACCACCAGCCCTCCGCCACCTGGCCGTTCTCGATGCGGAAGGTCGTGCAGCCCGACATCGTGACTTCCTTCCCGGTCGGCGGGACGCCCATGAACTCGCCCTTCTGGGTGCCGGTCCAGGTCCACAACGTGGAGACGCAGTCGCCCTCGGCGATCTGACGGTGCAGGTCGAACGAGAAGTCGAACGCGTCGCGCCACATGCCCATCGTCCGCTTCATGCCCTGCCGACCGTCGCCCGTGCCGGGCGCCGCCATGATGTCGTGGTCGGTGTAGTCGGCCGCGACGCACTCGTCGACGACGCTGAAGTCGCCCTTCTCCGCGACGTCCTCGAAGATCCGGTTCACGACGAGCTTGTCGAGGTACTCGTTGCGGACCACGTCCAGGTTCATGAACTTCGGCATGCCCTCGCAGAGGGCCACCATCTCCTGGAACATCCCGTCGGTCTCGGGGAGTCGGGAGTTCCTCATGGCGTCCTCGTACGAGGGGAACTCGACGAGGTCGAGGTAGTGCGTCCGCGCTTCGCGGTCCCGGCCGATCATGGTGTGCGTGACCGTGCGGCGACCGCTCGCCCGCTGTGCCCAGCGGTCGATGAGGGCGTTCATCTCCTCGAACCGCGTGGTTTCGTAATCGATTACCTGTACGAATGTCATGGCGTCGCCTCCCGCACTGGATGGGACAGGTCCAGTTTAGGGAGATTCCACCCGTTTGGCGGGTTTGGTTGGTTCGGATGTGTCCCGTGGCGGCGGCCGCCCGCGCCACCGCGCGTCGTACTACTGCGGGCCGTACTTGCGACCCGTACGGGAGGACACGCCGCCGAGCAGCCCGCGCGGAGTCAGCTTCACCACGCTCATCAGCGCCTTGTAGCGGGGATCCGGGATCGAGACGGTCTTGCCGCGCGCCAGGTCGGCCAGCGCCGAAGCCACCAGCTTGTCGGCGTCCAGCCAGAGCCAGCCCGGGATGTTGTCCGTGCCCATGCCGGCCCGCTCGTGGAACTCCGTGCGCACGAAGCCCGGGCACAGCGCCATCAACCGCACCCCGGAGCCCGCCAGGTCCCTCGCCGCGCCCTGGGTGAACTGCACGACCCAGGCCTTGCTCGCCCCGTAGGTGCCGCGCGGCAGGAAGGCGGCGACCGAGGCCACGTTGATCACGCCGCCGCGCCCGCGCGAGCGCATCGACTCGCCGGCGGCCGAGGTCAGCCGCAGCACCGCCTCGATGTGCACCTTGACCATGGTCAGCTCGTCGGCCATGGAAACGTCCAGGTAGCGGCCCTTGTTGCCGAAGCCCGCGTTGTTGACCAACAGGTCCACGGGGTGGGTGCGGTCGCCGAGGCGGGCCTCGACCGCCGCGATGCCCTCGTCGGTGGAGAGGTCCGCCGACAGCACCTCGGCCTCGATCCCGTGGCGGTCGTGCAACTCGGTGGCCTGCTCCGCGAGTCGCTTGGTGTCGCGGGCCACCAGCACGAGGTTGTGGCCCTGGGCGGCGAGCCGCCGGGCGAAGGCGGCGCCGATGCCCGCCGTGGATCCCGTAATCAACGCAGTCGTCATGTGCGCAACCTAGCCGCCGCCGCGGGGCCCTGTCGTCAGGGTCCCGTCCGGTCCGCGAGACCCCGCGTCAGGGCCCGCCCGCCGCGCCGGAGTTGAGCCGCGTTCCCGTGGAAGCGTGCTCCGGTCCATGTGCGCGCGGGCTCCCGCGCGGTCGGCTCCCTCGCCGCGGCCGCGCGGAAGCGGAACCCCACCGGCCCGCGCCGCCCCTTCCCCGGTCACCCGCGGGTGCGCACCCCGGTCGGACCCTCCCGGGGAACCGCTCGACCCGTCCGGCCCGCCCGGGGCCTCCGGCGCGTCCGGCGCGGAATGGCGACCCGGGCGAGGCTCCTCAAAGGGTCCGCCGAACATTGGCCCTACAGTCAAAGATGCCCTTATGCTCGAAGGGTGATCGAAGCACGTCATCTCCGGGTCCTGCGCGCCGTCGCCGGGACCGGCTCCTTCTCCGCCGCCGCCCGCGAGCTGGGCTGCACCCAACCGGCCGTTTCCCAACAGATGAAGGCGTTGGAGCAGTCCGCCGGCACCCCGCTGCTGATCCGTACGGGCCGGGAGATGCGCCTGACCCAGGCGGGTGAGGCCCTGGTCCGGCACGCCGCCGGAATCCTCGCCGGACTGACCGCCGCCGAGGAGGAGGTCGCGGCCATCGCCGGGCTGCGCGCCGGCCGGGTGCGGCTGGTCTCCTTCCCCAGCGGCAGTTCCACGCTGGTGCCGACCGCGCTGGCGGCCATGCGCGCCGAGCACCCGGGCACCCGGATCTCCCTGGTCGAGGCCGAGCCGCCGCGTTCGGTCGAGATGCTCCGCGAGGGCGACTGCGACGTGGCGCTGGCCTTCCGGTACGGGGGCTCGTCGACCTCCGCGGCCGAATGGGAGGACCTCGTGGTGCGCCCGCTGCTCACCGACCGCCTCGTGGGACTGGTCCCCGAGGGGCACCGACTGGCCGGGGCCGAGCGGGTGGGCATGGCGGAACTGGCCGACGAGCCCTGGATCGCGGGCTGCCCGCGCTGCCGCCGGCACCTGGTGGAGGTGTGCGAGGACGCGGGTTTCACCCCGCGCATCGACTTCGCCACCGACGACTACCCGGCCGTGGTCGGCCTGGTGGGCGCGGGGCTCGGCGTGGCGGTGTTGCCCGAGCTCGCCGTGGAGTCGGTACGGGCCAAGGGCGTGAGCACCGTGGCGGTGGAGCCCGCCGTGGAGCGGGAGGTCGTGGCGCTGACCCTGACCGACCTGGCGAGGGTCCCCGCGGTGGCGGCGACGCTGACCCAGCTGGAGCGGGCCGCGACGCGTTGACGGGCGCCGGCGAGGGCCGAGTGGCCCCCGCCGGGCGGTCCGTCGGGCGCCTGCCGTACGGCGGTACGGCCGGGCGGGTGACGGACCGGGCCCGGGGGGTCCGTGACGCGCGCGCGAGCGTCACGGATTCGAGGAAACGTTCCTTCGGGCGTTTCGTGCGAACCGGCTAGTGCGGTGCGATCGGGCCGATCGTGCTCGACGCGGGGATCAGGCGGTGCCGGGCTCGACCCATCAGCTCTTCGCGTTCGTCCTCGGTGAGGCCGCCCCACACCCCGTAGGGCTCGCGGACGGCGAGGGCGTGCGCGGCGCATTCCGAACGGACCGGGCAGCGCATGCAGACCTCTTTAGCCGAGGCCTCGCGCGCGCTCCTGGCCGCGCCCCGCTCGCCTTCCGGGTGGAAGAAGAGGGAGCTGTCGACCCCGCGGCAGGCAGCCAGCAGCTGCCAGTCCCAGAGGTCGGCGTTCGGTCCGGGGAGGCGGGAGAAATCTGCCATTGGTAGTCCCTCTTGGTGCCGGTACTGAGGCGGATACGGTCCATGTCTCCACACCTACTGTCGGAGTAGATGTAAATATGACTCATTGGGAATCTAGCCTCAGACACGTGCCAAACGGAAGGAAAGCCGCCAAATAGGGCATAGCTCCAGATGGAGGACAGGCCGCCCGCGCCTCCGACGTCGTGATCGCTTCCTCACGTAGAGTGCCGAAGGTGTCCGTCTGACCCGTAACTCTTTCGAGTGACCATCGTTGAGAGTGCGAAGGCGGTTGAACCAATAAGTTCTCGGACAGGTGTCCGGGGGCATCGACCGCACAGGTGACGATACGTACCAGCCTGGAGGCTCAAGGTGACGCGCATCAGCAGCTGCGGAGGGCGGTCATGACATCCGTCCTCGTCTGCGACGACTCCCCGCTTGCCCGAGAGGCGCTCCGTCGCGCGGTTGCCACCGTGCCCGGCGTCGAGCGTGTGACGACGGCAGCCAACGGCGAGGAAGTCCTCCGCCGCTGGGGTGCCGACCGCTCCGATCTGATTCTGATGGATGTACGGATGCCCGGCCTGGGCGGTGTCGAGACGGTCCGCCGGCTGCTCTCGGCCGACCCCGGTGCCCGCATCATCATGCTGACGGTCGCCGAGGACCTGGACGGCGTAGCCCTCGCGGTCGCCGCCGGAGCCCGGGGATACCTGCACAAGGACGCCTCGCGCGCCGAACTGCGGGCCACGGTCACCCAGGCCCTCGCCGACCCCACCTGGCGACTGGCCCCGCGCCGGCTCCGCTCGGCCGAGATGGGCGCCGCGCCCACGCTCACCGCGCGCGAGATCCAGGTGCTGGAGGGCATGAGCCACGGCCGGTCCAACGCGGAGATCGGGCGAGAGCTCTTCCTCTCCGAGGACACGGTCAAGACGCACGCCCGTCGGCTGTTCAAGAAGCTGGGCGCCTCGGACCGGGCGCACGCCGTGGCGCTCGGGTTCCGATGGGGCCTGGTCCGCTGATCGCGGACCGTTGAGAGTGTCCCGCCCGGACCCGGTGCGAAACCGGGGATTGGCGGGGCACAATCCGGGGGACGTGTCGCTTCGTGCGCGATGCCGCATCCTTGAGGGTGTGCCGCATTCTCGAAGATGTGGCCTAGGGACCATTCGGGCCGAGCGGAGGGGAGGGCGCAGGCGATGAGTACTGGCGCACCCGCTCATAACGCTTCGATGCACAACAAGGACCACGGTGCCGCGAATGCACCCGCGCCAAGGCACCATGGATTGATGCGCGACGACGAGGCCCCGGGGTCACCTGCGGCCACAGGCTCCACCGGCACCGCCAAGGGCGGCGGAGCCGGGGCGGTCAGCGCTCTCGTCCGCCGGGCCGTGGACGGCGACGAGCAGGCCACGCACGATCTGCTGGCCTTCGTCCATCCCCTCGCGATCCGCTACTGCCGCACCCGGCTCTCCCGTCTACCGGGTGACGCTCGTCACTTCGTCGAGGACCTGGCGCAAGAGGTCTGTGTCGCCGTCCTGATGGCGCTGCCGCGCTACCGGGACACCGGACGCCCCTTCGAGGCCTTCGTCTTCGCCATCGCCGCGCACAAGGTCGCCGACCTCCAGCGGGCCGCCATGCGGCACCCGGGGAGCACGGCGGTCCCGTCGGACGAGATGCCCGAGCGGCCCGACGACTCGCTCGGCCCGGAAGAGCGGGCGCTGCTCAGCAGCGATGCCGCCTGGGCCAAGAAGCTGCTGGCCAACCTGCCCGAGAACCAGCGCGAACTGCTCGTGCTGCGGGTGGCCGTCGGCCTGACCGCCGAGGAGACCGGGCAGATGCTCGGGATGTCCCCCGGAGCGGTGCGCGTGGCCCAGCACAGGGCGCTCAGTCGACTCCGGGCACTGGCGGAGCAGTAGACCGCCGACCGCGGTCCGGGGCAGGGCCCGGCAGCGGAGTCCAGTAGTAGGAAACGACGAAACTTCTCCTTGGCCTTGGTCGTGGAATGAGACGCGTCGCGATCCCGTTAGCATGGACATCCGCGCTGAGCAAGACCATTTGGGAAGGTGTCATGACTGTGAACGCCGATGGAGTGCCCGACAAATTCGCCACACTCGGCCTCACGTATGACGACGTGCTGCTGCTCCCCGGCGTGTCGGACATGGCGCCGGACCAGATCGACACCTCCTCCCTCATCTCTCGCAACGTCCGCGTCAACGTCCCGCTGCTGTCCGCGGCCATGGACAAGGTCACCGAGGCGCGGATGGCCATCGCGATGGCCCGCCAGGGCGGCGTCGGCGTCCTGCACCGCAACCTCTCCATCGTCGACCAGGCGAACCAGGTCGACCTCGTGAAGCGCTCCGAGTCCGGCATGGTCACCGACCCGATCACCGTGCACCCGGACGCCACCCTCGGCGAGGCCGACCAGCTCTGCGCCAAGTTCCGCATCTCCGGCGTCCCGGTCACCGACGGGGCGGGCAAGCTCCTCGGCATCGTCACCAACCGCGACATGGCCTTCGAGTCGGACCGCAGCCGCCAGGTGCGCGAGGTCATGACCCCGATGCCGCTGGTCACCGGCAAGGTCGGCATCTCCGGCGTGGACGCCATGGAGCTGCTGCGCCGTCACAAGATCGAGAAGCTTCCGCTGGTCGACGAGGCGGGCACCCTCAAGGGCCTCATCACCGTCAAGGACTTCGTCAAGGCGGAGAAGTACCCGAACGCCGCGAAGGACAAGGACGGCCGCCTGCTCGTCGGCGCGGCCGTCGGTGTCGCGGGCGACGCGTACGAGCGGGCCCAGGCCCTGATCGAGGCGGGCGCCGACTTCATCGTCGTCGACACCGCCCACGGCCACTCCCGGCTCGTCGGCGACATGGTCTCCAAGATCAAGTCGAACTCCTCCGTCGACGTCATCGGTGGCAACATCGCCACCCGCGACGGCGCCCAGGCGCTCATCGACGCCGGCTGCGACGGCATCAAGGTCGGCGTCGGCCCCGGCTCCATCTGCACCACCCGCGTCGTCGCCGGCATCGGCGTCCCGCAGGTCACCGCGATCTACGAGGCCTCGCTGGCCGCCAAGGCCGCGGGCGTCCCGGTCATCGGCGACGGCGGCCTCCAGTACTCCGGCGACATCGCCAAGGCCCTGGTCGCGGGCGCCGACACGGTGATGCTGGGCTCCCTGCTCGCGGGCTGCGAGGAGTCCCCGGGCGAACTGCTCTTCATCAACGGCAAGCAGTTCAAGTCCTACCGGGGCATGGGCTCGCTGGGCGCGATGCAGTCCCGCGGCGAGCAGAAGTCCTTCTCCAAGGACCGCTACTTCCAGGAGGGCGTGGGCGGCGACGACAAGCTCATCCCCGAGGGCATCGAGGGCCAGGTCCCGTACCGCGGCCCGCTCTCCGCGGTCGTGCACCAGCTCGTCGGCGGCCTGCGCCAGTCGATGTTCTACGTCGGCGGCCGCACGGTTCCCGAGCTGCAGGACCGCGGCCGGTTCGTCCGGATCACCTCGGCGGGCCTCAAGGAGAGCCACCCGCACGACATCCAGATGACGGTCGAGGCGCCGAACTACTCCCGCAAGGGCTGAGCGGCCCCCACACACGCGTGAACTGGGCGGTTCCGGTTGATCCGGGGCCGCCCTTCACCGTTCCCGGACCCGGGGATCGCGTCCGCGCCCGGGTGGAGCGTGTCCGTACGGCGGTCACCGGAACGCGGGCCCCCGGGGTTCGGGGATACTGGACGGGCAGACCCAGAGGAAAGGCCACCACACGTGACTGAGATCGAGATCGGGCGCGGCAAGCGCGGCCGCAGGGCGTACGCGTTCGACGACATCGCCATCGTCCCGAGCCGGCGTACGCGGGACCCGAAGGAGGTCTCGATCGCCTGGCAGATCGACGCGTACCGCTTCGAGCTCCCCTTCCTGGCCGCCCCCATGGACTCCGTGGTCTCCCCGCAGACCGCCATCCGCATCGGCGAGCTCGGCGGCCTCGGCGTGCTGAACCTCGAAGGTCTGTGGACCCGGTACGAGGACCCGCAGCCGCTGCTCGACGAGATCAACGAGCTCGACGAGGAGGCCGCCACCCGCCGCCTCCAGGAGATCTACGCCGCGCCCATCCAGGCCGACCTGATCCGGCAGCGCATCAAGGAGGTGCGCGACTCGGGCGTCGTCACCGCCGCCGCGCTGTCCCCGCAGCGCACGGCCGAGTTCTCCAAGGTCGTCGTCGACGCCGGCGTGGACATCTTCGTGATCCGCGGCACCACGGTGTCCGCCGAGCACGTCTCCGGCGCCGCGGAGCCGCTGAACCTCAAGCAGTTCATCTACGAACTGGACGTCCCGGTCATCGTCGGCGGCTGCGCCACCTACACCGCGGCCCTGCACCTGATGCGCACCGGCGCGGCCGGCGTGCTGGTGGGCTTCGGCGGCGGCGCCGCGCACACCACGCGCAACGTCCTCGGCATCCAGGTCCCGATGGCCACCGCCGTCGCGGACGTGGCCGCGGCCCGCCGCGACTACATGGACGAGTCCGGCGGCCGCTACGTGCACGTCATCGCCGACGGCGGCGTGGGCTGGTCGGGCGACATCCCGAAGGCCGTCGCCTGCGGCGCGGACGCCGTGATGATGGGCTCCCCGCTGGCCCGTGCCACGGACGCGCCCGGCAAGGGCAACCACTGGGGCATGGAGGCCGTCCACGAGGACGTGCCGCGCGGCAAGAAGGTCGACCTCGGCACGGTGGGCACCACCGAGGAGATCCTGACCGGCCCGTCGCACTCCCCGGACGGTTCCATGAACATCTTCGGCGCGCTGCGCCGCTCGATGGCCACCACCGGCTACAGCGAGCTCAAGGAGTTCCAGCGGGTCGAGGTCACCGTCGCGGACTCGCAGCACCGTCGCTGACCGACTGCCACGCCGTACGCCGGAGGGCCGGCGCCCCGATCGGGGCGCCGGCCCTCCGGCGTACGCGGGACCGGGAATCAGTCGCTGACCTTCTTGGCCGCGCCGAAGGCGACGAAGCCGCCGATGCCGAGGAAGAGGTAGTCCATGGCCTCGGCCGATTCCTTCCAGATGTCGTTCAGACCGCCGATGCCCGGGTCGCTCAGAACGTCCGCGACGCCGATGTGGGCGTAGTCGGCGAGCGCGAGCGCGATGAAGAACAGCTGGCCGAGGTAGACGGCGCCGATCGAGAGGATCGCGCTGACCACGGGGAGGGCCGGGTTCCTGCCGCCGACCTTGCCGGCGGCGAGGCCGACGAGGAGCCCGACGCCGACCGCGACGTAGCCGACCTGGCGGTCGATGGCGTTCATGATGCCGCCGTACGCGCCTGCGGCGACCAGGGCGACGACGACGGCGGCGAGGATGCCGAGGCCGACGTTGCCGCCGCGCGCCGCGGCGGGAGCGGGGGCGGCGGTGTAGGAATCGGGCGCGGGCGGCTGGAACTGCTGGCTCATGAGAAATCCCCCCAGGGAACACGGCACACGTCTGGGTCAACCGGTGTCCACCGGGGACGTATGTGCGAGATAAGAACGCCGCAGGCTAACAGCAGGCCCTGACATTCGGCGGGGGATTTATCGGGAGACCCCCGCCCGCCGGCCCCGGAGCGGCCGGCGAGGGCCGCTCCGGGCGTGGCGTGGGGGCGTCAGAGGCGGTGCGCCGCGCCGATCGGGCTGGCGCCCCGGGTGTCCAGCAGGAGCTGCGCCTTGACCGCCAGGCCCTGGAGGTCGTAGGTGCGGTGGTGCTGGAGCAGGATCGTCAGGTCCGCGTGGGCGGCGGCCTCGTACAGCGAGTCGGCGCGCGGGACGGGCTGGTCACGGACCCGCCAGGCCGGGATGTACGGGTCGTGGTAGCTGATCTGGGCCCCGAGGTCGATGAGCCGGCTGGCGATCTCGCGCGCCGGCGAGCCCTCCTGGTCGGCGAGGTCCGGCTTGTACGTCACCCCGAGCAGCAGGACCCGGGCGCCGCGGGCGGACTTCCCGTGCTCGTTCAGCAGGGCGGCGGAGCGCTGGATGACGTACTGCGGCATCCGGTTGTTGATCTCCTGGGCCAGGCCGACCATGCGCAGCGGGTGACCGGGGGTGCGGGTGGTGTGGGGGAGGTAGTTCGGGTCGAGCGGGACGCCGTGGCCGCCGACGCCGGGGCCGGGGCGGAACGCCTGGAACCCGTACGGCTTCGTCTCGGCGCACCGGATGACGTCCCACAGGTCGACCCCGAGGTCGTGGCAGAGGACGGCCATCTCGTTCATGAGGGCGATGTTCACGTGCCGGTAGTTGGTCTCCAGCAGCTGCACGGTCTCCGCCTCGCGCAGGCCGCGGGCGCGCACCACCTTCTCGGTGAGGCGGGCGTAGAAGGCGTGCGCGGACTCGGTGCAGGCGGGGGTGAGGCCGCCGATCACCTTGGGGGTGTTGGAGATCCCGTGAGTCCGGTTGCCCGGGTCGTGCCGGCTGGGGGAGTAGGCCAGGTGGAAGTCCCGGCCCGCACGCAGCCCGGATCCGGCTTCGAGGATCGGGCGCAGGTAGTCCTCGGTGACCCCCGGATGGGCGGCGGACTCCAGGATGACGGTGGTGTGCGGGCGCAGCCGGGCGGCGAGCGCACGGCCCGCGTCGCCGACAGCGGAGAGATCGAGCGCACGATCGGCGCCGAGCTGGGTAGGGGCGCAGATGACGGCGGTACGGACCCGGCCCAGTTCGGCGGGGTTGGTGGTGACCCGGAAGCCGGCCGCCGACATGCGGCGGATCTCGGCGGCGGTGAGGGTGCTGTCCGTGGCCGGACCGCTGTCGAAGCCGACGGTCTCGATTCCGGCGGCGACGGCCGCCTGAGCGAGAGGGAGGCCGAGGTGGCCGAGTCCGATGACGGCGAGATCTGCGGGCATGGAGGTGCCGTCCCTTCCCTTCCCTTGCATGAGGGGGCTGGGCGCGCAAGTCCTGTGGAGGGCTGGAGCAGGCGCAATGTCAGACTAGGCGTATATATGACAGATATGTCGCATTGTGAGGTGGTGGCTGCCGTTGTGTTGTCCACAGGCGGTGGCCGATGTGAGTGCGGACGGTCAGAATCAACAGCGGGGAATGTGAGCGGGATCACCCGCATCGAGCGGGGATTCCCCCGCAGCAACGGGAGGCAGCCGTGAGGACAGCGACACTGGGACCGGTTCAGCGGGCCGAGGCACTTGCCCGGATGGCCGAACGGGAGCTGGACGTGCTGGTCGTCGGCGCGGGAGTGGTCGGCGCCGGCACCGCGCTCGACGCGGCCACCAGAGGCCTGTCCACCGGGCTGGTCGAGGCACGGGACTGGGCCTCGGGCACGTCCAGCCGCTCCAGCAAGCTGATCCACGGCGGACTGCGCTACCTGGAGATGCTCGACTTCGCCCTCGTCCGCGAGGCCCTGAAGGAACGCGGGCTGCTGCTGGAGCGACTCGCGCCGCACCTGGTCAAGCCGGTGCCGTTCCTGTACCCGCTCCAGCACAAGGGCTGGGAGCGCCTCTACGCCGGCTCGGGCGTGGCCCTGTACGACGCGATGTCCTTCTCCAGCGGGCACGGCCGCGGGCTCCCCACCCACCGGCACCTCTCGCGCAAGCACGCGCTGCGGGTCGCGCCGGCGCTGCGCAAGGACGCCCTGGTCGGCGCCCTGCAGTACTACGACGCCCAGATGGACGACGCCCGGTACGTCACCACATTGGTCCGAACGGCCTCCGCGTACGGGGCGCAGTGCGCCAACGGGGCGAGGGTGGTCGGCTTCCTCCGCGAGGGCGAACGGGTGGTCGGCGCGCTGGTGCGGGACGTGGAGGGCGGCGGCGAGTACGAGATTCGCGCGAAGCAGGTCGTCAACGCCACCGGGGTGTGGACTGACGACACCCAGGCGCTGATCGGGGAGCGCGGCCAGTTCCACGTACGGGCCTCGAAGGGCATCCACCTGGTCGTCCCGAAGGACCGGATCCACTCCTCCACCGGGCTGATCCTGCGCACGGAGAAGTCCGTGCTCTTCGTCATCCCCTGGGGACGCCACTGGATCGTCGGCACCACGGACACCGACTGGGACCTCGACAAGGCGCACCCGGCGGCGTCCAGCGCGGACATCGACTACCTGTTGGAGCACGTGAACTCGGTGCTGGCGGTCCCCCTGACGCGCGACGACGTCCAGGGCGTCTACGCGGGCCTGCGGCCCCTGCTGGCCGGCGAGTCCGACGCGACCAGCAAGCTCTCGCGCGAACACACGGTGGCCCACCCGGTGCCGGGGCTGGTCGTGGTGGCGGGCGGCAAGTACACGACGTACCGGGTGATGGCCAAGGACGCCGTGGACGAGGCGGTGCACGGGCTGGACCAACGGGTCGCGGAGTGCGTGACCGAGGACGTCCCGCTGGTGGGCGCGGAGGGGTACCGGGCCCTGTGGAACGGCCGCGCCCGGATCGCGGCGCGCACGGGCATCCACGTGGCGCGGGTGGAACACCTCCTCAACCGGTACGGGTCGCTGACGGAGGAACTGCTCGACCTGATCGTGGCGGATCCGGGGTTGGCCGAGCCGCTCACGGGGGCAGAGGACTATCTGCGGGCGGAAGTCGTCTACGCGGCTTCGCACGAAGGGGCCAGGCACCTGGACGACGTGTTGACGCGTCGGACGCGGATCTCGATCGAGACCTTCGACCGGGGCACGCGATCGGCGCGGGAGTGTGCGGAATTGATGGCTCCGGTGCTGGGCTGGGACAAGAAGCAGATCGAGAACGAGGTCGAGCACTACGAGAAGCGAGTGCAAGCGGAACGGGAATCGCAGCGCCAACCGGACGACCTGACGGCGGACGCGGCCAGGCTGGGAGCTCCCGACATCGTTCCGTTGTAACTCCGGGATGCGGAGGGGGGAACCGTTGCCCCGGGGCGCCCGTCCGTTGCGGAGTGAGCAACAATGAGGTTTCTGCCGGGGCGGGTTACCGTGCCCCTCGGCGGCTGCCGGGGCAGCCGGGCAGGCTGCACGATCGCAGAGGGGACGCATGTCGAAGCCGGAGCACACCGAGTCGCCGGATTCCGCGGGTAAGGCGCAGAGCGCCGAACCGAGCACCGAGCCGGCGGGTGTGAAGCCGAGCCCGCGCAAGGCCGAGCCCGCGGCGGAACCCGAGGGTGTGAAGCCCGGCGCCGCGAAGCCGAAGCCGAACCCGGCCGGGGCCACCGCCGCGAAGGCGGACACCCCGCCGGGTGACGGGCCGCGGGACGCGAAGCCCGCCGCGCCGAAGCCGGGTCCGTCCGGGGCGAAGTCCACCCCGGCCGGGCCGAGCCTGGCCAAGGCGGCCCCCGCCACGAAGGCGGCACCCGCGTCGGCCGTCAAGGTGGCCTCCGCCGATCCCGAGGACGCCGAGCCCGAGGACGCCCGGCCCGAGGCTGGCGGGCCCGAGGCCGCCAAGCCCGCCCCGGCGAAGCCGGACCCGGTCAGGACCGGGGCCGGGAGGCCCGAGGTCGTGCCCGCACAGCGGTCCCCCGAGGGCGCGAAGAGCGCGGCGGCCACGGCGGAATCCGGTCAGGACGAAGGGCGGTTGCTCGCCCGCAGGTACCGGCTCGGGTCCGTCCTCGGCAAGGGCGGCATGGGCACCGTGTGGCGCGCCGAGGACGAGATCCTCGGGCGGACGGTCGCCGTCAAGGAACTTCGCTTCAGCATGGGCGTGGACGAGGACGAGAAGCGCCGCCTCATCACCCGCACCCTTCGCGAGGCCAAGGCGATTGCACGGATCCGCAGCGGCGGCGCCGTCACCGTCTACGACGTCGTGGACGAGGACGGCCGCCCGTGGATCGTCATGGAACTCATCGAGGGCCCCTCCCTCGCCGAGTTCGTGCGCGAGCGCGGCCCGCTGACGCCCCGCCGCGCGGCCGAGGTCGGGCTCGCCGTCCTCGACGTACTGCGCGCCGCCCACGACCAGGGCATCCTGCACCGTGACGTGAAGCCGTCCAACGTGCTCATAGCGGACAACGGTCGTGTCGTGCTCACCGACTTCGGCATCGCGCAGGTCGAGGGCGACCCCTCCGTCACCTCCACCGGCATGCTCGTCGGCGCCCCCTCCTACATCTCTCCCGAGCGCGCCCGGGGCCAGAAGCCCGGCCCGCCCGCCGACATGTGGTCGCTCGGTGGCCTGCTGTACGCCTGCGTCGAGGGCGTGCCCCCGTACGACAAGGGCTCCGCCCTCGCCACCCTCACCGCCGTGATGACCGAACCGGTGGAACCGCCCAAGAACGCCGGTCCGTTGACCGAGGTCATCTACGGCCTGCTGGTCAAGGACCCCGCCGGGCGGCTCGACGACGACCGCGCCCGGGCGATGTTGAAGGCGGTGCTCGACGCCCCCGAGCCCGCGCCGGCGATGCCCCCGGCCGTCGAGGAGACCAAGGCGATCTCCCTCGCCGACGCCAAGGAGGCGGCGGACAGGATCGCGGCCGAGAAGGCGGAGAAGGCCGAGAAGGCCGAGGCGGACAAGGCGGAGAAGGCCGAGGCCAAGGCCGCCGCCGAGCGCGCCGCGGCGGCCAAGGCCGCCGAGAAGGCCGCGGAGAAGGTGGAGAAGAAGGAACGCGAGCGGCGCGAGCGCGAGCAGCGCGAGCGGACCCGGGCGGCGCTGAAGTCCGCCCGCAAGGCCGCCGCGGCGGAGGCCGCCACCGCGGCCGCCGCCGCATCGACGGCGTCCGCGGCCGAGGCCCCGTCGTCCCGCCCCAAGCCGATCCCGGCGTCGCTCACCGATGTGATGTCGCGCCGCACCATCGCGCTCGCCATCGCCGGTGTGGTCGTGGTCCTGGCGGTGATCTGCTCGCTGATCGTGTGGGCGGTCAGCGGGGACGACGACAAGGGCAAGGACGAGGCCGGTCCCAAGCCGTCCGCCTCCGGGTCCGCGAACCCGGGGACGGCCGTCGGCGCGTCGGCGGGTTCCGCCGGCAACGCGTCCTCGAACGGGGGATCCGGCGGGGGCAAGAAGAGCGGCGAGCCCAGCCCGGCGCAGAGTCCCGCGCAGAGCCAGGGCCAGGGTCAGGCCCAGGGCCAAGGGCAGGGACAAGGCCAGGGGCAGGGGCAGAACACGGGCCAGACACAGGGTCAGGGCGCCGCCCCGGGCACCGGGCTGCCGGCCGGCTACACGAAGGTCTCGGACACCCGGTTCCACTTCTCCATGGCGATGCCCGAGGGCTTCCACCAGACCGACACGGCCGGCGAGAGCTCCGGCGGCATATACAGCCGCGACGGCGGCTTCCCGCGCATCCAGGTCGACTTCACCGACAGTCCGACGGGCGACGCACGTCTCGCCTGGGCCCAGTTGGCCCCGGCCGTCCAGGGCAGCAGCACGGGCTACCGCCTGATCCGGTTGGACGGCGTGGACTACCGCGGCTATCCGACCGCGGCGGACTGGGAGTTCGAGCGCGAGCAGAAGGGCATCAAGGTCCACGTGCTGAACCGCGGCTTCAAGGTGGACGGGAAGCACGGCTACGCCATCATGGTCAGCTGCCCGGCCGACCAGTGGGACGGCCCCGAGTGCACGCAGATGCGCAACACGGCATTCGAGACCTTCCAGCCCCTGGGCTGAGCCGGGTCGTCCCCCGGGCGGGGGCGGGCCTTGCCAGGCCCGGGACGCGGGCGCCCCGGGCGACGTATCGTGTCCGCGGGAACCATGGGGTGGTACCGCACTCGGGGGAGGCGATGTGGAGGACTACGCGGGTCGGATCCTGTCCGACCGATACCGTCTGCCGCTGCCGCCGTCGGACGAGTACGAGCCCGTCGAGACCCGGGCCTTCGACACGCGCAGCGGTCAGGAAGTCCTGGTCCGTCAGGTGCCGTTGCCGGAGATCGTGGACGCGGAGCTGCTGGACGGGACGCGCGGTCCGGCGACCGGGCGCCGGTCGTCCGGCGAACTCCCGGCCGTGCGCCGGGCCATCGCGGCGGCGCAGGCCGCCGCCTCGGTACCCGACCACGCGCGCCTCGACCAGGTCTTCGACGTCTTCGCGGAGGGCGGTTCGCTGTGGATCGTCAGCGAACTCGTCCCCGCGCGGCCGTTGGCGGCCCTGATCGCCGAGGAGCCGCTGACCCCCTATCGGGCGGCGGAGGTGGCCGCCGACGTCCTGACCGCGCTGCGGGTGCTGCACGCGCACGGCTGGACCCACCGCAACATCACCGTCCGGACCGTGTTGATATGCGATGACGGCCGGGTCGTCCTGACGGGGCTCGCGGCGGGCGCCGCGGAGGAGGCCCTCTGCGGATACGACCCGGTGCCCGAGGGCGCCGGGATCGGTACGGAACTCCCCGCGTCCGAGCCGGTCGACCGGTACCCGGCGAGCCAAGGGCCGGCGCCGGACCCGTCGGGCCGGGAAACCGCGCGCCGGGGGTTCGACTTCGGTCCGCGGGCGACCGACCCGTACGGCCGGATCCCCGGACCCGGCCGGCCGCCGGTCGCCCCGGAGCCCGCGTCCGAGGCCGGATCCGAACCCCGGACGCTTCCGCCCGTGCGGGAGTCCGCCGGCATCGAGTACGCCCCGCTGGTGGCCCCGGGGTACGACACCGGGCCGCGGTACTCCGACCACATCACCCCGGAACGCCCCCCGATCCCGGTGCTTCCGGCACTCCAGGCGGGTCCCGCGGCCGACTCGGACCCCTCCGCCGAGCGGCCCGACGCCAAGGCCGCCGCGCGGGCCGGCACCATCGCCGCCTACCGGGCCGGCGCGCGGGCGGCCGCGGCCAAGGTCGAGGAGGAACGCAGGGCCGGCACGGGCGCCGCACCCGAGCCGCGCCCGGAGGGCTCGAACCTGCCGCAGGGGTACTCGTACCCGTACGGGGGCCCGGCCGCCGCGCCGGCCGCGCCCTGGCACGGGGCCACCCCCCGCCGCCGGCCGGACCAGGACACGGCCGCCGAGCCGGAGCCCGCGCACGCGCCGACCCCGGAACCGGAGCCCGCGTACCCGCCGGACCCCGAGCCGGAGCACGCCCCGGGGGTCGCGCACACCGCGGAGTCACCCGGCGCCGTGAACGTGCCCGCGCTGCCCGCGCGGCTCGCCCTGCCCCAGGGGTACCGCCAAGCCGAACCCCGGGACCCCACCGGCCCCTTCCCGGTCGTGCGGCCCGACGAGCCTCGGCCCGGGACCGGGGTGGCCGTGCCCCGCCCGGCACCTCCGCGGCCGATCCCGCGCGCGGTCCCCGAGCCGGTCCCGCCGGCGGCCCCGCGGCCCGTCGGCGTCGACGGCTGGTCCGGCGCCCGCATCGGCGGCGGTGGCCCCAGGACCGGCCTGGACGCCGAGCGCGCGCGGCAGACCCGGATGGCCGTCGTGGGAGCAGTCACCGAGCGCTGGGCGCCCGAGCAGGCCGGCCCCGTGCACGGACACTGGCAACTGGCCGCGCCCGTCGGACCCGCCACCGACCTCTGGGCGCTCGGCGCGCTCCTGTACCGCGCCGTCCAGGGGCACGCCCCGTACCCCGAGGAGAGCGTCCCCGACCTCGTGGAGATGGTCTGCTCCGAGCCCCCGGCCTTCGCCGAGGAATGCGGTCCGCTGCGCCCGATCGTCGAGTCGCTGCTGCGCCAGGACCCCACCGAACGACCCGACTTCGAGGAGCTGCGCGGCTGGCTGCGCTCGCTGGTGCGCTCCGCTCCCGAACCCGACGGCGCCTTCGGGATGCTGCCGATGGCGGACCCGGACCCGACGCGGCTGCCCGTCGTGCGCAGGCGCGGTGACGTGCACGGTCGCCACCGCAGCGCGGAGGCCCCGCGCCGCAAGCCGCGTTCCCTCGGGCGAACCCTGCTGGTCGGCGTCCTCGCGTTACTCGCGGCGGCGGTGGGGTACGCCCTGCTGTTCATGCCCCGCTCCGCGGACCAGCGGGCGCAGG
Source organism: Streptomyces sp. WM4235 (assembly GCF_001279725.1). Classification (GTDB taxonomy): domain Bacteria; phylum Actinomycetota; class Actinomycetes; order Streptomycetales; family Streptomycetaceae; genus Streptomyces. The sequence goes on along the minus strand of NZ_LGDE01000436.1, from coordinate 42,743 downwards.
GGGAGCCGGACGGTGCCACTCCCCGACCCCCCGTCTCCAGCGCGCCGCCCACGTCCGGCCAGGGCCCCGGGCGGACGCCCTCGGGCACCCCGGAGTCCAAGCCCGCCTCGCAGAGCAAGGCGCCCGTGCCCGCTCCGCCCGGCTACACCACCCAACAGGACCCCGAGCACTTCGAGATGGCGGTTCCCGACGGCTGGGAACGGCGCGGCATCAACGAGGCGGGCCAGGTCCGGTACGTGGATGGGCAATTCGTGTTGACGGTGGTGCCGGGACGGGACAAGGTCGAGGGCGGCAGGCCGGACCCGCTCACGTACCAGAAGGACAAGGAGCCGGAATTGTCCCCGTACCGTAATTCCAGTTGGGCGAGCGGTGGGGACGTCAAGTCGACCACGGTGGGCCAACAGGTGCGGGTCACCGGCCGGTACACGTGGATCGACTCGGCGGGACGCAGCGTCGTTGCGCGTAACTTCGTCGTCGCGTTGGGTGGGGTCTACCACGTGGTCCTGGTGACCGGACCGCAGGACGAGGAAGGAAGGGTCACCGACGTCTTCGAGAAGGCCACGGGGAGTTACAAGCCAGGGGGTTGACAGAGCGCTGACGGCATGTCAATGCGGCGATTGCGTCACAGTGCTGTCTCACCGCGCCCGCGCGGTGTCGGCATCGCGCGCAAGCTCCGTAATCTGGCCCGAAGTGCACAGAGCGGCGAGGTTTCGTGGAACAGCAGACAGGTGCGGGTGCAGTGCTCGCGAGCCGGTACAGGCTCGTCGAGCCCATCGGCCGCGGCGGCATGGGCAAGGTGTGGCGCGCGCATGATGAGTTGCTGCACAGGACCGTGGCGGTCAAGGAGCTGACGGCAGGTCTGTACGTCGCCCAGGCCGACCGGGAGGTCATGCATGCCCGGACGCAGAAGGAGGCCCGGGCCGCGGCCCGGATCCAGCATCCGGCGGTCGTGACCGTCCACGACGTGTTGGAGCACGACGACCGCCCGTGGATCGTCATGGAGTACATCGACGGGCCCTCCCTGGCCGAGGCGGCGAAGGCGGCGGGCCGCATCGAGCCCCGCGAGGCCGCCCGGATCGGGTTGCACGTGCTGGGCGCCCTGCGGGCCGCACACGCCGTCGGGGTGCTGCACCGGGACGTGAAGCCGGGCAACGTCCTGCTCGCCAAGGACGGACGGGTCCTGCTCACCGACTTCGGCATCGCCGCGATCGAGGGCGACTCGTCCATCACGCGCACGGGTGAACTCGTCGGCTCCATCGACTACCTGGCCCCCGAGCGGGTCACCGGCGGCGCCCCCGACCCGTCCTCGGACCTGTGGTCGCTCGGTGCCACCCTCTACACCGCGGTCGAGGCCCGCTCGCCGTTCCGGCGCACCTCGCCCATCTCCAGTCTCCAGGCCGTCGTCAACGACGAGCCGCCCGCCCTGCGGCAGGCCGGGGCGCTCGGCCCCGTCATCACGGCCCTGCTGCGCAAGGACCCCGCGGAGCGGCCCTCGGCGTCGGAGGCCGAGCGGATGCTGATCGAGGCGATGGAGGGCCGGGAGCCGAAGTCGGCCCAGGCGTACGTCCCGACGCGTGCGATGACCGCGGAGGAACGGTCCCCCGCCGCCCGGGAGGCGGGAGGGGGCGAGGAGTCGGCCCAGGAGCCCCCGACGCGGCCCCCGACGGGCGGCGAACCCGGCGGCACGACCGTGCTCGCCGAGCAATCACCCCCGGCCCCCGCCCCCGTGCCGTTCCCGGGCCGCATCAAGCGGGCGGCGGCCGTGGCCCTGGTCGCGGCGCTGCTCGGCGGCGGCGGGGTCTTCGGGGTCCTCAAGTACACGGAGGGCAGGGCCGAGGGCGAGGACAAGAACGTCAGCGCCCCCGACCAGGGTCAGCCCGACGATGCCGAGCAGCAGGCGGCGGCCACCCCGCCCGCGGGCTGGAAGAAGGTCGTCGACCCGGCGGGCTTCACGCTCTTCGTCCCGGAGGGCTGGGAGCGCCAGATGAACGGCACGCAGATCGACTACACCCCGGACAACGGCAACCACTTCGTGCGGATCGCCTTCGACCCGACCCCGGACTACGACAACCCGTACACGCACCTGCTGGACCTGGAGAAGCAGCTCAAGCAGCGGTCGGACTACAAGCGGCAGAAGCTGGAGCAGAACGGCTTCCGGGACACCGTCCGCGCCGCGATCTGGGAGTTCACCCTGACCGAGAAGGGCACGCACGCCGGTCCGCGCCGGGCCATCGAGCAGATGTACGTGGCCCCGGACGACACCGAGTACGCGGTCTACATGTCGAGCCCGGCCGCCGACTGGGCGAAGACCCGGCAGCAGTTCGACACGGTGCTCAGCGGCTGGCAGCCCCCGCCCAAGACGGACTGACGGGGGTCCGGGGGCCCGTGCGGCCACCTTGCCCGGCCATCCTGCCAGCGATCACTGGCGGAAATGTCAAAATCCGGTTACCCACGGGTACCCAAAGGCCCGCAGGCGGAATACGCTCACCGCCATGACGGACTCGCAGGCCCCCGCCGCCCCCCTCCGCGCCGCACCGCAGCCCACCAACCCGGTGGCCGCCGCCCCGGCCGGCGCCCGTACCGCCGCCGACGTGGTGACCCCCGACCTGGTCGCCCGGCTGACCCGCGGAGTGATCGGATCCGGTCGCACCGCCAACCACACCCCCTTCACCGGGGACGAACTGGCGGACCTGCCCGAGGCCGGGCCCGAGGACGTGGCCGAGGCCTTCGCCCGGGCCCGCGCCGCCCAGCCCGCCTGGGCCGCCGTCTCCGCACGCGGCCGGGCCGCCGTGCTGCTGCGCTTCCACGACCTGGTGCTGGCCCGGCAGGCCGAGGTGCTCGACCTGATCCAGCTGGAGACCGGCAAGGCCCGGCTGCACGCCCACGAGGAGGTGCAGGCCGTCGCGGTCGCCGCTCGCCACTACGGCCGCAAGGCGCCCTCGTACCTGCGTCCCAAGGGCCACACCGGCGCCATCCCCACCCTCACCAAGGTCACCGAGCTGCGCCAGCCGCGCGGGGTCGTCGGCCAGATCGCCCCCTGGAACTACCCCCTCGAACTGTCCGTCGGCGACGCGCTGCCCGCCTTCGTCGCCGGCAACGCCGTGGTCATGAAGCCCGACACGGAGACCGCGCTCACCGCCCTGTGGGCCCGTGACCTGCTGATCGAGGCCGGTCTGCCCGCCGAGGTCTTCCAGATCGTCCTGGGCGAGGGCCCCGTCGTCGGCCCCGAGGTGGTCCGGCACGCCGACTACGTCTCGTTCACCGGCTCCACCCGTACCGGCCGCGAGGTCGCCCGGGGCGCGGCCGACCGCCTCGTCGGCGTCACCCTCGAACTCGGCGGCAAGAACGCCATGCTCGTCCTGCGCGACGCCGACGTGGAGAAGGCCGCGGCGGGCGCCGTCCGCGCCTGCTTCTCCTCCGCGGGACAGCTGTGCATCTCCATCGAACGGCTCTACGTCCACGAGTCGATCGCGGACGCGTTCGTCGAGCGGTTCGCCGCCCGCACGAAGGCCATGAGGCTCGGCAACTCCCTCGCGTACGGGGCCGACATGGGCTCGCTCGTCGGCGAACGCCAGCTGGAGACCGTCCAACGGCACGTGGACGAGGCCGTCGCCAAGGGCGCCACCCTGGTCGCGGGCGGCGTCGCCCGCCCCGACATCGGCCCGCTGTTCTACGAGCCCACCATCCTCGACGGCGTCGAGACCCCCATGGCGGTCTGCGGCGAGGAGACCTTCGGCCCGGTCGTCTCGATCTACCGGTTCACCGACGAGGACGAGGCCGTCGCGCAGGCCAACGCCACCTCGTACGGGCTCAACTCCAGCGTCTGGACGAAGGACGCGCGCCGCGGCCACGCCGTCGCCGCCCGCCTGCGCACCGGCACCGTCAACATCAACGAGGGCTACGCCCCGGCCTACGGCAGCGCCCAGGCGCCCATGGGCGGCATGAAGGACTCCGGCCTCGGCCGCCGGCACGGCTCCGAGGGCATCCTCAAGTACACCGAGGCGCAGACCGTCGCCCACCAGCGGCTGCTCCCGATGGCCCCCTCGCTGGGCATGGACGACGAAAAGTACGCGGCGTTCATGACCCGCAGCCTGAAGGTCATGAAGGCGCTCCGATTCCGTTAGGCACGACCGCCCGGGAGGCAACGCAGTGTCGTACGACTACGACGTGATCGTCATCGGATCGGGCTTCGGGGGGTCGGTCTCGGCGCTGCGGCTCACCGAGAAGGGCTACCGGGTCGGCGTCCTGGAGGCAGGGCGCCGCTTCACCCGCCAGAGCCTGCCGAAGAACAGCTGGGACCTGCGGAACTACCTGTGGGCCCCGGCGCTCGGGCTCTACGGCATCCAGCGGATCCACCTGCTCGGCAACGTGATGGTGCTCGCGGGCGCCGGGGTGGGCGGCGGCTCGCTGAACTACGCCAACACCCTCTACGTGCCGCCCGCCGCCTTCTTCGAGGACCGGCAGTGGGCCTCCATCACCGACTGGCGCGAGGAACTCGCCCCGTACTACGACCAGGCCAAGCGGATGCTGGGGGTCCGGCTCAACCCGACGACGACCCCCTCGGACGTCCACCTGAAGGCGGCGGCCGAACGGATGGGCGTCGCCGACTCCTTCCACATGGCCCCGGTCGGCGTCTTCTTCGGGGACGGCGAGGACGCCGAGGGCAGCCGGCGGGCCAGGGCCGGCGAGGAGGTCGCCGATCCCTACTTCGGCGGCAAGGGCCCCGCCCGCAAGGCGTGCACCGAGTGCGGCGAGTGCATGACCGGGTGTCGGCACGGCGCGAAGAACACCCTGAACGAGAACTACCTGCACCTCGCCGAGCGCGCCGGCGCCGTCATCCACCCCATGACCACCGTCACCGCGATCTCCGAGCACCCCGACGGCGGCCACCGGGTCCGCACCGTCCCCACCGACCACCGCCGCCGCGGCAAGGCCAAGGTGCTGCGCGCCCGGTACGTGGTCGTCGCGGCCGGCACGTACGGCACCCAGACCCTGCTGCACACGATGAAGGACCGGGGCGAGCTGCCCCGGCTCTCGGACCGGCTCGGGGAACTGACCCGTACCAACTCCGAGGGCCTGGTCGGCGCCCAGACCGACGACCGGCGCTACCGCAAGCGGCACGGCGAGGGCCGCCGTGCCGACTTCACCCACGGGGTGGCCATCACCTCGTCCGTGCACCCCGACGCGAACACCCACATCGAGCCCGTCCGCTACGGCAAGGGCTCCAACGCCATGGGGTTCATGACCATCCTCCAGGTGCCGTACGGCAAGCACCGGGTCCGGGCCTGGTTCGCCCGGACCGCCAGGCATCCCGTGCAACTGGCGCGCTCGCTCTCCAACCGGCGCTGGTCCGAGCGGACGATCATCGGGCTCGTCATGCAGTCCCTGGACAACTCCCTCACCACGTACCGCAAGCCCGGCGGGATCGGAAAGGGCCTGCTGACCGCCCGGCAGGGCCACGGCGCCCCCAACCCGGTACAGATCGCGGAGGCCACCGAGGCGGCGACCCTGCTCGCCGAGGAGATCAACGGGTTCGCGGGCAGCAACGTCGGCGAGCTGATGGGCACCCCGCTGACCGCGCACTTCCTCGGCGGCTGCCCGATCGGCGAGAACCCGGCCGAGGGAGTCGTCGACCCGTACCACCGGCTGTACGGTCACCCCGGCATCTCGGTGGTCGACGGCTCGGCGGTCTCCGCCAACCTCGGGGTCAACCCGTCGCTGACGATCACGGCGCAGGCCGAGCGGGCCATGTCGTACTGGCCGAACAACGGCGAGGAGGACCCGCGCCCCGCCCAGGGCTCCGGTTACGTCCGGCTCTCGGCCGTGGAACCGGTCCGCCCGGCCGTCCCGAAGGACGCCTTCGGCGCGCTGCGGCTGCCGTTCCTCGCCGTCCCGGAAATACCTCCGAGGCAACCGGAACCGGAGCACTGAGGCCGGATACCGGCCGGGTACGACATCGGCGGACACCGCGCTCCCCCTCCGAGCGCGGTGTCCGCCGATGTACATGAGTGACCGGTGGTCGCCCCGGAAGGTTGTAGCGGAACCGGCCCGACAGGGCTGTGGTGTCCATCACATGGTCAACGAGGCAACCGCCCCGCACCCCGGACGGTCAACGGGGGCATGAGAAAGCGCATCTCCCTCCTGGCCGCCTGCGGCCTGGTGGCCGTGGGCCTGGCCACCACCCCCGCGCACGCCGCGGACCCCGCCTTCCCGGTGAGCGGCCCCACCGCCCTCCCGCTCCCGGTGCCCCCGGCGACCGGCAGCCCGAGGGAAGAGTCGCTCGTCTTCACCCTCGACGTCCCCCGGACCGGCGCCGGCTTCGGCGGGGAGGCCGTCCTCACCGTCGACCTGACCAAGGTCGCCGGCATCGCGACGGTCCGGGAGGACGCGCACGGCGCCAAGGAGAAGTGCACGGTCGCCGCCACCGCGCTCGTCTGCACCGTGCGCGGCACCCTGCCGCGCGTCGAGCTGCTGGTCGCCGCCGCCAAGAACGCGAAGAACGGCGACACCGGCGAGATCACGGTGACGGGGAAGACGGACGGGGCCACCGTCACCCCGACCACCACGAAGCTCACCGTCGGCGGACCGGACCTCGTCATGCGGGAGATGGCGCTCAAGCGCGACCCGCGGCCCGGCGAGAGCCAGCCGCTGCCGCTCGTGTTCACCAACGCGGGCACCCACTCGGCCAGGGGCGTGGTGCTGGAGCTGGAGACCACGCGCGGCATGAGCCTCGTGGAGGCGTACGACAACTGCCGCACCCGCACCGTCGCGGACATCACCACGGCCCTGTGCTCGGTCGACGGGGACTTCGAGCCGGGCGAGACCTACGAACTCGCCGGGGACAGCCCGCTGCACGTCAAGGCCAACCAGAGCGCCTACAGCGACCGGCTCGGCTACGGCATCCACCCGGCCGGCGACCAGCCGAAGGCCGCGCAGTGGGACGGCAAGACGGCCACGGGCAAGCGCCTGGGCGTCGCCAAGCGGGCCGCGAAGGCCGCCGCGAGCGCGCGCGCCGTCGACCTGAACCCCGGCGACAACCGGCGCACCTTCGACTTCGCCGTCCGCAACACGGCCGACTTCACGACGGCGGCCGTGTCCCTCGAAGGCGACTCGGGCGACACCCTCACGACCGCGTTCACCTTCGAGAACAAGGGTCCGGCCTGGATCCGCGGCGCCCGCGCCGGCGACTCGGCGGCCCGCACCGTCATCGTGATGCCCGACGGCGTACGGGTCGTCCGCAAGCCCGACGGCTGCACCGCCACCACCGCCACCGGCGGCGAGCGCGCCGAGCAGCTCGGCGCGCCCCGCTACGTGTGCGCACTCGGCGACACGGTCCGCGAGAACCAGCGGGCCGTCTACCCGTTCGACCTCAAGGTGGAGAAGACCCTGGTGAACGCCAAGGGCTCCGTCACCGTCGGCGACTGGGGCGCGACCGCGCCGAGGCCGCACGCCTTCGACCCGAACCCCGCCAACAACACGGCCGTCCTCGTGGTGAACGCCCAGGACGACGGCACCGGCCCGCGCCCGACCCCGCGCCCCTCCACGAGCGCCGGCACCCCCTCGCCGGGCGCCTCCGCGACCCCGACGGCGAGCGCCTCGGCCACGGCCGCCGGCGTCAAGGGCACCGGCACCGGCTCGGGCACCACCGCCCACGGGAGCGGCAACCTCGCCTCCACCGGCGTCACCGCCGGCCCGATCGCGCTCGGCGCCGCGGCCCTGATCGCCGCGGGCGGCGCGTTGTACGTGGCGGTCCGCCGCCGGGGTCCCGCGCGCACGTAGGTCCGGGCGCGGCTTTCCACGCGCGGCTTTCGCACACGCGCGGCTTTCTCAAGAGCACGAGGGCACAGCACGACGGCCGGCCCGGGGCGTCCCCCGGGCCGGCCGTCTTCTCACGTGGTGACCGGACCGCTGTCCCCTGCCGTCCGGTCACGTGAAGGAGCGAGGTCCCACGACGCACGACCGTCGGGCCGTACGTCTCATCGCTCCGGCAGAGCCACGCGTGGTGGTGCGGACCCGCACCTGGCCGGCGCGGACACCGTCTCAACGAGGACTCCCCGGGCCGGTCACGGTCCGGACGAGTGACGAACACCCGCCCGCGACCGGGCCCGCACGCCCCGCGCCCGCCTCAGACGCGGCCCCGGCACAGCTCCAGCAGGGTCATGGCGAGCTGGGTGCCCGGCTTGCCGAGGGCATCGCTCCAGTGCGAGAGCACCTCCATCTCGCGTGACAGGTGCACCCGACGGCCGCCCGAGCCGATCCGGGCGTCCTGGATCACCGTCGAGACGGCCATCCGCTCCTGGATCAGGCCGATGATCCGGTCGTCGATGGCATCGATCCGCTCACGGGAGTCGGTGATGAGCTGCTCGGGGGTGGTGACGGACATGAGGTTCTCCTGTGGGTGTGGGGGCCCGACAGGGGCGGGAACGCCAGAGCGCCCCGGTCCTGTCGGACCGGGGCGCTCTGGGAAGTCAGCGGCTCAAGCGAGCATCACGATGACCCATGGCGACCGGACCGACCGGTGCCATAGGTAAAGAGGAAGCTCAGCTGCTCGCGCATGGAACGGATTATGACCTTCCACCCCGCTCCCGGCCAAACGGGTTCGGATGGTGAGACGAAACGGCCCACCCGTCCCCCGTTAGAATCGACAAAACACACCCTCTTCCGCCGGAAGGCCTGCCCGTGCCTGAAGCACACACCGCCGCCCACGACAGCGCCCCGGACACGGTTCTCGTCGTCGACTTCGGTGCCCAGTACGCCCAGCTCATCGCCCGTCGCGTCCGCGAGGCCCGGGTCTACAGCGAGATCGTGCCCGGCACGATGCCCGTGGCCGAGATGCTCGCCAAGAACCCCAAGGCGATCATCCTGTCCGGAGGCCCGTCCTCGGTGTACGAGGAGGGTGCGCCCACCATCGACCGCGCCCTGTTCGAGGCCGGCGTCCCCGTCTTCGGCATGTGCTACGGCTTCCAGCTGATGGCGGTCACCCTCGGCGGTCAGGTCGACAACACCGGCGCCCGCGAGTACGGCCGCACCCCGCTGGCCGTCTCCAAGTCGGGATCCACCCTCTTCGAGGGCACCCCCGACAACCAGTCGGTGTGGATGTCCCACGGCGACGCCTGCTCCGCCGCCCCCGAGGGCTTCACCGTCACCGCCTCGACGAACGTCGTCCCGGTCGCGGCCTTCGAGAACGACGAGAAGAAGCTGTACGGGGTCCAGTACCACCCCGAGGTCATGCACTCCACGCACGGCCAGCAGATCCTGGAGCACTTCCTCTACCGGGGCGCCGGCCTGGCCCCCACCTGGACCACCGGCAACATCGTCGAGGAGCAGATCGCGGCCATCCGCGAGCAGGTCGGCGACAAGCGCGCCATCTGCGGCCTCTCCGGCGGCGTGGACTCCGCCGTGGCGGCGGCGCTCGTACAGAAGGCCATCGGCTCGCAGCTCACCTGCGTCTACGTCGACCACGGTCTGATGCGCAAGGGCGAGACCGAGCAGGTCGAGAAGGACTTCGTCGCGGCCACCGGCGTCCAGCTGAAGGTCGTCGACGCGCAGGAGCGCTTCCTGAACGCGCTGGCCGGCGTCTCCGACCCGGAGACCAAGCGGAAGATCATCGGCCGCGAGTTCATCCGCGTCTTCGAGCAGGCCCAGCTGGAGATCCTCCAGGAGGACGGCCCGGCGGTGGCCTTCCTGGTCCAGGGCACCCTGTACCCGGACGTCGTCGAGTCCGGCGGCGGCAGCGGCACCGCGAACATCAAGTCCCACCACAACGTCGGCGGCCTGCCCGACGACATCGAGTTCGAACTCGTCGAGCCGCTGCGCCAGCTGTTCAAGGACGAGGTCCGGATGGTCGGCCAGGAGCTCGGCCTGCCGGACGAGATCGTCCAGCGCCAGCCCTTCCCCGGCCCCGGCCTCGGCATCCGCATCGTCGGCGAGGTCACCAGGGAGCGGCTCGACCTGCTCCGCGAGGCCGACGCCATCGCCCGCCACGAGCTGACCGCCGCCGGCCTCGACCGGGAGATCTGGCAGTGCCCGGTCGTCCTGCTCGCGGACGTCCGCAGCGTCGGCGTCCAGGGCGACGGCCGCACCTACGGCCACCCGATCGTGCTGCGCCCCGTCTCCTCCGAGGACGCGATGACCGCCGACTGGACGCGCATGCCGTACGAGGTGCTCGCCCGGATCTCGACCCGCATCACCAACGAGGTGCGGGACGTGAACCGCGTGGTCCTGGACTGCACGAGCAAGCCCCCGGGCACCATCGAGTGGGAGTAGTCCCCACCCGGCCCCGCCGGACCTGACGAAGCCGCCGTTCCCCTCGGGGAGCGGCGGCTTCGGCGTTCCCCTGGCCAGTTCAGGAGGGTGCCGGTACCTTGCGCCGCGAGTCGACGCCGACCGAGGAGTGGCCATGCCGGACCAGCAGCCCGCCCTGGAACCCGTCCCCGCCGACCGGTTGCGCTTCGAGCTGCCGCCCCGGCACCCGGACCCGGCCGACGAGCGCGCCCACCGCAAGGAACGGCTCGCCGGGGCGCTGCGCCTGTTCGGGCGGCTCGGGTACGAGGACGGGGTCGGCGGGCACGTCACCGCACGCGACCCCGAGTTCGAGGACCGCTACTGGGTGAACCCCTTCGGCCGGGCCTTCGCCGGGCTGGGCGCCGACGACCTGCTGCTGGTCGACGCGGACGGCCGGGTGCTGGTGGGGGAGCGGCGGGTCAACCAACTGGCGTTCGCCGTGCACGCGGCCGTGCACCGGGCCCGGCCCGAGGTGGTGGCGGTGGTGCGCACGCAGGCCCCGTACGGCAGGGCGTTGGCCGCCCTCGGCGAGCTGCTGGCTCCCGTGACCCGGGAGGCCTGCGCCTTCTACGAGGACCACGCGCTCCTCGACGAGTACGCCGGGGACGGTGACGGCGAACGGATCGGCCGCGCGCTCGGCCCGTACAAGGCGCTGATCCTGCGCAACCAGGGGCTGTTGACGGTCGGGGACTCCGTGGACGCGGCGGCCTGGTGGTTCATCGCGGCGGAGCGGGCCGCGCAGGTGCAGCTGATCGCCCGGGCGGCCGGGAAGCCGGTGCCCGTCGACCACCGCGCCGCGGTCGCCACCAGGGAGCGGTTCGGGACGGACCTCGCGGCCTGGGTGAGCTACCAGCCGCTCTGGCAGACCGTCGCGCCGCAGGGCCGTTCCGCGCCGCCGGAAGGGTGACGTCAACATCATGAACGGTTAATCACCTGCTCTGACATCGTGCGCAATCCGGAGCACTGCCGCAGTGGTGCACAATTCGCTGGCATCGCACCGGAGTTCAGAGAGGCGGCACGCACGTGGCTGTCCAAGAGATCCCCAGAAGTACCCACGGTGGCACCTGCACCTGCGACGACTGCCCCCACGGAGCCCGGGAGGGACACCGCCGGGCGGTGGCCGCCTTCCTGGAGAAGCGCGAGGAGTTCGCCGCCGGCCAAGGCCTCCCGGCCGCCGTGTCCCGATCCGCCGGCGCCTCCCGCCAGTGGGTCTCCGACGAGCTGACCCTGTCCGCCCGCACGGTCGCCGACCGGGGCCGCGAGGCCGGGCACTCCTGGCTGTACCTGCTGTCCCGGCGGGCCGTCCTCGCCCTGTGGATCGCCGCCGGGGTGCTGCTGCTCGTCCAGGTCGGCACCGCGCTGGGCGCCGGCTGGTCGTCGGCGCGCACCGCCGGACTGCTGGCCGCGCTGGTGCTGGTGGCGCTGCTCACCGTCGGGTCCCGGGCCCAGTCGCTGCGCGGCGGACTGCTGGCCCCGCTGGTCGGCGAGGACAACCGGCTGTCCACCTCCAAGGCCGTGCCGAGCGCCTGGCTGGTCCTGATCGCCTTCTCCGTCCTGCTGCCCGCGCTGCGGCTCGCCGTCTCCTCGCCGGGGCCCGAACGCGACGCCCTGTACGCGGGGCCGGTGCTCGGGCGGGCGCTGCCATTGCTGGCGGTGCTCGCGCTGACGTCGGGGGTGGCGGTGCTGGTGCGTCGGGTGGTCTCCGTACGGATCATGGGGCAGCGGCTCCAGAAGCTGCCCGCCGACCGGCCCTCGGGCGCCGACCTGCTGACGGACGACGCGGGACGGGGGAGTTTCGCGGACGCCCAGTACGTGCTGGTCTCCACGGTGGTGCTGGCCTTCGCGGCGGTGTCGCTGGCCCGGTTCCCCGACCGGCTGCCCCGACTGCCGTGGGCGCTGGCCCTGCTGGTGGCCCTGTCGGCCGCCGTGTACCTCGCGGCGAAGTACGCGGAGGGCAGCCGCCCGTTGGTGCTGTCGGTGGTGCGCAGACGGGAGCCCGGGGATCTGGACTCGGCCATCCGCCCCGGGGACGACATCGAGATCCGGGGCGTCGGCTTCGTGCCGCCCGGCGCGCAGACGCCGGAGATGCTGGCCCGGCTGGTGGTGCGGATCGGAACGGTGCACGTGCACGTGCCGTTGGTGCCGGTGGCCGGCGGGTTCACCAACCCGTCCGACGCGGTGCTGACCGTACCGGTGCCGGCGGAGGTGGAACCGGGGCGCGTCGACGTCCAGGTGGTGACCGCCGCCGGAGTGGAGTCGAACCGCTGCGGCATCGACGTGGCGGAGTGAACGGCGACGCGGTAGACATGGGGCGTGACCCGAACTGACGGCGTGACCCGAACTGACGTCCCTTCCGGTGCCGCCCCCGGACTGCGGGAACTCGCCGCCCGGCACGCCCTCCTCCCCCTGCGGATCTTCCTCGGCGTGACCTTCGTGTACGCGGGTCTGGACAAGCTGACCGACTCCGCGTTCCTCTCCGCCGGCGGCGACGGCTCCATCGGCGAACTCATGCGCGGGGTCCGCGACACCTCCGCGATCCCCGCCCTGGTGGACCTGGCGCTCAAGGCGCCCGTCGGCTTCGCCGTCACCCTGGCCGTCGGCGAGCTCCTGGTGGGCCTCGGACTCCTGGCCGGACTGCTGACCCGGATCGCCGCCCTGGGCGGCGCGTTGATCGCGCTCAGCCTGTGGCTCACGGTCTCCTGGGCGGTCACCCCGTACTACTACGGCAACGACCTGATCTACCTGATGGCCTGTACCCCGCTGATCCTCGCCGGGGCGCCCTACCTGTCGTTGGACTCCGCGATCCGCTCGCGCCGATCCCGCCGCACCGCGTAGGTCACCACCCCGACGACGGCCGCGAGCGCGAGGCCGCCCGCGGCCATCGGGACCACGGCGAACCAGGGCAGGTCCACCTCCCCGGCCGAGTCCAGCAGGCGCAGCGTGCCCGCGGTGAGCAGGACCAGGCCCGCGATCAGCCGTCCCGGCTGGAACTCATGACGCCGCACGGGCCACCTCCACCTGTCCCACACCCGCTTCGAGGTGCAGCTCGATCATTCCGCCGGCCTCGGTGCCGGCGGCGGGGAGCAACGTCTGCGACCGGTGCTCGCCGCCGGTCTTGATGCGCACCTGCCCGCCCTTCTCGCCGGGCAGCCGCAGGTCGCCCCACCGGACCGTCATGTCCGACCGCGCCGTGACCTCGCGGGGCACGACCACCTTCAGCCGGCCCGCGTCGATGGACGCCCGGACGGACAGCGTGGTGCCCTTCGGCACGTCCAGCCGGCTCAGGTCCAAGGTCGCCAGGCCGGTGCCCGCCTCGTACGAGGGCCGTACGTCGGCCACCGCGGCGGGCCGCCACGAGACGTCCCGCCAGTCCGTGCCGATCTCCTTCGGCAACGCGCTCGCCCCCGCCAGGAGCCCGGCCGTCATCAGGGACAGCAGGACGGTGCCGAAACCGGTGCGGCCCTTGACCGAACTGACGGCCAGCCCCAGCCCGAAGACGGCCAGCGCGGCGGCCAGCCCGACCGTGAGGGCGTGCGAGAGCGTGCTGCCCTCCCACACCGAGGCGGTGGCGGCGGCCCCGCCGAGCAGCGCCAGCACGAACACCCGCCCGCCGATGCCACCGCGCCCGACCGCCCGGGAAACCGGCGCGGCGGGCTTCGGCGCCCGGCCCGCGGGGGCGTCCACGTCCGCCGGACCCCACAGGTACCCGGTGGACCCCACCGGACCGGTCGTACCGTCCTTGACCAGCGGGTCCCGCCACCAGGAGGGGCTGCCGGGCGCGGGCGGCGCCTGCGTCTCGGGCGGCGGCGCCGCCCGAGACACAGGGGGGGTCTCCGCCTCCGGCGCGGCCCCCGACCGCCGCCGGGACCAGTACGAGGCCCCGCCGAGCGCCAGGATCACCAGGATCGAGAACACCCCGAGCCCGCCGTTGTCCACCATCGTCAGGAACAGCGCGCAGCCCACCAGCGCCGCGAACAACGCCGCGAGGGTCGCCCCCTCCACCCGGCCCGTCAGCAGCTTCTTCGCCTCGGACTCCTCGTCGCCGTCCTGGGGGAGCAGCAGCCAGGCGAACCCGTAGAAGATCAGGCCGACACCACCGGTGACCGCGAGGACGGCCAGCACGATCCGGAACACCACCGGGTCCAGGTCGAAGTACCGGCCGAGGCCCGCGCACACGCCGGCGAGCACCTTGTCGCGCCTGCCGCGGCGCAGGGGAGGGTGTTCGGGAGGGGCGGGGGCCCCGGAATCCGCCGGAGGGGCCTCGTGTACTTCGGTCATGGGTCCATGGTGACGGGCCGTCGGCCCCCGAGGAATCCGGCCCGACCCTGGGACAACCCTGATATCCCCCCGATCGAAGTGGGGGGCTGCCCTGATGCCCCGCGCCCGCCGGCCGTGTGACCATCAGTGCCATGCCCGCAGCCGCCGCCCCCCGCATCCCGCACGTACAGGAGTCCCCGCCGGGCTCCGAGGCACCGCACCGCAAGCTCTACCGCAGCGCCGACGGCCGGATGCTCGGCGGGGTCGCGCGCGGGCTCGCCGGGCACCTCGGGCTGCCCGTCGTCTGGGTCCGCCTCGCGTTCCTCGGCCTGTTCATGTGGGGGGACGGCCTCGGGATCCTGCTGTACGCCGCGTTCTGGGTCTTCGTACCGCTCGGCATCGGCGGCCGCACCGGACACCGCTCCTACTTCGAGACCCTCCCCGACGGCGGCCGGCGCCTGCGCAAACCCGACAAGGGGCAGGTCACCGCGCTGATCGCGCTGTGCGTGGGCGCCGGCATCTTCTTCTCCCAGCTCCGGGTCGGCGGCACCAACGGCCGCTACATCTGGCCCACGCTGCTCGTCGGCGCCGGCGTGGTGCTGGTCTGGCGACAGGCCGACAACGCCCGCCGCGCCCACTGGAGCGCCGCCGCCGGACGGCACGGCCGACTGCTCCAGGCGGCCAGGGCGCTCGCCGGGGTGGCCCTGGTCTGCGTGGGCCTGACCGTGTTCATCGTCGTACGGGGCTCCGCCGCGCAACTCGGCAACGTCCTCACCGCCACCCTCGCCGTCCTCGTCGGCGTCGCCCTGCTCGCCGGCCCCTGGCTGATCCGGATGACCCAGGACCTCTCCGAGGAACGCCTGATGCGCATCCGCGCCCAGGAACGCGCCGAGGTCGCCGCCCACGTCCACGACTCGGTACTGCACACCCTCACCCTGATCCAACGCAACGCCGAGGACGTCGGAGAGGTGCGCCGCCTCGCCCGCGCCCAGGAACGGGAACTGCGGAACTGGCTCTACAAGCCCGAGGGCACCGGCAAGGACGAGGCCGAGGAACCCACCACGCTCGCCGACGCCGTGAAGCGGACCGCCGCCGAGGTCGAGGACCACCACGGCGTCCCCATCGAGGTCGTCGTCGTCGGCGACTGCCCGCTCGACGAGAAGCTGTCCGCCCAGGTCCAGGCCGCACGCGAGGCGATGGTCAACGCCGCCAAGTACGGTGGCGAGGGCGGACCGGTACAGGTGTACGCGGAGGTCGAGGGCCGCACCGTGTTCGTGTCCGTACGGGACCGCGGCCCCGGATTCGACATCGACGCGGTACCGGACGACCGGATGGGCGTACGAGAATCGATCATCGGCCGGATGCAGCGCAACGGCGGGACCGCGCGGCTGCGGTCCGCGCCCGACGGCGGCACGGAAGTCGAGCTGGAGATGGAGAGGGCGGCGAACGCAGCATGACCGAGGACAACGCGAACACCGGCGCGCCGACCGGGGGAGCCCCCGACGCCGGCCCGGGGAGGGTCCGGGTGGTGCTCGTCGACGACCACCGGATGTTCCGCACCGGCGTACAGGCCGAGATCGGCGAGACCGCGCGGACCGGCGTCGAGGTCGTCGGCGAGGCCGCGGACGTGGACCAGGCCGTCACCGTCATCACCGCCACCCGCCCCGAGGTGGTGCTCCTCGACGTGCACCTGCCCGGTGGCGGCGGGGTCGAGGTGCTGCGGCGCTGCGCCCCCTTGATGTCGGCCGCCGAGAACCCGGTGCGGTTCCTGGCCCTGTCGGTGTCGGACGCCGCCGAGGACGTCATCGGGGTCATCCGCGGCGGCGCGCGCGGCTACGTCACCAAGACCATCACCGGCGCCGACCTGGTGAACTCGATCTTCCGGGTGCAGGAGGGGGACGCGGTGTTCTCCCCCCGGCTCGCCGGTTTCGTGCTCGACGCCTTCGCCTCCACCGACGCACCGCCCGTGGACGAGGACCTCGACCGACTCACCCAGCGCGAGCGCGAGGTGTTGCGGCTGATCGCGCGCGGCTACGCGTACAAGGAGATCGCCAAGCAGCTCTTCATCTCGGTGAAGACCGTGGAATCCCACGTCTCGGCGGTGCTGCGCAAGCTCCAGCTCTCCAACCGGCACGAGCTGACCCGCTGGGCCACGGCCCGCCGCCTGGTGTGACCCCGAGAGGGTCGCGGGCCGCGGCCCTGTGATCGACGACGCACCGGCGGAGGGGAACCGGGACAGGTTCCGAGGGCCTCTTCGCCGGCGTGACGAGCCTGACCGGGACCCCCCTCTTCGTGACGGCGATCGCCCTCGCGGTGATCGCCGTGCTGCTGCCCCTGCTGCTGTGGGGCAAGGCGCGCGGACCCGCCGTCGTGCGCGTCGCCACCCGCGGCCTGATGGTGGTCTTCGCGCAGGTCACCGCCATCGCGCTGGTGTTCGTCGCGGTCAACCGCGAGGAGAACTTCTACGCCTCCTGGGGCGACCTGCTCGGCACCGGGAAGTACGTCACGGCCGCCCCCGACCTCGGCCCGGACGGGCTCGGGGGAGCGAAGGCGGCCGAGGTGGCCCGCGAGCCCAAGGTCCGCCAGGAGTTCCGACCCGTCGAGGGCGTCGGCGGTGGCGTCCGCACGACCGAACTCGACGGGAAGATCTCCGGGGTCAAGGGCGACGTCATGGTGTGGCTGCCGCCGCAGTACGACGATCCCGCCCACAAGGACCGGAAGTTCCCCGTCGTCGAACTGATCCCCGGCATCCCGGGCACGGGCAAGTCCTGGTTCCAGGGCCTCAAGGCGCACGAGGTGCTGGAACCGCTGATGAGGAACGGCACGGTGCGGCCGTTCATCCTGGTCTCGCCCCGCGCCATGCTGCTCGGCAACGGCGACACCGGCTGCGCCAACATCCCCGGCAAGGTCAACGCCGACAGCTGGTTCAGCGTCGACGTCCGCAAGATGGTCGTCGACAACTTCCGGGCCTCGGACGAGGCCCGGAACTGGGGCGTGGCCGGCTACTCGGCCGGCGCGTACTGCGCCGCCAAGCTGGCGATCCTGCACCCCGACCGCTACGGCGCGGCCGTCTCCCTGTCCGGCTACAACGACCCGGGCCAGGAGCCCAGCTCGCTGGTGGCCAAGGACCCCGAGCTGCGCCGCACCCACAACCTGAAGGAACTGCTCAAGGCCCGGCCCGCGCCGCCGGCGGTCGCGCTGTGGATGTCGGGCGCCGAGCACGACGGCTACCTGTCCGGGATGGACCTCAAGGCCCTCGCGAAGAACCCGACGACGGTGCACGCGGAGAAGATCACCGGCGGCCACAACCTGGAAGCCTGGTCCAAGCAGCTGCCGCAGACCTTCGGCTGGCTCAGCCGGCAGGTCAAGACGCCGTAGGAGCCCGCCGGTCCGGGGCTACGCGGGTCGGGAGGCGCCCGCCCAGGGCATCGAGTCCACGGGGGCCACCCGGACCGTCGAGCCGGGGCGCGGGGCGTGGATCATCTGACCGTTCCCGATGTACAGGCCGACGTGCGTCACTCCGGAGTAGAAGAACACCAGGTCACCCGGGGCGAGTTGGTCGCGGGCGACCCGGCGCCCGGCGTTGATCTGGGTGTAGGTGGTGCGGGGCAACGAGACCCCGGCGGCCCGCCAGGCGGCCTGCGTCAGGCCCGAGCAGTCGAACGAACCCGGCCCGGTTGCGCCCCAGACGTACGGCTTGCCGATCGCCCCGTGCGCGAAGGCGATGGCCCGCGCGGCGCGCGAACCGTCGGCGGGCGCCGGCGCGGTGGTCCGCGGGCCGGCCGGTGACACCGCGCCGGCCGGCGCGCCGGCGGCGGTGACGGTGCTCGGCGCCGAGCGGGCCTCGTACGCCGCCCGCTCCTCCGCGGTGAGCTTCGCCAGCAGGCGCTTGGCGCCGGCCAGCCTGCCCTCGACGAGGGCCTTGGTCTCGGCGAGTTCGTCCCGCCGCCCGCGCAGGTCCGCCAGCCGCCCGGAGGCCTTCTCGCGCACCTTCGCGACCTGGTCCAACTGGGCCCGTACGGAGGCCACCTCGGCCGCGGTACGGTCGCCGGTCCGGCTCAGGAACGCGGCCCGCTCCAGGTACTCCTGCGGGTCCTCGGCCATCGCCAGCTGGACCGCGGGCCCCAGGCTCCCGCTGCGGTACTGGCCGGCGGCGAGTGAACCCAGCGCGCTGCGCGCGGTGTTGAGCCGGTCCGTCCGGCGCGCGGCCTCGTCACGCAGGCCGGTCAGCTCCCGTTCGGCCTCGTCGGCCTTCTCCTTCGCCCCGTTGTACCGCTCGGTCGCCGCCTCGGCCTCCTCGTAGAGCCGGTCCACGTCCGCCGCGACCTGGGCGGGAGTCTGACGGGGCTCGGCCTGGGAGACGCCTTCGAAGGCGGTGGCGGTGGCAGCGCCCGCGAGGGCGAGGGTGGTGGCCGCGGTCCGTACGGCGGGGCCGGAGAGCGGGCGCTGCCTGGGCTTTCGATGACTTGCCACGGGGGCGTCACGTCCTTCCGTTGGTCTTGGGGGAGGACGTTAAACCTGAAGGTAACGGGCCGATGACGAGATGACCCGAATCGACCGCAGTTGACCGGTCAGTGCCAGAGCAGGGCGATAAAGATATTGGCGATGGTCAGTCCGCCGACCGCGCCGAAGAGGGCCTTGTCCACCCGCTCTTCGTCCCGCTTCACGTAGACCAGCGCCAGGATCACGAAGAGGACGGCGAGCTTCACGCCTATCTTGACCTGGTTGATCGTGCCGCCGTCCATCTCCCGGAAGCCGACCAGCAGCACGCCGGTCACGAGCATGGTCAGCGCGCCGTGCAGCATCGCCGGGACGAAGCGGGCGGTGCCCGCCCCCATCGCCTTCATCTGGGTGAGGAATCCGCCGAGGAGCGAGGCGATCCCGATGATGTGCAGGCCGACGAAGACCTTGATCAATACGTCCATGCCGTCGAGCGTACGGGGCGCCCCCCGCGCCGAATCCGGCAGGTCGGCGAGGGCCGCGCGGGCCCGGCGAGACCCGTCCTGGCCTGCGTAGAGTGAGGACATGGCCGCCACTCCCGCCGCTGACCCCGCCGCTGAACCAGCCCACCCCGACGTCGACCGACCGCACGTCGACCGGCTGGAACTCGTCGAGGTCCTCGCGGCGCTCGGACATCCCGTCCGGCTGGAGATCGTGCGCAGGCTCGCCTCGGGCTCGGAGGCGTTCTGCGGCGAGGTGGTACCCGACCTGCCGCGCTCCAGCGTCACGCACCACCTCAAGACGCTGTACGAGAGCGGAGTGATCACCCGCCGCCCCGCCGGGCGCCGGCTCTACCTGGCCCTGCGGCGAGATGACCTGGAGCTGCGCTTCCCCGGACTGCTGGCGCTGGTACTGGGCTGACCCGCCCCCGGAAGAGCCCGGACCCGGACCGGACCCGGACCGGACCGGCCGGACACGGGCAGTCCGGACACGGGCAGACCGGGTGCGGGCGGGCCGGATACGGGCATATGCCGCCGATTTTTCGGGGCCGGGACCGGCTGTCGGTCCGGCCCCCTAAACTCGGAAGGCGATGAGCAGCCTCTTTGACGACAGTTTCCTGGCGGACCTCTCCCCCTCCGACGAGGTCCAGCCGCCGCCCGAGGATCACGCCGCCCCGGAAGCGGGCGCGGACGACCTCTTCGGCGGCCGGTTCGACGTACCCATGAGCGGGGACTCCCACTACCGCGACGGGGCGCCCAAACCCGTCATCGACCCGGCGGCGCTCCTGGACGGACTCAACACCGAGCAGCGCGCCGCCGTGGTCCACGCGGGTTCCCCACTGCTCATCGTGGCCGGCGCCGGCTCCGGCAAGACCCGGGTCCTGACCCACCGCATCGGCCACCTGCTGGCCGCGCGCGGGGTCCACCCGGGGCAGATCCTGGCGATCACCTTCACCAACAAGGCCGCCGGCGAGATGAAGGAACGCGTCGAGGGCCTGGTGGGCCCGCGCGCGAACGCCATGTGGGTCTCGACGTTCCACAGCGCGTGCGTGCGCATCCTGCGCCGCGAGTCGAAGCGCCTCGGCTTCACCTCCTCGTTCTCGATCTACGACGCGGCCGACTCGAAGCGCCTGATGGCGCTCGTCTGCCGCGACCTGGACCTGGACCCGAAGAAGTTCCCGCCGAAGTCCTTCAACGCCAAGATCTCGAACCTCAAGAACGAGCTCATCGACGAGGACGCGTTCGCGGGCCAGGCGGCGGACGGGTTCGAGAAGACGCTGGCCCAGGCGTACGCGATGTACCAGGGACGGCTGCGCGAGGCCAACGCCCTCGACTTCGACGACATCATCATGACCACGGTGCACCTGCTCCAGGCGTTCCCGGAGGTCGCCGAGCACTACCGGCGCCGCTTCCGGCACGTCCTCGTCGACGAGTACCAGGACACCAACCACGCCCAGTACACCCTGGTGCGCGAGCTGGTCGGCACCGGCTACCCGGACCTGCCGCCCGCCGAGCTGTGCGTGGTGGGCGACGCCGACCAGTCGATCTACGCCTTCCGCGGCGCGACCATCCGCAACATCCTCCAGTTCGAGGAGGACTACGCGGACGCGACGACGATCCTGCTGGAGCAGAACTACCGCTCCACGCAGACCATCCTGTCCGCCGCCAACGCCGTCATCGAGCGCAACGAGAACCGCCGCGCGAAGAACCTGTGGACCGAGGCCGGCACCGGCGCGGTCATCACCGGCTACGTCTCGGACACCGAGCACGACGAGGCGCAGTTCGTCGCCGACGAGATCGACCGGCTGACCGACGCCGGCGACGCCAAGGCGGGCGACGTCGCGATCTTCTACCGCACGAACGCGCAGTCGCGTGTCTTCGAGGAGATCTTCATCCGCGTCGGCCTGCCCTACAAGGTCGTCGGCGGTGTCCGCTTCTACGAGCGCAAGGAGGTCCGCGACGTCCTCGCGTACCTGCGCGTCCTGGCGAACCCGGAGGACAACGTCCCCCTGCGCCGCATCCTGAACGTACCCAAGCGCGGCATCGGCGAGCGTGCCGAGGCGATGATCGACGCCCTCGCGATGCGCGAGAAGATCACCTTCCCGCAGGCGCTGCGGCGCGTGGACGAGGCCTTCGGCATGGCCGCGCGCTCGACCAACGCCGTGAAGCGGTTCAACGTGCTCATGGAGGAACTGCGGACCATCGTGGAGTCGGGCGCGGGCCCGGCGGTGGTGCTGGAAGCGGTGCTGGAGCGGACGGGCTACCTCGCGGAGCTCCAGGCCTCGACCGACCCGCAGGACGAGACGCGGATCGAGAACCTCCAGGAACTCGCCGCGGTGGCGCTGGAGTTCGAGCAGGCCCGCGCGGCCGGCCCGCAGCCCCCGGCGGCCGACGCGGGTGCCGAGGGCGGCGCCGACGCCGACGCCGATGCCCCCGCGGCCGGTCCCGGGCCCGGCACGCTGGCCGAGTTCCTGGAGCAGGTCGCGCTCGTCGCGGACTCCGACCAGATCCCCGACGAGGACACCGACGGCAGCGGCGTCATCACCTTGATGACCCTGCACACCGCCAAGGGCCTGGAGTTCCCGGTGGTCTTCCTGACCGGCATGGAGGACGGGGTCTTCCCGCACATGCGCGCGCTGGGACAGACCAAGGAACTGGAAGAGGAGCGACGCCTCGCGTACGTCGGCATCACCCGGGCGCGCGAGCGCCTCTACCTGACGCGCTCGTCGATGCGCAGCGCCTGGGGCACGCCCTCGTACAACCCGCCGTCACGCTTCCTGGAGGAGATCCCGACCGAGTACCTCCAGTGGAAGCGCACGGGCGCGACCCAGAAGCTGGCCGGACCGATGCGCAGTTCGGGCTACGGCTCGGGCTCCTCGGGCGGCTCCGGTTCCAGGAGCTCGTTCGGGACCTCGCCGGAATCGTTCCTGTCCTCGTCGCGCACGAAGTCGGGCCCCTCGGGGTTCGCCACGCGGCGCGCCTCCGACAAGCCCGTCATCACGCTGGTGGTCGGGGACCGGGTCACGCACGACCAGTTCGGGCTGGGCACGGTCATGGAGGTCAAGGGCGCCGGCGCGGACGCCCAGGCCACCATCGACTTCGGTGACGACAAGCCGAAGCGGCTGCTGCTGAGGTACGCGCCGGTACAGAAGCTCTAGCGCCGGATCAGGCAACGTGAGCCCTGTCGACGACGGCGCGCGGTCGTCGGTCGTCGGCATGGCGGTTTCGCCGGACGATGTAGCGGCGGATCATGCGGCCCTGTTCCTTGTGGTCGGCTTGGTCCGTGCCGTCGAGGGGGAAGTGGCCCAGGGCCGCGAACAGGTCCGTACGCCGCCGTAGCGGTTGTGGGTCGCCCGGCGCCGTCGGCGGTGCTCACGGTCGGGATCCTTGTACGTGCCTCCCCGGTCGGCCCACCGTCGCCCAGGGTGTGGCATCAGGTCGGGCGCATATAGGTTCATGCCATGTCATGGGTCACGCTGGTGTCCACCGTCCTTGGAGCTGTTGTCGGGCTTGGGTCGGCTTTCCTGTTGGAGCGTGTGCGTTGGGGGCGGGAACGAGACGAACGCCAACTCAGTGCGCAGAGAGACATCTACGTCGCATATCTGGCCGCCCTACACGAAGCCAATCAGGCTCTGCGCATGGTTTCGCTGGGCGGTCATCCACCGGAGGTCTCCCGCGATCTGGCGGCAAGAGCGGCGTTCCGAGAAGTCGGACTGGTGCAGGTCCGCGAGCACATAGCGCTGACCGCGTCGGAGCCGGTCGTCCTGGCAGCGGACGCCGCCTTCCAGGCCCTGCGTGCACTGCGCGATCGCATCGCCCAAGGCCAAGACGTGCACACGCCGGGCTACGAGGCAGATCTGTCGACCTACGACGACCGTCTCCGTCGCTACGCAACGCCATCCGCAAAGATCTACAGGCCGATGCACTGAGCTTCCAGATATCACTGTGACGTTCCCCTGCAGCCCCGGCGGCCTTGCCACGATCTTCCGGAACATCAGGAGTGGCTGCCCACCCAGAACCAGAACCGGTTCAGCCCGCCCGAACCAGACCAGATCAGCTGAGACGAGGATCGCAGTCCATTGCCGCCGAACCACATCGGCTGAGAAACCGAACGGCAGGACATCTCAAACGATCTGGTCACCGCAGGTCACATCCTGAGTCGCGAACCAGATCCTTTGAGACGGGACAACAACAGGGCAAACGTTGCCTGATCCGGCACCAGCGCGTACGGCGTACGGCGGACGGAGTTCGCCGGGGCGCGGCGGGACGGCCTGTGGGATCGGGTCGGCCCGTCGCTCGACCCGTACGTCCGGGCCGTGGGCGTGGGCGTGGGTGTGGCCGTGGGCGTGTGCCGGGTACGCGGATCGGACACGTGGGCCGGACCGCCCGCCGGCGGGAAGGGGCGGGCTCTAGCTCGGGTCCAGGCCGTGGCTGCGCAGCCATGCCTGGGGGTCGATCGGGGAGCCGCCGCCGGGCCTGACCTCGAAGTGCAGGTGCGGGCCGGTGGAGTTGCCCGAGTTGCCGGAGTAGGCGATCACCTCACCGGCCTTGACCTTGCCGGACCGGATCTTGGTGCTGCTCAGATGGCAGTACCAGGTCTCGGTGCCGTCGGGCGAGGTCAATATGGCCATGTTGCCGTAGGCGCTGTTGAACTGGGTGCGCACGGTGCCGTCGGTGGCGGCCATGACCGGAGTGCCGTACGAGACCGGGAAGTCGATGCCGGTGTGCACCGACATCCACATGCCGCCGGCCTGGCCGAAACCGGCGCTCAAACCGTGCTGGGCGACCGGGACGGCGAACTTGGGGCGGGCGGCCTCCTTGGCCGCGGCCTCCTCGGCGCGCTTCTTCTTCTCTTCCAACTGGCGCTCGCGGAGGTCGATGCGCTCCTGGGTGCGGCTCGCACGGTCGGCGAAGTCGCCCGCGTCGGCGCTGAGCGCGGCCAACTGCGTGTCGAGCTTGTTGTTCGCGGCGATCGGCTTCACCGAGGCCGGGTCGGGCGCCGCCATGGTGACGGGTTCCTCGGCGGGCTTCTCGGCGCCACCGGCGAGTCCGCCGACGGACGCGGCGGCGACTCCCGCCACCCCCATCACGCAGGCGGAGGGAACGGCCACCGTCAACAGGGCGGAACGCTTCGCCGGAGTGCGCCGACGGCTGCTGCCGCCCGCCCTCGCGGAATTCTTGGCGGCGCCCTTGGCGGGAGCGCCGGCGCGGCGCGTGGGCCGCGGCTCGTTCTCCGCGCGGGGCGTCACGGGCATGGCCTGGGTGGGCATGTCGTGAACGGCGCCCCGCGGCTCCGGCACGTCCTCCGGGAGCGCGTCGGTGACGGCCTCGAAGACGGCGGTGTCGGCGGCGTGCAGATCGTTGTTCGCGTACGTGTCGTTGTTCGCGTACGGATCGGCGTTCGTGTGCCGCTCGTCGTTCGCGTACGGGTCGGCGCCGGGATACGGGTCGGTGCTCGGGTACGGATCGACGACGGTGATCGGGACGACGGTGGTCGCCTCGTACGCGGGCTCGTAGGCGGCCTCGTACGAGAGGGAGTCCGCGGGGGCGGCCTGCGTGGTGTCGTGGCCGTACGCGTACGCGTATCCGCCGTCGGACTGCGACGGATAGTCCTGCACACTCGCGGTGACCGTCGCCGGGCCGGTGAGGTCGAACGTGTCGGCCCCGCCGTTCCACGCGGTGGCGTCGTACGCGCCGGTGTCCTGGGGGTAGCCGGTGAAAGTGGACCACTGGCCGGTCTGCTCCGCGCCGCCGGACTCGTAACCGAAGGACGCCGGTTGGTAGTCGGAGCCGGCGGAGGTCCAGGCGCTCGCGTCCCACTGCCCGGTGGTGTCCTCGGGGGCGCCCTGGGTGGGGACGTTCGTCAGGTAACTCTCCTGCGAGGCCCAGGCGGTGGCGTCGTACGTGCCGGTGGACTCGTACGAGCCGTAGGCGTCATAGGTGCCGGACACACCGTAGTTGTAGCCCTGGCCCTGCGTTTCGTAGGAAACGTAGGCCTGGTCACCAGCGAAAGTGGTGGTGGTAAGGCCGTCGTACCCGGTTTCGGGGTACTGGCCCGACGGGGGGCGGTCGTTCACCAACTTCTCTTTCGCCTCGGCAGTGGGGGGCCTGGGTGGCCGGTGAACTCAAGGTTCACCGGAGGAGAGCAGTGGCGCGACTGTACCCGTCGGTCACAGGCAACGACAATCTTCGGCGGAGGCCGGTATCGCGGGAACCGGGCATTCGGCCGCCTTTCGGTCGCACAAAGACGCAGCCTTGGCCTTGAGTTCGAAATGTGTTCGACTCCAGGGGCGGAATGTGCAAGACGTCCGTCTCGGCGAAACCGCCCGGTGGGGACAGTGTCGCGAGGATCGAGCGGCTCGTCGTCACCGTGCGTCAGAGCGGACTTACCAGTTCCGGTGGCTGGGGCTCGCGTTGCACCGGTTTCGTCCCGGATCCCGGTGTGTCGTGCCCCGGTTCGTCGGGGGTTCAGACGGCCAGGCTCCGACCCTCGGTCTCCGAGCCGGCGGTGCGGTCGGTGGTTCCGACGGCGGTCCCGACGACGGTGCGGTCGGCGGTGCGGTCGGTGGTTCGTGCGTGGGCCGTCAGGTCGTCGAGGGCTCGACGCACCGCGGCGATCACCGCGGGGTGAACCGCGAGAGCCAGGTGCCCGATACCGGTGACCAGCACGTTCTCCGCGTCGAGGTCCGGGTGTTCGATGCGGGCGGTCCCGGTCGGCGCCATGATCGCGTCGAACTCGCTCCAGAATGCCACGTACCGGGTCCGGCAGCCGGGCGAGGGCGCGGCGAGTTCGGCCATCACCTCGGAGTCGGGTCGCATCTGGCGGACCAGCGGGTGCGCGTCCATGAAAGGGGCCACGCGGGTGCCGGCGTGCGGGGTGCCCAACGTGACGAGTGTCCGCACCCGGGCGTCACCGCCGAGCCGCTGGACGTAGTACCGCGCGACCAGTCCACCGAGGCTGTGCCCCACGAGGTCCACGCGCTCCTGCCCGCTGCGCTCGCAGAGGTCCTCGACGCGACGGGCGAGATGGCGGGCGGTGGCGCGCAGATCCCGGGTAAAGGGCGAGTAGTTGTACGTCTCCACGCGCCGCAGGCCGTCCGCTCCGAGGGCCCTCCGCAGCAGGACGAAGATCGATCGGTTGTCGTTGAAGCCGTGCAGCAGCAGGGCGGGCGGTCGCTGCCCGCAGGCCCCGGCGGCCGGCCCGGCGGCCGGACGCTCCTCCCGCACCCCGGTGGGATACAGCAACAGGTGTCCCGTGAGTACCACGGCCTCCAGCGCGGCGGCGCGCAGGGCGGCCCCGGAGGCGATCAGGGACAGCGGCAGGGGCAGCGACAGCGACAGCGGTAAGGACAGGGCCGGCAGAGACAGGGATGCCGGAGACAGGGACCGCAGAAACAGGGACGGCAGGGCCGGGCGGGTCGGGGCGGACTCCGGGGCGACGACGTCCGGCACGGATCCCGGCACGGATCCGTGCACGGATTCCGGAACCGGCCTCGAAGCGGATTCCGGAACCGGCCTCGGTCCGGGAAGCGGTACGGGAAGTGGTCCAGGAAGTGGTCCAGGAAGTGATCCGGGTCCGGGAAGTGGGAGGGATGGCGGCGTGCTCGACAGCCCCATGAACGGCCTCCCCTGGGCCTCTTGGGTATGTGGCTGGGTACGCGGCCGTGAAGCCGATGTCGCCCCACCGCCGCGCCGGGCGGCTGACGGCGCGGTGGCGGGGCGACTCGGTGCGGTGAATCAATGGCGTCCCACGTGTGATTTCCCCCTCCTGGTTGACCGCGAAACGGCGGCGTGCGCGATGCTGTACTTAACGTTCGTTCACTCGGGAGGCAGTGCGATGGGTGTGACCGGTCCGATCCGTGTGGTGGTGGCCAAGCCGGGTCTCGACGGCCACGACCGCGGCGCCAAGGTGATCGCGCGTGCGCTGCGGGACGCGGGCATGGAGGTCATCTACACGGGCCTCCACCAGACTCCCGAGCAGATCGTCGACACCGCGATCCAGGAAGACGCCGACGCGATCGGCCTGTCGATCCTCTCGGGCGCGCACAACACGCTGTTCGCGCGCGTGCTGGAGCTCCTCAAGGAGCGCGACGCGGAAGACATCAAGGTCTTCGGCGGCGGGATCATTCCGGAGGACGACATCGCCCCCCTCAAGGCCAAGGGCGTCGCCGAGATCTTCACCCCGGGCGCCACGACGACCGCGATCGTGGACTGGGTCAACGGCAACGTGCGCCAGGGCTAGTCCGGATCATTCGGATCTTGCCGGGGCCGCAACGCCCGGCACCGGGCCCGGCGGCGTCGTCGGTCCCGTCCGGCTGGGCCTCGGCTTGCCGGGCAGGCTGCCGCAACGTCCGGCACCGGCCAGGCGGCGTTGTCGGGGCGCCCGAGTGCGTCCAGTACCCGGGGTTCCCTCCGCCTTGACCGGCACGGCACCGGACACCGCGACCCTGACCGGCAAGATCCGGAACAGAGACGCCCTGGTCCGCCCCCTTAAGGTCCCCCGGGCCCGGCACCGCACCTGATGGCGCGCTGTCGGGCGTCCGCGTACGCCCTCCGGTGGCCCCGCGTACGTTCTATGCGCGGCGCCGCCCTACGTCCTGCTGGGCGCGGCGCCGAAACCGCAGGCGCGGGTTGGGCGCGGCGCCGAAACCGCGGGCGCGGGCCCCGGCCGGCCTGACCGGGGGAGCGGGCCCTGCGGGCACCCGGGCGGTCCCCCTGCGGGCACCCGGGCGGGCACGACCTCGGAGGGCGGCCCGGCCGACTCCGCTGCGGAAGGTGCCGGGTCCTGCCCCCGCTGACCGCCCCAGCCGATCGCCGCCCCAGCCGATCGCCGCGCCCGCTGACCGCCGCGCCTGCTGACTGCCCCCGCCGATCGCCGCGCCCGCCGCCCCGCCGACCCGCCGACCGCCCCGCCCGCCGACCCGACGGGCCGGCAGGCGGGGCTTCGCTTGTCCCGTTCGCGCCGCGCCACCAAGCGGCGGGCGGCGGGCGGCGGGCGATCGGAGGGTCAGCCGGGCGGGGTCAGTTCCGCGAGCATGGCCGCGCGCACGCGCAAGGTGGCCACCAGTCTCTGAAAGGCCTCCGCCCAGTAGGCGGCCGCTCCCGGCGACGCGTCCGGCGGGTCCTGTGACGCCGCGGTCAGCGCTTCCAGCCGACCCGCTTCCGTCGGATCCAGGCAGCGTTCCGCCAGTCCCATCACCCCGCTGAAGCTCCACGGGTAGCTCCCGGCCTCCCGTGCCGTGTCCAGCGCGTCGACCACCGCCCGTCCCAGCGTCCCCGCCCACGGCACCACGCAGACCCCCAGCAACTGGAACGCCTCCGACAGCCCGTGGGCCCGGACGAACTCCGCCACCCACTCGGCCCGTTCCCCGTCGGGAAGGATCGACAGCAGCTTCGCCCGCTCGGCCAGCGACGCCGTACCCGGTCCCGCCGCCGGTGGTGCGGAGGCCGAACCGAGCAGGGCCTTCGACCACGCGGGGTCACGTTGGCGCACGGCCGCCCGGCACCAGGCCGCGTGCAGTTCCTCCGCCCAGCCCTCGGCGACCGGCAAGGCCACGATCTCCGCCGGGGTCAGCCCCCCGAAGCGGCCCCGCCAGCAGGACAGCGGCGCGGCCTCCACGAGCTGCCCCAGCCACCAGGCCCGCTCCCCGCGTCCCGCCGGCGGTCGTCTCACCACCCCGTCCCGGAGCATGCCCGCGTCGCAGTCGGCCGGCGGTTCCACCCCTTCGGGGCCCACGCAGGCCAGTGCCCGCTCCGCCATCCGGCCGGCCAGCGCGGAACCCGTCAGCGCGGACAGCAGCTCGGCCGCCGTCGCCCGGACGTTGCGACTCCGATCGCCGAGGGCCGACTCCAGGAACTCCTCGTCGGCCGGCGACAGCCCCACCCGCAGCGAATCGAGGAACATCAGCCGGTCCTCGGCCCGCTCGGTGGCCCAGGTGGTCGCCAGCAGCCGGATCGCCGCCGCCGGCTCATGAGCCCGTACGGTGCCCAACAGGGCCACCCGCTCGGCGAACAGCCCCTCCTCCCACAGGTTTTCCACCGCCTCTCGATCCGCCGCGTCGGGCAGGCCGCCGGTGTCCCCCGTCCCGCCCCGCAGCGCGAACCGCCAGTCCGGATTCAGTCGGGCCAGCCACAGGCCGCGCGCCCCGGCCAGGGCCAGGGCAGGCGGTCGCAGATCGGTCCGGGCCCGGGCCGCGTCCAACAGCGCCGGTACGAGCGCCGCCGGCGCGCGGTAACCGTGGCGTCCGGCCGCCGCCAACCACTGCGGCAACAACTCCGTCAGATCCGGGGCGGCCCCCCGCCGCCCGCCGGACCCGCCCGCGGCGGTCCGGCCCGCCAACAGCTGCGCGAGCCGTCGGCGTGCCGCGTCCGGCGGCTCGGGTCGCGGATCGTGCGCCGCCGGCTCCGGTCTCGGGGCGGCCTCGGCCGGCCGCAGCCCGGCCCGGCGCCGTACGGTCCGCACGGCCGCCGCGTCCAACAGGGCCTCCGGCGAGCCGCCCCGGCGCCGACCCGTGCCCAACAGCGCGGCGCCGACCAGCTCGTCCCACTCCTCGTGTGCCGTGTCCATGCGACCCCCTCCCTCGTGATGTCCCCGGGCTCCGGTCCCGCCCCCTCCACGGGACCGGAGCAGTACTTGGATTTGTCGCGTTAAATCGTGCTTCAGCTGGCGTGGTTGTCGTCCATCAAAGCCCCCCGGCTTTCTCGTTCACACACGACGGCGCCCCCGCGCCGCCGTTCCCTCCCCGGCGCCGACGCTCCCCCGCGTCGGTCGCCTCCTGCTCTTCCCTCCGGTCCGATCCGGGCCCCCCGGCCCGGTCAGACCAGCGGTATCGGCTCGGCCGATCCCGGCTGCCACGCCGTCAGGGGCGTGAACCCGCGATGGCCGACCTCGCCGAACACCGTCACCGGGCCCCCGCCCGACAACGCGGCCAACTGCCACAGGCCCGTTCGGGACCCGCTGCCCGACCCCGACAGGGGCACGGGCAGGGCGGACGTCCCCTCCGAGTCCGCCAGTTGCCAGCCCGCCTCGCCCGGTATCGGCACCACCGGGCCCAGGACCACCGGCCAGGACTCCAGCCAGGGATCCACCCGCAGAGCGGTCCCGTACGCCTCCAGCGCGGCAGCCATACCGATCCCGGCCGGCGCCCCGGTGCCCGGCGTCGCCGCCGAGAGGCGCTCCCCGAGGTCGACACGCAGCCCCGCGGAGCCCGGGCGGAAGCGGGCTTCCGCCTCCCACACCAGTCCGATCGGCAACGCCAATCCCGGAGGCCGCCCCGGTGGACCGAAGTCCAACACCAGTGCCGGACGACCGCTCTCCTGCCCCCGCAGCCAGATCCGGCGGGTGGTGAGCCGCCCGTCCGGGGAAACCGAGTCGTACTGGGCCAACACGAGCCAGCGATCCCTTACGACCTCGCCCTCCGCGGACACCGGCACCCCCACCCGGTTCCTCGTCGTCGCGGCCAACTGCTCCGGCAGCCCGGACACCCCCAACCAGGCCTTGTTCAGCAGGTGCAGCAGCGCGAACTCCTCAAGCATCCGGGCGGGCCAGCCGGGGCCGCAACCGGGTATTGTCCCCAACTCCCGCACCCGCGCGGCCAGTCCGGGCGCCTGAGCGTCGACCATTCGTGCCGCGGTCTCCTCCCATCCCGCGTACCCCGCCTGTTCCTGCCCGGCCAGACCGCCGTGCAGCAGATCGGTGAGCCGCCGCTCCAACTCGACGACGCCCGCGCCCACCCGGGCCGCCCTCCGTTCGGCCCGCCGGCGAGCCCCCTCCTCGTCCACCGGCCCGGCCTGCCCGGCGGACGGCCGTGCGGTCTTCTCCGCCCGCCCGGTCAACCACTCCCGCGCCCAGTCCGGCGCCGGTGCCGGGTCCCCCACCCCTTCCGCGGCCCAGACCAGCAGCAGTCCCAGCGCGTGCTTGCACGGGAACTTCCGGCTCGGACAAGAGCACTTGTACGCGGGGCCCGTCAGATCCACGACCGTCCGGTACGGCCGACTGCCGCTGCCCTCGCACAACCCCCACAGAGAACCGGAAGCGGAACCTCCGATCTGTGACCACGGACCCGCCCCACCAAGCTTTCCCCCCGCCTTTCTCGACACGTCGTCAGGAGCCAGAGCCAGTACCTGTTCCGCCGTCCAGCGGACCTCCTGCTCAGTCATGTGTCCCACCGTAGAGACCCCCACTGACAATCGCTCTGACCTGCAACAACCGTCCTTGCGAGGGCCGTTGTCAGTGGGGTGGTGCACCGTGGTCACAGCAGTCCGACGCGGCTGCCGAGCATTGGAGGGGGACCATGACCATGCCCGAGAACGGCACCGGTACCGAAGTGCTGCGCCCGCACGCCGAAGACGCCTTCGCGCACGAACTGAAAGCCTTGGCCGCAGCCGATGACCGGCCCCGCCCGAGCCGCTGGAAGCTCTCCCCGTGGGCCGTCGCGACATACCTCCTCGGCGGGGAACTGCCCGACGGCACGGTCGTCACACCCAAGTACGTCGGACCTCGGCGCATCGTCGAGGTCGCCGTCACCACGCTCGCCACCGACCGGGCCCTGCTCCTCCTCGGGGTCCCCGGCACCGCCAAGACCTGGATGTCCGAACACCTCGCCGCCGCCGTCAGCGGCGACTCCACGCTGCTTGTCCAAGGCACCGCGGGCACCCCCGAGGAGGCCATCCGGTACGGCTGGAACTACGCCCGCCTCCTGGCGCACGGCCCCAGCAGGGAAGCCCTCGTACCCAGCCCCGTCATGCGCGCCATGGCCGACGGCATGACCGCCCGCGTCGAGGAACTCACCCGCATCCCCGCCGACGTCCAGGACACCCTGATCACCGTCCTGTCCGAGAAGACACTGCCGATACCCGAACTCGGCCAGGAAGTGCAGGCCGTGGGCGGCTTCAACCTGATCGCCACCGCCAACGACCGCGACCGCGGCGTCAACGAGCTCTCCAGCGCGCTCCGCCGCCGCTTCAACACCGTCGTCCTCCCGCTGCCCGCCACCGCCGAGGCCGAGGTCGACATCGTCGCCCGACGCGTCGACCAGATGGGCCGCGCCCTCGACCTGCCGGCCGTGCCCGAGGGACTGGAGGAGATCCGCCGCGTCGTCACCGTCTTCCGCGAGCTGCGCGACGGGATCACCGGCGACGGCCGCACCAAGGTCAAATCCCCCAGCGGCACCCTGTCCACCGCCGAGGCCATCTCCGTGGTCACCGGAGGCCTGGCACTCGCCGCCCACTTCGGCGACGGCGTCCTGCGCTCCTCCGACTTGGCCGCCGGCATCCTCGGCGCCGTCGTCCGCGACCCGGCCGCCGACCGTGTCGTCTGGCAGGAGTACCTGGAGACCGTCGTCCGCGAACGCGACGGCTGGAAGGACTTCTACCGCGCCTGCCGGGAGGTGTCCTCATGAGCCCCGAGGCCGCGGGGCCCCTGCTGTTGGGCGTCCGGCACCACGGACCGGGCTCCGCCCGCGCGGTGCGGGCCGCGCTCGACGCCGCGACCCCCCGCGCGGTCCTCATCGAGGGACCACCCGAGGGCGACGCCCTGCTGCCCCTGGCCGCCGAGCCCGGGATGAGACCGCCGGTCGCGCTCCTCGCGCACGCCGCGGACGACCCCGGCAGGGCCGCGTTCTGGCCCCTCGCCGGGTTCTCCCCGGAGTGGACCGCCCTGCGCTGGGCGCAAGAACGCGACGTGCCCGTGCGGTTCATCGACCTGCCCGCCGCGCACACGCTCGCCGCCCCCCGGGATCCGCAGGCGCCCGACCCCGACGCCGTACGGATCGACCCCCTCGCCGTACTCGCCGAGACCGCCGGGTACGACGACCCCGAACGCTGGTGGGAGGACGTCGTCGAGCACCGGGGCAGCGGAGCCGTCCGGGACCCCCGCGCGACCTTCGAGGCCCTCGGCGAGGCCATGGGAGCCCTGCGCGAGGCGTACGGGGACGGCGGGCACCCGAGCGACCGGGTGCGCGAGGCCCACATGCGGCAGCGGATGCGCGCCGCCCGCAAGGAGTTCGGCGACGCCTACGCCGTGGTCTGCGGCGCCTGGCACGTCCCGGCCCTGCGCGCGAGGACCACCGCCGCCGCCGACAGGGCCCTGCTCACCGGGCTGCCCAAGGTCAAGGTGGAGACCACCTGGGTGCCCTGGACCCACCGCCGGCTCGCCCGCGCGGACGGGTACGGAGCCGGCGTGACCTCGCCCGGCTGGTACGCCCACCTCTTCGAGTCCCGTGACCGGCCCCTCGAACGCTGGCTCACCCGGGCCGCCGGACTGCTGCGGGCCGAGGACCGGCAGGTCGGCCCCGCCCACGTCATCGAGGCGGTCCGGCTCGCCGAGACCCTGGCCGTCGTGCGCGGACGCCCCGTTGCGGGCCTCACCGAGACCCTCGAAGCGGTGCGGGCGGTGATGTGCGACGGCTCCGACGTCCCCCTCGCGCTGATCGAGGACCGCCTCGTCGTCGGGGACGTTCTCGGCGAGGTCCCCGACGCCGCACCCGTCGTACCGCTCCAACGGGACCTCACCCGACGGCAGCGCGCCCTGCGGCTCAAGGTCGAGGCGCAGGAGCGGGACCTGGAACTCGACCTCCGCAAGGACACCGACACGGCCAAGTCCCTCCTGCTGCACCGGCTGCGGCTGCTCGGCATCGACTGGGGGACACCCACCGCCTCCCGGGGCAGCACCGGAACCTTCCGCGAGACCTGGCG
This sequence comes from Streptomyces sp. WM4235, assembly GCF_001279725.1. Classification (GTDB taxonomy): domain Bacteria; phylum Actinomycetota; class Actinomycetes; order Streptomycetales; family Streptomycetaceae; genus Streptomyces. The sequence goes on along the minus strand of NZ_LGDE01000436.1, from coordinate 8,568 downwards.
GCTCCGCTGGGAACCGGAGCTGTCGGTACGGGTCGCGGAAGCCGGCATCTGGGGCACCACCGTCGTCGGCGCCGCCACGGCCAAGGTCGAGGCCGACGCCGTCGCGGCAACGGAGTTGGGCGAGGTCACGACCCTGGCCGAGCGGTGCCTGTCGGCCGGGCTGTCCGAGGCGCTGCCCGCCGTGCTGCGGGCCCTCGCCGACCGGGCGGCGCTCGCCACCGACGTGGCGCGGCTCGCCGAGGCCCTGCCCGCGCTCGCCCGTTCGCTGCGGTACGGGGACGTGCGCGGCACCGACGCGACGGCCCTCGGCACGGTCGCGGTCGGGCTCGCGGACCGGATCTGCGTGGCACTGCCGCCCGCCTGCGCGGCGGGCCTGGACGCCGACGGCGCGGCCGAACTGCGCGGGCACGTGGACGGGGTGCACGGCGCAATCGCCCTCCTGGAGGTGGACGGCCTGCCGGAGCGCTGGGCGACGGTGCTGCGGACGCTCGCCGGCCGCGACGGCGTGCCCGGGACGATACGGGGCCGCGCCACCCGGCTGCTGCTCGACGACGGACGGTTGCCGCCCGAGGAGACGGCGCGGCTCATGGGGCTGGCGCTCTCCCCGGCGACCGCCCCGGCCGACGCGGCGGGCTGGATCGAGGGCTTCGCGGGCGGCGGCGCGGGCGGCGGGACCCTGCTGATCCACGACGACCGGCTGCTGGGCCTGATCGACACGTGGCTGGTGTCGGTGCCGGAGGGGGCGTTCATCGACGTACTGCCCCTGCTGCGCCGAACGTTCGGGGCGTACGAGTCGGGCGTGAAGCGCACCCTGGGTGAATTGGTCCGCCGCGGCCCCGGAGACAGGTCCGGGAGGGGCCGGGCCGGTTCGGGCCCCGAGGGTTTCGCCGCCGAGCCGGATCCGATACGGGCCGACGCCGCGGCGGAGCTGGTCCGGCTGATCCTCGCGACGCCGGCGGGATGACGGCGGGATGACGGCGCCGACGGTGACGCCGGCGGGATGACAGCGCGGGCGAGAGGGACGGGGTGACGGGGGATGGCGCGATGGGGAACGGGGCGGCAGTGGGCGACGGGGCCATGGGCGACAGCGCGACGGGGAGGGCGGGGCACATGACGGCGACGGGGAACACGGCAGCGACGGAGCACATGACGACGACGGAGACCGGCACGGCGGACGCCGGCGCGACGAAGACCGGCACGGCGGACACCGGCACGACGGACACCGGCACGACGGGGACCGGCACCACGGGGACCGGCACCACGGGGACCGGCACCACGGATGCCGAGCGGCTGCGCCGGTGGCGGATGGTGCTCGGAGGGGGCGAGGGCGACGGGACCGGCCACGCCCTCGCCGGGCGGGACGCGGCGATGGAGGCCGCACTCGGCGCCCTTTACGGCAGCGCCGGCGGCGCCGGCAACGGCAAGCCGCAGGGCGAGCGCTCCGCCGGTCTCGGCGGGTCGGCGCCCCGGGTGGCCCGCTGGCTCGGGGACATCCGGACGTACTTCCCCGCTTCCGTGGTCCAGGTGATGCAGCGCGACGCGATCGAGCGCCTCGGGCTCGCGTCCCTGCTGATGGAGCCGGAGATGCTGGAGGCCGTGGAGCCGGACGTCCACCTGGTCGGCACCCTCCTCTCCCTGAACAAGGCGATGCCGGAGACGACCCGGGAGACGGCGCGGGCCGTGGTCCGCAAGGTGGTCGAGCAACTGGAGAAGCGGCTGGCGGCCCGCACCAGGGCCACGCTCACGGGCGCCCTGGACCGTTCGGCGCGGATCAGCCGCCCCCGCCACCACGACATCGACTGGGACCGGACGATCCGCGCCAACCTCAAGAACTACCTTCCCGAGCACCGCACGGTCGTCCCCGAACGGTTGATCGGATACGGCCGGGCGGCCCGGTCCGTGAAGAAGGAGGTGATCCTCTGCATCGACCAGTCCGGCTCGATGGCCGCCTCCGTCGTCTACGCCTCCGTCTTCGGCGCGGTGCTCGCCTCGATGCGGTCGATCTCCACGCGCCTCGTCGTCTTCGACACCTCCGTCGTGGACCTGACCGATCGGCTCACCGATCCGGTGGACGTCCTCTTCGGCACCCAGCTCGGCGGCGGCACGGACATCAATCGCGCCCTCGCCCACTGCCAGTCCAAGATCACCCGGCCCGCCGACACCGTCGTCGTTCTCATCAGCGACCTCTACGAGGGCGGCATCCGCGACGAGATGCTCAAGCGGGTCGCCTCCATGAAGGCGGCCGGAGTGGAGTTCGTGACCCTGCTCGCGCTGTCCGACGAGGGCGCCCCCGCCTACGACCACCAGCACGCGGCGGCGCTCGCGGCGCTCGGCGCGCCCGCCTTCGCCTGCACCCCCGACCTGTTCCCGGACGTGATGGCCGCCGCGCTGGAGAAACGGCCCCTGCCGATTCCCTGAAGCGCCTGACCACCGGTGGCCTCAGGCGGCACACCGGTGGTCCACCGTCCGTCCCACCCGCCGTCCACCCCGGCGAACACCGCCCGCTCATCCCCGGCCCATCGCGTCCGCACATCGGCAGATCACACGAACGCGCAGTTCAACCGTCAGGCGATCTGTGACAGGTATCACCGCTCAGGTGTGATCTGCGATTTAGGGACCCACGGCCCACGGGGATAACCTGCGGGACGGACATGCCGCGTCCACGGTCACCGTGTGCGCCTTCCTTGTGACAGCGCCGTCACGTTGCCCTCCGCGGCACGCCCACGCAGATAGCAGACAACCGCGAATCACTGCGAATCTTTGAAGACAAGGGACGGACGCGCGTGGACCTGTTCGAGTACCAGGCGAGGGACCTCTTCGCCAAGCACGGTGTACCGGTGCTGGCCGGTGAAGTGATCGACACGCCTGAGGCGGCGCGCGAGGCCACCGAGCGGCTGGGCGGCAAGTCGGTCGTCAAGGCGCAGGTGAAGGTCGGTGGCCGAGGCAAGGCCGGCGGCGTGAAGCTTGCCGCGACCCCGGACGAGGCCGTGGCCCGGGCGACGGACATCCTCGGGATGGACATCAAGGGCCACACGGTCCACAAGGTGATGATCGCCGAGACCGCTCCCGAGATCCTCGAGGAGTACTACGTCTCGTACCTCCTCGACCGCACCAACCGCACCTTCCTGGCCATGGCCTCGGTGCAGGGCGGCATGGACATCGAGGAGGTCGCGGAGAAGACCCCCGAGGCCCTCGCGAAGGTCCCGGTCAACGCCAACGAGGGCGTGACCATCGAGAAGGCGCGCGAGATCGTCGCGCTGGCGAAGTTCCCGGCCGCGGTCGCCGAGAAGGTCGCCGAGGTCCTCGTGACCCTGTGGGACACCTTCATCGCCGAGGACGCGCTCCTCGTCGAGGTCAACCCGCTCGCGAAGGTCGCCAACGGCGACGTCATCGCGCTCGACGGCAAGGTCTCGCTCGACGAGAACGCCGAGTTCCGCCAGCCGGGTCACGAGGAGTTCGTGGACCACGCCGCCGCGAACCCGCTTGAGGCCGCCGCCAAGGCGAAGAACCTCAACTACGTGAAGCTCGACGGCGAGGTCGGCATCATCGGCAACGGCGCGGGTCTCGTCATGAGCACCCTCGACGTGGTCGCGTACGCCGGCGAGAACCACGGCGGCGTCAAGCCCGCCAACTTCCTGGACATCGGTGGTGGCGCTTCCGCCGCCGTCATGGCCAACGGCCTGGAGATCATCCTCGGCGACCCGGACGTCAAGTCCGTGTTCGTCAACGTCTTCGGTGGCATCACCGCGTGTGACGAGGTCGCCAACGGCATCGTCCAGGCACTCCAGCTGCTGGCGGACAAGGGCGAGGCGGTCACCAAGCCGCTCGTCGTCCGCCTCGACGGCAACAACGCCGAGCTGGGTCGCAAGATCCTGTCGGACGCCAACCACCCGCTGGTGCAGCGCGTGGACACCATGGACGGCGCGGCCGACAAGGCCGCCGAGCTCGCGGCTGCGAAGTAAGGGCAGAGGTCACAGACTCACATGGCTATCTTCCTCAACAAGGACAGCAAGGTCATCGTCCAGGGCATGACCGGTGCCACGGGCATGAAGCACACCAAGCTGATGCTGGCTGACGGCACCAACATCGTCGGCGGCGTGAACCCGCGCAAGGCCGGCACCACCGTCGACTTCGACGGCACCGAGGTACCGGTCTTCGGTTCCGTCGCCGAGGCGATGGAGAAGACGGGCGCCAACGTCTCCGTCCTCTTCGTCCCGCCGGCCTTCGCCAAGGCCGCCGTCGTCGAGGCCATCGACGCCGAGATCCCGCTGGCCGTCGTCATCACCGAGGGCATCGCGGTGCACGACTCCGCCGCCTTCTGGGCGTACGCGACCGCCAAGGGCAACACCACGCGGATCATCGGCCCGAACTGCCCGGGTCTGATCACCCCCGGCCAGTCCAACGCCGGCATCATCCCGGGCGACATCACCAAGCCCGGCCGCATCGGTCTCGTGTCCAAGTCCGGCACGCTGACCTACCAGATGATGTACGAACTCCGTGACCTCGGCTTCTCCTCCGCCGTCGGCATCGGTGGCGACCCGGTCATCGGTACCACGCACATCGACGCCCTCGCGGCGTTCGAGGCGGACCCCGACACCGACCTGATCGTCATGATCGGCGAGATCGGCGGCGACGCCGAGGAGCGTGCGGCGGACTTCATCGCGAAGAACGTCACCAAGCCGGTCGTCGGTTACGTCGCGGGCTTCACCGCCCCCGAGGGCAAGACCATGGGCCACGCCGGCGCCATCGTCTCCGGTTCTTCCGGCACCGCACAGGCCAAGAAGGAAGCCCTCGAGGCCGCGGGCGTGAAGGTCGGCAAGACGCCGACCGAGACCGCCAAGCTGGCGCGCGAGATCCTGAACGCCGCTCAGTAGGCAGTCGCTGTACGCGTGTACGGGCGTGGCCCGCACCCTTCGGGGCGCGGGCCACGCCCGTTTCGCGTGGTGCCGTCGGCCGTCACCCCACCGTGGGCGTGAGGCGGTCGGGCCGGGCGGCCGGGTGGAAGCGCAGCGTGTCGTGGAGTTCCTTGCTCCGCTCGGTGAGCGCCTGCGGGCCGCTGTGCGGGGGCACCCCGGTGACGTTCGCGCCGGGGGAGACCGGAGGCTCGTACCGGGTGGGGGCGGTCGTCAGCGTGTACGCCGTCGCCACCGCGATCACGGCGGTCAGGCCGATCGCGGCGCGGGACCACAACCGGGCCCGGCGCTCGCACGCCACGCGCACGACGGACGCCTCGCGCGGCTCCAGCCGTACGGGCGGGCGGACCGCGCCCAGGCGCTCGCGCAACAGGGCGGAGTGCCGCTCCGGCGGCGCGGCGGCCAACTCGGGGATCCGGTCGGCGAGGTCGGCGTGCGCGTGGAGCAACCGGATGCCGGTGGTGGGGGTGGTGGCCTCGGTCTCGGCGGCCGTGTCGGGCAGGTCGAGGCCGACCCCGTCGTAGAGCAGCACCGTGCGCCGGTGCGTGGTGGGGAGCGCCAGCATCGCGTCCATCAGGATCCGGTCCGCGGGCTCGGCCGGGGCCTGGTCGGGGTTGCGGTGGGCGCGTCGCAGTCGCTGCCAGGGGGACAGGGCGTGCTCGTACGCGGCCGCGCGCACCCAGCCCACCGGATCCGGGTCGGTGGCGACCTCGGGCCAGCGCTCCCAGGCGTTCTGGAACGCCCGCTCGACGGCCTCCAGGGAGAGGGCGCGGCGGCCGGTGAGCAAGTACGTCTGGCGTGCCAGGGCGGGGGCGGCGTACGCGTAGAGCGCGTCGAAGGCCTGGGCGGGGGTGAGGGCGGATCCCGGAGCCGGGGCCGCCTCGGCCGCGGGTTCCTTCTCGGTCTCGACCTCCCCGGCCCGGTCCGCGTCGGTCCTGTCCGCCTCGGGCTCGCCCGTCTCGGCCCTGCCCGCCTCTTGCCTGTCGGCTCCGGCTCCGGTCGTGTCCGGCGGGACCTCGGCCGGCGTCTCCTTGCCCGTCGTGGCCGTGTCCGTCGTGGCCGTGTCCGTCGTGGTCCCGTCCGCCTCGGCCTCGACCCGGTCCTCGACCTTGTCGGCGACCTTGTCCGCAGGTGCCGCCTCGACCTCCTCGGCCGGCGTGTCGGACCGGTTCCGGCCCCCCGACGTCGCGGGGGCGGGAGGGGGTTCCGCGCCGCCGGGGTGGCCGCCGCCCGCGCCGGAGCCGGATCTCACCGGGGTCTTGGACTCGTGGCGAGCCAAGGAGGCCGCCGGCTTGGCGGCGCGCTTCGCGGCGCCCTTGGATCGGTTCGGGCGGCCGGCGGGGCGTGCCTGACCGCCGGCGGCGAAGGCGCGCACGGCGCCGGCCATGCGCCGGGCGGGTTCGGAGGCGGGCGTGGGGCCCGCCTCGGTATCCGCTTCCGCGTCGGACCCGCCGTCCGCCTCCGGGGGCGGGGCGTGGGTGGCGCCCACGGCCGTCGCGGCCCGCGCCGTCGTCGCTGCGGGAGCCGCCGGTCCGGCCGGTCCGGCCGCTTCAGCCGGTTCGGTCGGTTCGGTCGGTTCGGTCGGGGGTGCGGCGGACGCGGTCTGCTCGGCGGCGAGGCGGGCGAGGTGGGCGAGCAGCTTGGCGTACGCCTCGCGCTTGCGACCGCGCGGGCCCGTGCGGCCGTTCTCCCAGGAGCGCGCCGTGTTCGTGGTGACGCCCAGGGTCGACGCGAGGTCCTCGTGCGTCAGCTCGGCGATTTCACGCAGCCTGCGGCGCTCCTTGGGGGAGGGGAGATCGGTCTCCCCGGTGGCGGAGGCCGTCTCGACGTCCTGTGTCATGCCACACTCCCCGCGACCCGGCAGTCCTGCGCGAAAAAGTACATAAAACGTATATTGAGCGACACCACGGACATTCGCCTGTTACCCGCCCATAGCGCGTGTCGTTGGCACCATGGCGGGGTGACCCAAGTGACCGAACGCGGGACCCTGTTGCCGACGGCCCCGCGGGCCGCCGCGCGGCGCCGTTCACCGGCCGCCGCCGCCTGTGTGCTGGGCGGCGCGGTGGCCGCCGGACTGGGGCTCGGCTTCCTGGCCGTGCTCGTGATCGTGCTGTGGATCAGCTCCCCCTACCCCGACAGCGGCCCCGGCGGCGCGCTGCACCTCGCCGCGGGCCTGTGGCTGCTGGCCCACGGGACGGAACTCGTCCGCTACGACACTCTTTCCGGTGTACCGGCGCCCGTCGGAGTGACCCCGCTGCTCCTGGTGGCGCTGCCGGTGCTGCTGATGCGGCGGGCCGCGCGCCTCGGCAGCGCCTCGGGCGACGGCTCCATGGACGACGAGGTACTGCCGCCGAGCGTGGTCTTCTCGGCCGTGACCTGCGGATACCTGACCGTCGGAGCGATGGCCACCGTGTACGCGGCGGGCGGCCCGATGCCGGCCGATCCGCTGAGCGCCGCCTGGCACGTGCCGCTGGTCGCCGTACTGGCCGCCGCCGGCGGAGTGTGGGAGGCCCGGGGCAGGCCGCCGGTGACGCTCCCGCCCTGGGCACCGGGATGGGCGGCCAAGGGCGTACGAACGGCAATCGCGCGCCCCCGCTACGCGCTGGCCCTGCGCTCCGGCGCGGCCGGGACGCTCGTCCTCCTGGGCGGGGGAATCCTGCTCGTCGGAGCCTCGCTGGCCTGGCACGGCCCGGAGGTCCAGGGATCCTTCCTCGCGCTGACCGGAGTGTGGTCGGGACGGTTCGCGGTCCTGCTGCTCGCGCTCACCCTGATCCCGAACGCGATGGTGTGGGGCGCGGCGTACGGACTGGGGCCCGGCTTCGCGCTGGGCACCGGCGCGACCGCCACACCGCTCGGCTTCGGGGGATCGCCCGCGCTGCCGAGGTTCCCGTTGCTCGCGGCCCTGCCACCGGAAGGCTCCGGAACGCCACTGACCTGGGCGGCGGTCGCGGTACCGGTGGCCGCGGGACTGGGCGTCGGCTGGTTCGCGGTGCGGCGGGCGCGGGAGGTCTCGTACGGGGAGACCGCGGTCACCGCCGCGCTGGGGTCGGTGGTGTGCGGGCTCGCGATGGCCGGGCTCGCGGCGGCGGCGGCCGGACCGATGGGCGCGGCGGCCCTGGCGAGCTTCGGGCCGGTGTGGTGGCAGGTCGGCGCCGCGGCCACGGGATGGACGCTGGCGCTGGCGGTGCCGCTGGCCGTGGCGGTGCACGCCTGGCGGACGCGGCCCGTGCGGGGGGCCGCGGGCGCGGCCGACGAATGGCACGACTCCGGGGTACGGGAACTGCGCTGGGCGGCGCTTCGGCGGGCGGCCACGCCGATGGTTCCCGTGGGGGTGGATTCCGTGGCCGCGGCTCCGGTGGCGGCTCCGGTGACGGGGGCGGGGGCCTCGACCCCGCCGGTGGTCTCCGTGGCGCCGGTGGCGGCGGTGGCGCCGGTCGTTGCGGTGGGGCCGGGGGCCGGGCCGGAAGAGCCAGCGGCCGTGGCGGAAGGGGCCGCGCCGCTGCTTCCCGGGGTGGCCGGGGCCCGTGTCCTGTCGCGGAAGCCGTCGGAGTAGTCGTCACGGTGACGGCGTCGTCGCTGCCGGCCCCGGCCGCGCCGGGCGCCTCAAACGCGGGCGGGGCTGGGATGGCAGGGCGGGGCCGGGATGGTGCGGCGG
>NZ_LGDE01000435.1 GCF_001279725.1 Streptomyces sp. WM4235 | reverse complement strand
GCCACAGGGGGGTGTAGGCATCGGCGCTGAGGAGGTCGTCGGGGTCTTCGTCGGGGGTGAGGTAGACGGGGACGATGAGTGTGGCCTTCTTGCCGGCGCCGGGGGATTGTCGTAGGGCGCGGCCGACGGCCTGGACGGTGTCGACGGGGCTGTTCTTGGGGTCGGCGAAGACGACGGCGTCGATGGCGGGGACGTCGATGCCTTCACCGAGGACGCGGGCGTTGGACAGGACTGCGGGGTGTTCGAGGTGAGGGTGGGTGGCGACGTCGAGGAGGATGCGGCGGCGGGGGGGGGGGGGGGGGGCGCCGCTGATCCACTGCGTCCACAAGCCTTCGGGCCGCAGGTCGGCGGGGAGCGCCGCTGCGGTGTCGGGGAGGGTGGTGGCGAACGCACGGGCGTCGGAAACGCGGTGGTGGAAGGTCAGGACGCGGCGCAGCCGGTGGTCGTGGATGGCACGCAGGACGGCGACCTGGTGCCCGGCGAGGCGTAGGCCGTCGGCGCCTGCGCCGGGGCTGGTGGCGAGCCAGTCGCGCAGGTCGGTGTCCTGGATGACGGGGACGAGGATCTGGTAGTCGGCGAGGAGACCGAGGTCGATGGCGTCGGAGAGGGTGAGACGCCAGGCGATGGGGCCGAAGAGGGTTTCGTCGTCCATGGAGGCGACGGGGGTGTCGCTGTCGTCGGTGTCGGGGTCCCAGACGCGGGGGGTCGCGGTGAGATAGAGGCGGCGGGCGGCGGGAACCTCATCGTCGTGGTGGATCCCGGCCCAGGCCTTGCCGAGACGGCCGGCGGTGCGGTGGGCCTCGTCGACGATGACAAGGTCCCAGGGCGGCAGACGGTGGTCGCGATGGGCGGCGATGACCGTGGGCAGGGAGGCGTAGGTCGCGTAGACCGTTACCGGGCCAGTGGTCGGGGCGAGTTCGGACAGCTCGACCGGCTTCGTCGTCATCGGGAGGTCGCCGGCCGAAGGGTGCTCCATCGCCTGGCGGGCGGAGCAGACGGCTACCGCCTGGCCCCTCTGGCCGGCGGCGTGCCAGGAACGCACTGTCTGGGAGAGCAGGTCCAGCGTCGGGACCAGGACCAGGACCCGCCCGCGAGGTGCGATACGAGCGGCGGTCCGGGCGGCGATCAGCGTCTTCCCGGTACCGCAGGCCGCGATCACGCTCGCGCGGGGGTGGACCCGCAAGGTTTTGACCGCGGCTGTGACCGCTTCCTTCTGATGCGGGCGTAGTTCAATGTCGACGGTCGGCATGCTCTCCCTGCCGGTTGTGGTCGGGACGGTTCACTTGCGTGCCACGGATGCGGTGGTCGCCGGGGTGGCCGAGGACATGCTGAGGCTCCCGGTAGCAAGGCCGGACGTCCAGGTAGCAAGGCCCGGGCGCGAGCGTCGGACCGGGCCCCGCGCGTCTGCAGTACCCCCGCAACTCCGCACCCTTCTCGCATGTGTGCGCCGGGCTCCGGATACGGCCGGGCCCTTGACCTGCCGTGACCTGTTGTGACTTGTTGGCGGCACGGGCTTCCTGTCGTCCTGGTCCTGTCGACCCGCGCTCAGGAGATCTGCAAGGGTCGAACCGATCCTGCCTCAGCGTGGCCGCCAGGTACGGATCTCGAGGTGCACGATGTGGGCGTCCGGGCGGATGCGGCCGGTTTCGACGAGCCATTCGTGGACTGCCGCGGTGACGTCTCCGCCGTTTCGGTCGACGCGGTGGGCGAAGTCGGTGGCCGCGAACCCGCCGGTGGTGGCCGAGCCGTAGGAGCGTTCTTCGGTGTGGTCGGTGCGCTGGATGACGTCTCGGCGGATGCCCGGCGAGTCGGTTCGGCTGCCGGAGGCGTGGAGGAAGTCCGCCCTGGCCATGCGCACGGTGAAGGCAAGACGGAGGCCTTGGCGGGCCGCCTCGGCGATCAAGGGGCGCAGGCGGGTGGATCCGGAGGCGATGGCTTGTACGCCGGCGCGGCCGGTGCCGGTGCCGGTGGGGGTGATGAGGAGCGCTTTGGTGCGGACGCGCGCTTTCGTACCGGTCGAGGTGGTGCGGCGGGTGATGTGTCCGGCCGCGATGGCGGCGAGTTCGGCGATGTCACTGATGCCTGCGGTCTGGACGGCGGCGAGCACTTGTGTGAGGGCGGGGACGAATGCGGCCCCTTTGTTCTTTGTGTAGAACTGGGAGACGAGTGAGGGGTCGCGGTTGATGATGCGGGCGATGTCACGTTTGGTGTAGCCGGCGGCCTGGAGCTGGTCTGCGAGGCGGGCTGCTGCATTGCGTTGCGGTTCGGGTGCGCGTCGTCGGCCGCGGGGTGGCATCAGGCCCCCTCGGTGATGGGTGTGGCCTGAAGCGTGGAGCGGCCGATGTCGCGCAGGGTCAGGAGCTCTTCCTCAGTGGTGGGAGCTGTGACCGGGCCGGTGAGGTGGCCCTTGTTCAGGTAGTCGCCTGGCTGCCCGTGGTAGGGCCAGGGCTGCGGTTGGGTGAGGTAGACGGCGTCGGTACGGAAGGCGACGACGGTGCCGGGCGGGGCGTGGAGGGCTCCGGCGGAAATGTCGTCGTCACGGTGGCGCTGGGACAGGAGTGCGGCGCGTGCGGAGGACCAGATGTGGGCGGCCCATTCGGGGTGGGCGTTGGGGTCTCGGGTGAAGCCGGTGGGGCGCTGCCAGGTGATGGTCTCGTCGTCGAAGCCGATGATCTCGGCGTCGTCGGGGACGTCGCGTTCCGCGGTGCGGGGGGTGGTGCCGGTGACGGTGCGGGGTCGTTGAGCGAAGGCGCCGATGCCGTAGAGGAGGATCGCTCGGACCGCCCGTGCGGCGAGGCGGGCTGCGGTGCGCTGGGCGGGGTCGCCGTTGAGGGCGGCCTGGGCGGTGAGGGAGGACCAGGCTTCCTTCAGCTTCTTCGACCAGTCGTCCAGGGGCTTCCCGTCGTCGAAGAGGATCCCGTCGAGGATCTCGATCTTCCAGGGCTGCATGGGGTTGGACAGCGCGGTGTGGATTTCGGGTCCGCCGGCCCAGGTCGTGAACGTGGTGCCGGGCGTCGCGGGGTAGTGCCAGGCACGGTCGCCGGGGGCGGGTGCGGGAAGGATCCCGACGTGTTTCCAGGTGTCGGGGACGGTGACGCGGACGTGCCAGTGTCCGCAGGCGAACAAGGCCTTGGTCTGTTCCTTCTGCGACCAGGACGCGAACGTGGCGGCGGTGACACGGCGGGGGGTGCCGACGCCGGCTTTCCAGGTGTGTTTGGCGTAGGCGAAGGTCCGGTCGTATTCGACCAGGGCGGGCAGCTCTGCGGGGACGCGCGGCGGGGTGATGAGCTCGGTGCGGCCCTGCCCGGCCGTCGCGTGGAAAAGGCCGCGGAGCTCTTCGGACAGGACGGGGTAGCCATCCGCGTACTGGCCCTTGGTCGGGATGGTGCGGGTCCACAGGTCACGGCCCGTCTGAGACGGTGAGCCCATCAGGACGGCGTCGGGCCAGTGGCGGCGCAGGGCCTTCCAGAGGAGGACGAACGCGTCACGGATGACGGTGGGTTCGGTGCCCTCCGTGTCGAACCACTCTCCAGCCGAGCGGATTTCGACATGCTGGTCGCCCTGTTCGCGCTGGTAGCGGCCGACGGGGTTGCGGGGGTGGACGAAATGGCCGGCCATACGGTCCTTGCCGCGGCCGGTGTCGGTGCGCCACCCGGGTGTGGGGGCGTTCAGCCAGGCTCCGACGGCGTCCTTGAGGAAGGGGTACCGGTCGGCCTGCCGGTGCCAGGGGGCGCCTGCGGTGATGTAGATCCGTTCGACGCCGTCGGGCAGGACACGGAAGACACCGTTGAGGATTTCTCCGGCGTCGGCGGTCCGGAGGTCGAGGCGGAGCGTCTGGTCACGGTGGACCAGCACACCGGTCGCGGTGTCCAGGAAGACTGTGCTGCGGGCCTGCTGGGTGAAGTTCGGGTGTGTGGAGGAAAGGTTCGCGGTGTGGTCGAACCAGCGATCTCCGTCGGGGCCTTCAGGGATCGCGGGAAGGGTGCGCTGCGCTTCGTGAGCCTGCGCTTCGTGAGCCTGCGGCGCTTCGTGAGCCTGCGCTTCGTGAGCCTGCGGCGCTTCGTGAGCCTGCGCTTCGTGAGCCGCGAGAGGTGCGGGTACAGGTGCGGGTGCGGGTGCGGACTGAGTTGGTGCTGCCGGCGGCACAGAAGGGGCTGGTGCGGGAGGTTCGGGTTGCGCTGCTGGTCCAGGGGCCGAACGGGTCATGGCCGGGGCGACCGTGGCTGCCTGGGCCTGTGCGGGTTCGCTGCCGCTGGGCAGTGCCGTCTCCTCGGCGGATTCGGGGGTTGAAACGGCGGTGCCGATCGGAGCTGTTGGTGCGGGGTGGGTGAGCTGGTCGGGGGCGAGGATGGGAGCGATCGCCACGATGTCGCCAAGGCTGAGTCCGGCCGCGGGCGCGATGCGCTCTGCCTTCGCCTTCTCGTATCCGGCCAGCGCGGTGATCTGCCGGGCACGGTCCGACTCGAGTTTGGCGAGGGTGGCCCGGGTCTTCTTGATCTCGTCACGCAGGGCACGCAGCTCGGCCAGCTGTGCGGTGTAGGTCTTTGCGTCCATCACGATCCCTAGTGCCTGCAGGTCAGTTGGCGGTACTGCCATGAGTGGAGACGTACGCGATCGCGCCGCTCGACTGTGAGGGCAAGCGGGCGCCCAGGAGGAGGTCCGCGATGTCCCGGTCGGTTTCTCGCGGTGCGGTCACGTGCTTCGTAGGGGTGGCCAGGTCGGTGACGTGTCCGGCAAGAACCGCGTCCGGAAATGTGTGCCGCCCGCCGTCTCCCTTCTCCCACCTGTCCAGGCCGGTCAGGACGGCGACCACGTAGCCTGACACCGTCACCGGCAGCACTCCCCCGGCCGCCACGCTGGCAGCATCGCAGCGCCACCAGCCCCTCAAGCCCTCGAGAAGGTCATCGGGGCCGAGGTCTGCTGCGTAGCCGGTCCACTTCCGGCCGGTGTCCTGGACCTGGCGTGCCGCGTCGACACGTAGGACCCCGAGAAGGTCGGTGTCCAGGCGATCCACGGGGGCAAGGGTGCGTTGTCGCAGTGCCTGAACGACCCAGAGGGGTGTCATCACGCGAACACCGCGCCGGGTCAGGCCGGGAAGTACGCCTGCCCTGATGAGACGCCGGTAAGTGGTAATCGCACAGCCCAGTTCCTCTGCGGCCTGTCCGGTGGTGAGCAGCATGTCCTGCCTCCTCGGATCCGGGCGTTGCCGCGCTTGGACGCTATCGGCAGACCCACCGCATATGCAAGTCTGATCAGATATCTGAGTCTAGTTGTTGTCGCGGCTCTTCGAGGGGACCGCGAGTTCCTCGGCCAGGCGGGTCGTACCGTCCGCCTCTGAGCGGCAGGGGTCGCTCAGCCTGGCCCGGCCACTGAACAGCGCCGGCCGACCGTGGTTTCCGGGACGGCACCCCACCGCTTCCGGACGCCACGGCGTGGTCGCTCGCCCGGGACACCGCTCGCCCGGGACACTGCTCTCGCGGCTCCGGGGTGACATCAGGAATGGGCGGCCCCGGCGCACTGCGGCTACGGGTGCACGCCTGCTGCGTCGACCGAGGGCGTGCGCGAGGCGGCCCTGCCAGTCCTGGAAGACCTCGTACAGCCCGCCGAGGGAGAACGTCCGACGGGACTCCGCCGGCGCGGCCGCCCACTCCCGTTCGAAGGCCGGCGCCCACTGCGCGGCGCGTCGGTCGGTGCGCAGTTGGGGGCAGGAGTTCGGCCGGGGCGTCGGGTGCGGGCGGTACGACGGGATGGGCGTGTGCTCGGGCTGGGCGCTCACGGGCTCCTCCCGGCGGGACTCCCCTGCACGGCAGCCGTCGCCGTGTCGGCCGCGGAGGACTTCGGCGGTCATTCGTCCTCGCCGGGCAGCGGGTGGCCGGCCACCGCGCGGCAGGCGGGCCGGTCGGCGGGTAGGCGCGGGACGAGGTCGGAGTCCTGGCCCGGCAGTGGCAGGGCCCCGAGCCGGGCGTAGCCGCTGCAGGTGATGCGGTCTCCGCAGTGGGGGCACCATCGTCGCGCGGCGGGGAGCGCGAAGGAGGTTTCGCGCTGGGTCGGTTGCGCCCTCATCTCGTCGGCGGCCTCCTGCTCCCGGCGGTCGTAGTCGTATGCGGCCCGCCGGCCTCGTACTCTGCGGCGTTCCTCGGATTCGGGAAGGGGTGTGACCGAGCGCTTCATCTGGGGTGAGAGCGAGGCTTGGCAAGGTTGAGTCTTTTCGGTTGCTGCCGTCCCGCCGCGCATGGTTGGTAGCTTCGCAGGATGACTGCCACGACATTCGACGATGCTGTCCGCGCCCGGCTGCAGGCCCCCAACATCTGGTACGTCGGCACCGTGTTCGCCGACGGAGCACCGCAGGTCAGCCCGATGTGGGTGGATCTGGAGGGAGAGGGGGAGCTGACGTTCAACACCTCGGTGGGTCGGGTGAAGGAGGAAAACCTTCGCCTCGACCCCCGCGTCTACCTCTCGCACGCCGATGCCACCGATCCCTTCGATCGAGTGCAGATCAGTGGTGTGGTGGCCCGCTTCATCGAGGGCAAGGAGGCGCACGACCGGATGGACCGTCTGGCCCGCAAGTACCTGGGCAAGGAGCGCTTCGAGTGGATCATGCCAGGAGAGCAGCGGGTCTCGGTGATCGTGCGCCCCGTCAAGGTGCGGCACATCGTAGGGGTGGAGCGATTCCGGCCCGGCGGCCCCGTCCCTGCTCCCTGACCGACACACCCGTCCTGGCGGCCGCCGGCAACAGCTCCACCCCGGCAGGGGAATGGACGACCGCTCTGCCCGCCGACTCGAGCGCCCGTTCGCCAACCGAGATGCTCGGTCACCGCGGCGAATCGGTGCTCGCCGTGTGGTGCCGTCGCCGGCTCCCGCTTCGCGGGCGGGCGTCGAACAGGCTCCGCGCGCAAGCCGGAGGGAGGTGCGCGGTGAGTCGCCGGAACCGACCGTCGTCCGTAGTGCGGACGGCCGCTCAGTACCCGAACCGGGCGCGGGTCTCCACGGTGACGCCGGTGCCAGCGTCGGCCTGCTTCCGCCGATGCTTGCGGACCTGAGGCTGCCGGCGGGCCCGCACCGTGTCGTCGATCTTCGCGGCGACGTCGGCGCGGGCGTGCTTGCGGGCGCCGCGCCGGTAGCGGTGGACGGCGGTGACGGTGGCGGTGGCGGTGGCGGCGGCGGTGACACCGAACTCCTGCGCGACGACCTTGGCGCTGCCGAACTCGGCGCTGCCGAACTACTTGATCAGGTAGCTGATCTGGCCCTTGAGGGTCATCGGCGGCCGGCGGGGAGAGCCTCCCGGTCGGCCCGCTCGATGGCGTCCTCGAACTCCCCCACCGTCAGCTCTCGTCGGCGAGATAGTCGTATCGCGGGCGGATCAGCTGGGCGCCGGCTGCCGGGGCGAGGTCCACGATCAGCCGCTCGCCCACGCCTGAGGCCGTTGTGGCGTCGGGGGTGAGGTAGCCGATCGTGCGCAGCTCGCCGACTGCCTTGCGGAAGGCCTCGCGGCCTTCGGCGGCGAGGCGTTCGTCGCGGGTGAGGGAGACCAGCTCGCTGATCTTGGGCTCCTGGCCGGGGATGTATCCGGTGGCCAGTTCGGCCAGGACTCCGCGGGCGCGCCAGGTCAGGCGCATGTCCCGCATGGCTCGCGCGAACAGGACCGGATCGTGGAGGGGCGGGGTAGAGGGGATGGGCCACTGCGGGACGGTGGTGGTCATCGGTTTCGGTCTCCTTCGGTGATCTGTCCGGCGGGTGTGCGGTGCTGAGGCTACTCGCCGTCGTCGAAGTCGGCGTCGCCGTCCTTGATATGGCGGGCCGGGTTGAGGCCCTTCTCCATCAGGTCGACGGTCCAGGCCAACTCCTGGACGCCCGCCGACTTGGCCAAGCCCGGGATGGAGCCGAGGCGGAAACCGCCCGGCTGGGGCTTGCCGGCGGCGGCGTACGGGAGGAAGTCCAGCGGGCTCGCGCCCGGCGAGGAGCGGACGACGCAGTCGGACAGCACGGCGAGCGGGTACAGGCCCGTCTGCTTCGCCGTGTTGCCCGGCTTGCGGTGCGCGTTGACCCGCGCCTTGGAGATGGCGGCGGCTTGGATGTCGGGGCGCCAGGTCGGGCGCTCCAGTGCCGGCCACCGCTCGCCGTCCGCGTACTCGCGTCCCTGCGGGCGCTCGCGGAGCTTGCCGACGCCGCGGGGCCTTTGACCGTGGCCGTGATGGCCGAGAGGACGGCTGCCAGGGCCGGGTCGGTCCAGCGTCAGTCGGGGCACTCTTGTCGGCCACGCACCGGCCGCCGCTGTGATGGGCAACTTCCATCGAGCATTCCAGCAAGAGTGCCGAGTAACTCCCCCATCCGCCGGCAACGAACTGTCGCACGGGACGAGGTACGTGATGACCCAGCGCGTGCCAGTCGGAGTCGCCCGGTCCATGCGGCCGGGCGGCTGCGGCCCCAACAGCCCGTCAGGCCCCTTTGTCCGGGCGGAAGACGTCTTCGATCGTCCGGCCGAAGACGTGTGCGATGCGGAAGGCGAGCGGGATGCTCGAACAACGCTTGTGCCGCCGATCGGGGGCCGGACGGCCACCGGCTTGGCGAGGCGGGCACGTCCACCGGCTCGGCTCGCGCCGCATCCCCGTGACTGTTGCACTGCCGGCGTGTACCAGGGATGGGATGCACGGTGTTCGCGTCTGAGAGATGAGGAGTGGCTCCGGTGCGGCGCCGGCAGGTGGAAGGTGCCTGCCGAGGCCGACGGTTGCCGGAGCGGCGGAGGTGAGGGGCACAGCCAGTTGAGCTTCTTCGTGTGCCGTTCCAGAGAACTGGGCGCGCCGAGCGCACCTACGGCGGGGCCCGGGTTCAGGCAGCCTTGCTGCCGCCCTCCTCCGCCTCACCTCCAGCTTCGATCCGCGCCAGCCGTTCCGCGAGGGCACGCTTCTTTCCGAGGGCAATCACGAGCTCCTCAACGACTGCCAGATCTACCGGATCCACATCCTCGAGAAGGGGGATCAGGTCTCGCAGACGCTCGGGAACCTCGTCGTCGGGTCGCACGCCGTACCACTGCTCAGAGACGAGTTCGCTGACGCGGCGCTCGGAAACCTTGAGTACCTCGGCGACTCCGGGGATGTACTTCGGGGCGGGCGGAGTCTCCATTTCATAGTTGGCCATGTTGTTCCACCACGCCGACGAGCGGCTTCCCTCCTTACCTCCCACGCTCCAGGTCTTGGCCTCCATCTGGCTGAAGGTCATCCCTCTTGCGTTACGGCGGCGCACTGCTCTGCTGAACACGTCACTGGTCATGGCGACATCATTCACTCAAATGAACAGCTTGTCTGTTGAATCTACGAATCTGCCCTGACTGATCGTTCATCCAGCTGGACAGGTGGGGGGTGGAACACCAACCCGCCCCGGGTGTCCGGGGGTTGCGGGGCCGTCCCGCTGAGGCCGGTCTGAGTTCAGGCCGCTGTCCGTGGCTCAGCCACCGGCTCGTGCGCGATGGTGGAACGGGGTCCACAGGGGCGGCGAGATCGGCGGCGCGGCATTGCCCGGGAACGCGGGCGACATCAGTCACAGGGTTGGGGAACCGACACACCCTTGCAGTGGGAGAGGGTCGTCGGGGAAGCGAGAACTCTGCGCTCCGACTCGCCACCAGCCGTGCCGGGGTGATGTGCCGTCTCGGGGGCTCGCGCCTCCGGTGGAACGCTTCTGCGGGCCGGAGCGATCCTCTGCGGCCGATTCGCTCTTCAGCGGAGCACGTACCGCCTTTCAGCCATACTCGTCACTGAAAGTTGCGGTTGTCATACTCACCGCTGTCATCTGGCTAGGCTTCCCGCAGCGGACACGTCAGGCCTGTCGCCGAGTAGGGCTGCTGCTCCGCCATTCCCCTTTCCCACGAGTCGAGGGCGGGATCGTTGTGACAGCACGCGTGGAGGACGTTCGGAAGCTTCTCGAACAGGCGGCGAGTGGGACGGTTGAAATCCCCGTGTCCGTGTTCGCCGACCCCGACGCCGCAGCACTCGTCTTTCCCGGCGGTACCGTGCGGATCGACGGCGCGGTGTGCGGTTCGCGGCCCCTGTCGGTCGGCGGGCGGGCCACGATCACCGCGTCCTCGGCGCCGGTGGATGTCGCGTTCACCGTCGACGGCGAGTGGGTGACCGGGACGGTGGCCGCGGTCGATCTCGGCGAGGGCTGCGGTCTGCTCCTGGTCGACGGAGCTCCGGAAGGCACGGAACTGCCCGCGGGTGCCTGGGCGCTGACGGATGGCCGTGCGCTGCGGCTGACCAGGCGCACGCCCGCGCCGCCCGTCGACCCCGGGCGCCTGGACGGCCTGGGACGGGCCCTGCCCGACGTGAAGCACCGGGACGGAGGGGCCGGCGACCGCACCCCCCGGGCGCTGGTCACCGAGCACGGCATCCTCACTCCGCGACCCGGCCCGCGCCGCAGGAAGGGCATGCGGGTCCTGGAGGCGCCGTCGGTGCGCGGCTGGTCGCCGATCGGCACGCCCGGCGGCGACAACGGCCTGAGCGTCGACTACTACAACCCGCCGCTGCGGATCGCCGGCGCGCTGACCGCCCTTCCCGCCTCCCCGCCGTACAAGACGGTGGTCGGCGGCGTCCTGCTGGTGGACACCGGCGCGTTCAACGGCTCCGCCATGGGCGCCTACGTCGTTCCCGACGGCAGCGGCGCCGATCCGTCGCTGTTCGCCT
The DNA here is from genome assembly GCF_001279725.1 of Streptomyces sp. WM4235. Taxonomy (GTDB): domain Bacteria; phylum Actinomycetota; class Actinomycetes; order Streptomycetales; family Streptomycetaceae; genus Streptomyces. Next base: position 28,447 of record NZ_LGDE01000435.1, on the reverse strand, counting down.
ACGGCTCGCTCGGCAGCCAGGTCGGCTTCGGACCGCCGCTGTTCCAGGTGCGCGGCATCTCTGCCGGCTTCGGCTGGAACAGCCGGGTGCGCGTCCCGGCCGCCGACGCCCTGGGCAGCTTCCCGTTCCTGGTCGCGCTCGACAACCCGGGCGAGATCGGCGCCGACGACGAGGAGGTCGACCCGCTCAAGGTCCTGGGCGAGCTGATCGGCGGCTCGCTCCCGTGGGTGCGTCCGCAGGAGGGCGACCTGTGGTTCGCGGCGGGCCTGGCTTTCGACTGCTTCGAGACCTTCAGCGGCCGTGCCATGGCGCTGGTGCAGACCGGTTCCGACCTGACGATCAGTCTGTTGGGCGCGGCCGGGATGCAGTTGCCCACCAAGAGCGACAAGAAGATCGCCCGGGTGGAGATCGGCATCGAGGCGACCCTGCGCCCGACGGCCGGGGAGCTGAGCATTGGCGCGGCGTTCACCGAGAAGACGTTCCTGATCGACCCGAACTGCAAGCTGCGCGGCGGCGTCGGCATGAAGTTCTGGTTCGGCGACCACGTCAATGCCGGCGACTTCGCGTTCCTGCTCGGTGCGATCCCGGCCGGCCGGGAGTTGCCCGCCCGCTACCCCCGCCAGCAGCCCGCCGGTCTGACCTGGGGCGTCGGCTCGACCGTCAACATCACGGGCAACGCCTACGCCGCATTCACCCCCAAGTCCCTGATGGCGGGCGGCTCGCTGGACGTCGTCTTCCAGTCCGGGATGCTGCGTGCCTGGCTCACCGCCCGGGTGGACGCGCTGCTGGAGTGGAACCCCTTCTACTTCGACGTCGGCATGGGGATCCGGGTCGGGGTCTCCGCGACCATCAAGGTCTGGTTCGTCAAGATCAGGATCTCGATCGAGGTCGGCGTCAGCGTCCGCGTCTGGGGCCCCGCGGTCGGCGGCGAGGCCACCGTCCACCTGTGGTTCATCTCCTTCACCATCGGATTCGGCGCCGGTCGCCGCGATCAGGCCCCGGCGCTGGACTGGGGCGGCTTCCAGGGCATGCTGCCGCCGCCGGAGAACATGGTCCGCACCACACCGGTCGCCGGGTACACCGGCGAGGGCACCCCGGCCACCCGCGGCGATGTCAAGCCGTGGCTGGTCAGCAACGGCGGCTTCACCTTCACCGCCGACACCCAGGCACCCGTCAGCAAGGTCTACCTGAACCAGGACGGCGACACCGTCGAGGTCGCCACCGACACCGCCGTGGACATCCTGCCCATGCACGTGCGGGGCAAGGGCAGCGAACTGCGCATCCGGCTCACCTACAACGGCCAGGCCGCCACCATGACGCCGTGGGGTCGCGCGGTGCTGCGCGGCAACGTACCCAACGGCCTGTGGGGCCAACGGCCGGACGCGCCGAACGACGGGATCATCGCCGACCGGATCCTCGGGATCCGGCTGACCTCGCCGCCGGTCGACCACGGCACCTCCACCGGGTTCCTCGACGAGAAGGCCATCTCCTTCGACCCGATCACCCCGGACGGCAACCAGCCGCTCTCCGGCGAGACGGCCACGGGCCCGGTCCCGACGAGGCCCGGTGGCGTGATCACCGCGATCCGGGACGGCATCGACACCGCCACCACCCGAGGCAACCGCACCGCCCTGGCCCAGGCCCTGACCGGACTGGGCGCCGACCTCGGCGCGCTCGACACAGACCTGAGCACCTACGCCCGGGCCGCGGGCACCGCCTTCACCGCCGAGCCGATGCTCGTCGCCGGCTGACCGGACGCGCCGTACCGGGCCACCCGCACCGTCCCCGCGGGCGGCCCGCGCCGCCGTGCGCCGTCCGACCCCTCGTCCTCCGCCGCGTCCTGTCGAAAGGCACGCCCTGTGACCACCACGTCCGAACCCGCCCCCCGGCCGCGCACCACCGCGCCGGGCGCCGAGCACCGCACCCGGTTCTTCGACCACCGCATCCCCTCCCTGTACGCCGGCCGGTACCGGATCGACAACCGGCAGGTCCTCAAGGACCTCGGCGGCGCGGACCGCGTCATCGACGCCACCCCTCAGCCCTTCGACGTCGTCCAGCCCCGCTTCAGCTTCGACCCGACGGGCATCAACGCGCAGTTCCCCGTGCCGGACGCGGTCGGCACCTACAGCCAGACCCTCGCCCACATCAACCTCGACGCCCCCGGCCTGCCGTGGGCCCGGCTGCTCGGTGACGGGCAGCCGGGCGCTGTCCCGTGGATGGCCCTGCTGCTCTTTCGCGAGGACGAGCTGCCCGAGGACCCGGACGCGGTGGGCCTGGTCAAGGCCGGCACCGTGCGCCGGCTCCTGGACGGTCCGCTCGGCCCCGACCCGATCGGCCCCGGCGAGCCCCCCGCGCTGCCGGCGGAGAGCCTGCGCCCCGACGAGTACGACGAGGAGTGCGCCACCGTCCTGGTTCCCGCCGCGCTGTTCGACGCGGTGAAGCCGCTGCCCGTCGAGATGGGCTACCTCGCCCACCTGCGCGAGGGCGGGCGCCCCGACGCCACCCTGTCCGGTGGCGATCCCGCTCCCGACGAGGGCGAACTCAACGCCGTCCTGGTCGCCAACCGCTTTCCCGCCGCCACCGGCGGGCGGCACGTCGCCCACCTGGTCTCCCTCGAAGGCTTCGACCAGTACCTGACCGTCCCTGCTCCCACCGGGGGCATCCGCCTGGTCTCCCTGGTCTCCTGGTCCTTCACCACCGAGCCGGACTCCGGGGTGGGCTTCGGCGACCTCGCCCAACACCTGGCCACCGCCGACGGCACCACCGCGCGCCCCGCCGACGAGCTGCGCCTTCGCGTGCCGACCGCCGCCCCGGCGAACCCGGCCGGGCCGCAGAAGGAGGCCCTGGACCGGATTGCGGGCGGGTCCGTCGCGCTGGCGCAGCGCCTGGAGAGCGGCGAGCGAACCTTCGCCTTCTACCGCGGCCCGCTCACGGCTCATCCCGCCCAAGAGCTTCCGGATGCGGCCGCCACCCGGCTGGACTCCCCGGGCGAGGCGCTGATCTACCTGCAGCGGTACGGCGTCTTCGACACCGCCTACGCCGCCGCGTTCACCGCCGGGCGCACTCTCGCCCTCGCGGACGCCGAGTTCCGCACGGCCCTGCTGGAGTTCCGCTCGGCCGCTCGCTCCGCGGCCCGGCGCCTGGCCTCGCACCCGGAGCTCGCCGCGCGGGCCGCGGCCGCGCTGACCGCCCGCCAACTCACCGCCCCTCTCGCTTTCGAGGCCTTCGACCGCCTCTTGGTGGGCGGCGACACCCGCTCCGGCGGGGCCCGCCTCGTCCAGGCCCTCGACCAGGCCGGCCCGCGGCTGCGCGCCGGCCATCGCCGCACCGCGGCCCGCGCCCGCCGCACCATCGGTGACGCGCGCACCGTCCTCGCCCTGCCCGGTGTGGCGAGCCTGCTCACCCGGGCCGCCCCCGACGAGTTCGCGAAGGTCACCGCCTGGCTGGACGCGCTGCGCCGCCTGGAGATGCTGGGCTTGTCCCATCTGGTCCCCGACCCGAGCGCGCTGCCGGCGGAAAGCATCCGCTTCGCCTACGTCGACGCCGACTGGGTGCGGGCGGCCGTCGACGGCGCGCTGAGCGTCGGTGTCGGCCACGCCCTGGACGCCGACCTCAACGCTCTCGCGATCGGTGGCGGGCCGGTCCCGAAGTGCGCTGTGCTGATCAACTCCAGCCTGGTCCCGAACTGGCCGGGCAGCATCGCCACCGCCTACAGGGGGACGGACCTCCTCGAACCCGCCCGTGATGCGGTGTTCGGCCTGGAGACCCGTCTGCTGCTCTACCCCGAGGTCATCGACCGCTTCGAGCTGGCGGAGCCCCCGCGCGGCCTGTGCTTCGGCATCGGGGACCTCGGCACCATCGAGTTGCGCGAGATCAACGGCGACCGGATCGGTCATCCCATGGGCGAGTTCCCGCAACCGGCCGGTTTCGCCCGGTTCCTTCGCCCGGGCGGGAAGGACGTCCTCAACGTCGACGGCACCGGCGATGCGCTGCTGCCCGCCCTGTCCCGGACGCACGACGTCGCGCGGATCTCCTCCGCGCAGTTCGCCCTGCAGATGATCAACGCGCCGCAGGCACAGACCTTCTCCCGGCCCTGAACCCCCGTCCCCGCGCCGTACTGCCGAGCGCTGACCGAAAGGACCCCGGGCCATGTCCGTGGACACCACCCTCATCGTGCCGGTCGAGGTCGCGGCCCTCGCCGTCAACCGGGCCACCCGCGACACCGCGACCCCGCACGTGTTCCACCGGTGGATCACCAACTTCAGCGACATCGACGAAGGCGTCCCCGCGGAGCCTGCCCCGTTCTCCAGCCCCGAGGAGTGGACCGGCAGGGAGGACCGCCTCGGGGTCTACCTCCAGTGGGAACTGCCCGCCGCCCTCACCCGCGGCCGCCACGACGAGGAGGAAGGTGTCGGCGACTTCCCCCTGGTGCCCAACCGGTGGCTCGTCGTCCGTCACACCGACAGCACCCGCCGGCTCAAGGCCTGGATCGTCGAGAGCGACTACCTCGACCCCATGGACGGCAGCGTCTCCTTCCAGGACCCCGACAGTGAGGAACCCGCCGCGACCCTGATCGGCAGGTGCCACGAGCTCACCGGCCCCTGGCAGGAACCGGCCGACGCGCACGCACCGTTCCTCACGGCGATCGGCTCCGGGCTGCTGACCTTCTCCGTCTTCCAGCCCTACAACCGCAACGTCTTCTCCCTCCACGACACCCTCCTGGACACCCCCGAGGGTGAGCTGCCCGCGCGGGAGCGGCTCGGCTACCTCGTCGCCGGCTGGTACGCCCAGCCGGACAGTGACGTCCTCGCGGGCACCGAGGACCTCACCGCATTATTGGAGCGCCTGGGGTGGAGGCCGCCCGTCGGTTCCGGCAGCGGCATCCGCTCCTCCGTCTACTCCGGAACGGTCCTGGGCCTGGACTGGGACCTGACCGGCCCGGTCCCCGACTCGCCCTGCCCGAAGCCGGCCGACATCACCCCGATCGTGTCCAACAGCATCGCCGAGGCCGTCGCCGAACTCGGCGCCCAGGCCGACGGCGAAGGCGCCCTGTCCGCCGATGACGCCGAGTTGTTCCGTGCCTTCCTGCTCGGTGGCATCGACGCCCTGGAGGAACGCGACCGGCCCGAGGCGGACATCCTCACCGACCGCCGCGCCCACGACAGCGCTTTCGGCCCCGTGCCGGGCGGGTACCGCTGGTTCATCGGCGAACGCGGCGAGGAGACCGGCCGCATCACCTCGCGCGCGACCCGGGTCGCGGAGGCCGACACGGTCGCCGACCTCAACCGCCGCCAAGCCGCCCATGACGCGACCGAAGCCGAACTCGACACCGCCCGCGAGCACCTCTACCACCTGTGGTGGCTCACCCGTCTGAAGAAGAAGCCCTCCGACTTCACCGGCCGCATCGACGACGAACTCGATCCCGGCAACGCGGACGGTGCGGCCGGACGTGTCGTCGCCCTCGCCCGCGACCTGGCCGGGCAGCGCGCCGAGCTGCCCTGGGGCAGGAGCGAGGCGGATCTGGCGGCACGCATCGACACCCTGCACCCGGCGTACGGCTCCCGGGCCGCCCGCCGCCTGATCCGCGTCCCGGGCGAGGACTTCGAGTACAGCGCCGATCCGGTCCTCACCCTGCAGGGCGCCAACCTCCACGCCCCGCTCACCCGGGACACCGCCCTGCCCTGCCGCACCCCCGAACGCCTCGTCACCCGCGCTTCCGGAGTCACGACCACCGACGTCGCCGAAGCCGCGGCCCAGATCGACCTCACCGGGCAGCAGCCGCCCTGCCTCCCCGCGCTGCTCAGCGAGTTCCTCATCCTCGACCGCGCTCTGCGCGGCGGCGCGATCCGCGATGTCACCGGCACCCTGCCCGAGTACGGGATCACGCCCTGGGCGATGCCCTGGCAGCCACTGTTCCTGCTGTGGAAGGCCAAGTACTTCCCGCTGCCGCTGCGCGACGGCGACACGGCGCACTGGGACTTCGTCGACGGCTCCCGCTACCAGTGGAACGGCACCGGGGAGCCCGGCACCCCGCTCGTCGTCTCCGGCCGCCAGATCCTCGCCCCCAGCGCCGGCCACATCGTCGACGGCACCCTGCAGACCTACGCCCGAGTGCGCGACCAACTGGCCGCCGACGCCGTGCGGCAGGTGCGATCCCGGGCCCGCGAGACGGACTACCTCTCCCAGACCCTCGACGGCTTCGGCGCCGCCATCGCCCAACGCCAGCCCCTGGCCGGCCTCCAGCCCGCCGGAGACCTCGCCGCCCTCATCGGCAACGGCGACTACCCACCGCCCAATCCCGGCCCCGAAAAGGCCAGCGACTGGGACCCGGACCCCGTCTCCACCTACCAGGACCTGCGCGCCGGCCAGCTCGCCTTCCTCGACCTGGCCGTCGTCGACCGCTTCGGACGCTCCGTCAACCTCATCGCCAACCCGACCCATTTCCGCCCCGAGATGCCCGACACCATGCGCCCGGCCCATCCCGTCAGCGACGACGACTCCGACCGGCTGGTCGAACTCGGTCCTCGTCTCCTGCAGCCGGCCCGCCTGCGCTTCGATTTCCTCACCGCCACCGACGACGAGGACACCGACCTGACCCCGGGCGCCAACCCGGTCTGCGCCTGGCTGCTGCACAACCGCCTCGACCAGTCCCTCGTCGTCCACGCCCCCGACGGGGCGGCACTCGGCGAACTGCGCGTCACCCTGAACGAACACGCGCAGCGGGAAGTGACCTGGTCGGCCCTGCCGGGCTCCGATGTACCCCTGTTCGAGCAGCTGGAGACGGTGGCCCCCCACGCCTACCGGCTGCTGTACGCCGTGAAGTTCCGTGGCTCGCAGACTTTCGACGCGTTCCGCGCCACCATCGACCGGGCCCTTCAGACCATCGATCCGGACGGACCGGCCGACCCGGGCCTCGGCTTCCTCCTCGGCCGTCCGCTCGCCCTGGTCCGCACCCGCCTGACCATGGACCTGCGCGGCCCCCTGCGTACCGATGTCAGCTGGCACAACCTCTTCCAGCCGTCCCCGTCCCAACTGCCCGGCCACCCGTGGGCGATCCGTCTCGGCGAGGCGCAGCAGAGCGACGACGGCCTGGTCGGGTACGTCCTGGGCGACGACTACGAGCACTTTGACACCGTCGTCGACCCGGCCGCCGGCGGCGGGGAGTACCTGCGGCCGATCGGCGACCGGCCCAGCCTGGAGCTGGACTTCGGCGAGAACAACACCGAGGTCGCCACCGTGCTGCTGGACCCGCGGGCCACCGTGCACGCCACCACCGACATCCTCGCCACCAAGAGGGTGTTCGTCCCGCAGGAGTTCACCGATCAGGCGATCTCCCGCATGAGCGTGAACTTCCGCACCGGTCCGCTCCTGGCCGCCACCACCGTCCTGCGCGGCCCGCAGGACGAGGGCGAGGAGACCGTCCTCATGCCGACCCCGGCCGGTGTCGTCGGCACTTGGACCTGGTCCGAGAACCGCGGCGGCGCCTGGGAGAAGCTGCCGATCCTCAGCCAGGACCAGTACGACCTCCCCCTCGCCGAACCCGAGATCCGCTCCGGCTTCCTCACCCTGGACGACGCCGTCGCGCACAGCCGCACCGACCGCTGAGAAACCGCGATCACACGTCCGCCCGCCTTGTCCCGGGGCGGCACGCCCACCCACCCTTCGAGGAGACTTCCGTGACCGTGGTCGTCCAGACGCAGGACGCAGACACCGCCGCCAACGATCCACTGCTGTCGTACGGCGTGAGTACCACGCCGAGTCCGTTGAAGGCGTCGCCGGAGAACCCACAGGCTCCCGAGGAGATCGGGGAGATCGTCATCTCGGTGTCCCGGCAGAGCGGGACGCCGGCCGACGTCGAGTGGATCAGGGTGAAGGTGCCCGCCGGCGCCATGTCCCCGGACCTGGCCACCGACTTGGCCAAGGTCACTCCGCGGATCACCCTCACCGGCTGGACCGGCCGTCTGGACGCCGCCGCGAAGGAGTTCGTCTTCTCGCCCGCCGGCAGCCACACGCCCATCGGCCCGGACCTCGGCTTCACCATCCAGCTGTCCGACATCCCGATGAGCCGCAAGGTCGGCACCGCCCCGATCACGGTGACCGAATCATCCCGCACCGGAAGCTCCGCCTTCCAGGACCGGTCCACGGTCTTCAACCTGGGCAAGTTCCCCGCCGACTTCTACCTGCGGAACTTCCTCTGCCAGCCCTCCATTATCCCCAACGGCGGTGACGTCAAGCTCACTTGGGAACGTTCCGCGAACGCCACCTATGAGCTGCTGTACGGCGGCATCAACCGCGACGTCACCAACCGCACCAGCCTCGACCTCGAAGGTGTCACGTCCGACACCACGTTCTACCTCCGTGCCACCGCCGGGGATCCCACCAACCCCGTCACCCGCATCCTCTCCACCCAGGTCACCGTCCTCAGGCCCGACCTTGAGGTCGGAAACCTCGACGTCGGAGGCATCCTCAACGTCTCGGGCGGCTGGTTCGACGATTCCATCGACCTACCTACAGAACCCACGGGCAACGGCGTCCGGCACTACGTCGTCCCGGACGACGGGTTCTTCGAGGGATGGCTGAAAGTGCATCCCGGCCCGGCGGGCCAGTACGCGTTCCTACGGGTGTGGAACTCCCACGAGTACACCAAGGTCTCAGACGCGACCGTCTACAGCGACCCTGCCGCCGCACAGTACGGGTCTCTCTTCAGGACGGCCCGGAAGGGAGAGAGCATCTACATCGCCCGCCGCGCCGGTGGCACAGGCCATGCCAACTACGAGGCGCATCTGAGGTTCACGCGGATGGGCCGCAAGAGCTGAGCCGAGCTGAAAGGAAGGCTTCGTCACCGCCGCTGTCCGCCCCCGCCCTCACGTCCTGATGGACCCCGGAGCGACCCGTGCCCGGTCGGCTGTAAGGGCACTGAACGCAAGGGACTTCGGGGTGTGGGAACCACCGCCAGGCTAATCCAACAGACTTAAACATTGATGCACAGATATTGACACTCCTTCGAGCCGGATGGTGCACTGTTCGCCACCTCTCAGCCACACCGCTCGGCGCCTTCTGTCAGGAATGAGCCGGAGGGTTCGTGATGCCTTCACCGTTCGTCCAGGCCGGGCACCTCACCTGAGTCGTGCTGCATCTCCCTGCCCCAGCCAGCCGCCCGGAGGCGCGCCTTGACCCCCTCTGACATCCCGTTAGGCCGCAGACGATTCGTCACGGCGGCAACCCTGACAGCCGGCGCGGTCGCACTGCGCGGTGGACTCCCGTCCATAGCCGCCGCTGCCGCGCCGCCTCAAGTCGTTCTTCCTGAACGGGGTATCCACGACACGTCACCCGCCTCGTCCTGGGGCGACGGCTTTCTCGCCGGGAACGGCGAGCTCGGTGTAGTCCTCCACGGCGCACCAGCGCTGGAGAAAGTCCTGCTGAACCACCACCGCTTCGTGCTGCCCAATGGCACCCGCGACATGGATCCTCCCGTCCTGGCCGGACGCCTGGACCAAGTGCGGGACATGGCCCTCGCCGGCGACTACGGCGGAGCGGCCGCCACCTTCGCCTCCGGCTGGACCCTGCGTTGGACCCAAGCCTTCCACCCCGGCTACGAGCTGCAACTGAGCACCCCGGGCATGACCACCACCGACAACTATGCTCGGATCACCGACTTCCGCACCGGAGAGGTCACCCACACCTGGACCGACAGCGCCGGCACCTGGAAACGGCACGCCTTCACTTCCCGCGCCGACAACGTCATCGTCCACGAGCTGCTTCCCGCGACCGGCCGCACCGTGGACACCACCCTCATGGTGAACACCGCGCTCGACGGTGTGCCCGGCGACGTCACCTACAGCACCCTCGCCACCGCGAGCGGTCGCGAGGGCTGGCTCAACCTGCGCGGCACCTACCCCACCGGTCAGGGAGCACACGGCTACGAGGGCGTCACCCGGGTCGTGGCCACCGGCGACAGGGCAACCGTCACCGCCGACGGGGCCACCCTGACCGTCACCGGCGCCGCCAAGGTCCTGCTGCTCACCAAGCTTGGCCGTTACGACTCGTCCAACGCCTGGGACGCCAAGCCGCTGCAGACCGCCCTGATCGCCCTGACCTCCCGATACGCGGTCCTGCTTGGCCGGCACACCCCGCTGCACCGGGCCATGTTCGACGGCTCCAGCCTTGACCTCGGGGTCTCCACCACCGATCGCCGGCTGTCGACGAGCGAGCTGACGGCGCGACAGAAGAGCGACCCGTCGGTCATCGACCTTGCCCTGCTGGAGCGGATGTACGACTGCGGCCGCTACCTGTTCGTCAGCTCCAGCGGAGTCCTGCCACCGCGCCTGACCGGCATATGGTCCGGAACCTGGAACGGCGCCTGGGCGGACGACTACACCACCGACGCCAACATCAACCTCCAAGTGGCCGGCGGAAACATCCTCAGCCACGGCACGGCCATGCGGGGCTACTTCGACCTGATCCTCGGCCAGCTCGCCGACTGGCGCGACAACGCCTCACGCCTCTACGGCGCCCGAGGTTTCCTCGCCCCGACCCGCACCGACGGCGAGTACGGGCACATGCTCCACTTCAACGACAGCGACTTCCCCGGCCAGTGCTGGACCGGAGGCGCCGACTGGCTGCTGTACCCACTGGTCGAGCACTACCAGGTCACCGGCGACACCACCTTCCTGCGGGAGCGCCTTGGCCCTGCCCTGATGGAACTCGCCCTGTTCTACGAGGACTTCCTCACCCGCACCGACGCCAACAAGAGAAGGATCTTCGTTCCGTCCTACTCGATGGAGAACGCGCCCTCCAGCACCGGCCAGATGCTGTCCGTCAACGCCACCGGTGACATCATGGCCGGCCGCCACGCCCTCCAGGCCGCCGTCGACGCCGCCAACGCCCTCAACCTCGAACAAGGCAGCGGAAAGGGCGCGGCCCGTTGGACCGCGCTGCTCGCCCAGCTGCCCGACTACACCATCAACAGCGACGGCGCGCTCGCCGAATGGTCCTGGCCCGGCCTCACCGACCGCTACAACCACCGCCACGCCCACCACCTGTACGGTGCCTGGCCCCTACACGAAATCAACCCCGAGGACCGCCCGGACCTGGTGCGCTCCGCCCGCCAGGCCCTCCGGCTGCGCGGCGACGAAAACCACTCGGCACACGGCAGCCTCCATCGCGCCCTGGCCTGGGCCCGGCTCAAGGACGGGGCCGGCGTGTACGACAACGTCAAGAAAATCCTCGGCAGCAACATGGTGTGGCGCTCGCTGATGACCTCCCACAACCCCAATCTGGAGATCTACAACTGCGACGCCGCCAACGCCCTGCCCGCGGTCATGGCGGAAGCCCTGCTCTACACCCGGCCCGGTCTCCTGGAACTGCTACCGGCCTTGCCCCGCCAGCTCGCCAAGGGCAGCATCAAGGGCGTCCGGGGCCGGGGCCGCATCCTCATCGAAGACCTCACCTGGGACATCGCGGCACACACCGCCACCGCCACCCTCGTCTCGGACATCACTCAGGACATCACTCTCGTCTGCCGCCGCGGCATCACCGGCCTGACCACCATCTCCGCCACGGCGTCACCTTCCCCGCTCGGCGTCCACGCCCGCACCGTGCACCTGACCGCCGGCGCCCGCACCACGATCACGCTGACACTGCACCCCTCCCGGTGCCGCGTGGTGAACCGCCGCAGCGGGAAGGTCCTGGATGTCTCGGGCGCCGCAACCCGGGACGGCGCCCCCGTCATCCAGTGGGCCTGGTCCGGCGCCGCCCATCAGCGATGGAACCTCCTGCCCGGCTACGACGGCTCCTTTCGCCTGTCCAACCTCAACAGCGGCAAGGTCCTCGACAACCCCGGCGCTTCCTCCCTGCCCGGCCAGACACTCGACCAGTGGACCGACACCGACAGCCCCAACCAAGGGTGGAAACTGATACCCGCCCCGACCGGCGGCCACTACCACCTGGTGAACGCCGCGAGCGGCCTGAACATGGACATCGAGGGCGCCGCCATCGACGACGGCACCCCGATCGTCCAGTCGCCGGCCAACGGAACGGCCGGCCAGGACTGGCGCATCGAAGCCGTCCCAGCACACTAGGTCCGCCGACACCGACAGGCTTCCACCGACCGGCCACGACCCGGTTCGGGGGCCGTCATCGGCGCGACAGACCGCGCCGTCACAGGATGGTGACCACCCCGCTCGCCCGGGTGGTCCGGACCGCCGGTGTTCCGCCGGCGTCGTAGAGGACCTTGCCGGTGGCGGTGTTCACCGTGGCCGCGAACAGTTGCTCGCGACCGCCCACCGAGGCTCTGACGAAGTAGCCTCCGTCGGCATCACGCTCCAGCGCGATGAACTCGATGTCGGCGCCTCCGGACACTTCGATCACGTCGTCGGCACCGAAAGCGCCTTCCGTGTCGGGGGACGTGGTGCCGGATTCGGTGGGCGCGCCGACTTCGTACACGGCCACGATCCGCCCCGAGGGATCGACGACGTTGAGCCGGGCCGGAATCGAGGTCCCACCCAACGCCACGAGCACGGGTGCCTCGTCGCGGTAGTGCAGAGCCAGCGTCGCCACGCTTCTGTCGGACACAGCCACACTCCTTGGCAGTCGAGCATTCACGGAACTTGGGCGAACCTGTCATGGACTCGGCGAGGCGAAACCCCGCGCACCGTGTTCGTGTTCCGATCATCCGATTCAGGCCCGCCGCATACGGCTGCCCTCCAGCCCGAAGTTCAACCTGTGTTCGAGGAATTCCATGAGCGCGACTCGGGCGTCAGACGAGGCAGAGCCTTACGCTGCCGGGCCTGTGGGCGCGGTCCAGTCGGCACGGAGGGTTCGGAGCGCTTTTCGCGGCGTGGATTGCGATGGCTTGGCATGCGCCGCCCCTCGCGGGTGCCGGCGGACTCTGGGCGGCGCCGGTGTTCGTGTCACAGCTGGGGAACGTACGGGGCGATGCCGACGATGATGATGGATCGTTCGCCCGGTCCTGGCGCGGTCCCGGGGCGGACCGGGCCGACGTAGTGGCTGACTCTGTGGTCGTGGACGGCGTACCCATCCAGTGGGTCGGTGAGGGTGAAGCGGGCGTGGAGGTCCGCCCACGGGTCGTCGGGCTGGAGGCCCGCGCTGTCCGGTGTGGCGATGACGTTCTGCCCTCCGCTGACGTTGGTACGGCTGATCAGGTGGGCGAAGGTGAACGTGCTGGACGAGCCTCCGTCCTGGTGCAGGCAGTTCGGGGAGGAAACGGCGTCCTGGCCGGGATGGTCGACGCCGAGCTTGATCAGGTGGACACCCGCCCACAGCGGCCGTCTCCCCAGATTCCTCAGGGCCAGGACCTGTTCGATGTCCCAGCGCAGGAGTCTGTGCAGCAGAGCATTGCCGCGCAGTGCCTCGGGAATCTCGGGGAGCACACGGCGCTTCCGTGGGTGCTCAGCGACGTCCTCGCCCTGGGAGAAGTCGGTCACCATACCGTGCACGGGGTCGGGGGTTCCCGGAATCCAGGACAGTTCGCCCGTCCACGGCAGGTACACGGCATGGGAGTACCGGCGGAACCGATTCGTCCCCGGAGCGTACGGGTCGGACGGCAGCTCCGCGAAGACCTCCCGGATCCCGGCCAGGTCCCTCGCGGCGGATCCGGCGGGGGTGACACCGAGTTGCTCGGCGCCGTAGCGGGCGAATCCGCGCTCGCGCAGACCGTCCATGCCCGCACCCGGGCCTCCCGCATCCGCATGTGACCGCCGCAGGAGCTCAGCCTTCTCCACGTGTTCCTCCAACAAGTCACCACCAGGAGCATGGCGCCCGCGGCCCGTGCCGACCTTACGCGGCCGGCCGCACACGGAGCGGCGGCCCTGGAGCGTGCAGGCCGACGGCTGGCCCATCGGCGGCAGACCTGGCCGGCCGGCACGTTCGAGGTCAGAGTTCGGTCGTCCAGATCCCGACGGGATGCACACTCGGTGGCAGCCACAACCGGGGCTGCGACTCCTGATGCCTCTCCTCAGCCTGTTGTTCCCAATGAAACCGGTCATCCACGTCGGGCCACGCAACTTGCAACACGGGAAAAGGAGGCCGCCGGTAGAACCCGATGGCCCGCCCGAAGAAGGTCCGGTACCAGCGAAGATCGACCTGCCTGAGCACGACTTGGCGCCCGTCGACAACGTCGGGGTGCCTCTGGCCGTCAGTCAGTACAGCACCCGCGGCGGACTTCGCTCCGAGGCTGTTGAGCATGCGGTGCATGGCGTGGACATCGAGTCCGAACATGGCGAGTTCAGGTCCGCCGTGAGTGTGCGCGAGGCCGATCGTGTAAGCGAATCCAGGACCGATCTCGTCCTCGGGAACCATCACGACGTGCCATCCGTGCTGCCGCACGTTCTCGATGATCGTCAGATCCGCGCGGTCCGCTTCGTCCCGGTCACCGTAGTCATGACAGAGGACACAGCGGCAGTGGAACGGATCATCGGTCATGTGCGGAGACTACGAGGTGAGCGTTTTGAGCCCGGCAGCCGGGGTTCACGACCGCCCTCTCAATCGAACAACATCGTCACCTTCCGCGACCGCTCCCCAAGATCCGTGCCAGAACCCAGTTCTGATGTCGCTCGTCCGCCCGTTCGCTTGTACGAGATAGGCATCGAGGAGCGAATGTCCCAGGCGGCCCGGCATGGGGTGACCGAAAACGCGGGCGCGGCCGGACCCGTGGTTCGGGTCCGGCCGCGCCGCGGCGGGGAAACGGTGGCTCAGGCCACCGCGATGACCTCCGCGGGCCGCTGGCGCAGTGCCATCCGGCTCGGTACGAGCGTCGCCGCGAGCGTCAGCAGGCCGGCGAAGCCGACCACGGCGAGGTAGATCCACACCGGCCCGGAGGGCAGCAGGCCGGAGCCCAGGGCGATCCCCATGGGTGCGAGGGTGGCGAAGGCGACGGCGGTGCCCAGGGCGATGCCCACGAGGGCGACGAGCAGCGACTCGACGGCCATCATCCGCAGGATCTGGCCCTCGGTCGCGCCGACCAGCCGCTGGAGGGCGAACTCGCGGCGCCGTTCGGCGGCCGAGACCACGAGGGTGTTGACGAGCGAGATGACCGCGTAGCCGATGATCGTGCCGGCGAGCAGGTAGTTGATCCACGCGCTCGTCTGGCTGTCCTGCGCGGCGGCCTCCACGGTGGCCCGGTCGGCGACCCGCAGTCCGGGTGTCCCGTCCGCCGACTTCCGCAGGGTTTCGACGAGTTGGGCGGCCGGGACCCCCTCCTTGGCGGCCACCAGGATCTGCGGGACCAGCCCGGTGTCGGAGTGGGCGAGGGCCAACTCGGCGGGGAGGAGGCCGGTTTCGAAGCCGGCCCTGCCCTCGTACGAGGCCACGATCTTCAGCGGGAGCCTGGTGCCGTCACCGAGGACGACGGTGACGGTGTCGCCGACCCGCTGCCCCTTCTCGCCCGTCATGGAGGTGGGCAGCGCGAGGGTGTCGCCGGTCAGCGCCTCGTACGAGCCCTCCCGGGGCGGGGCCGCGAGGGTGGCGGCGGCGCCCGCCGCGCTGACCCCTTGGACGGCGAGCTCGATCTCGTCGGGCTCGTCCTCGGGATCGCTGCTCGGCTTGACGATGTAGGCCTTGCCCGGAACGTACGCGGACGCACCGGCCACTCCGGGCAGTGCGGCGATCCGCCCGACCTGGCCCGGGTCCATCCCGCCCGCGGCGGAGCCGACCACGGCGTCGGCCCGTACCAGCGCGGAGGCCGCGTCCCTGGAGGCTTCGGCCTGGGAGGTCTGGAGGTAGACGAGCCCGGTGGCCAGACCCGTGACCAGCATGACCGGGGTGACCGCGCCGGCCACCCGGATCCGCCGGACGCGGGCGTTGTCCATCGCGAGCCGGCCCGGGAAGCCGGACAAGAGGCGCAGCGGGAAGCGCAGTACTGCGGTGAACACCCGGGTGAGGCCGGGGCTGATCAGAGCCACACCACCGGCCCAGAGCATGGCCGAGGGGCCCGCGGTGGCCGCGGCGATGGAGCCCTTCATCACCAGGGCGGTCACCAGCGCGAGGGCGCTTCCGCCGGCGAAGCAGAGCAGGGCGAAGAAAGCTCGGGGGCCGCTGAGCCAGCGGGTCTGCACGGCGGACTCGGCGAGGGCGTCGGCCGGCCTGGCGAGCGCGGCCCGCCGCGAGGCGATGAAGGCGGCGGCCGTCGCGGAGGCGAGGGTGGCCCCGGCGGCGACGACCATCGGGATCCAGCCGGCCCGGTAGACGATCTCGGGGGCGACGACCCCGCCGTCGGCCAACCGTCCCAGCATCCAGCGCCCCGCGAGCCACCCGGGCACCACACCGACCAGGATCGAGGCGGAGCCCACGACCAGGGTCTCGCCGACGATCATTCGGCGGATCTGGGCGGGCAGCGCGCCGACGGCCCGCAACAGGGCCATCTCGCGCAGCCGCTGTTGGACCAGCAGGGCCAGGGTGGAGCCGACCACGAACACCGCGACCATGACGGCGATGCCACCGAAGACGGCGGACATCGAGATCAGCCGGGTGGAGGCCTCCAGGGCCTGGGGGAACTCGGCGGCGCCCCGGGCGTCGCCGGTGAGCACCAGCGCGGAGGTGCCCTTCAACCGCTCCTCGATCGGGGCGACCAGGGATTGCGCGGACACACCGGCCTTCGGGAGCACCCCGATGACGTCGGTCTGCCCCGGGCGGCCCAGCAGTCGGCCCGCCTCGTCGTCGGCGAAGTACAGGGAGGTGCCCGTGCCCGCGGTGCCACGGATCAGCCCGGTCACGGTGACCTGTTCGCCCACCCCGGCGACGCCCAGGGTGAGCCGGTCGCCGGCCTTGACGCCGAGCCGGCCGGCCAGGCCCTGGTCCAGGACCACCTCGCCCCTGCCGCGCGGGGCGGCGCCGCCGGCGAGCGGGGCCGCGGTCAGTTCGGCGGACGACCAGCCGTGGCCGGTGAGGCCGCCACCGTTCGGGGCGGGGTGTCCGTCCCGGAGTGCGGAGACGGGGAAGGAGACGTCGGTCAGGACCCGCTCGACTCCGGGTACGGAGCGCAGCCGATCGGCGAGGGAGGCGTCGAGCCGGGCCCGCTCGGGCAGGGTGTCGCGCTGGAAGGTCTGCTTGCCGGAGACGACGACGGGGGCGGCGGCGAGCCGCTGCGGGGGGACGACGCTGCGGATGCCGGTCTCCATCAGCGAGCCGCAGGCCATGAGGATGGTGGCGCCGAAGAACAGCGCGACGAAGGACGCGACGAAGCTGCCGATCCGGAACTTCAGCGTCTGCAGGGCGAGGCCGAACATCAGTGGGCCCCTTCTCCGCGGCCCGACACGACCTGGTCGCCCCAGGCGCCCAGGTGGGTCATCCGCTCGGCGATCGCGTCCGCCGAGGCGCCGTGCAGCTCGTCGACGACCTGTCCGTCGGCGAGGAACACGACGCGGTCGGCGTGCGAGGCGGCCACCGGGTCGTGCGTGACGATGATGGCGGTCCGGCCGGCCTCGTGGACCGATTCCCGCAGCAGCCGCAGGATCTCCAGCGCGGTACGGGTGTCGAGGGCGCCGGTGGGCTCGTCACCGAAGATGACGGCGGGTTCGGTGATCAGCGCGCGGGCGATGGCCACGCGCTGCTGCTGTCCGCCGGAGAGTTCGCCGGGGCGGTGGGTGGAGCGCGAACCGAGGCCCACGCGCTCCAGCACCCGCTCGACGCTGCCGGGCGCGGGCTTGCGGCCGGCCAGGCGCAGCGGGAGCGCCACGTTGTCGGCGACGGTCAGCGCGGGCAGCAGGTTGAAGGCCTGGAAGACGAAGCCGATGCGCTCGCGGCGCAGCATCGTCAGCTGCTTCTCGTCGAGACCGGTGAGTTCCTGACCGTCCAGCAGCACCGAACCGGCGGTGGGACGGTCCAGCCCGGCGGCGCACTGGAGCAGGGTGGTCTTGCCGGAGCCGGAGGGGCCCATCACGGCGGTGAAGGTACCTGGGCTGAAGCCGATCGACACGTTGTCGAGGGCGGTCACCCGGTTGCGTTCACCTCCGTAGGTACGGCTGACGCCGGTCAGTCGCACCACGTCGCCGGTGCCGTTCGTCGGTGCGGTGTTCATGCGTTCATCCCTGTGGGAGAAGCGGAAGGAACAGAGGGTGCGGAGGGGTTCGCGGATCCGGTCGCCGCGGACAGCGGGCCGGGTTCGGCCAGCAGGCGCTTCGCCGCGGAGAGCGGGTCGGTCCGGGGGCCGAGGAGTTTGCGGGCCGTGGCTGCGTGGAGGCGGGCGGCCCCGGTCACGACGTAGCAGGTGACCAGGAGGAGTGCGCAGCCCACCAGTGCGGCCGCGAAGGCGGCGGGCAGCGAGTCGACCTGCAGCACCCCGAGGGCACCGCCGTCCGGAACGGCCCAGTACCAGGTGGGGACGACGACGAGGGCGAGGGAGGTCACCC
Source organism: Streptomyces sp. WM4235 (assembly GCF_001279725.1). Taxonomy (GTDB): domain Bacteria; phylum Actinomycetota; class Actinomycetes; order Streptomycetales; family Streptomycetaceae; genus Streptomyces. Next base: position 10,082 of record NZ_LGDE01000435.1, on the reverse strand, counting down.
AGATCACGAGGGCCACCGCGTCCAGCACGAGCAGCGGGACGAAGAGGCAGATCAGATACGACAGGTCGCGCAGGGTCGCGGGGTCGGTCCAGCGGGCTTTCACCGCGGCCCGGATCCCCATGGGCTCCACGGTGCGGTACGCGGCCTCGACCGGGCGGGACACCAGCCGGAGGCGGGCCCGTTCGATGTGGGCTCCGCCGCGCAGCAGGGCCGCGGCGCCGATCAGCAGCGGAAGGCCGAGCATCGTGATGTTGAGGACGAAGCAGACGACGACCGTGGCCAGGCAGAAGGCGAACAGGACCGGGCCGAGCACGAGGTAGCTCGCGAGGTAGGCGGTGGCCCGCCAGGGGGCGGCGGAGCGGAGGAGGGCCAGGGGCCGCAGCGGCGGCCGTAACGGGTCGGGGGTGCTGCCCGCGGATAACCGATCGGGCGTGCTGCCTGTCATTATTCGACGCTCCGCAGGAGTTCCTCGACGGCTCCCACCCGCTCGGTGAGCTCCTTGACCTCGGCGTGCAGGGCCGCCTGCTGGGTGACAGCCTCTTCGGCGAGCTTGCGGTATCCGGCCATGGCCACGGCATCCGCACGATGTCTCTGCAGGGTGAAATAGGCGACCGTGCTGACGCTGATACCGCCGACGACGATCAAGGTGACGAGGATGGCGATGATTCCGCCATTCATGAGGGGGTTCCTTTCTTCCCTGCGGCGCGTTCCGCTCCCGCGGCTTGCAACTCGTCCTCCCGGAGGGCGGCGAGGACGGTGTCGACCGTGAGATGGATGTCGAACGGGGCGAGTTCGAAGAATTTCATCGCCTTGCCGTCCGCGGAGAGCTCCAGCGACCCGGCCACCAGCCCGGCCTTCTCCAGCCGCTCCAGGTGCATGTAGAGGAGCGGCCGGGACAGGCCGAGCCGGCGGGCCAGTTCACTGACGTGCACCCGACCTCGGGCGAGTTCTCCCACGATCCGCAACCGCTGGGTGTGTCCCACGGCGGCCAGCAGCGCCAGCAGCTCTTCGCTCGTCAGAACTCTCACCCCATTCGCTCCACCCGTAGCGGTACCTGTAAGAGGAGACTGACAGGTGTTATGGGCGATGTCAATCGGGTGTCACAGCGGTGCGCAGACGTGCACGTCGACCGGCGCTCCCCCGGCCTCGCGGCCCAACACGGCGACGGTCAAGGTCACATGGTCCCGCAGAAACGGCGAGGAGACCGACAGCTCGGGCTCCCGCGGCAGCGGAAGCAACCGGGGGGCCGGCTCGCGGCCCGCAGGCCACCGGGGCGGGGTCGGCGCCGCCCGCAGGAAGGCGGTCGGGTCCAGCCCGGTTCCGTACGCCTTGCCCATCGCCTCCTTGTGCGTCCACAGCCAGAAGTACGCGGCCACGCGCATCCGCTCCTCCTGTTCCTTGAGCCAGTCGGCCTCGGGCGGGGTGAACCACCGTTCGGCCAGCGCCACGGCCCGGAGCGGCCGCTCGACCTCCACGTCGACGCCGAGCGGCCCGAGCCCGGTGAGCGCCAGCGCGGCCACCCCCCGGCCGTGACTGAGGCTCACGTGGACACCGCCCCCCAGCCCGAACAGCCGGGGCCGGCCGTTCTCCTCGTGGCCCAACCGCAGCCCGCCGGGGCCCACCCCCACCAGAGCCGCGGCGGCGTCGAGCACCCGACTGCGGGACTCGGCGTCCCGCAGCCCCGCGGTCGGGGCGACCACCACCGTGACGCGCCGAGGCGCGAACCCAGCGCTCATCGGCTCGGCCGCGCCAGTTCCGCGAGCCGCCGCCGGGTGGCCCGCACATCGCGCTTGCCGTTGGCGTCGACCAGCAGCCGGGCGACCACGTGCACCTCGTTCGGCACCAGCACCGAGGGCAGCACCGCCCCCAGCGAGATCCGCACCCGGTCGGCGAACTCCCGTGCGTCCGGCCACGGTTCGGCAGGCACCACGAAGGCCTCCAGGGTGTCGACCGGCCCGCGCACCACCTCGAAGGCCGCGTCCACGACGCCCGGTACGGCGAGCACGTGGTGGCGCAGCTCCCCCAGTTCGACCCGGTGGCCGCTGACCTTCAGCTGGTCGTCCCGGCGGCCGAGGTACAGCAGGGCACCGCTGTCGAGGCGTTCCACCACGTCGCCGGTGCGGTACGCCCGCCCCGGCACGTCCGCGAGGCCCAGGTCCGCCTCGTCCACGAACCGGTCCCCTCCCCGGCCGCCGAGATAGCCGGCCGCGACCGCCCGGCCCGCGATCACCAGCTCGCCGGCCACGCCCGGGGGCACCGGTCGCAGTTGGTCGTCGACCACGTGGGCCCGGGTGTTCCAGGCCGGCCTGCCGATCGGCACCGTGGGGGTGTCCGGCAGGCTGCCCCGGTCGAAGACGTGGGCGCAGGCACCGATGGTGGTCTCCGTCGGCCCGTAGTGGTTGATGAGCCGGACCCCGCCGAGGCGCGGGGCCAGGGTCCGGAGCAGGACCGGGTCGAGGCCCTCGCCGCCGAACATCAGGGCACGGGTGGTGCCCCCGTAGACCGGCGCGCTCCGACCCGGAGGCGGCCCTGGACACCGCGGCCCGCGCCGTCCTCGGCGCCTGCTTCCACAACTCCGTACGCCTCGACGCCGCCACCGGCGAAGCGGCCACACGCCGGTACGCCGACGAGCTCGGCGACATGGCAATCGCCTAACTCTCCACTCCCGACCGGCGCCGCAACGCCGAGACCTGACCATGATCACCGGCTTGGCGTCAACCGCTGTACGGCTGCACTACCGACGCCAATTGCATCGGATGCGAATAGGAGACACCTGTCCTGGAGGCCAGTCCGGATCCGCGATCGATCGGCTCTACCAGGGACGTTGACCTCGGCGTCGCACCCAACAACGGTAGCGGTGGCCACGCTCTCCTGGTGGGTGCATCACTCCATCGGGCGATTGAGCTGCAAGGACGCCCCCGAGTCGCATCTGATGCGAAATTCTCGCGTCAAATGCGATAGACGGAGAGTGATGGCGGATAGGTGGGGACGGTCTCGTTCCGGGGTCTGCTCGGCTGCATTTGGTGGACGGTCTGCCGCTGTTGCGGCCCGACGAGCAGGTCTTCGAGGCGATGGTGAACGGGTGGCGCAGTCTGCAGCTCGCCCGGAATCTCTCGCCGGGGTATGTCGGCGATCAGGAGCGTACGGTCCGGGCCTTTGCCCGCCATGCTGATGCGATGCCGTGGCAGTGGACCCCGCAGCACGTCGACGAATGGTCGGCCGACCTGAGGGCCGTGCGCGGCTGCGTCCGCTCCACCCTTCGCAACTATCAGGGCGCCGTACGCCAGTTCTGCGACTTCCTGACCAACCCCGCCTACGGATGGACCGACGAGTGCCTGCGGCACTTCGGAACACATCCGGTCCAGGTGGTCTATGAGTGGAACGCGGCCGCGCACGCAGATGAAGCCGAGGGCGAGCCGGAACGACGCGCGTTCACCCGGCCCGAGCTGGAAGCGTTCTTCGACCATGCCGACGAGGAGGTCCTACGCGTCCGCGGCAAAGGCCGAAAGGGTTGGCTGCCGGCTTTCCGGGATGCCCCCTTGTTCAAGGCCGCGTACGCCTATGGGCTACGGCGCAACGAGACCCGGATGCTCGACCTCACCGACTTCGGCCGCAACCCGCAGGGCCGGGAGTTCGGCGAGTACGGCACCCTGCTCGTCCGCTACGGCAAGGCCAAGAAGGGCTCACCGCCCAAGCGCCGCAGCGTGCTGACCGTCTGGCACTGGACACCCCACACGATCGAGGAATGGATCAGCGAGGTCCGGCCCGGGATGCAGCATTCGACCGGCCGGACCCTCTGGCTGTCCGAGCGAGGCCCGCGGGTCGGGGTCCAGCGGCTGGACTCCCGATTCGCCGCCTACCGGGACGCCGCCGGCCTGATACGGGCCTACGTCCAGTCACGCCAGCACCTGCCCTACGCCAGCAGCAGGAGCTCACGGTGGCTCCTCCCCGGCCGTCAGCCCGGACAGCCGATGAACCCGGTCAATCTCCAAGCCCATCTGCGTGAGATCGGTGTCCCTCCGCAACGTGGCAGGACCTCCGCGATCCGCCAGCTCGTCCTCCAGGCCCCAGCCCCCGTCATCGCGAAGGCACTCGGCTATCACGACAAGACCGCCACCCGCCTGGTCACGGAAGCCGGCGGAACCTGGAGCCGGTACGCCCCAGGCGACCACCGACGATGAAGCGAAGCCACCTCACGCTGGGTCCGCTGAGCCTCGCTTGTCCTCAACGTGGACGACGAGGAGTTCGGTGCCATCCCGATGGCGCTTGGAACGTCCGAACAGCCCGACAGAGATCTCCGACTGATCTTGCGGCTCATCAGGGCCGACATAGGCAAGGACATCGTTGTGATGCCCGGTGACGACCCATCCCTCGACGTCCTTGAGGTCGATCACGCCAAAGTCTCCTGCCGAAGATCCGGCATGCGCCGGCCCGAACTTCTTCAAGATCTCGGTGGCCTGTTCCGCAAGCTCTCCGTCCGGAGCGGTCAGCACGACACAAGTGCCATGCTCGAACAGCACCCACGACTTGCGAGGGTCGGCAAGAAGCCGCTGCCAGACGTCTATGAGTATCTCGGTATTCACGGCGGCCATCATGCCGCAGAGCACCGACACAGGGTGACGGTCGACCAGCGCCGATGGCGAATACACGACGCCTGAACATGCGGGCCTACCAGTCGCTGCGCCCCACGGCCGGAGACGCGGTGGCGCTCCGAAGCGCTACAGGATCGTGCCGCCTCGACCGTGTCGGCGGACGTTGCGACGAAGGCGATGTCGCCGATCGAAGCTCGCATCCGAGAGCGGCACGCGACCATCCATGCCCTGCCGGCCCAGGGACACGAGATCCGGGAGATCGCCAGGGAACTGCACATGGGCGGTAACACCGTCCGCCGCAACGCCCGCGCAGCAGTCCCCGAACAACTGCTGACCCGAAGGCGCCGGCCCCGGGCCGGCCGGCTCGACCCCTACAAGCCCCACCTGGACAAACTCTGGAGCCGAAGGACACACCAACCCCATCCAGCTGCATGCCGAGCTCCAAGACCTCGGCTACCGCGGGAGCTACCAGATCATCAGCGACTATCTGCGATCGAGGCGCCGCCGACGCATCCGCGTTGTCCCACCCGCACCACCAGGAATCCGCCGGGTCACCGGCTGGATGATGCGGCACCCCGAGAACCTGGCCGACGGGGAACGCCGGCAGTTCGCCGCCGTCCTTGCCCACTGCCCTGAACTGAAGGCCCTGCACGAGCACGTCCGCGGCTTCGCAGAGATCCTTCAAACCCGCTCCGGCCAACGCCTTGAAGACTGGATCACCGCCGCCCGCACCGAGGACCCACCCCGCCTTCATGCCTTCGCGACCGGGCTGGAAAAGACTGGGATGCCGTGCTCCAGGGCCTGAGCACATGCTGGAACTCAGGCCCCGTCGAAGGCCGCGTCAATCACATCAAGATGATCAAACGCCAGATGTTCGGACGAGCCAAGCTGCCCCTGCTCCGCAAACGCGTCCTTGTCACAGCCGCAGCAAACCGGTGACCCGGAGCCAGGAGTGTCAGACCGCTGCGGCATGCTCGCCGGCATGAACGAAGACGCCTTCTGGCAGCTCATCGAGGACTGCAGGCCCCCGGAACCTGACCCGGACGCCGAACTCCTTGCAGACACCCTCACCGAGCGACTTGCCCGGTCCCCGTTGTAGCTGGTCATCGGCTTTGCCGAACAACTGTCGTGGGCGCTCTACCGGCTGGACCGCAAGGAGTACGGACACGACCTGGGCGGAGACGCCTTCCTCTACACCCGTGCCGCGGTCGTCGCCGCCGGCCGCACCGAGTTCGACAACGTCCTCCAGGACCCTTCGGCCTTCACTCCTTACGCCATCGACCTCATCTGGGCCGAGCCCCTGCTCTACACCCCGGACCGGGCATACAAACGAATCACCGGGGAGGAGTGGGACCGCGACACCCGCTACTCCTACGAATCCTGCTCCAACACCGAGGGCTGGGCTGAATGATCAGCATGGCCTACGCCGGTGTCCGAGCCGCGAGGGTGGCGGCGGCGCGGCCGAGGCGAACAGCAGCGCCAAGCGATCGTCGAACTTCCGTGATGCACTGTTGAACCGTCCGGGAGGGGGTATCCCCCACGACTGCGTCTCCGCGGTGCCTCAGTTCGCTGCCGGGTCGAGGGAATCGATGTCCTCCATGAAGCTCACCATCCGGGCGTTGACGAGGTCGGGGTGGTCGATCTGCGGGCCATGACCGGTCGCGGCGACGATCTCGGCGCGGGCGCCGGGGATCAGGCGCGGTACGCGTTCCAGCTGCCGATCGGGGTGCACGAGCAGGCTGCGCTTGCCCATGATCAGGTAGAACGGTGTGCGGATGGAGCCCAGTTCCACGTCCGACAGCGGTAGCGGCGCGGGGCGGCGGATCTTGAACGCCTTCACGCCGGCCTGGATCATGGCGCGAAGTTCAGGAACGATGATCACCGGCTGCTCCAGCCACTTGGCGAGGCGGGGGCGCCACGCCTTGGGGGCGTAGGTGGCGAAGAGGCTGGCGAAGATCCAGACGAAGAAGCGCAGGCCGACCTTCTCCAGACCGCCCGGGTCGAGGGCGGTGACCGAGGCGAGCCGCCCGGGCCGAAGGTGGGCCTGGTTGATGACCAGCCAGCCACCGTACGAGGAGCCGACCAGGTGGACCTTGTCGAGGCCCAGCGCGTCGAGGGCCTCGTCCATCCACTGCGCCGCGCGCTCGGGCTGCCACATCGGTTCGCGCTGAACGCTGCGGCCGGGGTCGCCGGGGGTGTCGAGAGCGTAGACGGGCCGTTCGGCGCTCAACGCGCGGGTGTTGGGGTACCACTGCGCGGAGCAGCCACCCGAACCGTGTATCAGGACCACGGGTGTGCGTGACTCTGCCGCCGGGTCGGCGGGGCCGTACCGGTAGACGTGAGTGGTACCGAAGCTCGTCTCGACGTCCGTCTCGGAGCGGACGGGCGCGCCCTTCGCGTAGAGGACGTCGCAGGTGGCGAAGTAGCGGTCGCGTAGCTCGTCGTTCACGTAGTGGCCGATGTCGCGGCGTACTCGGGTCGTGTTCTCGGGCACGGGGCACCTCCAGGAAGATCCGTCCTTCGTGATACGACCGTACCATATTGTTGATACGGCGGTACCACGAAAATGTTCGAGCCGAGCCGACCAAGCCGGACTGCGAGCCCCGCACCACCCACCCACCCCACCCACCGGCCGGAGACAGCACTGATGCCCAAGCGCGTGGACCACGAGGAGCGGCGCACCCAGATCGCCGAAGCGCTCATCCAAGTCGCGGGGCGGCGAGGGCTGCACGCCGTCGGCATGCGCGACGTGGCCGCCGAGGCCGGCGTATCCCTCCGGCTCGTGCAGTACTACTTCGAGACCAAGGAGAAGCTGCTCTTCCACGGACTCCAGCACCTGACCGACCGCTTCACCGCCCGCGTGGGCGCCTGCCTCGCCGCCGCCGGCGCGGACCCGGGCCCGCGCGCGACGATCGAGGTACTGCTGCCGGCATCCCTGCCGACCGACCAGGAGAGCCGGACCTTCCACCTCCTGTACAGCTCCTACTCGATCCTGTCCGTGACCGACGGAGCGCTCGCCGCCCAGCCCTTCATCGACAACCCCGACGCGGCCGAGAACGCCCTCACCAGCCTGATCGAAGAAGCCCAGGCGGCAGGCCTGGCCGATCCCGACGTCGACGCACGCACCGAGGCCATCAGCCTGCTCGCCATGACCGCGGCCATGGGCACCAGCATCCTCGTCGCCCAACGGACGCCAGAGTCAGCCATCGCCGTACTCCACCACCACCTCGACCGCATCTTCACCGCCGGCGGCCACACCACCCCGGACGCCGGACAACGGACAAACGCCGATACCCGTCCATGACTTCTGCTCGAACAGCGCAGGGCCTTGCCCCGGACGGCGGCAGAGTCGTCACGGAGCGGGCCGGCAACTCGAGGGGCTGAAAGGTGCACCCTCCACTCCCAACTCCGGTCGATCATGGCCGATGCGGGAGTGGATCTATCCTGAGCGCCTGGGGAGGGGTGCCAGTGGTGGAGCGAGATGTTCAGCTGGTGCGGGACTTGGTGGCGGCTGTGCCCGGCTTTGAGGACCTGTTTGACGCGCACGTCTTCAACGAGGACGGTGTCCTGCCCCACGTCTTCTTCTGGGAGGTCGTTCAGGAGACCGTCGCGTCGTTCCTCGGCGGAGACGAGACTGACTGGCGAGTCACAGTGCGATTCCTGGAAGAGCAGCTTCGACTCGATGTCCCCGAAGTGGCCCGGGTGATTACCACCTCGTTCCTCTTCAGTCTGCCGTGGCCGGACCAGCCCGGATACGGCCTCGTGGACCACCTCGGTCCCGCCTTGAGTACGCGGTTCGCCGCGATCCGGCCGGCCGGCTAAGACGTGTCCGGAGATCGACTGGAATGTCTCAGTCGACTCAACCATCGGGCGGGCGCATCAGCATGCGGCGGGTGCCCGTACCGGGCGGTCGCCACTCGCCACGACAAACGCCGCTACGTCCACCCGGGCACCGCCACCGCCGCAGCCCTCACCATCTGGCTCCGGACATGATCGGCCGGACAAGTCCTGGACCGACAACAAGCCACCGCCGCTCTCGCACCTCGCCCCACCTGACCAGCCACCACAGTCCTGACCAGCCACCACAGTCCTGACCTGCCCCGGCCGTCCGACAACGACCGGGAGCGGCCGACAACGGCCGGGAGCGGCCGGTCCGCCGATCCGACGCCACGACCAGGCGCGGCCGCTTTCATCCGGTCAGCCGGGTGATCCGAGGCTGTGCGTCGGTCAGCGCTTCGGCAGGGGAGGCAGTTCGGCGTGCCTGACCGTGTAGCCGCCCTTGGTCACCGGGGCGTACGCGGCGGGGGCCATGCAGGTGCCGACCGGTGCCTCCGCGGGAGCGGCGTCGCCGCTCGGCAGCAGGTTCACGCCGTTCCACGAGAAGCCCACGCGGTCGTCGGAGTGTCCCTTGTCCTTGCCGCCGTCGTAGACGCTGAACCCGAGCCGCTTGCCGACGTCGTCCGGGCCGCCCGGGCTCACTTTGGTGATGATCGCTGTCAGCGTCGCGGTGTGGGGGCCGGTGACCAGGCAGTCCACGCGGCCTTCGGAGGTGTAGGTGATGTTCCGCTCGGCGGAGTGGTGGGAGATCGTGACCGTGCCCCGGGCATCGGTCGGAAGTCCCGTGGGGATCTCGGGCAACGGGCGGCTGTACGGGACCGCGTGCGCGTCGAAGCTGAACGAGCGGACGTCGTCGTCCGGGTAGTAGGGAAGGACGAACGTCGCGCTCCCGGTGACGCTCGCGTACGCGGTCTTGTCCGCACGCTGCTCGGCGGAGGCGACGGGGGCGGCACTCAGGGGTAAGCCGACGGCGAGGGCGGCGAGCAGGGCAGGGAGGACCATCTTCCCGGGGCGGCGCATTGAAGTCATCAGGCTCTCCTGAGGGTTGAGGGCCCCGTTGACGGGGTCGTCCCAATCCTTGCGTCCACCCCCGGCCGGGCCATCCGCCTTGATCCGTAACTCGTCACGGGTTCCCCTCAGCCCCGAGATCGACCGCCGTCAGTCTCGGGTCGCACGCACCTGCCCACCGTCTTCCCCTGTGGCTGAAGGTGGTGGCCGGCATGGCGAAACCGGCCGTCGATGAGATCGCACGCGAGGCACTTCTCGGGCTCGTCGAAGACCGCCCCCGGGACCGGCGTCGTCGTGGCGGCCGTCCATCTGCCGTCCATCCACCGGCCGACGCAGCAGCCGCCCTGCACCGCCTGCCCCGTTCCGGAGAGCACGTCTCTCGTCCTTGCGCCGGTCATGTCGTGGGGCGGCAGTGTCCGGGACAGGGTTCTTCACTGGATCGGGTGAGGCTGCCATCCGTCGGACGGACCGCTCCGAATGGCGTGGTGTGAGCACCTCGCCACCCGGGGCAACCAAGGGGGCGTGGAGCCCCACACCGTCCGATAGCCCCGCCCTGTCCACGCTGGTCGCGGCCGTCAAGCAGGCCGGACTGGTCGACACCCTCAACAACGCGAAGGACATCACCGTCTTCGCCCCCACCAACGA
>NZ_LGDE01000434.1 GCF_001279725.1 Streptomyces sp. WM4235 | reverse complement strand
CGGTATGACGGACGACCCGGACGTGCGGATGGCGCAGTCGATCGTCGACTACATCTTCCGTCGCGTGGCGCTCGACTTCCTGCCCTTCGAGACCCGCTCCGCCCTCGGCATCCACTCCGCCGAGGAGCGTCAGCGGCACCTCGACACCGGTTCCTACGAGCCCCTCGACGACCGGGAGACTCGCGCTCACCGCCCCCGTGCTAGCAGCTCCGCCCTGCGGCTCATGACCCAGGAGGCCAGAGTGGACGCGCCGTTGTGCCTGACCTGCGGCACGACCATGCGGCCGACGGGCTCGTGCTATGTCTGCGAGGGCTGCGGCTCGACCAGCGGGTGCAGTTGACATGCGTCACGGCACGATAAAGGAGTGCCCTTGATGGCGGGTAAGAAGGTCACTGTCTTCGACTACGGCTTCGGCAACGTCCGTTCCGCCCGGCGAGCCCTGGAGCGGGTCGGTGCGGACGCCGAGATCACCCATGACTACGACCAGGCAATGGACGCCGACGGCCTTCTCGTCCCCGGCGTGGGCGCCTTCGCCGCCTGCATGGAGGGCCTCAACCAGACCCGCGGTGACCTCGTCATCCGGCGCCGTCTCGCCGACGGCCGCCCGGTGCTGGGCATCTGCGTCGGCATGCAGATCCTCTTCGATCGCGGCATCGAGCACGGGGTGGAGACCGAGGGGCTCGGCGCCTGGCCCGGAACGGTCGGGCCGCTGAGGGCCCCGGTCATCCCCCACATGGGCTGGAACGTGGTGGACGCGCCCGCCGGCAGCCGTCTTTTCGCCGGCGCGGACCCGGGGGCGCGGTACTACTTCGTGCACTCGCACGCTGTGCGCGACCAGCACCCGGAATCCGCCAGTCCCCGCAGCGGTGTGCCCTGGGTCAGCCGGGCCACTCACGGCGAGCCCTTCGTCGCGGCGATGGAGGCCGGCGCCCTGTGGGCGACGCAGTTCCATCCAGAGAAGTCCGGCGACGCCGGAGCCCACCTTCTGAGCAACTGGATCGAGGCCCTGTGACCCCTACGAAGGAACTCGAGCTGCTGCCCGCGGTCGATCTCCGCGGCGGGCAGGCCGTCCGACTGCTCCGTGGTGAGTCGGGCACGGAGACCTCATACGGCTCCCCACTGGAGGCGGCCCTCGCCTGGCAGCGCTCGGGTGCCGAGTGGCTGCACCTGGTCGACCTCGACGCCGCCTTTGGCACCGGTGACAACCGGGACCTGACCGCCGGGATCACCCGCGCCATGGACATCAAGGTCCAGCTCTCCGGCGGCATCCGCGACGACGCCTCGCTCGCCGCAGCCCTCGCCACCGGCTGTACGCGCATCATCCTCAGCACCGCTGCCCTGGAGACCCCGGAGTGGGCCGCCAAGGCCATCGCCGAGCACGGTGACAAGATCGCGATCGGCCTCGAAGTACGCGGCACCACACTCCAGAGCCGCGGTTGGACCAGCGAGGGCGGCGAGCTCTACGAGACCCTCGCGCGCCTGGACCCCGAGGGCTGCGCCCGGTACGTCGTCACCGACATCAGCAAGGACGGCACCCTCGCCGGCCCCAACCTGGAGCTGCTGAAGAACGTCTGCGCCGCCACCGACCGGCCCGTCGTCGCCGCGGGTGGCATCTCCTGCCTGGACGACCTGCAGGCGCTGTCCACGCTGGTGCCGCTGGGCGTCGAGGGCGCGATCGTCGGCAAGGCCCTGTACGCCAAGGCCTTCACTCTGGAGGAGGCACTGATCACGGTTTCGGCGGGAAGCGGAAGGCGAGATATCGACGGCTAACGAGCTCGTGCATGGTTGGCGGTTCGACGCTGGATCGTGATCCCTGATCATGTTCGTGTGGTGGGGAATGGGTCTCGTGCAGCGATCGTCAGCGACCGGCGGATCACAGGGCTCACGCCCGAGGTGATCGCCGAACTCATTGCCGAGGTAGGTCCGTTATGGCACGAACGGCACCAGGCGAGGTTGGAGGCCAGGCCGCGGAAACGGGCCGTCGGCGCTGGCGCGAAGCACCGGCTGGTCTTCATCGACCGGCTGCTGGCCACGCTTGTCCACCTTCGCCACGGTGCTACTCACGACGTGCTGGCCTGCTGGTTCGGCGTTGACCGCTCCACGATCACCAGGGCGATCGGCGAGGTGAAGCCCTTGCTCGCGGCCCGGGGCTGCACCATCGCATCCGGCATCCGGCTCCGCACCCTCACCGAGGTCATCGACCACCTTGGTACCAGCGGGCAGACCGGGATCATCGACGGCACCGAGATCCGGGTCCGCAGACCCGCCGTCGGCCGCAAGGACCGGGAGACGTTCATCTCCGGCAAGAACAAGCAGAACGCGGTCAAGGCCATGATCCTCACAGACGCCAGCGGCAGGCTCCTGTTCTGCAGTCCAGCCCAGCCGGCAAGCTGTGCCGACATCACCCACGCCCGACAGTTAGGCCTGGTCAAGCACCTGACCGCCAGCCCAGTGGCCGTGGAGATCCTCGCCGACGCCGGCTACCAGGGCCTGGGCGCCGAGACCGGCGGCCGCGTGGTGACACCACCACACCGCAAGTTCAAGAAGAACCCGCCGGACTGGTACGAGGAAATCTACGAACGCCAACGCAAAGCGCACTCCTCACGCAGGATCCGGGTCGAGCACGGCATCGCACACCTCAAGAACTGGCGGGCCCTCGCCCGCCACCACGGCCGACGTGAGCACCTGAGCGACACGATCCAAGCCATCGCCGGACTGCTTTCACACCAGCAGACCGCCACCCGCGGAGCCCGTCAGCCATAGTGACCATCGGGCCGACCTGCACCTTTCGACGCACCACCGCCAACCATGCACGAGCTCGTAAGGGCTGTCCCGTAACTGACGGTGTCCCGTCTCAGTGGGGTTCAGCCGATGCCGTTGAGAGCGAGCGAGTGCTGAGCGACAAAAGCAGGTCGACGTAGGTCAGTGCGGTACCCGGTCATGCGTTCATGCCCCTGAACGAGGCCCTTGCCCGAGTCGATGCAGACCTGGCCGCCGGCCAGGTTCCCGTCGCGCGCCAGCGCTTGCGCGGTCTCATCTCGTCCTTCCCGCACGACCTGACGCTCCGCCGTCGTCTGGCCGAGGTGTACCGGCTCTACGGCGACGCCGCCGAGGCCGGACGCTGGATGTACCTTGAAGAGGACCGGAACGCCGACGAGACCGCCGCCTTCGAGGCGCGGTACGGGTCTCCCGGGTGGCGGATGAAGGCCCTCGCCTGGCACGGCCCCGAGGCGAAGGCCGCCACCGCCTTCGCGGAGGGGCAGTTGGTCGCGGTGCGGACCGCCTGCACTGAGGAGGTGGGGCACCCCGTCGACTGGGACGACCCCGCCTCCTACCGGGACGACCTGGAAGAGGAGTACGAGGCGCCCTCCGAGCCGTGGACGGTCGGCGGTGTGCTGGCGGGCGTCGGCTGCCTGGTGGCGACCCTTCTGTTCCTCGCGATCTGGGTGAATGGACTCGTTGCCCTCTTCGACTGACTCAGGTCACCGGGCCCAGTGAAGAGCGCCGCTCAAGGTTCAGAACTGCCGTGAACGGGACACTCGGTGACGAGTGAGATGATCTCGCGGTGTCTGGTGTGATCACGGCTTCGGAGCCGTCCTGGATAGCCCCGTTCACCGGGCTGAGCCCTCGCCTGTTCGGCAAGTTGGTGACCGTACTGCGGCGCGAGGGTGCTGATGCGGTCCGCAAGGGCCGGCCGTGGAGTCTCCCGCTGGAGGACCGGGCTCAGCTGGTCACGCGTACTGGCGCACGAACTTGACGATGCGCCAGCTAGCCTCGCTCTTCGGGGTGTCCAAGTCGGCAGCGGACCGCATCATCGACCACATCGGGCCGTTGCTCGCGCTCCAACCCCGCAAGCGGTTCGCCAAGGACACCGTGCTCATCGTGGACGGCACCCTGGTCCCGACCCGGGACCACGCCGTGGCGGAGCAGCCCAAGAACTACCGGTACTCGACCAACCACCAGGTCGTCATCGACGCCGACACCCGCTGATTGTTGTGGTCGGCCAGCCCCTGCCCGGCAACCGCAACGACTGCAAGGCATGGGAGGAATCCGGCGCCAAAGCCGCCGTCGGCAAGACCACCACGATCGCCGACGGCGGCTATCCCGGCACCGAACTCGTCATGCCCCACCGCCGACGCAAGGGCGAAGACCTGCCCGACTGGACGGAAGCACACAACAAGTCCCACAAGCGGGTCCGCGCACGCGTCGAGCACACCTTCGCCCGCATGAAAGCCTGGAAGATCCTCCGCGACTGCCGCCTCAAAGGCGACGGAGTCCACCACGCCATGCTCGGCATCGCCCGGATGCACAACCTCGCCATCGCCGGATAGGCAAGCCGACCACACAGCGACCGACCCCACCGAGGCGACTCAAAGATCATTTACGGGACAACCCTTAGGGCTTGCAGATCATTAACACGTCGTCTTGATCTTGTTGTCCTCGCTGGTCTGTGCCTGGACCCGGGCCTGAAGGGCGGCGAGGGCCGTGGGTGGGGTTGTCGCCGGTGGGATGGTGATGCCGTGTGTCTCGAGCAGTCGCCGGTTCTTCAAGAAGGTGCGGTGCATTGCGGTGCGGCTCGTGCCGAACAGCACGGCGAGGGGTTCCGCGGCCAGGGCGGCCCGTAGGTGGAGCACGGTGGCCAGGACCTGGTCGGGGAAGGCCAGCCGGGCGGGCGGGCCGCGCCGGATATCCCCGTCCGGGGCCAGGGTCTCGGTGAGGTCGTTCAGTTGCTGGACGGTCATCCCGGTCAGTGCGGGATCAGAGAGCAAGGCCTGGTTCCACTCCGGATCCGGCGTCTGCGGGGCCCGGGCCGCCGGGATTACAGGTGATGGCTGGGGGTGCAGTGCATAGTTCCAGGCGCCCTGGAACGCGTGCCGGGTCAGCGGCAGGGCGGCCATCTCCGCGTCTTTGATACGGACTCCGGTCGGGTAGGTGTTGGTGTCGAGTTCGGCCCTCACGCGCAGTCCGGTGCGGGTGGTGGTCGCGGCGATCGACTGCACGATGACTTCGTGGCTGGTCAGCGGGCGGCCGCTCCAGTTCATGGTGATGTGCGAGAACAGCCGGTGCTCGATCTTGTTCCACTTCGAAGTGCCCGGTCAATGCCGTTGCTTGAACTCGTCAAGCAGTTCGCAGTGATGCTGGAGGGGCGGGGTCGTTGGGCCGGGCATGCATCCTTGGGTGGGGTTGTCCGATCATGTGCGGCTGGGGGTGGTGACCCGATGGGTGACTCCGGAACTCGTCGCCGGGGTGCTGGAGAAGTGCCGAGTCCGGGACAAGAAGCCCGGCGCGCTGCCCGCTGGGTTCATGGTCTATTTCACCCTTGCGCTGGCACTGTTCCAGCAGGACTCCTACGACGATGTCGCTGAACACCTGGTCGGCAGCGTCCCGGAGCTGAGTGCAAGCATTCCGAACAAGTCGTCGTTTACGCGGGCGCGTGGGCGGCTGGGTCCGCTGGTGCTGGAGTCCGTGTTTCGGGAGCTGGCCGGCCCGTTGGCTCCGGTCGGGCTGGAGGGCGCCTTCTATCGAGGGATGCGGCTGGCCGCGGTGGACGGGTTCGTGCTGGACGCACCGGACACACCGGCCAACCGGCCCGCGTTCGGCGGGCCGGTCAAGAACGGCCAGTCGGCGGGGTTTCCGCAGGTACGGGTGGTGACCTTGACCGAGTGCGGCACGCATGCCCAGATCGACGCAGCGGTGGGCGGATTCAACGGCGGTGAGAGGGAGTTGGCGATCGCTCTGGCGGCCTCGGCGAGCAAGATGCTCGTCATCATGGACCGGGGCTTCCCCGGGGTCGAGTTATGGAAGGCCTATCTCGGAGCCGAGGCCCATCTGCTGATCCGGGCTCGCTCGCCGGTGGCACACCTGCCGATCGAGCATCTGGCCGACGGGACCTACCTGGGCCGGATGAGCCTGGCCGGCCAACGAGCATCGCATCCGGGCGGAGTGACCGTGCGGGTGATTGAGTACCAGGTCGACGGCGGCGAGGTGATCAGGCTGTTGACTGACCTGACGGATGTCGAGGCCTACCCCGTCGCGGAACTGGCGGCCCTTTACCACGAGCGCTGGGAGGCGGAGTCGGCGTTCCGGCAGATCAAGACCTTCCAGCGCGGGCCGGCTGAGGTCCTGCGCTCGGGAGACCCGGATCTGGTGCGGCAGGAGGTCTGGGCGCACCTGGTCGTGCACCATTGCCTCACGCGGGTCATCATGTGTCTGGCCGACGACAACGGCATCAACCCGGACCGGGTCTCGTTCGTCAAGGTCCTCAAGCACACACGGCGCAGCGTGGTCCGCCAGTGTGCGGATACGCCCAAGAAGATCAAGAAGTTCCTGGCGGTGCTGGCGGCGAAGGTGCACCGCAAGCTCGACAACGGCGCCAGGCGCCTGCGCGAGGCGGACCGACACCTCAAACGACCGGACTCGAAGTACTCCTCCAAGCTCTCCTACCGGATCAACACCCGGGACCGGCAACCAACACGGCGGGTCACACCCAAGGTCATCACACTGCACCCCGCGATAGTTCGCTGAGTTAAGCAACGGCATTGAGTGCCCGGTGGTAGGTGGCACACAGTGATCGTCAGCCCGGTTTCAGCGGCGAGTTGAGCCAGCTCGAGCTTCCATGCCCGGGTGCGGTAGCCGTTGGATCCGCCGGCGTCGGCGGTGATCAGGAGCCGTGTCGCTCGCGGGTAGGCAGCCTGGCCCTGGTCGTGCCACCAGCGGCGGATCGATTCCACGGCGAACGCGGCGGTGTCGTGATCGGTGCCGACGTTGACCCAGCCGGTGTTCGCGGTCAGATCGTAGATCCCGTAGGGGACGGCCTTGCCCAGCTGCGGGTCGGCGAAGTCGTGGACGCTGACCGGGACGGGCTCGCCGGCGGGACGCCACTGGCGGCCGCTGTTCTTGAAGTCGCCGACGAGTTCCTTCTTCTTGGTGTCCACGCTGATGACCGGCTGGCCGGCGTCCCGGTGGTTGCGGGCTTGCTCGTTGAGGTAACGGAACTGGGTGTCCCGGTCCGGATGCTGGTTACCCTCGAGCGTCTTCGCGTTGGCCTGCAGGCTGAAGCCTTCCTCCCGCAGCAGGTCGCCCACGGTATCGGCGCTGATCCGGTGCCCGGCCCGGGCCAGCTCCGCCGCGATCGTACGGGTCGATTTCACAGTCCACCGCAGCGGCGACATCGGGTCGCCTCTCTCATCGGGCTCGACCAGCGCCAGCAGTGCCGGCCGCAGCCCCGGGTCCAGATCGGCGACCCGTTTGCGTCCTCCGCCGGGACGCCGGACCCGCCCCAACGGCTCGTCGCCGGATTCCAGCTCGAACACGCCATCGCGGACCGTCGTCTCACTGACCCGGGCCGCCCGAGCGACAGCGCGGATGCCACCATGCCCCAGCAGCCGGGCCTCGGCCCCCATCAACAGCCGTCGCTGCCGCTCGTCCAGATGCGGGAACAACACCGCGAACTTCGCACAGAGTTGGTCACGGGTCTCGTCCGGGATGCGCATACCAGACCAACGAGCCCCAGGTCGGGAAGCAACACCTTGATGATCTGCAATCCCTTAGTACGGAAATCTGCTCCGCCCTACCGCTCCCCACCTCGCACATTCTTCTGTCACATGTCACCAGGTTGGCCTGAACCGCCCCCCCTTTGGCCGAATGATCGGTTCGAGCGGATTGATGCCTCGGATAGCGTGAACTTTCATGCTTCCGTTCAGCAGCCACACATCCGCTGTATTTCGGCCGGGCGGAAGGGCCAGGCACTCCTTCGCCTGACAGCGTCGCCCCCACCCACAAAATCGGTTCCAGTTGGGAGGACCCTGCGATGGTAAGCCGCACATGGGACGGTGAGTGCGAGGTCGGGATATCCGCCTCCGCTTATGAAGAGCAGAACGACGAGAACGGCGCACGGAACGAATTATCTGTGTTCTGGCTGGCCGAGGACGACGTCTCGTACCACGGTCTACCCTTCCTCCTCAAAGAGATCCCGCTCGTGTCACGCTCGACAATCGGGCGTACCGTGGACGATGCCGAGAGGTTGATCGGGAACAACCGCTTCGACATCTTGGTCATCCCGATCGGAATGTACACGGAGGTCACGCGGGCAGCCCCCGCGCGGGCTCCGACAAAAGTGCTGGTGACCGTCGGCGTCGACGAGGTGAAGGCCATGGCCTCCTTCGCCCAGTTGCACGCGGTCGACGGATACCTGCTACGCCGGGACGTCAATGCCGACTCTTTGCCCGGAGTCTTCGAACGCCTCTTACGCGGTGAGTCGACGGTACCCGAACCGGTTGTCCAACAGATCGCGAACATCGGGGACCCCGGGGCCACCCGCATAGGGGCCCCGGGCATCGCCAGGCTCACCGAGCGCGAGTACACGGTTCTGGGTCATCTGCTGAACGGCCTCAGCAATCATCAGATAGCCCGCGCCATGGGCATTTCAATCCACGGGGTGAAACGCCACGTCTCCAACCTGTTGGTCAAATTCAACTGCACGAATCGCACGGAGGTGGCCCTCGTGGCGGCTCGGCTGGGGATCATCCCAGCCGAGTGAGTCGGCGCACTACAGGAGAACCACGCATCCACGCTCACGCAGTGATCCGATCCAGGCGGGGGTCCGGTCCAGCTTCACCCACCGCAGGTCGAGCTTCTCCAGCCGCGGCAGTGACCCCACGCTCTCCGGCAGTTCGGTCAGCCGGCTAGCCCGGAGGTCCAGGTGGGTCAACCGCTCCAGCCGCCCGATCGACTCCGGTAGCTCACGGAGCGGATTGTTGCGGACGTCGAGATGACGTAGCTCGCTCAGGTTTCCGAGGGTTTCCGGCAGAGTGGCGAGCCTGTTGTTCATGAGGTGCAGCTCGCGCAGGTTCGAGAGGTCTCCGAGTTCGTCCGGCAATCGGTCGATCCGGTTGTTATAGAGGCGTAGCTCGCGGAGGGCCGCCATGCCGCCCATTTCCGGAGGGAGCGTGGTCAGCAGGTTGTCGGTGAGATTCAGATATCCCAGGAGGTTCAGCCGGCCGAGGGCGGGGGGAACCGAAGCGATCCCGTTGTCACTGAGATACAGGTAGTCGGTGAGGTTCGGAATATCTCCGATGGCATCCGGTACACGACCCAAACAATTGTGCCCAAGATCGAGCATCTTGAGCGCACTCAGATTCTTGACAGCGTCCGGAATGTTGGCAATTTTGTTTTCGGCCAGGTTGAGCGAAAGGAGTCCGGTCAGCTCCCAGAGGCTGTCAGGTACAGAGGCCAGCTGGTTCCGGCCAAGGCTCAGATGCTGGAGCAAGGCCAGTCTCCCGATTTCTTCCGGGACTTCCTCCAGCTGATTCGCATAGAGTGTGAGACTGGTCAGCTGCGACAGGTTCGAGATCGACGCTGGCAAGAACTCCAGATCATTTCCGTCGAGATCGATCCTGCGGAGCGACGTCAGGTTCACAAGGGCTTCAGGTAACTCCTTCAGGCCTGCACCGGGCGCCACGAGGGCGGCCGGTTCACCGTCGATCGAGCGGTGGATTGCCTTGTCCAGGTCGTTCAAGTCGGTCATGCCGCACAGTGTAGTCACGTGAACTCACCCTGAGGAACGGATCTCATAGGGGGGCGGTCCGGCTATGGCCGGACTCGATCAGGAGGAAAGATCGTACCTCTCATGTACGTAACCCCCATGGGCTCAGCGGCATTGTTCCGACCATACGGATCGACGAGCCCGAACGGGACGTGAGGGCCGCCGCTACGGCGATCACCTCCCAGCTCACCGACTGGGGATTCATGGCATTCGAGGTCCCCTGGATCGGCGACAAGACGGAAAGGATGATGAGCGAATTCGCATTAGCATGTTCGTCGTCCGATCCCCCGCCTGGGGCGACTTCATCGCCAATCGGTTCGAGCGGCTGGGCAAGCAGTCATCGTAGATGCGCGGCCCGGGCACGTGCGCGGGGCCGGGGGCGGGGAAGCCACCGGTGGGAGGGGATGCCACTGCGAGCAGGGGCTGGTCGGTGCTTAGTCCCAGGTCGGCGTAGGCCGCGAAGGCGAGCCCGGTGACGGACAGGGCGATGACGACTTCCGGCTTGGTCCAGCCGCGCTCGTTGCCCTCGATGATGGCGTACACCGGGGCCCCGATCGCCAGGGCCGTGCACAGGGCGTCGGCGACCTCAAAGAGGCCGGGGTCTTCACCCAACGGCATCGGCCTGCAGGAAGGAGTGGAACGCAAGCGCACCAAGAACAAGGCCCGCATCTACGAACGTGACACTCAAGGAGTCCCCATCCGCATCCAAGACTCAGCATCTGAGTGACTCTTAAGGCTTACGACGTCGTGATGCGATGTCGTAAGCCTTAAGAGTCACTCAGATGCCCTGATGTGAGCTGTGCACAGACCCCTGCCCGCCTAGGTCTCCGCAAAAGCGGCGCAACAGGTACGGAGGAGGTACTCAGATGCACCCTCAGAGGTGATCATTTAACAGACATATGTGGTCAGAGATTCAGCTGCTGCGTACTCACTCCTTGGATCGGCAGACATGCACCGAACTGTCGCTCTACTGTGGCGACATGAGCCTGCCCGAGGGCCTCAATCAGTCTGCGGCCTACGTTGCCGCAGATCTGGAGGCGATGATCCGTGAACGCGATGTCCGCGTCGCATCACACGGTGAGCACCGGGCCCGACTCGAGGCGATGATCGCCAAGCTGAACGCCGAAGTCCAAGAGGTTACGGCGCAGGAGCAACAGGCCGCGGCCGAGCTCCAGGAGGCCCAGCAGGTACTCGAGGACCTCCGCACCGTTCTGGCACGGGGCATAGGCCTTCGCCAGGCTTCCGAACCCGCCCAGACTCGGCTCGTTGCCGTCTCACCCGAACACGACCCCACCTCGGCCACAGCGACGCGCCCTGCACCAGAGCCACAGCCCGCCACGCACCCTGTCCGGATTGCGGGCGAGCGCACACTGGCGGTCCTGAAAATCCTTTCGCGCGACCCGGAGCGGGAGTGGACCCCGAAGGCCGTCGCGATGGAACTCGAAGCGGGCGCTGACGGTTCGATGGACCGAGCTCGGGCCCTGCTCGATGGCCTACGTAAGCGCGAGGTCGTGACGAAGACCATCGGGCCCGACGGCAAGCAGACCTTCTACCGGCTCACCGCGGCCTGGGAGGCCGCCTAGGCAGGCCCACATAAGCGGACCGCCGCCCCACACCGTGGCCTCCCGGCTGGACACCTGGGCCACGCCTGGGGCGGCGGTCTCCCAACGCGGCAAGGCCGCCACCTCCGAAGCTAGCGGTTCACACCCACGTTCGCGGGGTGTTCGGCCATTTCCCTCCATCGGAAGGGCCTACACCCATGCCTTCTTCATACCCATTTACACCGATATGGATCGAAGATCCTCTAGTCGAGGTCGCGTTGCTCCTGCGGCGGGAGCGGTTGCTGACGCACTCCGTTCTCATCGGTGGGCCAGTCGAGGTGGCGGGGCCACAGCATTTCGCCGAGCGTCTCTTCCAGGCGCACCATCGTCATCAAGTCGGGCCACACGGTGCCGGCCAGGACGTTCGAGATGACCTGCCGATTGACTCCCGAGGCCGCCGCCAGCGAGTTCGCACTGAACTTCTGCCGTTCCATGGCCTCGGCCAAGGCGCGGGCGACCGCCTGGCCCACCTGAGCCGGCAGGAAGCCGTCCATCACCGCGTACGGCCATTCACCGGCCACGGCGTACTCCCACGGCTTTTTCGCACGCCACGTTCCTCCGGTCATGCGCCCATTGTGAAGGACGGGGTGCCGAGAGGCGCACCCCCACCAGGGATGCTATCAAAGCAGCAAGGCTGTGTTTGTGAGATGAGTACTGCCGCGTCAGGTCGGCGCAGCAGGCCCCCAGGCGGTCTCTGGACGATCGGAGGTGGAGAGGTATGACAGTGGGACGCTCCCTGCTGGGGTCCGGTGAACGGATTTTGCCGAGCGACAGGCTCCGGGCCGACCGGCAGCTGACCGTGATGAGGGCTCTTTGCATGGCAGACGAGCCGTTGACCGCGGCCGTCCTCCATGAGCTGACCGCCGTCCCCGAGAGGCGCTGCGGGCTCGTTCCCGTGTTCCTCCTCGCCACCGGGCTGATCACGAAGGGTCCGGCCCGCTCTGGCTACGTTCCGACGGAGCTGGGACAGAGTGTCGGCCGCGCCTGGGCCGAGGGAGAGCAGGCCGGCCTGAAGGCACTCCGTGAGGCGTGGAAGGACGAGTGGTTCACCCGCACGGTGATGCAGTGCCTGGGCGAAGGGCCGCGATCCCGCCAGTTCTTGGTCTTCGAGCTCTGCCAAGCCGCTCATGCCCCCGAGAAGCGTATGAGCCAGGTCCATGTCCTTGTCGACCTGCTCGTGGCCGTGGGCATGCTCGTTCCCGAAGGGGACGGCCGGCTGAGCTGGCCCGGAGGTGCGCTCGACCTCGATCCGCTCCAGCGGCAGGACCAGCAGCCGAGCGGCAGCAGCCGGTCCGCCCCGGAGAGCGGACCGCAGAAGGAGACGCAGCAGCAGCCCGGCCCGGTACCCGCCCTCGAAGGCGATCCGCCCTCGGGAGTCGGCGGCGAAGCCGGTGCTTCCTTCGGTCCGTCGGTTCCCCGGCCGCGCCGTGAGCAGACGCCGACGGCAACGAACGGCGGGCCGGCACCGGAGCTGGACCTGCTCGCGCTGCTGCTGCCACCGGTTCTCCTGGCAGATCTGGCCCGCCTGTCCGCCGAGGACCTGCTGGCCCTCCACGGCCACCTGCGCGGCCTCGCCGAGATCACCACGAAACTTCGGAGCGGCCCCGTCAGGTAGGCAACACCTCACACAAAGCAGGTCCGGCAGCGCCCTCTTCCCTTGGCCGGGATGGCGCTGCCGGACCCCACCTCCACCGACCATCCGGCGCGGCTGGGCCGCGCGGAAGGGGCTTCGGCATGTCCTCACGCAAGGCAAGGAACACCGCCCACGGTAGCGTGCCCGCCGACGGGCGCACACACCGTCCACCAGCAAAGCAGACCCCCACCAAGCGCACAGCGCGCGCTGCGGTCACGCTGAGAAGCGCGGTCGTACAGGTCAGCCGCGCCTGGTCGCATGAAGTGGACACCGGGCTGATGAGCCCGCAAACCGCCAAGCTCTACACCAGGGCCGCGGAAGAGCTGCTGGTTTTCGGCAAAGCCCACGGCATCACCTTGATCGACGAGGTCACCGCGGACTTGGTGACAGCGTTCGATCGCGCTCCCGGACACGACCGCCACGGCAACATCATCGTCACCCCCGAGGACGGCACCCGCCGCCAACGCCGCTCCGGCATCGCATCGTTCTACACCTACGCTCGCGCCCTGGGCCTGACCCAGTGCGTCCCGCTCGTGGACGCGGAGCGCATCCACCGCAGTCCTCGCAAAGCGGGCGCCGGCCTCAGCATCGAAGAGATCGAGCTGCTGAAGTTCCACTCCGAACGCGGCATGCCCGCGACCCGCAACGCCGCAGTACTGGCACTTCTCCTGACCGGCCTGCACAGCGCCGAGATCGCGGCCTCAGGCACCACCGACCTCAATCTGGACGCCGGTGAAATCACCACGCGCGGCGCCACCTACACCGAAGCCCGCACCTGCCCGCTGTCCGACTGGGCCCGCTACGTGCTCGGCCTGCGTCTCACCCATCTGGCCGGCAAGCCCCCTGAACAGCGACTGCTTGTCGCCAACCCTCGCTCTGCCGCCCACGTCGCCCAGGCCAGCGTCGGATCCGCCTTCGGTGAGATCGTCCGGCGCTGCGGACTGTCCACCACCACACGCAAGGTCGAACCCCGCGACGTCACGCGGTTCCTCGCCCGCCAGATCCTCAGGGAATCGGGCTCGCTCTCCGAGGTGGCCCGGCGCCTGGGCCTGTCCTCCCTCGACAGCGCGGCAGGCCTTGCCGGGCTCCAGTGGAAGACCCCCCGCGCAGGCGGTACGGCATGAGCACGCCCAAATCCCGCCCCAGGCGCAAACCCGCCAAGAGGAAGAGGCCCGACTACACCATCGGCCCCATCCCCGATGATGCATTCGGTGCCGCCGGAGACCCGCTGCCGCCCAAAGGCCCCGAAGCACCCGCGATCTCGCTCAACCAACGGTTCTCATACCTGGTGAACAACCCCGACCTCTACACGGCAGCCGACTCACTGCCCGCCAAGAGCAGGACCGGCCGCCCCGCCCACTACCCTCCGATCGTCTACCTGATCTTCCTCAGCTCCATCTCGATCTTCGATTCCGCCCGCTACACCGCGGTCAACCTCCAGGACTCCATTTGGTGGAATCAAGTACGCGACGCCCTGCGCAGCCACATGGGAGATGAAGCAGCGGACACCCTCCCTCCCGTCGGCCCGAGCCGCAGCCAGTGGAACTACTACTTCCAAAAACATCTCAAGCCTGCCTTCGCAACAATCCGGGACATCAGCCGCGACCTGTGGATCCAACAGGCCCTCGACTCCGGAATGATGGCGGAAAGCGGTAAGCGCGTCAGTCGCGCTTACCCCGAACGCCAGCAAGTCGTCCACGCTGACGCCACCGTCGCCAGGCCCGCGTCATCCCAAAGGCACCACGAGGTCGCAGACAAGGTCACTGGAGAGATTCGCCGCCACCGCGTCGATCCGGACGCCGGCATCAGCGTCGAGGGCGGAGGAAACCGCGTCTACGGCAACAAGTTCCTAGCCATGGCCGTACGCCTCGCTGACACTCCGCACAGCCGGATCGTGCTCAACATCGAATCAATCCGCCACAAATCACGCGCCCGCGACCCTCACCGCGACGACGAAGGAACCGCCTTCGTCAAAATGGTCAAGCACCTCCTCACCAAGGCTCCTGATCTGCGTGCCATCACCTACGACACCGCCCTGCGGGGAGTTCACCGTGCTCCGCTGATCGCTGCCGGTCTCGTCGCCTTCACAACGCAGCACAGTGGGCTCTCACCCGAATCCCTTACTCTCTTCCAGGAAGGTCCCTGCAACCACAAGCTGTATGTCGCCGAGGGTCGCGTTTGCGAGCGCCTCATCGACCTCAAGACCGGCAAGGACCATTACGCTCCCCTCCCTGTCGAGGAACTCGCCTGCAGGAAAGGCAAGAAGGCCACCCGCTATTACCACCGGATCACTATTCCCTGCCCCGTCAAGACGCATACCGAGCACATTCGGGTTGACGAGACGGAAGAGGACCGCCAAACCGACCCCTCAACGGGCAAGAAGCGGTTCAACCGAACGGAACACCTGCGACAGGTGCCACCCGACACCCCCGCCGGACGCCGGCTCAAAGGGTTTCGCCAGGACAGCGAATCCCTGCACTCCCGGTTCGACCAGCGCTACCCCCACGAACGGGTACCCGCCTACGGCGCCACCGCAGCTCTGCTCATCTACATCGGCTACGCCTGGCTCAGCAACTCCATGGCACGCGCTGTGCTCAAGACCCCGGCCGCAGCCTGACCTGACGCATCCCTCGCACCCTTGGCTCTCGCGCTCGCCCCGGCTCCGCCCTCAGAGGCACCTCACCCCTGCCTGCAGGGGTGCAGATACTCTGCTGCGCAGCAGACTCCACCCGCTACACTGACCGCGGTGGCTACGCCCTCACGGGCTGCCACCGCACCTGTCACCAAGCAGTCCGATCGGCCCGATGATCTCGTCGGACTTTCAGACACGTTTTCCGACAGATCCCCGCCTTCGTAGCTCAGGGGATAGAGCACGGCTCTCCTAAAGCCGGTGTCGCAGGTTCGAATCCTGCCGAGGGCACATCGACGCGAGACCCCCGCCGATCACGGCCGGGGGTCTTCGTCGTTTCCGGGGTACGGGGGCACCGGGGGCACGGGGCCAAGTCCGGTGTGGGGTGCGTGAGTCGACGCGGACGGAGGCGACGGAGGCGACGGAGGCGACGGAGGGCACTGCGGGCAGTGCGAGCACTCAGGGCACTGCGGGCACTGCGGGCACTGCGCGCACTGCGGGCACGGATGGGCCCTCCCGGCCGGGCCGGGAGGGCCGTGCGATCAACCGACGGGGGTCAGCTCAGGCCTCTGCTGCGCTCGCCGATCCGGTCGCCCTGCGGAGTGCCGGCCCGCTTGAGGGCCGCCTTCGTGTGGGCTCCGCCCTTGACCTTGCTGCGGACCGGACCTTCGAAGCCGTGACCCTGCGTGCGTGGCAGTTGTACCTGCTCCGACGCCTTCGCGATCACTGCCTGGACGTCGTGCTTCTGCTCTTTGCTCATCCCGCCGTCAACTCCCTCGGGAAGCACCCAATCGGACTACTCGGATCGTATGCAGATATATCGACCCACGCACCCGGGCCGGGGGTAAAAACTCTCGATCATGGCCGGGACGGATCGGCCGGCGCCCGCGGCTCCAGGACCTCGTCGACCAGTTCCTGCGGGCAGGGCGTTCCCCGAGGGATCTGGTACTTCGCCGCGACCCGGTACTCCCCCGGGGTCGGCGCCAGCAGCTCGGTCCACACGTCGCCCACCGCGTCCGGGGCCGCCTTGAACAGGCACCCCGCGGTGTTGGCGAACCGCTTCGGCCCGGGCTTCTTCGCCGAGGATCCCGCCTTGGAGTCGGCCGTCTCCTGCGGGGGCGCCACCGCCTTGCCCTGGGCGTCCACCAGCCCCAGCCACGGCGAGTGCGGGACGCGCACACTGACCCGGCCTGCCTGCTTCACGTCGATGACCAGCTGGTCGGCGCCCGCGCGCACCACCGTCGCGGGTCCGGCCACCAGATCGGTGGGGGCCTGCACCTGGAAGAGCTGCCAGTTCTCGTCGCCCCAGATCTGGTGGAGGTACGGCAGACCCCCGCGCACCAGCGTCGCCTCGTCCTTGCCGCCCTCGTCGGGTTTGTCCACGGGCAGTACCACGTAGTGCACGGCCCAGCGGCCCAGCCAGGCCCGGTAGCTCTCGGCGGTGAGCGTGTCGTCGTAGAAGAGCGGGTTGCGCTCCAGGTCCGCCTGCCGGTTCCAGCCGCGTGCCAGGTTGACGTACGCGGGGAAGGCGGAGGACTCGCGGTGGCTGCTCGCGGGCACGACCTCGACCCGCCCCCGGTCGGCGCCGGCCTTCTGGAGCCGGTCGACGAGGGGCGCCAGCTCCCGGTTCCAGGAGGCGAGCGGCGTGGTGCGGATGATGTCGGTGACGCTGTTGGTGGTGATCCAGACGTTCAGCCCGACGAAGGCGAGCAGGAGCGCGTACCGGCGGCGCGTGCGCGGGGCCTCGTACGGCAGGGCCGCGAGCAGCACCGCCCCGCCGAACAGCATGACGAGCCGGGTGACGTTCGACCCCACCTGGGAGTCGATCAGCCAGGTCAGGGCCACCCCGAGCGCGTACACGGCGGCGGCGATCCGGACCGTCTTCCACCGCTTCGGCACGAGGAAGACGATGACCAGGCCGAACACGAACGGCAGCCAGGCGGAGCCCAGCTTCATCGGTTGCGTTCCCGAGAAGGGGAACAGCCAGGCCGACAGGCCCACCACGGCCACCGGGGGCAGCCCCAGGGTGTACGCGCCCGGTCGCCGCTTACTCAGGAACAGCGCGGCCGCGATCACCCCGAGGAACAACCCGGCGACCGGGCTGGCGGCGGTGGCGAGGCCGGCGAGCGGGGCCGCGACGGCGGCCTTCGCCCATCGCCGCTCGGCCCAGCCGCGCGGCCAGCAGAAGACCGCGGCGACCGCGCCGAGCGCGAACATCGCGCCGAGCCCGAAGGTCACCCGGCCGGAGAGGGCGTTGCACAGCAGCCCGTAGACCCCGGCGAGGGCCGGCCACAGCGGCTGCCGGACGGCGCCCCGGCAGCGCGTCAGGATCAGCGCGAGGAGCCCGGCCGACACCGTCCCGGCGATCATCATCGTGGTCCGGACGCCGAGCATGTGCATGAGGTACGGGGACACCACGCTGTACGAGACCGGGTGCATCCCGCCGTACCAGGCGAGGTTGTACGCCGTGTCGGGGTGCCGGCCCACGAACTCGGCCCAGGCGTCCTGCGCGGCGAGGTCCCCGCCGCTGTTGGCGAAGGTGAAGAGCCAGACGACGTGCAGGACGGCCGCAACGGCGGTGGTGACGACCACGGGGTGCCCCTGCGCCCAGCGCAGGGCGAGGCGCGCCATGGCCGGCGGGCCACCCGTACCGGAACGAGAACCGGAACGTGAGCCGGAACGAGGATCGGGACGGGGATCGGAACGGGGATCGGAACGGGGATCGGAGCCGTCCGCAGGGAACGTTTCGGCATCAGTCGAGCCGGAGCCCGCGGTCCGGCCGCGCTGCTCCCGCTCCTGCCCGTACTGCTCAGCGGTGGTCACTACCGACGCTCTCTCCCCGACACCTGCGCGAGTACCGCACTCGCATCCAAGACGTGCTCAGGCGCCCCGGGGTTGCCCGGAGCGCCTGAACGAAACCCGTCCCCGGCGGTAGATCCCGCCCGGGGCGGCTCAGCCGACGCGGGTCAGCTTGCTGCCCAGGCTCGGGCTGACCAGGTCCTGCTTCAGGGCCACGGGCACCTTCACCTGACTGGCACCCTCGCCGATGGTCAGGACACCGATCTCCGTACCGGCCTTGGCGGTCTGCGGCAGCGGGCCGCCGCCCTCACCCAGCTTGACGTTGACCTTGAGCGACGGCCAGCCGACCGCCTCGACGTCGGCGGTGGCCACGACCGGGGTCCTGCCGCCGAGCCCGTCGTCGACGTACCCGACGACCTGGCCCTTCTTCACGACGTTCGCGCCGGTCAGCGTCTTCTGCGTGGCCAGCATGACGTCCTTGCTGGCCGCGATGGCGGTATCGAGGATGGGCACGCCGTGCTGACCGAGGACCGCGCCGACGATCAGCTGGTTCGTCTTGCCGACCTGCTTCTGGGCGGCGAAGAGCAGGTTGCCGCCCGCCTTGGTGGTGGAGCCGGTCTTGATCCCGAGCGAGTCGTTGTAGGGGATCAGGTCGTTGTAGTTGCGCCACGTCTTGCCGGACGGGTCGGTCCACCTCGGCAGCTTGGTGATCGCGATCAACTCGGGCATCTCGACGACCTTGAGACCCAGCTTGACCTGGTCCTCGGCGGTGCTGACCGTGGTCGCGTCCAGACCCGAGGGGTCCGTGTACGTCGTGTTGGTCATGCCGAGTTCCTTGGCGGTGTCGTTCATCTTCTTGACGAACGCCTCCTGGTCACCGCCGGAGTCCCAGCGCGCGAGCAGCCGCGCGATGTTGTTGGCGGAGGGGATCATGATCGCGGCGAGGGCGTCGTACTCCGAGATCTGGCCACCCTCCTTGAGGGTGTTGACGGTGGACTCCCCCTCGGAGTCCTTCCTGCCGTCGTCCACGGCCGTCTTGTCGACCGGGATCATCTCGCCCTTCTCACCCTTCTTCATCGGGTGGTCCTTGAGGATCACGTACGCCGTCATGGTCTTGGCGACGCTGCCGATGGCGATCGGCTTCTGCTCCCCGAAGGTGCCCACGGTGCCGAGGCCGGCGGCGGCCATGTAGCCCTGGCCCTCCTTCGGCCACGGCAGGACCGGGGCGGATCCGTCGAAGGTGAACGCGCTCTGCGCCGTCATCTTGAGCTGCGGCTCGGGCAGCGGGCGCACCAGCTGCACCACGGCGAGGATGATCACCAGCAGTGCGACGAGCGGGGCGTAGATCTTGAACCGCCGCGTGAAGGTGCGCAGGGGGCTCGGCGGCGGGGGCGGGTTGTTCGTGAGGTCCGCCAGCATGTCGAGCGGCGGCTTGGGCGGCAGCGGCTGCTGCGTGGTCCGCTCGCTGTCCTGCCTGGGCCCGGCGGGCGCGGGCGCCCGCTTCGGGGCGGACCCCGGTGCGGTGGGAGCCGGCTTCGGCGCGGTGGGCGCGGCGGGCCGGGCGCTGTCGCCGCGCAACGGCACGAAGGTACTGGCGCGCTCACCGCCGGCGGCGCTCGGCGGTGCGGGCCGGTCGGCCTGCGCGGGCTTGGTGGTCGAGGGGGTGGCGGGGGCGGTACCGGGCTTCACGGCCCGGAACACGGCCGTACGCTCACTGTCCTCGGCCGACTTCCCCGCCGAACCGGAACCGGAACCAGACGCGGGACCTGAGCCCGGAACAGAACCGGAACCGGAAGCCGGGCCGGAACCGGCAGCCGGCTTCGGCGCCTCGGCGGCACCGGGACGCACCGCACGGAACACGGCCGTGCGCTCGCCGTCCTCGGCCGGCTTCGCGGGCGCGGGCCGGTCGGCCTGCGCGGACTTGGCCGCGGAGGGGGTGGCGGGGGCGGTACCGGGCTTCACGGCCCGGAACACGGCCGTACGCTCACTGTCCTCGGCCGACTTCCCCGCCGAACCGGAACCAGATCCAGAACCGGAACCGGAACCGGAACGCGGGTCAACGGCCGCACCCCGCCCCGCGGCAGAAGCGGAATCCGAACCGGAACCCGGCTTCGACTCCGACTCGGGCTTCGACTCGGGCTGCGACTCGGACCTCGACCCCGACGTGGGCTCAGGCTTCGGCTGTGTCTTCGGCGCCTCGCGGGCATCGTTCCTGAACGCCCGGAACACGGCGGTGCGCTCGCTGTCGGCGGGCCCCTCCGCTTCGGTCGACTTCTCGGCGGATGCGTCCGGAGCGGGCTTCACGACCCCGAACGCGGTCGTCCGCTGTTCCGCGGCGGCGGGCCTGTCGGCGGCCACCGGACCCCCCGCGGACCCGCCGGAACCCGAGGTGGAACCGGACTCCGAACCGGACTCCGAACCGGTCTCGGACTCGGAATCCGCTGCGGCATCGACGGAACCGGCCGTGGTGGTCGAGCCCACCCGACCGGATGACGCCTTCGGCTCGGGAGCAACCTCGACCGGCTCGGCCTCCGCCTCCGGCTCGGCCTCGGCCGCAGCCGCGGCACCGGCACCGGCACCGGCACCGGGGCGCGTGTCCCCGTCGCCCTCGCCCTCGCCGTCACCCTCGTCCGTGCCGCCGGAGCCCGCGTCGCCGCCGGCCTCGCCCTCCGCCGTACGCTCCGCGTCCGCCGACTTGGACGCGACCCAGGCCGCGACGGCCACCTTCAGAGGGTCCCGGTCGCCGGACTCGGGCTCGCGCGGTCGCAGGACCGAGAGCCTCGGGTCCCGTTCCGCGGAGGACGCGGCGGTGTCCGCCGCCCCCGACGCACCTTCATCTACCGACTTGTCGGGGGACTCGCCCGCCACCAGTTCCTCCTCGATCGACGTTCGGCCGCTGTCCGAACCGTCTAACAGTGTCCCGTCTCGGGGGCATCGCCCACCCGCTAGACGAGAACGACATAGATGCAGGTTCCCCCATAAACCGACCAGGCGCTCTCGACAGATGAATGTGAGAGGCGTCACCCTGTCACTCATCCACGCGGGGAGGCATGGATGGGCAGGAGCCGCAGAACAATTCCGGAGGAGCTTCTGTTGCTCGCCTTGGACCCGACCACGGGAACCACGGCGCAGCCGCAGTCGCTCGACCTCGGCCTGGCCGGGGCACAGCTAGTGGAGCTGGCTCTGGCAGGACGGATAGCCCCTGACGGGGATCGTATCGCCGTGGTGATGCCACGGCCGACAGGAGATCCGACTCTGGACTCCGCACTGGAACTGCTGCGCAGGCGCGGCAGCCCGGTTCGGGCCGTCCACTGGATCGGCGGACCCCGACTGGGGCTCCGTCAGATTTACCTCGCTCATCTGGAGCGTTGCGGCATGGTTCATGCCGTCGCGGGACAGATGTGCGGGGTGTTGCCGACGACTCGCTACCAGGCGACCGACACGGCGATCAGCCGGGAGATCCGTGCCCGGCTCGACAGTGCGATCCGCACCGGTGTACCGCCGGACCCGCGGACCGCGGCGCTCGCCGCACTGGCCCACGCGGTCGGACTCGGCAAGCACCTGTACCCCGGCAACGAGGGGCGGTCGTCCAGGTCCCGGTTGCGGGACCTGATCCGGCACGACCCCATGGGCGGTCTGGTGGCGCACGCCGTCATGGACGTCCAGAACGGGGTGGCGGCACAGCCACGTCGTGACCGCGCACCTGCGCCGGCATCCGCCGCGCGGGCTTCGGCCACCTCCGCGACCGGTGCGGGCGGTGTCCCGATGCAGCCGCGTCGGACAGGTGCGATGGCCCGTGCGGCCGCGCACTGACCGCCGGGTGACAAGCAGGACCCGCAGGAACGGCAGGACCGGCAGAACCCGCACGACCAGCACCACCGGCACCACCCGTGGGACCCGCGACACCCCTTGATCCATCCGCGGCCCACACGCGCACCGCTCGACCGAACGCCATCGCCGGAACCGGCCGTCCCCCAAAGACCCGGTTCGGGAACCGCCAGCGCGCGGGGTGGCGGGGCCGGCCCACCCGGTCCCGCCACCCCGCGCGTCTGTCTTTTCCGCACGTCCGGCCTTCCCGCGCGGCTGTCTTTCCCACGCGGCTGCCTTTCCCACCCGTTCCCCAGCGCCACCACGCCCTTCGGTGGCAGTCTGCTGAACATCAGGCACGCAGAGAGACAGAAACAGAGCCAGAACGAGAAGAAGAAGGCGGAGGTGCCGTTTCCGTGGCGTCCAATGTCAATCCCACCGTCCGACGCCGCCGACTGGGCATGGAGTTGCGCAAGTTGCGCGAGGACAAGGGCATGACGGCCGAGCAGGTGGCCGAGCGCCTCCTCGTCTCCCAGTCGAAGATCAGCCGACTGGAGAACGGTCGGCGCTCGATCAGTCAGCGCGATGTCCGCGACCTGTGCGACGTGTACGAGGTCGAGGACCGCCGACTCGTCGACTCCCTGATGCAGATGGCCAAGGACTCGCGCCAGCAGGGCTGGTGGCACGCCTTCGGCGACATCCCGTACAGCGTCTACATCGGCCTGGAGACGGACGCCGCCAGCCTGCGCACGTACGAGCCCCAGATGGTCCCGGGACTGCTCCAGACCCCGGACTACGCCCAGGCCCTGATCCGCGGCGCGTTGCCCGAGACCGCGCCGCAGGACGTGGAGAAGCGCGTCCAGGTCCGGATGCACCGCCAGAAGCGGCTGTCCGAGACGGACAACAACAATCCGGACGTCGGTCCGCTCCGCCTGTGGGCGGTCATCGACGAGGCGGCGCTGCGCCGGCACGTGGGCGACGCGCAGTTGATGATCCGACAGCTGGAGTACTTGATAGAGCGTTCGGAGGAGCCGTACATCACCGTGCAGGTGATGCCGTTCTCGATGGGGGCGCACCCCGGCGTGAACGGCCAGTACGCGATTCTGGAATTCCCCGACGCCTCGGACTCGACGGTCGTCTACATCGAGGGTGTCACGAGCGACTTGTACTTGGAGAAGGCCAACGACGTTCAGAAGTACAGCGTGATGTACGAGCACCTTCGCGCCCAGGCTCTCAACGTCGACCAGACCCGGCAGTTCATCTCGGAGATCATCAAGCACTACGCCGGCAAGTAGCGACAAATGGGGAGGAATCGGTCCCGGTGACAAGGGAGGCCGTACGGTACACCGTCGCTCCCCGGCCACATAAGACCTGACCTGAATATGCCACTCGGTCGAGTGAACGGCCCCTTCAGCCGTCGGAAGGTGCGGGTAGCGTCGATCACGTCGGCCGGGGAAGTGGCCGACACGCCATCGGAACTACTCGCCGAACCGGAGAAAAACATGGCTATTCGTCAGGGTGCCACGGACAACTGGACCAAGTCCTCTTACTCCGGAGGAAACGGCGCCTGCGTCGAGGTCAAGTCCCCCGTGATGGAATCCATCGCCGTGCGCGACTCGAAGGTGCAGGACGGGCCGTCGCTCACCTTCGCGCCGGGTTCCTGGAACTCCTTCGTCTCGGACGTCGTCGAGGGTCGGCCGGGGCGCCTCGTCTGAACGTCGAGGCGACCTTCCCGACGATCCCTACCGCCGCGTCGCCGGCACCACCCGCGTCGCCGGCACCACAGGCACCACCAGATTCACCAGCACCACCCGCACCACCCGCACCACCCATCGGAGCCCTCTCGACCGACCCGCCGTCTTGGCCGAGGGGGCTCCGTCGTGTCCGCGCCCCGGGTCAGCGCAGCTGATCCACGTACCGGTCGGTGCCCGGCACCGTGGGGATGAACGGCGCGACCAACTCCACCCGCCCCAGTCCCGTCTCCGCGACCTCGGTCTCCCAGCCCTGGAACCGGTCCCAGCAGGTCCGCGGGTCGGCCTCCAGGAACCACAGCAGTGTCAGCCGGGTGTCGACCCCCTCGACCTGCTTGACGTACGTCATCCGGTCGCCGGGCAGCGGTGTAGGCCGGAAGACCGTCACCATCGCCGCGGGCCCTCCCGCCAGCCGCTTCGGCAGGGCCCGCGAGCGCAGCCACTCCAACAGTTCGGCCCGCTGTTCGGGCCCGTCGGCGTCGACGACCTGGAGGACCAGGCCGGCGTACGGGTGGTCGAGGGCGTGGAAGTCCCGGGGCCCGGCGGCGCCGTCCCGGTAGACCGTGGCCGCATGGTCCTGGAAGGCGGTGAAGACGTGGGTGCGGTCCTGGTAGACCCGCCCGTCGCGGTTGAGGCGCTTGTTGATGCCGACGGTCCACTTCATGTGCTCGTCGTAGCGGCCCCGGGTGACCCAGTACGTGGAGAGGTAGCAGCCGGCGCCGACCGGCTGCGCCACCGCCGACTTCTCGGGGTAGCGCAGCTCTTGGAGGTCCCGCGTGGCCACCCAGCGGCGTCCGGCGTACATCCAGGGCATGGCCATGGCGCCCGCGTAGTAGTGGTCGTCCTCGTACCAACGGTTGTACGCGTACTCGTGTCCGGGGTGCGGCTCCACCATGGTGATCAGCGCGTGGCCGGGGCGGACTCCGTAGGGGCCGACGGCGGCGAGCGCGGCGTAGTCGTCGGGGCGGGTGTCCGGTGCGTGCTCCTGCTCTTCTGCGGTCATGACACCGGTGTATCTGATGTCACGTCAGTTGTGGAGGGGTCGGGCACCCCCGCCGCCGAACCGGGGTGGGAGACCGTGGCGTCGGCAGGTCCGCTTTCCCGGGCTCCCGCCCCGCCGGCGCTCACTGCCCGGCGGGGCAGGACCGCGTCCCGGCGGGAAGCCGGCCGTCGACCAGGAAGTGGTTCGCGTAGTCGCGTACGCACGGGGATTCCGCGTACCCGGTGTGCCCGTCGCCCTTGAAGTCGAGGATCACCGCCGAGCCCAGCCGTCGGGCCGTCTCCTCGGTCCACTCGTACGGGGTCGCCGGGTCGCCGCGCGTGCCGACGAGCAGCATGCGCGGGGCTCCGGGGTCGTCGATCTTCCGGATGAAGTCCGTGCCGGGCGGGCGGCCGTAGCAGGACAGGACGGTCAGCAGCTGGTTCGGCCCGAAGATCCGCGATGCCGCGAGGAACGCGTCCCGCAGGCCCTCGACCTCCTTGCGGACCGCTGCCGGGGTGGCCGTGTCGTCGCCCCGGTCCGGGTCGTCGGCGCAGTTCACGGCGGTCTGCGCGGCCGACCCGTTGTCGGCGGGCACCTTCACCCGGCCCTCGTTCTGGTCCTGGTCCTCGTCCTGGTCCTGCGGGGGCGGCTCCATCGGGCCGCCCAATTGGAGCAGGCCGATCGGGTCACCGCGCTCGACCTCCTTGAGGCCGTCCGCGAGCGCGGGCCACAGCTTGCGCGAGTACAGGGCGGTGCCGACGGACGCGACCACGTCCTGCCCGGTGAAGTGCGAACCGTCCTGTCCGACCAGCGGTTCCTCGTCGAGCCGGGCCACGAGCGCGTCGACCTTCCGCTTGGCAGTACGGGTGTTCGTGCCGTACACGCAGTCGCTCTGGCGGGTGCACCAGCCGAGGAAGTGGTCGAGGGCGCGCTGCTGCCCGCGCGCCGACATCAGGGCCTGCTCGGCGAGCGGCTCGGTGAGGGTGTCGACCCCGTCGAGGACCATGCGGCCGGTCGTGCGGGGGAACTGCGCGGCGTACACGGCGCCGAGCCGGGTGCCGTAGGAGAAACCGAGGTAGTCGAGTTTCTCCGCGCCGAGGGCCCGGCGGATGACGTCCATGTCGCGGGAGACGTTCACGGTGCCGATGTACGGGAGCACCGGGCCGGAGTGCAGTGCGCACCGCCGGGCCACGGCCCGCAGGGCCGCGAGCCGTCCGGCGGCGTCGTGCGGGGCGAGGGCGGGGTCGGTCTCCTGTGAGCCGCCGCAGGAGACGGGCTCGCTGTGCCCGATGCCTCGGGGGTCGAAGGTGACGAGGTCGCGGTGCTTGCCGAGGTCGGCGAAGAGGGTGGAGTCGGCTGCGAGGGAGGCGATGCCGGGGCCGCCGGGGCCGCCGAAGTTCAGCAGGACCGGCCCGCGGGACGCGCCCTGCGTCGCGGGTATCCGGGCCACCGCCAGGGTGACCGTGCCCTTCGCCGGGGCGGCGTGGTCCAGCGGCACGTCCAGCGTCCCGCACCGCATGCCGTCGGGTATCGGCCGTTCGGGGCAGTCGCCCCAGCGGATGCGGGGCGGCGCGGGTCCGTCGGTCGCCGGCGGAGTCGCCCCCAACGACACCAGCACGAGCCCGCAGGCCGCGACGGCGGCACGGAACCAACCACGGGTACGGCGCACGAGCCCTCCTCGGGCAACCCCCCTACCCTGCCGGCCCACCCTAACCGCGCCCCGCCGACTCGGCCCGTCGACGGCTCGGGCCCGGCGGGGGCCCCCGGGGTTCCGGCACCGCCCCCGCTCAGCCTCGGCCGCGGTAGAGGGCGTTGATCTCGCGGTCGAACTCGCGCGACACCACGCCCCGCTTCAGCTTCAGCGACGGCGTCAGGTGGCCCCGCGCCTCCGTGAACTCGCCCGGCAGCACGACGAAGCGTCGGATCGATTCCGCGCGCGACACCAGCTGGTTCGCCTCGTCCACCGCCCGTTGTACGTCGGCCCGCAGTTCCTCGTCCTCGACCAATTCCCGCATCGGCATGGTGGTCTTCTTCCGCATCTGCCGCCAGTGCGCGAGCCCCTCCGGCTCCAGGGTGACCAGTGCCGCCACGTACGGCCGGTTGTCGCCGACGACCATGCACTGGCCGACCAGGGGGTGGGCGCGCAGCCGGTCCTCCAGGAGGGCCGGGGCGACGTTCTTGCCCCCGGAGGTGATGATCATGTCCTTCTTCCGGCCGGTGATCGTCAGGTATCCGTCCCGGTCCAGTTCGCCGATGTCCCCGGTGGGGAACCAGGCGCCCGGCTCCGCCCAGGCCACGTTCCAGTACCCGGCGAAGACGTGGCGCCCCCGCAGAAGCACCTCGCCG
Source organism: Streptomyces sp. WM4235 (assembly GCF_001279725.1). Taxonomy (GTDB): domain Bacteria; phylum Actinomycetota; class Actinomycetes; order Streptomycetales; family Streptomycetaceae; genus Streptomyces. The sequence goes on along the minus strand of NZ_LGDE01000434.1, from coordinate 14,662 downwards.
TCGTCGGCGATCCGTACCCCCGTCCCGGGGAGCGGCCAGCCGACCGTTCCCAGCCGGGGCTTCAGCGGCGGGGTGATGGTGGAGGCGGCGGTCGTCTCGGTCAGTCCGTAGCCCTCGAAGACCTCGACTCCGGCGCCGGTGTAGAAGGCGGCGAGCCGCCGCCCCAGGGGGGAGCCGCCGCTCAGGACGTAGCGGACGCGGCCGCCGAGGGCCGCGCGGATCCGCCGGTAGACGAGCGGGTCGTACAGGGCGCGGGCGGTGCGCAGTCCGAGGCCCGGGGGGTTGCCCTCGACCGCCTCGCCGAGGCGCTCCGCGATCCGTGCGGCGCGGTCGAAGGACGAGGCCCGGCCCATGCGCTCGGCGGTGGCGCGCGCGGTGTTGTAGACCTTCTCCAGCACGTAGGGGATGGCGAGGAGGAACGTCGGGCGGAAGCCGGCCAGGTCCGCCAGCAGGTCCTCCGTGGCGATGCTCGGCGCGTGGCCCAGTTTCACCCGCGCCCGCAGGCATCCGACGGCCACCATCCGCCCGAACACGTGGGACAGCGGCAGGAAGAGCAGGGTGGCCGCCGGTTCCTCGGTCTTGGACCGGAAGACGGGGTGCAGGAGTTCGACCGCGTTGTCCACCTCGGCGAAGAAGTTGCCGTGCGTCAGTACGCAGCCCTTGGGCTGCCCGGTGGTCCCCGACGTGTACACGAGCGTCGCCACGTCGTGGGGTGTACGGCCTCTTCTGCGTTCGTGCACCAGCGCGTCGGGGATGTGTTCCCCGGCTTTGACGAGCCGGGCCACGGCGCCCGTGTCGAACTCCCACAGGTGCGCCAGCCACGGCAGGTTCCCGCGCTCGCCGCTGATGATCCGCGCCTGCACGGTGTCCTCGACGGCGCAGGCCACGGCTCCGGAGTCGTGGATGATCCAGCGCGCCTGGAGGGCGGAGGAGGTGGGGTAGATCGGTACGGTGACCAGCCCGGCGGCCCAGCCCGCGAAGTCCAGCAGCGTCCATTCGTACGTGGTCCGCGCCATGATGGCGAGCCGGTCCCCGGGGCGCAGCCCTTCCGCGATCAGGCCCTTGGCCACGGCGAGGACCTCGGCCGCGAACTCGGCGGCGCTCACGTCCCGCCAGGCGCCGTCCGGGCCCTTGCGGGCGAGCACGGCCTCGGCGGGGGCCTGGGCGGCGTTGTCGAAGGGGATGTCCCCGAGTGACCCGTGCGGGGGCGGCCCCACCAGCGCGGGTACGACCACCTCGCGCACCACACCGTCGATCACGGTCTTGACGGGTTCGACGAGTTTCGGCCCGGCCTGCTGCACGACAGTGCTCACGGCGCGCGCTCCTTCGGTTCGGCAGGAGTTACCGCCGGTAATTTACGCAGGGGTAACTGCTGCTGACCACCCCCCGCACACGCTCCGACCGGCACATTCCCACCTCGCACACAGCACGCACACACCACGGACCCGCCGTCCGAGGGGGCCGCGCCGGCCCGCCCGGGGAGCGCGGCCGTCGGGCCGTCACCCCCGGGTGGCGCGGTGGAGGTCGCGAAGCAGGGCGATCTCGGCCCCGTGGTGCAGGAGTTCCTGGTTGACCCACCAGACGATGTCGACGAACGGATCCTCCACGTCGCTGCCGTGCGGGTAGGTGCAGTACCCCACGGTGTCCAGCGCGGCGTCGTCCACGCCCGCGAGCGCCTTCCGCCAGGCCTCGGAGGCCGCCTCGAAGTCCGCGACCGCCGTGGCGGCGTCGCCCTTGACCCGGTAGTCGTCCCGGGTCAGCGCCCGGCTGCCGGCCACGTGGTCGGCCCGCAGCGTCAACATTTCGGTGAGGTGGCTCAGGCGCCAGGCGATGGTGGTGAACGGAGGCGGCGCGGGGTGCGGGTAGGGCGCGGCGTCCCGCCCCCACTCGCCGGCGCCGGCCAGGTGGGTCGCCCGCGCTCCCGGCCCGTCCGAGCGGTGACGCACCGACCAGCAGCCCGCCACCGGCTCCCAGAAGTACTCCTCGTCGGTCATCGGGCCGACCTCGGTGTCCGACCCGTCGCCGCTGTCCATGACGGGCCCGGCCAACCGGCCCAACAGGCGCTCGCGGGCGAACTCGAACTGCTCCAGCAGCGGGGTCACACGGGAGGGGGTCTCGGGGGATGGGCTCACGGGGTCACTCCTGTGGATGAACGGCTCGCCCCGAGGCGGGGGGGGCGATCGGGTGACCCGCCAGGCTGTCACAGCCTCCGCCGCACCGCGCCCCGATTACGCGCCGGGCGCCTCAGCCGCCCGCGCCGCCGCACACGTCCCCGCGCATGTCGCCGTACACGGCCTCGTACGCGTCCTCGTACACGGCCTCGTGTTCGCCCCCGTGCGCGTCGCCGTACATGTCCCCCTGCGCGTCGCCGTGTTCGTCCTCGTACGCGTCCCCGTGTTCGTCCTCGTACGCGCCCTCGTGCTCGGCGGGGTCGATGGCGCGATGCGAGCGCAGGGGCTCGCAGTCGCCGCAGAGCGCCTTCGGGTCGGCTGACCGGAAGCAGCGTTCGCAGCCGTCGCAGGTGATCAACGGGTCCGGCGGGACATGGCGCGGTCGGACCGGGGCCGGCGGGAGCACGGGCGGCAGGGACTTCTCCAACCGGAAGGCGAGCAGGGACGCCGCGTGCCGCAGGGGGTGCGGAAGGTCCGAGGTCAGCGCCCGCTCCACCGCCTCCGGGTGGACCCCGCGTTCGAACCAGGCCGAGACCCGGAGCGCGAGACGACGCACGTCCTCCTCGGAGAGCAACAGCCGGGGGTCGACGCGACGCAGCCCCGCCAACAGGTCGATGGCGACCGGGTCGAGGGGCGCCTCGGGCTCCGGCTCGACCTCCGGCTCCGGCTCGGGCTCGGCGGGCTCCCGGCCCGACTCCTCGAACGCCTCGAACCCCCCGGGCGCCTCGAACTCCTCGAACCCCTCGGGCACCGGCCCGCACACCCCCGGCTCCGGCGCCCGCTCCACCGGGGACGGACGAGGCGCCCGAGGCGGACGGGACGCCCGAGGTGGACGAGGAGAGCGTGCCGGTCGCGCGGCTCGGACGGTGGCCTCGGGTACCGCACCCGGCTGGTTGTGCCAGTACGTGAGGGTGGCCATCCGCCCGTCCGGCAGCCGGACGACACTCCGCTCCAGGTACCCGTGCGCCTCCAACTCCCGCAGGGCGGAGGCGAGTCGGGTCACCCCTTCGGGGAAGTGCTTGGACAGCTCCTTGATGCCGACCGGTGAACCGGCGCGCAGCGACTGGATGTAGAGCCCGACCCCGCGTGCCAGCCCGGAGAGTTCGCGGTGTTGGGCGAGGTGGTTGCCGACCACCGTGTAGCGCGAGGTGTGTCGGGTGGTGACGTGTTGGACGCCGGATCGGTGGGTCGCCGGGCGAACCCGGGACGACGCGCGCGGGGGCGCGTTAAGCTGCCGCGTATCCATGGGGAAGGGCTACTTCCTTGATGGTCAGGCCCTCGTCCGGGATGCCAGTCCCGGCGGGGGCCGTCTCGTGTTCTGGAGTTGTCGCGGCGAGCATATGTCAGGCAACCCCACCGAAATCCAGCCCGGTTGGCATGGTTCACCCGTCCGAGCGACGGGAGGCCGGGAGGGTTGGTCGGGGTCATTTCACCCTCTCCGTACTTGGAAGTACAAGGGTCCAGACGCGCCAGGTCCCGGTTGACCGAGATCCGGCTCCGACCTGGCCTTTCGTGGGGACAATCACCCCAAAACACCCTCGGGAAATCACCCGGACGGGAGCCCCGCGGGCACCCGCCACCGGCGACCGGCCGAGCAACCGGGACACGAAGCACCGGCACGCCCCCGGGTACGGGAAAAACACCGCGGCCCCCGCCCGGACGGGGGCGGGGGCCGCGATGAGTACGCGTCCTGCGAGCGGCGAGCACCCGCACGGCCGGACGGATCCGGCAATCAAGCGGTCAGGCGGTCAGGCCGCGACCGCAACCGGTGCCTCGGCGCGCTCGTCGGCACGCTCCTCGGACGGCTCGTCGAGCGGGGAGGACGACGCGGTGGCGTAGGCCTCCTTGTCCAGGATCCCCTCGCGGGCCGAGACGATGACCGGGACGACGGCCTGGCCGGCCACGTTGGTGGCGGTGCGCATCATGTCGAGGATCGGGTCGATCGCCATCAGCAGGCCCACGCCCTCCAGGGGCAGGCCCAGCGTGGAGAGGGTCAGGGTCAGCATGACCGTGGCGCCCGTCAGACCGGCCGTGGCGGCGGAACCGACCACCGACACGAAGGCGATGAGCACGTACTCCTTGATGCCCAGCTGCACGTCGAAGATCTGCGCGATGAAGATCGCGGCGAGCGCCGGGTAGATCGCGGCGCAGCCGTCCATCTTGGTGGTGGCGCCGAACGGGACGGCGAAGGAGGCGTACTCCTTCGGGACGCCGAGGCGCTCGGTGACCTTCTGGGTGACCGGCATGGTGCCGACCGAGGAGCGGGAGACGAAGGCCAGCTGGATGGCCGGCCAGGCGCCCTTGAAGAACTGGATCGGGTTGACCTTGGCGACCGTGGCGAGGAGCAGCGGGTAGACGCCGAACATCACGAGCGCCGAGCCGATGTAGACGTCGGCGGTGAAGGTGGCGTACTTGCCGATCAGGTCCCAGCCGTAGGTGGCGATGGCGGTGCCGATGAGGCCGACGGTGCCGATGGGCGCGAGGCGGATGACCCACCACAGGGCCTTCTGCAGGAGCTCCAGCACGGACTCGGCGAGGCTCAGCACGGGCTGCGCCTTGCTGCCGAGCTGGAGGGCGGCGATGCCGGCGACGGCGGCCATGAAGACGATCTGGAGCACGTTCAGCTCGGTGAACGGCGTGATGACGTCGGTGGGGACGATGCCGGTCAGGAAGTCGATCCAGGAGCCCTGGTGCTTGGGCAGCTTGCCGTCCTGCGGGGTGAGGCCGGTGCCGGCGCCCGGGTTGGTCAGGAGGCCGATGGCGAGGCCTATGCCCACCGCGATCAGCGACGTGATCATGAACCAGAGAAGGGTGCGGGAGGCGAGCCGGGCGGCGTTGTTCACCTTCCGCAGGTTGGTGATGGACACCAGGATCGCGAAGAAGACGAGCGGGGCGACGGCCAGCTTCAGCAGCTGGACGAAGATGTCGCCGACCTGCTCCAGGGTGGTCTTGAGCCAGCTGACGTCCTGGCTCTTGGCGAGCCAACCGAACAGGACACCGAGCACGAGACCGGTGACGATCTGCGCCCAGAAGGGGAACTTGAACCTGGCCTTGGCGGGAGCCTGGGCCTGGGGGGTCTCGGACACGGACACTCTCCGGGGGACGCACAGGGAAACGGGGTGGTGGTTCTGCGGTGATGCGGTGCGGCAGCCAGAAGGGGGCCGGCCGGGACCGCTGCTGTATCGATTCAGCTCAACTCGGTGACAACGGTTCAGCGACAGCAACAGGCCGCGGACACGCGGCGGCAGAGGTCGACGTGCAGGCGCGCCACGAGCGGGACGCTCGCGGTCATCTGGTGCGCAGCTGTGGTCAACATGTTGAACACGCTAACACTTCGCCTTTGAGATTCTCAAAGGCGCCCTTTGAGCCAGGCCGGCGCGGGACTCGCGCCGACCGTTCCGGGAAACACCAACGCCCCAGCGTTACGGGCGGTATTCCCGTTGCTGGGGCGGTTCGGTGTGTGATGAAACCAACAGGGGCCCGAGCCCCCGGGGACTAGCTCACGCGGGCCGCGTCATCGGCCGAGTCCTCCTGGCTGCGGTTCGCGGCCAGCTTCTCCTTCGCACCCGCGACGCGTCCGGAGATCTGCACGGACATCTCGTCACGCTGCCTGCGCAGCAGTACGAAGGAGAGCGGCGCGGACAGCACGAGGGCGAGCAGCACGAGCCACGCGACGTTGGCGTCGCCCAGCCCGGAGGGCACCCAACCCAGACGCACCAGTGCGGCGACGAGGACGAGGCATCCGACGAAGATGCCCAGGCGCATCGCGGTGTAGCGGATCGTCGCGCTCGGCTTGAGGGACACGGTGACCCCTTCTCTCTCGTCTTCGTACATCGGCACGTGCCCGTCCAGTGAAGCACGCCGGGCCCCCGCCCCGGCCCGCCGGGGTCAGTACGGCGGAGGCGGCGGGAATCAGTGCAGCGGCAGCAGGAAGGTGATGTCGTCGCGGTCGTCACCGGGTGCGACGCGGATGGCGTCGGGGACGCGGCCGACCTCCTTGTAGCCGCAGGCCGCGTAGAAGCGCTCCAGACCGAGGCCGCCGCGGGCGCCGAGGCGGATGGCCTCGATGCCGTCGAGGGCGCGCGCGGAGTCGGCGAGGGCCGCCATCAGCTCCCGGCCGGCGCCCCGCCCCTGGAGGGCGGGGGCGACCATCACGGTGTACGCCCAGACCCAGTGCCGCTGGAGGCGGTGGGCATTGAAGGCGAGGAACGCGGTGGCGGCGACGCGGCCGTCCTCGTCGCGTCCGACGAGGAGGCGCATCCGGCCCTCGGCGAGGGCCGCGAGGTGCTTGACCAGTTCGGGCCGCACGACGTCGGCGGTCACGGGCGGCACGAACCCCACCGCGCCGCCGGCGTTGGTGACGTCGGTCCAGAGCTCGATGATCCCGTCGCGCAGGGCCGTGTCGATCACGGGATCGAAGGTGAAAGTAAGGGCCATAAGGGAAGCTTAACCATTACACGCACTGTCGGGCAAAGAGGTTGACGGCCGAACACGCGTCAGGCCCCGATCCCTTGCGGGACCGGGGCCTGGCGGCGGGCCGACGAAGCGGCTCGGAGTACGGCGCGGAATGCGGAGTGCGGCGCGGAATGCGGAGTACGGCGCGTCAGACGCGCATGGCCTGCGGCGTCTCGCGCAGGCCCGCCTCCGGGCCCGGGTACTCGCGGATGATCTCGTAGCGCGTGTTCCGCTCGACCGGGCGGAAGCCGGCCTCGCGGATGAGCTCCAGGAGGTCGTCGCGACCCAGCTTGTTCGGGGTGCCGTAGTTGTCGGCGTCGTGCGTGATCTTGTACTCGACGACCGAGCCGTCCATGTCGTCCGCGCCGTGCTGGAGCGCGAGCTGTGCGGTCTGCACGCCGTGCATCACCCAGAACACCTTGACGTGCGGCACGTTGTCGAAGAGCAGTCGGGACACGGCGAAGGTCTTCAGCGCCTCGGCGCCCGTCGCCATCGTCGTCCGCGCCTGGAGCTTGTTGCGGACCTTGCCGTCCTTCATGTCCACGAAGTCGTGCTGGTAGCGCAGCGGGATGAAGACCTGGAAACCGCCGGTCTCGTCCTGGAGCTCGCGCAGTCGCAGCACGTGGTCCACCCGGTGGCGCGGCTCCTCGATGTGCCCGTAGAGCATCGTCGCGGGGGTCTTCAGCCCCTTGGAGTGCGCCAGTCGGTGGATGCGAGACCAGTCTTCCCAGTGGGTGCGGTGGTCGACGATGTGCTGCCGCACCTCCCAGTCGAAGATCTCGGCGCCGCCGCCGGTCAGCGACTCCAGGCCCGCCTCGATCAGCTCGTCCAGGATGTCGGAGGCCGACATTCCGGAGATCGTCTCGAAGTGGTGGATCTCGGTGGCCGTGAACGCCTTCAGCGAGACGCTCGGCAGCGCCTCCTTGAGCGCGGAGAGCGAGCGCGGGTAGTAGCGCCACGGCAGGGTCGGGTGCAGGCCGTTGACGATGTGCAGCTCGGTGAGGTTGTCGTTCTCCATGGCCTTCGCCAGGCGGACGGCCTCCTCGATGCGCATCGTGTACGCGTCCTTCTCGCCCGGCTTGCGCTGGAACGAGCAGTAGGCGCAGGACGCGGTGCACACGTTCGTCATGTTGAGGTGACGGTTGACGTTGAAGTGGACGACGTCGCCGTTCTTGCGCGTGCGCACCTCGTGGGCGAGGCCGCCGAGCCAGGCCAGGTCGTCCGACTCGTAGAGGGCGATGCCGTCCTCACGCGTCAGCCGCTCGCCGGAGCGGACCTTCTCCTCCAGCTCGCGCTTGAGCCCAGCGTCCATCCCGGTCGTCTCCTCTACGTGTCCTGCACTGCACTACATGTCCCGCACTGCCTGCAACCGCCGCGACCCACCGTACTCTCAGGCCTCCTCGGGCAGCTCCCCGACCCGGTTCTCCCACTTCGTGGAGAGCACGATCGTGGTGCGGGTGCGGGAGACGCCCTTGGTGCCGGACAGCCTCCGGATGATCTTCTCCAGGCCGTCCACGTCGCTGGCGCGCGCCTTCAACATGAAGGAGTCGTCGCCCGCGATGAACCAGCAGTCCTCGATCTCCGGCAGGTCCTTGAGCCGGCGCGCCACGTCCTCGTGGTCGGCGGCGTCGGAGAGGGAGATGCCGATCAGCGCCGTGACGCCGAGACCGAGCGAGGCCGAGTCCACGGTCGCGCGGTAGCCCGTGATCACGCCCGCGGTCTCCAGGCGGTTGATCCGGTCGGTGACGCTGGGGCCGGAGAGACCCACGAGACGGCCCAGCTCCGCGTACGAGGCACGCCCGTTCTCCCGGAGTGCCTGGATGAGCTGCCTGTCCACCGTGTCCATTTGTATGGAGCCTTCCATTATTCGGCGATCCTGCAAGTCTAGGTATAGAATCTAAGGCACACAGGGTCAACACCCTGTGAATCTTTTCAACAGATCAATGACGATCTTCAGGAGTGGTTTTCACCGTGTACACGATCGAGATGGCCTACGCGCACATGCGACAGCTCCAGGAGCTGGCCAACCGATCCCGCACCGACCAGCCGTCCGCCGCACACCGCGTGGACAAGACCCGCAAGCCGCGCAGCGCCAAGAAGCGCTAGTCACCGCCGCCTGCCCCCTGGGGAGCGCGGGAGCCTCCCAGCTCCCCCTCCCAACGGCGATACAGCCGGTGCGGCACCCCTGCCGCGTCCAGCACTCGCCCCGCGACGAAGTCCACCAGATCCTGGATGTGCGTCGCACCCGCGTAGAAGGCCGGAGAGGCGGGCAGCACGATCGCGCCCGCCTCGTCCAGCGCCACCAACTGCTTCAACGTCTGTCCGCTCAGCGGGGTCTCGCGCACCGCGACCACCAGTCGGCGCCGCTCCTTGAGCGTCACGCTCGCGACCCGCTGGAGCAGGTCCTTCGACAGCCCCAGCGCGACCCCCGCCACGCAGGCCGTCGACGCCGGCACGATCAGCATCCCCTTGACGGGGTACGAGCCCGAGCTCGGTCCGGCCGCCAGGTCCCCCGCCGCCCAGTGGCGTACGCCGTCCAGGTCGATCCCCGCGAAGGTGCCCGGCTTGCCGTCCGCCCCGCGCTCCAGCCACTCGGCCAGATCGGCCCGCCAGTGCGCGTCGCGGAAGGCGATCCCGGTCTCGTCCAACAGGGTGAGCCGGGAGGCCCGGCTCACCACCAGGTCCACGCCCTCGCCCGCCGCGAGGAGTCCCCGGATCACCGCCGCCGCGTACGGCGTCCCGGACGCACCGGAAACCCCGACCACCCACGGGGTGCGCTTGCCCTCAGTCATACCTCCGAGACTATCCGGCCACGGCACGCGGGCACTCGATAAGGTGTCCGCACGTCCCAGGGGGTGGGATGCGCGGACGAGGGGGCAGCGGTGAGCACGAGCGTGGACGAGACATGGACCCGGACCGACCGGGCCAAGGCCGCCGCCCAGTTGATGCTGGGATGGGTGGCGCTGCTCTGGCTGATAGAGGCGGTCGACTTCGCCACCGGTCACGCGCTCGACGCGTACGGGATCGAGGCACGCGAGCCGGGGAGCCTGCTGCGGGTCCCCCTGGCGGCGTTCCTGCACTTCGGCTTCGATCACGTGGCGGCCAACAGCGTTCCGCTGCTGGTGTTCGGCTTCGTCGCCGCCCTCGGGGGCATCCGTCGCTTTCTGGCCGTCTGCGCCCTGATCATCGCGGCCGACGGCCTCGGCACCTGGCTGATCTCACCGCCGAACACCCTCACCGCCGGCGCCTCCGGCGTGGTCTTCGGGCTCTTCGGCTACGTCGTCGTCCGCGGCTTCGTCGAACGCAGGGTCCTCGGCATCGCGGTGGGACTGGCGATCGGCCTCTACTGGGGTGCCACCGCCCTGTCCGGCGTCCTGCCCATGACCCCCGGGGTCAGCTGGCAGGGACACCTCTGCGGCCTCGTGGCGGGCGTGGTCACGGCCCTGTTCCTCCGCCGCCCCGACCGCCACGCGGCGCTCCCCCAGGCGGTCTAGAGCGTCAGGCCCCGCACCACGAGGTCCAGCAGCGCGCAGACGAACAGCGCGATGCCGATGAAGCCGTTCACCGTGAAGAAGGCCCGGTTCAGGCGGGACAGGTCGTGCGGCTTCACGATGGTGTGCTCGTAGACGAAGGCCGCGACGACGATCAGCAGGCCGAACCAGAAGATCGGGCCCGCGTCCGTCGCCACCGCGTACCAGGCCAGCAGGCCGGTGGTCACCACGTGCGCCCCGCGCGCGCCCCACAGGGCCGCCGGGATGCCGAAGCGGGCCGGGACCGAGCGGACGCCCTCCGCACGGTCGGCCGCCACGTCCTGGCAGCCGAAGATCAGGTCGAAGCCGCCGATCCACACGCCGACCGCGAGGCCGAGGATCACCGCGTCCCAGGACCACTCGCCGGTGATCGCCAGCCAGGCGCCGATCGGCCCGATCGCCTGGGCCAGGCCCAGGATGGCGTGCGGGAAGTCCGTGAAGCGCTTCCCGTACGGGTAGACCACCATCGGGACCACCGCGAGCGGTGCCAGCATCAGGCACAGCGGGTTCAGCAGCGCCGCCGAGCCGAGGAACACGACCAGCGCGACGCCGGCCCCCGTCCAGGCGGTCCGCACCGACACGGCGCCGGTGACGAGCTCACGCCCGGCGGTGCGCGGGTTTCGGGCGTCGATCTCCCGGTCGATGATCCGGTTGGCGGCCATCGCGAAGGTCCGCAGCCCCACCATGCAGACGGTGACGAGCAGCAGCCTGCCCCAGTGCACGGTCCCGTCGAGCTCGAACATCGCGGTCAGGGCGGCGATGTAGGCGAAGGGCAGCGCGAAGACCGAGTGCTCGATCATCACGAGGCGCAGGAAGGCCTTCGCCTTGTTGCCGGTCTGCGGCGCCGGGCCGGGGCCGACGACGCCTTCGGCTGCCGAGGTCATACGAGACTCCTCCGGAACGCTTCGATGTCGGCCAGCAGTCGTGCGCCGGGCAGCGGCCCGGTCTCCAGGGTCTGCGCCGGCCCGTCGTGGCCCTCGGGCGGGGTGACGTGGGCGGTGAAGGCCCAGTCGTCGCCCGTCGGGCGGCCCTCCAGGCGCAGCACGTCGCCCGCTTCGACGGTGAACGGCGCGGCCCCGGCGAGGCCGGCGAGGAGCCGCTCCGCGAAGTCCTCGGCCTCGATGTCGCGCAGGCCCGGCAGTTCGAAGCCGTCGCCCTCGCCGTCCTCGACGTCGGTGAGCAGCGCCCAGACGTTCCCGGGGCCGGCGAACTCCTCCGGCGAGACGCCGGCCTGCTCGGCCGCCGCCCGGACTGCCTCGTCCGCCGCGTCGAGTTCCGGGCGCACGAGCGCCACGTAGGTGGTGTCGTTCCCGATGAAGAGCTCGGGGCCGCCCACCGCGATCGGGCTCACAGTCCGTACTCCTTCCAGCGGCTGTCCACGAGAGCCGCCGTCGCCGGGTCGGACTCCACCATGTCGGGCCAGCCGCCGTCCCGGGTGTAGCCCTCCTCGGGCAGCTTCCGCGTCGCGTCGATCCCCGCCTTGCCGCCCCAGAACTGCTGGTAGGAGGCGTGGTCGAGGTGGTCGACGGGTCCTTCGACGACGGTCAGGTCGCGGGAGTAGTCGGTGTTGCCCAGGGCCCGCCAGGAGACCTCGTGGAGGTCGTGGACGTCGCAGTCCTTGTCCACCACGATGATCAGCTTGGTCAGCGACATCATGTGGGCGCCCCAGATGGCGTGCATGACCTTCTGCGCGTGCTTGGGGTACTTCTTGTCGATCGAGACGATCGCGCAGTTGTGGAAGCCGCCCGACTCGGGGAGGTGGTAGTCCACGATGTCCGGCACGATGATCTTGAGCAGGGGCAGGAAGAAGCGTTCGGTGGCACGACCGAGCGGACCGTCCTCGGTCGGCGGACGGCCGACGACGATCGACTGGAGCAGCGGACGCTTGCGCATCGTCACGCAGTCGATCGTCAGCGCGGGGAACGGTTCCTGCGGCGTGTAGAAACCGGTGTGGTCGCCGAAGGGGCCCTCGGGCAGCATCTCGCCCGGCTCCAACCAGCCCTCGATGACGACCTCGGCGTTGGCCGGCACCTGGAGGGGGACCGTCTTGCAGTCCACCATCTCGATGCGCTTGCCCGCCACGAAGCCGGCGAAGAGGTACTCGTCGATGTCGCCGGGCAGCGGCGCGGTGGACGCGTACGTCACGGCCGGCGGGCACCCGAAGGCGATGGCGACGGGCAGCCGCTCGCCCCGGGCCGCGGCGACCGCGTAGTGGTTGCGGCTGTCCTTGTGGATCTGCCAGTGCATGCCGATGGTGCGCTTGTCGTGGCGCTGGAGGCGGTACAGGCCGAGGTTGCGCACGCCCGTCTCCGGGTGCTTGGTGTGCGTCAGACCGAGGTTGAAGAAGGACCCGCCGTCCTTGGGCCAGGTGAAGAGGGCCGGCAGCAGGTCCAGGTCCACGTCGTCGCCGGTGAGCACGACCTCCTGGACGGGCGCGTCGCCCTTCACCTTCCGCGGCGGCACGTGCACCATCGAGCCGAGCTTGCCGAAGGCCTCGCGGACGCCGATGAAGCCCTGGGGCAGCTCGGGCTTGAGCAGTCCGCCGATCTTCTCGCTGATCTCCGCGTACGACTTCAGGCCGAGGGCCTTCAGGAGCCGGCGGTCGGTGCCGAAGACGTTCATGGCCAGCGGCATCGCCGAGCCCTTGACGTTCTCGAAGAGCAGCGCGGGCCCGCCCGCTTTGTTCACTCTGTCGACGATCTCCCCGATCTCCAGATACGGGTCGACTTCGGCCTTGATGCGCTTGAGGTCGCCCTCCCGCTCCAGAGCCCGGAGCAGCGAGCGGAGATCGTCGTAAGCCATGGGGCCCAGTATCCGTCACCCTCTACCCTGGGAGCGTCACCGGGGCCCGACGCGGCCCCGCCGCCACTGCCTGGGAGTCGGTCCCGCACCGTGCTGCGCTATCTGCCGTTCCTGCTTCTCATCGCGCTGACCGTCTATGCCTTCATCGACTGTCTGAACACGCCGGAGGAGGAGGTCAAGCACCTGCAGAAGGTGGTCTGGGTCCTCATCATCCTGCTGTTCCCGATCGTCGGGGCGATCGTCTGGCTGTACTCGGGCAAGAAGCGGCAGGCGTCCGCCGGCCGGGCCCGCCGCACGCAGTGGGTCGCGCCCGACGACAACCCGGAGTTCCTGAACTCGCTGCGCGAGGAGCAGGACCGCACCAGGGGGCGGGACGAGGAGAAGGACGCCGAGAAGGACGCGGACCGCGAGAAGGACACGGACCGGGACCGGGACAAGGACTAGGGCGCGGGCCGCACACGGACCCGGGGCTAGCCGGTCGGCAGGTCGAGCCCGGCGTAGACCTGGTCGAGGACCGTGGGCAGCAGGGCGATGGCCGTGGCCCGCCCGTCGGGTGCCACGGTCAGGTTCGTCCAGATCACGAGCGTGACGTCGTTGTCCGGGTCGTGCCCGATGAAGGAGTTGAACCCCGGGAGTTCACCGCCGTGGTAGTACATGGCGGCGTTCGGGGCGAACCGCTGGTGCGCGATGCCGTAGCCGTACTCCTGCCCGTGCGCGTCCGGGCCCTCGGACCGCGGGCCGCCCAGCCACTGCTTCTGAGTCGCGGCGTTCAGGACCTTGCCCGACACCAGTGCCCGGATCCAGTTGGCCAGGTCCCGCGCCGTGGACACGACCCCACCGGCGGCGGTGGCGTACGAGGGGTTCTGGAACGTGTAGTCGATCGGCCGGAGCCTGCCCGTCGTCGCCGCCTCGCGCATCTCGGCGGGGTAGGGCTTGTCGACCAGCGCGTAGGACGATCCGCCGTACATGTAGCCGTGCGCGAAGGGGGCGGGCAGCGACCGGTCGTGGATGTCCGGCAGCTTGGTGCCCTCCAGTGCGAGCGGGGCGAACAGCCGGTCCCGGAACTGCTCGGCCAGGGGCCGACCGCCGGCCTTCTCGGCGACCAGTCCGAGCAGGGCGTAGTTGGTGTTGGAGTACTCGAAGGACGCGTCGGGCGCGAAGTTCGGCGGATGCCTGAAGGCGATGTCCAGGACCTCCCGGGGGGTCCACGCCTTCCCCGGGTCGGCGTCGAGGGTCGCCGCGAGCTCGGGAGCGTCGGTGTAGTTGTAGAGCCCGCTGCGCATCCTCAGCAGGTCGGCGAGGGTGATGTGCGCGCCGTTCGGCACGCCCGGGACGTAGTCGGACACCGGGTCGGTGAGCCGGAGCGCGCCGTCCTGGGCCAGCAGCATGATCAGTGCGGACGTCATCGTCTTGGTATTGGAGGCGATGCGGAAGTGGTCGCGCGTGTCCGGCGGGGTGTTCTCGCCGAGTTCGCTCGTGCCGACGATCGCCCGGAAGGTTCCCTGGGGGGTCCGCAACAGGACGACCGCGCCGGGCACCGAGAGCTTCTTCGCGGCGCGGGCCGCGGCGGCCTGGAAGGCGGCCGGGTCGATCGGCTTGAGGGCGGATGCCGCGGGGGTCGGGGGGTTCGTCGCCGCGGCGGGCGGGGGCGGGGGGGTGGGCGCCGCCGGGGCGGGCGGTTCGGCGGGGGGGGGGGCGCCCGCG
>NZ_LGDE01000433.1 GCF_001279725.1 Streptomyces sp. WM4235 | reverse complement strand
GGTGTGCGCGTCGTGTGGCGCGACGATGCCGGCGGGGGACGTCGGCGCGGGCGCCGAGGGTTTCGGCCTCGCCCCGCTTCGGCCGCCGGGTCGGGTCCACGCGACCCGACCGGTACACGAGGGGGCGCCCTTCACCGGGGCGTGCGCGCCGGGCCCGTCGGCGTCGGGTACGGCGGGGTCCGTCAGGCACACAACGAGCCCGAGCCGGCGCACGATTGGCGTGGTCCAGGCTCGTCCACCACGGCCGTGATCACGTGACGGTCCTGCCGGAGTGCGGTCCGCCGTGAGACACCCGGCTCTCGGGACGGCTCGCTCGCGTACGGGCGCGGCCGGCGGATGCGCCCGCAGGGGGGCGCCAGGCCGGCCCTCAGCCGGATCCGGGGGCCTCCGGGCCCGCCCCGATCCGCCGGAGCGCGCGCCCCTCGGCGGCTATCGCCTGCGCGATCCCGCGCCGCCGCTCACGACGAGGGCGTCGGTGATGAGGCGGACCCCGCGGGCGAGGCGGCCCAACTGTTCGAGCTCGACGGCGTACATCCGGATCGTGTTCTCGATGACGGACTCCGCCACACCCATCGCGGGCAGTTCGGCGCGACTCGTCTCGAGCGCCACCCGCACCGCGCGCATCTCGTGCTGGAGCTGGAGCTGGGCGTGCCGGGTGAGGAGTACCGGATGACGTGTCAGCGTCGAGTAACCCGCGTACCGGGCCGGGAGCAGGTCGCGCAGCCAGCGCGTCGCGGTGCGTTCCCAGTCGTGGCTCCCGGGGGCCTTGACCTGACAGGGCCAGTCCGGGCTGAGGGCGGTGGAGGCCAATTGAGGCATTCTCGTCGCTTCCGAGTGGTGTCGAACTCTGATCGAGAGGTTGCTGGGCGGCCTCGACCCAGGGGTTGATCGAGGCCGCCATGGCGGTCTTCGGGATCCGAAAGCCCGGATCGAACACTCGGAAGCGGACTGAGGAGGCAGCGCGCGCGGCTGAGTGTTCTTTCTGGGACGGCGTGGGGACGCCCTCCTTGGCATCTGGTGGATCCCGGCCGCGCCTCAGTAAACATATATACCGTTGAGTAAGCAAGCGTATGAAAAATTACATGCGCCCCGAGGGTATGTGGGCGCCCCGGGGTATGCCGTTCCGGGGTGGGGCTAGAGAAAGAATCCGTGCAGGTCGGCGACCTGCTCGTACCCTTCGAGGCGGGCCTGTGTCCGCTCGGGATCCGCATCCGCCATGGCCTGCAACAGCGCCGCGGACAGGACGTTCGGCGCCGCGTACGAGTCGAACACGAGCCGTGACCCGGTGGCGGCGGTCAGCGCCACGTCGGCCTCGTCCACCAGGGGCCCCAGCGTCGGATCGGTGATCAGCGCGATGCGCAGTCCGGCACTGCGGGCCGCTCGCATCGCGGCGAGGGTCTCCTTGGCGTGCCGGGGCATGGCGAAGGCCAGCACCCACGTCCCACCGGCGGCCCGGGACTGGAGCAGCGCGTCGTAGGCGACGCTGCCGCCGCCGGTCACCAGCCGGACGTCGGGGTGGATCCGCCGGGCCGCGTACGCGAAGTACTCCGCCAGGGACACCGAGATCCGCAGGCCGAGGACCGTCAGGGGGACCGAGAGGGCCAGATCGCGGCCGATGGTCAGCACCTGATCGGTGTCGGCGAGCAGGCGCCGCACGTTCTCCAGGTTCTCGATCTCCGCGTCCACGGCGGCCTGCAGTTCGTTCTGTCTTATCTGCTCGCGGCTCTCGGGGAAGCCGGCGACCGCGCTCAGCGCGATCGGCTGGAGGATGTCCCGCAGCGCCGGATATCCGCTGTACCCCAGGGAGGTCGCGAATCGGGTCACGGACGGCTGGCTGACGCCGACGCGTTCCGCCAGTTCGGTGATGGACAGGAACGCGGCCTCGGTCAGGTGGTCGATCAGGTACTGGGCGATCCGTCGCTGGCCGGGGGAGAGCCGGCGCCCGTCGAAGAGCGCGCGCACCCGCTCGCCGGGGACGCGCTCGTGGTCCGAGGGCTGTCCGCTCGGCGTGATCGCGGCCGCCTGTGCGCGTGCCTGCTGCCCCGATGACACCGGCGGGCCTCCTTCTCATGTCACTCTTGATCAAACATAGCTCACTCATGGTGGTGGACCGGTCGGTGGTCCGCCGACGGATGGGCCCCGCCGTTCCATGGTGGCGCGCCGACGCCCTGCCGTGGACCGTACCCGGCGGTCACTTCCGAGAGGTCACCGCTCCAGGGGGTGCGCGGGGGCGACGGCGGTCGCGATCCGCTCGGCGACGGTGTGGGCCGTGTTCGAGGGGGTCTGCGTCACCCAGCCGTTCTGCACGACCACCCCGAGCCCCGCCCGTCGCGTCGGCGAACCGGCCATTCGGCGGCGTGACACGGCGTTCCGGGGTGCGTCGAGGGGTGGCCTTCGGTCGGCCCGCCGGGGATCATGAAGGGGCGCCGGGCCGCCGGCTCCGCGCCCGCCTCGACTCCAGGGGGAATGTGTGTCCGTCGTGCCGAGCCACGCGTCCGGGTCCACCGAAGTGCCCTTGCTGGACGACACGATCAGGGAGAACCTGGACCGCGCCGTGCGGTCCTTCCCCGAACGTGACGCCCTCGTCGACATGGCCGCCGGGCGCAGATGGACGTACGCCGAACTGGCCGCCGACGTCGACGCCCTCGCGCTGGGCCTCCTCGACCAGGGCATCGTCAAGGGCGACCGGGTCGGGATCTGGGCCCCGAACCGGGCCGAGTGGACCCTGGTGCAGTACGCCACGGCCACGATCGGAGCCGTCCTCGTCACCGTCAACCCGGCCTACCGCGCGCACGAGCTGGAGTACGTGCTCGGGCAGTCCGGGATCCGCATGCTGGTCGCGGCCGAACGCTTCAAGGCCTCCGACTACGCCGGGATGATCGAGGAAGTCCGGCCGCGCTGCCCCGACCTGGAGTTCGTGGTCCTGTTGGACGGCCCGCGATGGGACTCCCTGCTGGAGCGCGGACGACAAGCCGATCCCGCCGAACTCGTGCGCGCACAGGCCGGGTTGAGCCCCGATGATCCGGTCAACATCCAGTACACCTCGGGGACCACCGGTTTCCCCAAGGGGGCGACGCTCTCCCACCGCAACATCCTGAACAACGGCTTCTTCGTGGGCGAGACCTGTCACTACACCGAGTTGGACCGGGTCTGCATCCCCGTGCCGTTCTACCACTGTTTCGGGATGGTGATGGGTGCCCTGGCCTGCACCAGTCACGGAGCCGCGATGATCATCCCCGCGCCGTCCTTCGAACCCGGCGCGACCCTCGCCGCGGTCGAGGCGGAGGCGTGCACCTCCCTGTACGGCGTCCCCACCATGTTCATCGCCGAACTGACCCACCCCGACTTCGACTCCTACGACCTCTCCAGTCTGCGGACCGGGATCATGGCGGGTTCGCCCTGCCCGGTCGAGGTCATGAAGGAGGTCATCGACCGGATGGGCATGGCCGAGGTGTCGATCTGCTACGGGATGACCGAGACCTCCCCGGTCTCCACCCAGACCCGCGTGGACGACTCCATCGAACACCGTGTGTCCACCGTGGGCCGGGTCGGCCCACACCTGGAGGTCAAGGTGGTCGACCCCGACAGCGGCCGGACCGTGCCGCGCGGGGAACAGGGGGAGCTGTGCACCCGCGGCTACTCGGTGATGCTCGGCTACTGGGCGCAGCCGGACCGGACCGCCGAGGTCGTCGACGAGGCGGGCTGGATGCGCACGGGCGACCTCGCGGTCATGGACGACGACGGCTACCTGGCCATCACGGGCCGGATCAAGGACATGGTGATCCGGGGCGGCGAGAACCTCTACCCCCGGGAGATCGAGGAGTTCCTCCATGCCCACCCGGACATCCTGGACGTCCAGGTCATCGGCGTGCCCGACCCGAAGTACGGCGAGGAGCTGATGGCCTGGGTGCGGATGCGCGAGGGCGTCGAGCCGCTCACCGCCGACGCCGTCCGCGCGTACTGTGACGGCCGGTTGGCCCGGTTCAAGATCCCGCGCTACGTCCACGTGGTGGAGGAGTTCCCCATGACGGTCACCGGGAAGATCCGGAAGATCGAGATGAGGGAGATGGCCGTGCGCCTCCTGGCCCCGCCGCCGGACGCGCGGGCGTAGCGATCCGGTCGACGGGTGAGCCCGCGGGCCGTCCCCGCGGCGGCGTCAGTGGCGTTCCGGCGCCCGCCCGTCCGCAAGGCCGTCGGCCCGACTCTCCGCAAGGCCGTCCGGACGGCCGTCGGCGAACACGGGCGTGAGCTCCGGGCGTTTCGCGGTGCGGCCGTCGCCCGACGAGCGGCCGCGCAGCCGGCGGGCGGTCCAGGGGCCGAGGAAGGACGCGGCCCAGCGCAGCTCGCCGGTGGCCTGCCGCCATCCGACCGGCCCGGCCGGTCGGGGGTCGGGCAGGGGGTGCGTCCAGGAGTCGTCCGCTCCCGGCGCGGCGAGCGCGTGGGCGACGGCCGCGGCGATCCGGGCGTGTCCCAGCGGGCTCGCGTGCAGCCGGTCCGGGCTCCACATCCGCGGGTCGCCGACCACGGGGTGTGAGGCGGTCTCCGCGACGACCACCCCGTGCCGCCGCGCCGCCGACCGGATCCGGTCGTTGAGGGCGGTGACACGTGCGCCCACGGGGCGGGCGATCGGGATCAGCGTGGCCACGTCCGGGAAGGTGACCGTGGCGACGCGGACCCCCTGCGCGGTGAGCGCGGCGAACATCGACTCCACCCGGTCGGCGACCTCGTCGGCGTCGAAGCGGGGGCGCAGCAGGTCGTTGACCCCGGCGACGACGGTGGCCAGATCGGGCCGCAGCGCGAGGGCGGGAGCCAGTTGCTCGTCGCGGACCTGCCCGGCGAGGCGGCCCCGGACGGCGAGATTGGCGTACAGCAGACCCGGGTGGTGCGGAGCCAGGGTCTCGGCGAGCCGGTCGGCCCACCCGCGCAGTCCCGTGAGGTCGTCGCCGTCGCCCACGCCCTCCGTCTGACTGTCGCCCAGCGCCACGTACCGCAGGTACTCATCCTTCGGCACGGTCGGCCCGCCTCTCTCGCACGACGGTGATCGTCCGCCGGTACCAGTCCAGATTGGCCCGTTCGAAGGCCAGGCCGCGCAGGCAGGTCAGGTAGGGGCCGATCCGCGCGCCGCCGCGAAGGAACTCCTCCTCGTCCGAGGCGCCCCGCATCTTGGCCAACAGCGCCTCGAACAGCTCGATCCTGGTCTGTGCCCAGGTCGAACGCTCGGAGAGCCGCTCGATCAGCACCTCGGCGTCGAGGTGATCGGCGGCCTGCACCTTGACGAGCAGGTCGTCCCGGATGAAGGACGGTTTGCCGGGGGTCTGCGCGAACCGCTCCAGCTCGGCCGCGCCGGCGTCGGTGACCCGGAAGAGCCGCTTGTTCGGACGGGTGTGCTGGAGCACCTCCCGGCCCTCGACGAGGCCCGCCTCCTCCAACCTGCTCAGCTCGGCGTAGAGCTGCTGGGGCAGCGCGTGCCAGAAGTTCGCCACTCCCATGTCGAACGCCTTGGCCAGCTGGTACCCGCTCAACTCCTCGTCGAGCAGTGCCGCCAGTACGGCGTGCCGCAGAGCCACCCGATCACTCCTCCTCGCCCGGCCGCCTCTGTTCAGCGACCCGACATCCATGATAGTCAAGAATATGAGTAATCGCATTCATGAGTAGCAAGGGGGAGACATGAGCACTGCGGACCGATTCCGCGCCGCCGTCGACAACCGTGACCTCGGCGCGATCGACGACCTGCTCACCGAGGACGTCCGGCTCTACAGCCCGGTGAAGTTCGGCCCGTTCGAGGGCAAGGCGATGGTGATGGGACTCTTCGGCGTCCTGCTGCGCACGTTCGAGGACATCCGCTACATCGGGCGGCTCGACGGTGCGGCGGAGACCGGCGTCGACGGCGAGCCGGCCCCGGCGGTGATGCTTCCCTTCCGGGCCACCGTCAACGGGAGGCAGATCCACGGCATGGACCTGCTGCACCTGGACGGGGAGGAGCGGATCAGGGAGATCACGGTGATGGTGCGCCCGCAGACCGCGGTGCAGGCGTTGGGCGAGGCGGTGCTGGTGGGTCTGGTCGCCGACGGTCTCGTCGACGGCTGAGCGCGTCGAAGGCCGGGCACGTGACCGGCGGCGGGCGTCGGCGGTGCGGGCCGCGCCGTCCCCGGGCACCGGCGACCACGGGCGGGGCCGAGGCGTGGGCCCGACGCCGCCCGTCCCGCGCCGGGCCCGGGGCACTGTCGTCGGGGCTACTCGAAACGGGCCGTGTCGCCCGCCCCGTGGCGCACGATCTCGGCCTCGCCGCCCGAGAAGTCGATGACGGTGGTCGGCCTGGTCCCGCAGTCACCGGAGTCGACCACGATGTCCAGCACGTGGTCGAGGCGCTCCTTGATCTCCCAGCCCTGGGTCATCGGCTCGGGCTCGTCCGGCAGGAGCAGGGTGCTGGACAGCAGCGGCTCGCCGAGGTCGGCGAGCAGGGCCTGGGTGACCGCGTGGTCGGGGATGCGCACGCCGACCGTCTTCTTCTTGGGGTGGAGCAACTGGCGCGGCACCTCCTTCGTCGCCGGCAGGATGAAGGTGTAGCTGCCGGGCGTGGAGGCCTTGATCGCGCGGAAGACGTCGTTGTCGATGTGGACGAACTGCCCCAGCTGCGCGAAGTTCTGGCAGACGAGGGTGAAGTGGTGCCGGTCGTCCAGTCGGCGGATCGACCGGATCCGGTCGAGGCCGTCGCGGTTGCCCAGCTGACATCCCAGCGCGTAGCAGGAGTCGGTCGGATACGCGATGAGCGAGCCGGAGCGGATCATGTCGGCGATGTTGCCGATGGAGCGTTGCTGCGGATTCTCGGGGTGCACGTCGAAGTACTTCGCCATTCACCGAGACTACGCGACGCGGACGCTCCGCTCAGGTTCGGGACCCGCGTCCGTCCGGGCCGAGGTCGCCCGGGTCGCCCTGCGCGTCCGCCCGGGCCGCGCGTCAGGCGACCGGGTCACCCGTCCCGACCCGGCAGCGGCGGTACATGGGCCTGGTCGGCCCCACGCCCGACCATGCCGCTCTCCCAGGCCACGAGCGCCGCCTCCACCCGGTTGCGTACGCCCAGCTTGGCGAGGACGGCGCTGACGTGCGCCTTGACCGTTCCCTCGACGAGGTGCAGCCGGCCGGCGATCTCGGCGTTGGACAGGCCGCCCCCCAACAACGCCAGCACGGCCGACTCCCGTTCGGTCAGCCGCGCGGCCGGCCGGCCGGTGGGCATCCCACCCGCCAGGGCGCCGCTGCGCAGAGCGGACACCACCCGGGCGGCGACCCGGGGCGAGAGATAGGCGCCGCCCGCCGCCACCGCGTGCACCCCGTTCAGGAGTTCCCGGGGATCGTCCGCCTTGAGCAGGAAACCGTCGGCGCCGGCCCGCAGCGCGTCGGCGATGAACTCGTCCTCGCCGAACGTGGTCAGCATGACCACCGCGGTCCCGGGCAGTTCCCGGTGGATCCGCGCGGCGGCCGCGATCCCGCCGAGTACCGGCATCTGGATGTCCAGCAGCGCCACCGCGGGACGGTGCGCCCGCACGGCCTCCACGGCCTCCAGCCCCTGCGTCGCCTCGGCGACCACGTCGATGTCCGGATCCCGCGCCAGGATCGCCCGTACACCGGCGCGCACCATCGCCTCGTCGTCCGCCACCAGCACTCGCACCATCCGGTCAGCCTAACCACCGCCCCCGCCGGGCGGATCGGACCAGAGGAGGGGCACCCCCGACGAAAGTGGGGGGTGCCCTCACCACCGCGGGGCCGATGCCCCGAGGCCCCGCGATTCCTACGGTCGAGGCAGTACGAAACGACACCGGAGGACATCGTGATCACGCTCAGGGGACTGACGAAACGGTACGGCGAGACCCTCGCCGTCGACGGACTGACGCTCGACATCAAGGCCGGTCGGGTGACCGGCTTCCTCGGCCCCAACGGGGCCGGCAAGTCCACCACGATGCGGATGATCCTGGGCCTGGACCACCCGACCGGGGGCGACGCCCTCATCGGCGGCAGACGGTACGCCTCGCTGCGCCACCCGATCCGCGAGGTCGGATCGCTGCTCGACGCCAAGTCCCTGCACCCGGCCAGGTCGGCGCGCGGCCACCTCCTCGCGCAGGCCCGCAGCAACGGCATCCCCGCGAGGCGGGTGGACGAGGTGCTGGAGAGCGTGGGCCTGGCCAAGGCGGCGCGCCGACGGGCCGGTGAATTCTCCCTCGGCATGCACCAACGCCTCGGCATCGCCGGGGCCCTGCTCGGGGACCCCGCGGTGCTCATCTTCGACGAGCCGGTCAACGGTCTGGATCCCGACGGGGTGCGTTGGGTACGCGAACTGGTCCGGGCCCGGGCCGCAGAGGGCCGTACCGTCCTGCTCTCCAGTCACCTGATGAGCGAGATGCAACTGACGGCCGACCAACTCGTCGTCATCGGCAAGGGCCGACTGCTCGCGGACCAGCCCATGGAGCGGTTGTTGGCGAACGCAGCGGAGCCGTCGGTGCGGGTGTACGTCCCGGACCCGGAGGACCGGGAGACGTTGCTGCGGCACGCGGCGGAGCTGCCCGGCGCGCGCGTCGAGCCGGGCGCCGAGGGGAGGGCCGTCATCAGGAACAGCACGGCCGCCGAGGTGGGGGACCTGGCCCACCGGCTGGGGGTACGACTGCACGAACTCCACGCGGAATCGGCCTCATTGGAGGAGGCGTACATGGAACTCACCGCCCGAAGCGTGGAGTACGGCACGAGCGTCGAGTACAGCACGCAGGACCCGCGGTCGACGCGCAAGGCCGGGGTGTGAGCGCCGTGGAGAACACCGTCGACACCCCCTCTCCCCGGCGGCCCGGGACCCGTGTCGGCGCCGGAGGGTTCGTGGGGGCGCTGGCCGCGGAGTGGACCAAGACGTGGTCAGTGCGCTCGCCCTACGTCTGCCTGACGGTGGGCGCGGCAGCCACCGGCGTGTTCACCTACTACTACGGTTCGATCGCCCGCATCAACGACGTGCCGCTCCAGCCCGTCGGCAACGCACCGGTCACCGCACTGCTGCTCGTGCAGTTCGCGATCGTCGTCCTGGCGATGACCGCGGTGACGAGCGAATACGCGACGAACAGCGTGCGTGCCTCACTGCTGTGGGTACCGGTCAGGCACCGCATGCAACTGGCCAAGACGGTCATGGCCGCCGCGGTCGCGGCCGTCGCGGGGATCCTGTACGGGGCGTTGGGCATCGCGGTCGCCTGGGTGCCCTTCCGCGGGCACGCGACGTTCGAACCCGCCAAGGCGGTCGTCCAGGTGCTGGCCATGGCCCTCTACTGCGCGCTCGTCGCCGTGCTCACCGTGGGCGTCGCCTTCGCGGTGCGGGCCTCGGCGGGAGTACTGACGGTCGTGTTCGTCGTCCTCTCGGCGATCCCGAGCGTGCTGACCGGGCTGGGGGGCGAGGTACTGCTGACGATCAACGACTACCTGCCGCAGACCGCCGGCACCCATCTGATGCGCGGCGAGACCGGGGCCCCGTACCCGCCCGCGGCGGCGGCCCTGATCCTGCTGTCATGGGCGCTCGCCGCCCATCTGGCCGGCCGGGCGGTGCTGCGCGGACGCGACGCCTGACCACACGTCCTTGGCGACCAGCCGGGACCCGGACCAGCACAGCCGGTACACGTCCACCTGCTCCAACAGGTTGCCGTTCGAGCGGTAGAACGCGCAGTCCGCGCCCACCGGCGCGGGCTGCGCCCGCATCGGGTCGGACGGGTAGCGGAAGGTCCGCGCCGGCAACACGTCCGCGTGATCCGCACGGGAGGAGCCGAGGGTGAGAGCGGCGAAGT
This sequence comes from Streptomyces sp. WM4235, assembly GCF_001279725.1. Lineage (GTDB taxonomy): Bacteria > Actinomycetota > Actinomycetes > Streptomycetales > Streptomycetaceae > Streptomyces. The sequence continues at coordinate 32,809 of NZ_LGDE01000433.1, read as the reverse complement.
CCGCCGGCCGCAGGACACAGCCCGCCAACTGGACGGCGAGGACGGCGGCGGACAGGGCCATGGTCAGCCCGATGCCGGCGGGGACGCCGAACGCGAGCGCGAACCGCACCCGCGCACTGCGGCGGGCGGCCACGAGGCCCCGCACCGACTCCGACTCCTCTCCGCCGGGCTCCGCGACGGCCGTGCGGCGCTCGGCCCCCACCCGGTCGGGCAGGTCGGCGACCACCTCGAACCCGCCCCGACCCGGGGCCGCCCGCAGCGTTCCCCCGATCATCCGCACCCGTTCGCGGAGCCCGACCAGACCGTGCCGTCCCGCCCCCTCGCGCGTCGGCGCGCGTCCCGGGGGCGCCGAGTTGACCACACGCACCTCGACCCGGCCGCCGGCCCGGGCCACCCGCACGTCCACCGTGCTGCCCGGGGCGTGCCGGATGGCGTTCGTCAACGACTCCCGCACCACCCGGTACACGGTCCGGTCGACGAGCGGTGGCAGCGTGGACACCTCGCCGTCCCGGCGGAGCTCCACGGCGACGCCGGTCGCCCGCACCCGGCCGACCAGCTGCTCCACCGATTCCACCGATTCCACCGAGTTCCCGGAGTCTCCGGAGTCCCCCGATTCCGCCGACTCCGGCGACGTCACCGCCCCCGTCGTCGAAGCGGACCGTTCGGCGTCGGCGCCCTCGCGCAGCACTCCGATCGTGTCCCGGAGGTGTTCGACCGCGTCCGCGACGCTCGCCCGCAGCCGCGCCACGTCCTCCCGGTCCCGGTCGGTCAGCGTCGGGGAGAGCTCCAGGGCGCCCGCACGCAGGGCGATGAGGCTGAGTTCGTGCCCGAGGGAGTCGTGCATGTCGGCCGAGATCCTGGTCCGCTCGCGCAGCCGCGCCCGCTCCGCGACGTCCCGCTGCCCGCTCTCCAGCCGGCGCGCCCGCCGCCAGCCACCCCGTACGAACTCCTGCCGGGCCCGCCAGTACCAGCCGGCCGCCCAGGGCAGCAGCATGGCCCCCGGCAGCAGGGTCACGACGTAGAACCAGTGCACGGCGCCCACCCGCAAGGCCGCGCACAGTCCCAGGTCCAGGGCCATGCAGGCGCCGAACACCAGCAGCGCCGGCCCCGCCCCGGACGATCTGACGCCCAGCAGCCCGGACAGCACGGCCAGCGCGAGCAGGTACGCGTTCGCCGGCGTGCCCGGGTCGAACAGGCCCAGCGCGCAGAGCGCGTTGGCGAGGAACACGGCCGCCCCGGGCCGCCGGCGGCTCACCGCCGACGCGACGGCCAGCACCCCCGAGGACAACAGCAGCACGGGCACCGGAGACCAGACGCCCGCGTCGTCCCGGTACCGCGTGACGGCGGCGCCCGTGAGCACCATCCACAGCAGGACGTCGAGGGCCATCGTGCTCGTCCGCCGCCGGCCCTCGCGCCGGTCCGCCGCGGCGGTCTTCCCACGCCTGATCACGAGCCGAGGCTATCGGCCGGCCCCCTACGACCGGTCCTCGGTACCGAGGACGGTTCGAGACCGGTCAGGCGCGCGGGTCCACGGTCGTCTCGATGTGGTCCGCCACCGCGACGAGCAGGACGCGGGTGCCCTCCTCCAGCGCCCGCCAGCGGTGCCGCACCCCGCCCGTGAGGTAGAGGGTGTCGCCCCGGCCCAGGTGGTGGGTGCGTCCCTCGGCCTCGACCTCGACGGTTCCGTCGGCGACGTACATCAACTCGTCGTTGCGGTGCCGGAACGCGCGGTCCGCGTCGTGGTCCCCGGTGAACTCCAAGGCGTGCATCTGCTGTTGGCCGCGAACCAACGGACGCACCCGCGCCGTCGGATCGAGCCCGGCGTCGGCGTCGGCGCGCACGATGTCCACGCGCCGGGGGCTCGCGGCCGCCGTCAGCAGTTGTACGGCCGTGGTCCCCAGCGCGTCGGCGATGAGTTGCAGCGAACGCATGCTGGGACGGGCCCGGTCGTTCTCGATCTGGCTGAGGAACGGTGAGGACAGCCCGCTGCGGCGCGCCACCTCGGCGAGGGTGAGGTCCAGCGCCCTGCGCCGTCTGCGGATGCCCGCCCCGATCAGGGGGGCGGGCGGTTCGTCCGTCACGTGGTTCCTCGATTCCTCCGCTGTATGGATCATCCTCTCGCAATCGGTCACGGGCTTCGCACTGCCTTCACAGTGCCGCAACACTCCACCACTAGCTTCTAAGTCGATTGATCTCATCAAAGAAACTTTCACAGGAGGATCGCATGTCCCCGATCGACCAGAACCTGCGCCGCCGCCGCGGCACCGGCCTGATCGCCCTCGACCCCTCCGCCTCGGAAGGGGGCTTCACGCTCTTCGCCCCGCTCACCGGGACGGGCGAGGTGTACCTGATCGACCCGCACGGCGAGGTCGCCCACGAGTGGAAGCTCCCCTACCGGCCCGGTCGCCACGCCCGCGTCCTCGCGAACGGGAACCTGGCCTACAGCGGGGTACTGCCCGACCAGAGCGCCCTCTTCCCCATGTGGCACAAGTACCGGGGCGGCGTCATGCTCGAAGCCGCCCCCGACGGCGCGATCCTGCGCGAGCACCGCGACCCGCTCCAGCACCACGACGCCCACCACCTCGGCGAGGGCCGCGTCCTCTACACGGCCCTCGAACCCCTGCGAGGCACCGACGCCGCCGCCGTGCGCGGCGGCGTACCGGGCTCCGAGCCGGACGGCACGGTCTGGGCCGACACGATCAAGGAGGTCGACGCGGACGGCTCCGTCCGCTGGTCCTGGCGCGCGGCCGAGCACCTCGACCGCGAGGAGTACGCGCTGCACCCCGACTACTCGCGCGAACACTGGCCCCTGATCAACAGCGTGATCCCGCTCGCCGACGGCAACGTCCTGGCGAGCCTGCGCAGCGTCTCGGCCGTCGTCGTCATCAGCCGGGAGACCGGCGAGATCCTCTGGCGCACCGAACCGGGAACGGTCTCGCAGCAGCACGCCCCCACCGAACTCGACAACGGCAACATCCTCGTCTTCGACAACGGCGTCTTCCGGCCCGGATCGGACGTCCCCTACTCCCGTGTCATCGAGATCGAACGCTCCTCCGGAAAGATCGTCTGGGAGTACCACGATCCCGCCCGCGAGTCGTTCTTCGCCCCGTTCATGGGCAGCGCCCAGCGCCTCGCCGGGGGCAACACCCTCGTCACGGACTCGCCCGCCGGCCGGCTCTTCGAGGTGACCCCCGAGGGCTACCTGTGCTGGGAGTACGTCAACCCGTACTTCGGCGGCTACCGGGAATCCGAGGTGCGCGGTCTCTTCCCGGCCGAACACAACGCGGTCTTCCGCGCGTACCGGTACACCGCGCGGGAACTGCCCTGGCTGAACGCGGAGGCCGGCTCGTGACCACCGCCGACACCACGTCCGGCCAGGTGCGGCCGGTCGACGAGCGGCTGCCCCTGGCCCGGCTCGCCCCGCTCTCCGCGCAGCACGTGCTGGCCATGGTCGCCGCGCCCGTCTCCACGACGTTCCTCACCGGGCAGGCCCTCGGGCTCGACGCCGACAGTACCGCGCCCCTGCTCAGCGCCACCCTCGTACTGTGCGGCGTCGGCGCGCTGCTCCAGTCGCTCGGCGTCCGCGGCATCGGCGCCCGGCTGCCGTTCGTCATGCTGCCCGGCGGCGCGGCCACCGCGCTCTTCATCCAGATCGCCAAGGACCACGGGCCCGCCACGGCGACCGGATCCGTCCTCCTCGCGGCGGCTCTGCTGTTCGCGGTCCTGCCGTTCTACGCCAGGATCGTCCGCTTCTTCCCGCCGCTGGTCATGGGTACCGCCGTGCTGCTGATCGGCATCGCCATGATCCGGGTCGCCGCCCAACTGATCACCGGTCCGCGCACCGCCGCCGGGTACGCGGCGCCGTCGGCGGTCCTCCTGGCCGCCGTCACCATCGGCGTGACGGTGCTGCTGATGTTCCTGCTGCGCGGGGTCTGGAGGCAGACGGCGGTCCTGCTCGGCATGGGCGCCGGCACCCTGATCGCCGTCACGACCGGGCTGGGCGCCTTCGCGCCCGCCGCCGGCAGCGGACTGGCGCTCCCGCACCTTCTCCCGTACGGAGCACCGCAGTTCAACGTGCTCGCCGCGCTGCCACTGTTGATCTTCAGCCTCACCACGCTCGCGGAGATCACCGGACAGACCGTCCTGAACAGCGAGACCGTGGGCAACGAGTCCGATCCCGGACGCGACGTGCCGCGCGTGGCCAGGGCCGACGCGCTGGTCTCCGTACTCGGCGGGCTCTTCGGCACCTCGCTGATGGTGACCAGCGCCGAGAACATCGGGATCGGCCGGATCACCGGGGTGCGCAGCCGCCACGTCACGGCGGGAGCCGGCGTACTGCTCGTGGTCGTGGGACTGCTCGCTCCCCTCACCCGACTGCTGGCCGGCATCCCGGCCCCGGTCGTCGGAGGGTCCGCGCTCGTGATCTACGGGATCATCGCCGTGATGGGCGTCGACATGCTGACGCGCGCGAACCCGGGGGAGAAGACCCACTCCACGGTGATCGCGCTCGCCCTCACCGTCGGACTGCTCCCGGTCGTCGCCCCCGACGTCTACCAGGGGTTCCCCGGCTGGGCCCGGACGATCCTCGGCAGTGCGGTGGTGGCGGGCACCCTCACCGCCGTACTGCTGCACGCGCTGTTCCGGCGTCGCGTCCGCGAGACGGACGCGACGCCGGAACGGTCGACCGAGGTCCGGTCCGACTAGAAGGTGTCGGCCCAGTTCGACGCGTCCAGCAGCGACATGGCGGACGCGGCGCCGGCGGCGGCGGCCGGCGGGGCGGTGCCGTCGTTGGAGCCGACGGTGTTGTCGTGACCCGCGTTGAAGTTGTCGTCCTGCGCGTACTGCACGTTGGTGCTGCCGATGATGTAGACGTTGTGGACGTCGCCGTCGCCGGTCGCGGCCAGGGCCGGGGAGGCCACGGCGGACAGCGCGCCGGCGGCGGCCAGCACGGTCAGGGCGGCAAAGGTACGGCTGCGCATCGTTCGCTTCACAACATCGCCTTTCGCAAGGGGGGACTGGGGTCAGGTCGAACGTAAACCCAGTCGAATGCGGGCAATTCGCGACACACGGGACTCCTCGGTCGATGGCACCGTTCGGCGGCGGATGAGGAGCCCGTGGTCACAAGAGCGGTTCAGCCGATCGTCATACCGGGCGATCTGCCGGGCGATCGGTCGGGGAGGCCGTGGAGGGCGCCGATGCGGGGCGACGGGCACGGCAGAAGAAGTGCTCCTCCGGGTCGACACGCGCCCCGGCGGCGCCGCGGGAATCGGCGGTCCCGGCATCCGGTGTGAACACCGCCGTGTGGTGGCCGAGCACCTCCAGCCCGGCGCTCTCCACCCGGCTCAGGTACTCGGTCGCGGACAGGCTGCTGACCGTGACCTCGTGCCCCATCCAGACGATGTCGAGATCGCGGATGTCCCCCGGCACGGTCGCCATGACGAAGTACCCGCCGGGCGCCACCCACGACAGCATCCGCTCCAACGACGCCACCACCTCCCGCCGGTCCATCACCAGCAGCGGGAAGAACGCGCACACCGCGTCGAAGCCGCCCTCGGGCGCCGTGTACGTCCGCACGTCCGCCTGCTCGAACCGGGCCGACGGCACCCGGGCCCGCGCCAGACCGACCATTTCCGCCGACACGTCGATGCCGGTCACCGCGCAGCCCGCTCGCGCCAGCGCCTCGGCGGTCGGGCGACCGGTGCCGCTGCCCACGTCCAACACGCGTGCGCCCGGGGACAGTCGGGAGGCGAGCCACTCCAGCGCCGCGAGCTGGCCGGGCACCCGCCCGAACGCCTCCTCGTAGCGCGCGCCCACCTCGTCGAATACCTCCGCCGCGGTCTTGCGATCACTCATCGAAGCCCCTCACTCCCGGGTCGACCGGATCCGTGTGGTGTGGGCGTCCCCGGTCGACCCGGGACGCCGTGGGGTTCGTGCCCCGGGCCGGGACGGGAAAACCGCCGGTTGACATCGGGGGAGCCCCGGTTCAAAGTCATGATCGACAACAGCTCGGAGGGAGCGCGTGATGGACACGGCGAGTCGAGGCGTACTGGTCACCGGCGCCTCCAGGGGCATCGGCCGCGCCATCGCCACCGCGTTCGCCGAGCGCGGCGACCGCGTCGCGGTGCACTGCTCCACCAGGCAGTCCGAGGCGCGTGAGGTCCTCGGGACACTGCCCGGAGACGGCCACGTACTGGTGTCCGGCGATCTCACCGATCCCGTACGCGTCGAGGGAATCGTCTCGGAGGCCGTCGAGGCGCTCGGGGCGGTGGACGTCCTGGTGAACAACGCCGCCGTGATGATCCCCCACCCCCTGGCCACCACCCCGTACGCGCAGTGGCAGGAGGCCTGGCGGCGGACGGCCGCCGTCAACCTGTTCGGCGCCGCCGACATCAGCTACTGCGTCGCCCGCCGGATGATCGACGAGGGTCGCGGGGGCCGCATCGTGAACGTCGGCTCGCGCGGCGCCTTCCGGGGCGAACCCGACCACCCCGCCTACGCGGCGACCAAAGCGGCTCTGCACGCCCTCGGCCAGTCCCTGGCCGTCTCCCTCGCACCCCACGGCATCGCCGTCGCCTCCGTGGCGCCCGGCTTCGTCGCCACCGAACGGGTCGCCGACCGGCTGAACTCCCCGGAAGGCGAACGGATCGCCGCGCAGAGCCCGTTCGGCCGCGTCGCCGAACCGCGCGAGATCGCCTCGGCCGTCCTCTACCTCGCCTCGCCCGAGGCGACCTGGTCCTCCGGCACGATCCTGGACGTCAACGGGGCCTCGTACCTCCGTACGTGACGCACGGCGTCCGGCGTCCCGCCCGCGGGTCGAGGACGGGTCCCCGGTGGGGCATGATCGGGGGATGTCTGATCGCATCATTGCCGCCTGCGACGGGGCGGCCAAGGGGAATCCCGGGCCCGCCGCATGGGCCTGGGTCATCGCCGACGCCGAGGGGCGCCCCGAGCGCTGGGAGTCCGGTCCACTGGGCCGGGCCACGAACAACGTGGGCGAACTCACCGCCCTTCAGCGCCTGTTGGAGGCCGTCGCCCCCGGCGCGGTCGTCGAGGTGCGCATGGACTCGCAGTACGCGATGAAGGCCGTGACCCAATGGCTCCCCGCGTGGAAGCGCAACGGTTGGAAGACCGCGGCGGGCAAGCCCGTGGCCAACAGGGAACTCGTCGAGAGCATCGACGCGCTGCTGGCGGACCGGGACGTGGAGTTCCGTTACGTGCCCGCCCACCGTGAGGACGGCGACCACCTGAACGCCATCGCCGACCAGGCGGCCAGTGACGCGGCCGTCAGCCAGCAGGCCGCGGGCACCGCCCTGGGCGACGCGTCCATGCCGGTTCCCGCGCCCGTGCGCAGCGCGCCGGCCCGGAGCTCGGCCGCGCGCTCCACCGCGAGCCGCGCCTCCGCGCCCCGGGGTGCGGCCGGCGGAAAGGCGGCGCCCCGGGGCGGCCGATCCATCAAGGCCAAGTTCCCCGGCACCTGCCCCTGCGGCAAGCCGTACGCGGCCGGCGAGATGATCGCGAAGCTCGGGACGCGCTGGGGACACCCGGACTGCGCGAGCCCGGTTCCGGAGCCCGCCGGCGCGTGAGCGTTCGGCCGTGTGCATGAGTACGCGTACTCATGCACACGCCGACGCGCGTGGCGAGAGTGGGGGCATGACGACATCGACGGAACCCGCCCCCGACCGCACGGACGTGGGGCGGCCGGGGTCCGGGTGCGCGGCCTTCGGCCTCGTCCTCCTGGAACTCCTGGCCCTGTGCGGGGTGGCGCTCGTCTGGCTCGGGGAGTCCTTCCGGCTGGACACGTCGCGGGACGAGCCGGACGTACGCCTCGACGGATACCTCGGCGCGCTCGCCGTGGTGTTCCTCGTCGCCCTGGTCGTCGCGCTCGTGGCGGGATGGCGCGGGGCGCGGGCGGTGGTGTGGAGCCAACTCGTCATGATGACCCTGTTGCTCGCCGTGATCGTCGCGGGAGGCGCGGCCCAGCGGCACGAGGACGAGCGTGACCACCCGGCCCCGGGGTTCACCGGCATGGTCGGCTGCCGCAGCGGCGGGGACGACAGCGAGTGCGCGCACACCGGCCGATGACGCTCGCGGAGTCGAACTCGCGGAGTCGAACTCTCGGAGTCGAAGGAGACCGCCTACGCGGCTTCGGCGGCGGCGGTGAGCACGGCCGGCGTCGGCCCGTCCGGGCGGACCGTGACGCTGTACGCGGCCCGCTTCGGAGCGGAGCGGAAGGTCACGGTGTGGCCGGGCAGCAGGTGTTCGAGCAGGACCGTGGACTCCAGGAGGGCGAACTGCAGCCCCAGGCAGGCCCGCGGCCCGAGGCCGAACGGCAGGTAGGAGCCCGGATGGGTGGGTCGCCCGCCCGGGTCCGTGAACCGGCGCGGGTCGAAACGCTCGGGGTCCGGCCACAGGGTGGCGTCGCGGTGCGCGAGGTAGGGGCAGACCAGCACGTCGGTCCCCGCTTCGATGGCGTACCCGGCCGGCGTGTCGTGCGCGATGCTGCGGCGGGGCAGGATCCAGGCGGACGGGTAGAGCCGGAGGGTCTCGCTGACCAGCGCCCTGATGGCCTCGCGTCGTTCCGGGGACCCTTCCTCGCCGGCGGCCAGGACCCGTTCACGGGCCTCGGGGTGGCGGTCGAGGAGCAGGTGGAGCCAGGTCAACGTGGTCGCGGTGGTCTCGTGTCCGGCGACCAGCAGCGTCACCAGTTCGTCGTGGACGAGCCGGTCGGTGTGCCCGGAGTGTTCGGCGGACGCCTTGGACGCGTCGAACAGGACGTGGAGCAGCCCGGGCCCGGTCGGGCCGGCGACTCGGCCCCGGGCCGCCTCGACGGCGTGCCGGACGACGAGGTCGATCCTGGCGAGGTCGGCCGCGACCGCCTCCCGCGCGTCGAGCGCCTCGGCGGGCAGGGCCGGCAGGGCGGTCACGACCGTTGCGACGCGGGTCAGTTCGCGCTCGGTGTCCTCGTCGAGGGGGTGGCCGGTGAGGGAACGCCAGGTGGTGTCCAGCGCGAACCGGCGCATCTCCTCGCCGACGTCGAGCGTGTGCCCGCTGTGACCGTACTCGGCCCAGCGCCGGGCGGCCGTCCGGGCGGCCTCGACGATCCGCTGTTCGTGGCGGCGCATCCCCGCACCGGTGAACTGGGACTGGAGCACGCGCCGTTGCCGCTTCCACGCCTCACCGGTGGCCGAGAGCGCGCCGTCCCCGATCAACAGCCGGGCGCGGTGCGAACGCTTGACGTACCGGTCCGCGTGCTGGACGAGCACGTGCTGGACCGCCCGGGCCTCCGTCACCAGGACCGTGGGCCTCGATCCGAGACGGACGGTCACCACACCGCCGAGCAGCTCGCGCGCCACGGCCAGCAACTCGATCAGCTCGCCCCCCTCGCGGCGCCACCGGTCCACATGGGCGGGGTCCAACTCGGGAGGCGGCCGGCGGGCCCGGGGGACACGCGGCGGGCGGGCGGCGGGGTGGGTTCCGGTGGCCACTGGTCTTCTCCTGTTCGACCGCTGGAATCGGTCCTCTAGGAAGCGCGGGCGTCACGGACCGTACGCGTGTCCGCGAGTGCGGTGACATGGACCCGGTGTGTCGGGGCCTGGACGCCCCGTACGACGCTCCGAGCGGCCGGCTGCGCCGTGCCCGCTCGCCGGGAAACCTGCCGGTCGACTCCTCATCGTGATCGCCCGAGTGCGTTCCGTGGGATTCGGCGTCACCGTCCGGATTCCGCGGTGGGACGAAATGTACCCCTCTTCGATCGCGGGCAGAATTGGAGGACCGGCCCGTGATCGATGCGCGGGCGCCGGACAGCCACCCGTGAGGGGATCTGCCGATGCCGACGGACCCGCCTGGGGGAGATGGGGGCGAGCGGGGTCCCGAGCCGCTCCGATCCGAGCCGGGATCGCTCCTGGAGCACGTCTCGGTCGCGGTCTTCGGCATCGACGACGAGGGCCTGATCCGGTACTGGGGCCCCGGCGCCCGGAACCTGTTCGGCCACGAGGCCGCGGAGGTGCTCACCGGGCCCGCGGCCGCCCTCTTCCCGGAGTCGGAGCCGGGCGCGGCCGCGCGCCTCGTCGAGCGGGCCCGGACCCTCGGATACTGGCGCGTACGGCTGCCCGTCCGCCACCGGGACGGCACCGTCTTCGACTGCGGCTTCCGGGTCTTCCCCGTGGCCGGCGCCGAGGACGACTCCGTGATCATGGGCCTCGCGAGCAGGAGCGACGAACTCGACCGGGTGAAGACCAACCTGTCCTTCCTCGACGCGCTCTTCGAGACCTGCCCGATCGGCCTGGTCATGCTCGACGAGGAGCTGCGCTACGTCCACCTCAACCAGGCACTGGCCGACATGGACGGCATCCCCGTCGCCGAGCACCTGGGGCGGCACATGGCCGACGTCATGATCACCTCGGACGACGGCGAGTACCGGCGGATGCTGCGCGGGGTCGCCCGGGACGGTCGCCCGGTGGTCGGCACGCTGGTGGGACTGCGCACCAGCGGACACCCCGACCGCGACCAGGTGCGTTCGGTGAGCTTCTTCCCGCTGAGCGGCGCCGGGGACACCCGGCGCGGGGTGGGAGGGCTGCTCATCGACGTCACGGACCGGGAGCGGGCCATCCTGGAGGCGACGTCGGCCCGCCGCAGGCTGGCGCTGTTGGACCGGGCGGCGGGACACATCGGCACCACCCTGGACGTCGAGGTCACCGCGCGGGAACTGGTCGAGGTCGTGGTGCCGGACTTCTGCGACGGATCCGTCGTGGAACTCGTGGAGTGGATGGACGAGAACGAGGATTTCGATCCGGAGCTTCCGCTGTTCACCCGCAGGATCGCCTCGGGCACCGTCCTGGACGCGCCCGCCGTCGAGCTGGTGAGCGGCCTGCGCGAGGTGACCTACCCGCCGGGCTCCGGCATCCACCAGATGTTGAGCTCGGGCCGGCCGATCTGCGTCCGGGTGGACGAGGACTTCGTCTCGCGGACCGTCGTGCACCGACAGCGGGGCCGGCTGCTCATGGAAAGCGGCCTGGTCCGCATCCTCATCGCCCCGCTCATCGCACGCGGCACGGTGCAGGGCCTCGCCATGTTCGGGCGCTCGGCGGCCCGCCCCGACTTCGCCGAACAGGACCTCGGGCTCGCCGGGGAACTGGCCTCGCGCGCCGCCCTCTGCCTGGACAACGCCCGCCTCTACAGCCGGGTCCAGGACATCGCCCTCACCCTCCAACGCTCCCTGCTGCCCACCGCCCCGGCGGCCGGACCCCACGTCGACATCGCCCACCGCTACCTGCCCGGCGGCCGGGGCACCGAGGTCGGCGGCGACTGGTACGACGCCGGAACCCTGCCCGACGACCGGGTGGCCCTCGTCGTCGGCGACGTGATGGGTCACGGGGTGCCCGCCGCGGCGGCCATGGGCCGGTTGCGGATCACCGCGAAGGCCCTCTCCCGGCACACCCGCGACCCCCGGGCACTGCTGGAGGAACTCGACGCCTGCGCCCAGGACGTCGGCATCGAATGGGCGACCTGCGCGTACCTCCTGTACGACGCCCGCACGGGGCGCGCCGTGATCGCGAACGCGGGCCACCCGCCGCCCCTGGTACGGCACCCCGACGGGACGATCGAGACCCTCGCGGAGGGCCTGGGGGTGCCGCTCGGGGTGGGCGGCGTACCGTTCGCGTCGATCGAGGTCGAACTCCCCGAGGGCGCCACGGTGGCCCTCTACACCGACGGGCTGATCGAGGCCCGCGGCCGGGACATCGACACGGGCCTCGACGCGCTCCGCGAGGAACTGCGCGGCCCCATGGGGTCGCTGGAGGAGGCGGCCGACCGGATCCTGTCGAACCTGCTGCCCGACACCGCGACCGACGACACGGTCCTCGTCCTGGCCCGGGTGCGCCGCGCCCGGTGACGTGCCCGTGTCGGGCGTCGTGCCGAGCCCCGTGTCCGGTTCCGTGTCGGGCCGATCGCGGGCCCGGCGGCGGGCTCGGCCGCCGCCGGTCAGCGCCGCGCGGGGCGGGCCCGTACGGCCTCCAGGTGTCGTTCGAAGGACACGACCTCCTCGTCGCCGTCCGGCGCGGGGGAGGCGGGCCCGCCGGCCAGTGGCGTGCCGGGGGCGAGCAGGGCCGCCAACTCGGCCGCCGACCGGCCGATCCGGCGGGGCAGCTCCTCCGTGTAGGGGTCGCCGGAGTTCCCCCAGTCGGAGGTGGCCGCGTAGACGCCGGTGGGCACCACCACGGCGCGGAGGTAGGCGAACATCGGACGCAGGGCGTGTTCGAGCACCAGCGAGTGCCGGCTGGTTCCGCCGGTCGCCGCGATCAGCACGGGGCGGCCGGTGAGGGCCGTGTTCTCGACGAGGTCGAAGAAGGATTTGAACAGGCCCGAGTAGGAGGCGGTGAACACGGGCGTGACGACGATGAGCGCCTCGCAGCCCTCCACCGCGCCCAGCGCGGTCGCGAGGGCGGGCGGCGGATAACCGGTCACGAGATGGGCGGCGATGTCACGCGCGAGCGGGCGCAGTTCGACGAACTCGATCGCACAGCTCACCCCCAGTACGTCCAACGCCGCCCGGGTGGCGGCGGCGAGCCGGTCGGCGAGCAGCCGGGTGGACGACGGGTCGCTCAGACCGGCCGCGACCACCGTGATCCTCCTCGGTGTGCCGTCACCCGCGAGCACGGCGGCGGGGCTCTCGTTCACGGAGCGACCCCGTCGCGCGCCGCCAGCCGGCCCGCGTGGGTGGGAGCCGCGGCCGTGCCCGCGGGGCGCGCCGCGGCGAACTCCCGCCGCAGCACGGGCACGACCTCCTCGCCCAGCAGGTCGAGCTGTTCGAGGACGGTCTTCAGCGGCAGCCCGGCATGGTCCATCAGGAACAACTGCCGCTGGTAGTCGCCGAAGTGCTCCCGGAACTCCAAGGTGCGCTCGATCACCTGCGCGGGACTGCCGACCGTCAGTGGAGTCTGTTCGGTGAACTCCTCCAGTGAGGGACCGTGCCCGTACACCGGGGCGTTGTCGAAGTAGGGCCGGAACTCCCGCACCGCGTCCTGCGAGTTCTTCCGCATGAACGCCTGCCCGCCGAGGCCGACGATCGCCTGCTCCTCGGTGCCGTGGCCGTGGAAGGCGAACCGGCGCCGGTAGAGGCGGATCAGCCGCTGGTAGTGCTCCTTGGGCCAGAAGATGTTGTTGGCGAAGAAGCCGTCACCGTAGTAGGCGGCCTGCTCCGCCACCTCGGGGCTGCGGATGGAGCCGTGCCACACGAAGGGCGCCAGCCCGTCGAGCGGGCGGGGGGTGGAGGTGAACGCCTGGAGCGGGGTGCGGAAGCGTCCCTCCCAGTCGACCACGTCCTCCTCCCACAGGCGGCGGAGCAGCGCGTAGTTCTCCACGGCCAGCGGAATCCCGTCCTGGATGTCCTTGCCGAACCACGGGTACACGGGACCGGTGTTGCCCCGTCCGAGCACCAGGTCGACCCGGCCGTCGGCCAGGTGTTGGAGCATCGCGTAGTCCTCCGCGATCTTCACCGGGTCGTTGGTGGTGATGAGCGTGGTCGCGGTGGAGAGCAGCAGCCGTTCGGTGCGCGCCGCGATGTAGCCCAGCACGGTCGTGGGGGAGGACGGGACGAACGGCGGGTTGTGATGCTCGCCCATGGCGAAGACGTCCAACCCGACCTCCTCCGCCTTGAGGGCGATGGCGGTGATCGCCTTGATGCGCTCCCCCTCGCCCGGGGTGTGGCCCGTCGTCGGGTCGGTGGTCACGTCACCCACGGTGAAGATGCCGAACTGCATGCGGCCCGCTCTCTCTCGGACCGGCCGCGCACCGCGCCGCCGGCCGTCGTCCTTGTCGGCAAGGAGCGTACGAAGCGGGAGCCGCCCCGACGTGCCCGAGCGCGCACGCGGAGCTGACCCACCGTGCGCGGTCGACACCGACCCACCGTGCGCGGTCGATCGGAGCGGCCTCCGCTTGAGGTTCCGCTTGCGACCGCCCTTCCGGCCGGCCGGGCCTGCGCCGGAAGGTGCGGGCGGTCAGCCCGTGTGCGGGCCCCGCGCCGACAGTCCGGTGATCAGCAGGTCCAGGCCGAACTCGAAGCGGGCGGTGAAGTCGGCACTGGTGACCACCGGCAGCGCGCGGGCCAGGTGCGGGTAGGCCTCGCCCGTCGCCGCCTCGCGCAGGCGCGCCGGATCGGCCGGACCGTCAGGGGAGACGGCCGCCTGCTCCTCCAGGGTGTGGCCCAGGGTGAAGTCGGCCACGGCCAACAGGGCCCGCGCCGCGTCCTCCTCGCCGAAACCGGCCCCGATCAGCACCGAGACCACCGAGTCCGCGAACCCGAGCGTGTTCGGGCCGGTCGGATGCGTGCCGGCGTAGACCCGCGCCCCGTCCCGCCGCGCCAGCAGCGCCGCGCGCAGTGCCCGGGCGCGACCGGCCAGCGCCGTCCGCCACGTGCCGTCCCCGGGTGCGGCCCCGGCCGCCGCCGGGGCCACCATCCGCTCGGCCATCTCCGTGAGCAGGTCGTCCTTCGTGGCGAAGTGCCGGTACAGCGCGCCGGCCCGGGCGCCGACGGCGTCGGCGAGTCGCCGCATGGTCAGCGCCTCCAGGCCGTGTTCGTCCAGCAGGTCCAGTGCCGTCTCGACGGTCCGTGTCCGGTCGAGGCGGGCGGGGCGACCTCGCCCGGGGGCGGAGGTTGACGGGGAGCTCATGCGCCTCACTATAGTGAACATCGTTCACGTGAACGCTGTTCACTTATTAAGGAGTGCCTCTCATGGACACCGATGTGATCATCGTGGGCGCCGGCCCCACCGGGCTGATGCTGGCCTGCGAACTCGCCCTGGCCGGTGTACGGACCCGGATCATCGAGCGCCGCACCGCCCCCCACCCGCACTCCCGCGCCCTGACCCTCCACCCGCGCAGCGTCGAGATCCTCGACCTGCGCGGCCTCGCCCCCCGCTTCCTCGCCCACGGCCGACCCGTCCCCGGCTGGCACTACGCGGCCCTGCCCACCCCGCTCGACTTCGCCGCCCTCGACACCCGCCACGGATACACCCTGGCCATCCCACAGACCCGCACCGAAGCACTCCTGGAGGAGCGCGCCCGGGAACTCGGTGTCCGGATCAGCCGCGGCCTTCGACTCACCGCGCTGACCCAGGACGCCGACGGGGTCACCTGCTCCGTCCGGACCGGCGGCGGGGGTTCCGGCGACGGGGTTCGCGGTGACGAAGGCGACGGCGAGGGGGATCGCGCGCCGCTGCGCGCCCGGTACGTCGTGGGCTGCGACGGTGGCCGCAGCCCCGTCCGCGAGGCGGCGGGCATCGCCTTCCCCGGCAGCGACGAGACCCTGACCGGTGTGCTCGGCGACTTCGCCGGCCTCGACGCCGACCCGGACGCGCTGCGCCGGCTCCGGGCCGCCGGAGGCCTGGCCGTCCCGCTGGAGGGCGGACTCACCCGCATCGTCCTGATCGACCCCGAACGCATGCGCACACCCTCCGCGGAGCCCGTCACGACGGACGAGTTCCGCGCCTGCCTGAACCGGCTCTGCGGATCCGACCTCGGCATCGGCGACCCGCACTGGTCGTCCCGCTTCGGCAACGCGACCCGACTCGCCGAGCGCTACCGCGCCGGCCGGGTCCTGATCGCGGGCGACGCCGCGCACATCCACTTCCCCGCCGGTGGCCAAGGCCTCAACACCGGCCTCCAGGACGCGTTCAACCTCGGCTGGAAGCTCGCCGCCGACATCCGGGGCTGGGCCCCGCCCGGACTCCTCGACAGCTACGACGCCGAGCGCCGCCCCGTCGGCCGCGCCGTCACCGACAACACCGCCGTACAGACCCTGCTGGCCGAACTGACCCTGGTACCGCCTTACGCCGGCCCGGCCGTCGCCCTGCGCGCGCTCCTCGACGAACTCCTCGGCCTGCCGGAGGTGAACCGCCTGCTCGCCGGCCGGGTCTCGGCCCTCGCCACCCACTACCCCCTCGAAGGCGACGCGCCCGCGGGACGGCCCCTGCCCGACATCGCCCTCACCGTCGCCGGTTCGTCCGCGCGGCGGGCCCACGAGCTGTTCCACGAGGGCCACTTCGTCCTGCTCGACCTCACCGGCCGCCCGTCAGGGGGCGGCCCCGACGAGCCCGCCCACCCCCGCCTCACCCACGCGACCGTCACCACGCACGACCCGCACGAGGACCTCGACGGCGTGACCGAACTCCTCGTCCGGCCCGACGGACACATCGCCTGGGCCACGCGTACCGCGGACCCGCGCCCGCGCGCCGCCGAACGGGCCGCCGCCCTCGCGGCGGCGATCGACACCGGCCGCGGGTGAGCCGCCGGTCGCGCGTGACCCGTAGGCCGATGTCGACGCCGTGTGTTCGGCCGGTTACCGCCTTATTCCGCGGGGAGCGCGGTCTCTAGCATCCAGAGCGTTCCGGTACTCGTTCCGCGACGCGGCCGGACGGTCGAGGTTTCCACACGCCGCGGCCCCACCCGACGATTCCCGCTGTCCGGGTCGACGGAACGGGGCCGCGCGCTCGGCCGGACCCCCCACCTCAGGCAAGGCCACCGACAACCGATCGGAGCATCATGCCCGGTGCCTTACTCGCCGGCGGCGCGACCGCCGTGTTCCTCGCCGGCACGTTCCTCGCCCCGCAGGCCCCGGCCGGCATCACCGTGCCGCCCGACAAGATCGTCATCGAGCTCGCGACCGTCAACGGGTCCGGTTGTCCGCTGGGCACGGCGGCCGTCGCCGTGTCGGCGGACAACACGGCCTTCACCGTCACCTACAGCCAGTACCTGGCGCAGGTCGGCATCGGCTCCCAGCCGACGGACTTCCGGAAGAACTGCCAGCTCAACCTGATCGTGCACGTCCCACAAGGCTTCACCTACGCCGTCGCGAGCGCCGACTACCGCGGTTACGCCCACCTGGAGAGGGGGGCCAACGCGACCCAGAAGGCCTCGTACTACTTCCAGGGCTCGCCCGAGACGGCCACCGGGACCCACCGCTTCAACGGCCCGCTCGACAACAACTGGCAGGCCACCGACACCACCGACTGGGCCCAGTTGGTCTGGGCGCCCTGCGGCGCGCAGCGCAACTTCAACATCAACACCGAGCTGCGCGTCAACGCCGGCACCTCCGACCCGAGGAACACGAACAGCTTCATCGCCATGGACTCCACCGACGGTGCCATCCAGACCGTCTACCACCTTGCCTGGAAGACCTGCCCCGGACGCTGACCCCGAGCGCCGACCCCGGTCGGCGTTCCCCGGGTGCGGGCCCGGCCCCATCGCCGTGCCCGCACCACCGGCCCGACAGGCCCGTCGCCGTCCGGCGGGGGCGGTCTGCCGGACACCGGTGCGGTGACGGCGCCGGCCGACCGGCGGACAGGCGGCGCCGGACATCGGCACAATCGGGGGGTGAACGAAGAAGACCCGTACATGTGGCTGGAAGACGTGAGCGGCCCCCGCGCCCTGGCCTGGGCGGCCGAACGGACCGCGGAGACGACGGAGCTACTGGCCCGCGGCCCCGAGTTCGGGGCCCTGGCGGCCGAGCTGCGCGAGGTCCTGGACGACGAGCGGCGGATCCCCTACGTCTGCCGCGGCGGCCGGTACCTGTACAACTTCTGGCAGGACGCCGCACACGTCCGGGGCGTCTGGCGGCGCACCACGCCGGAGGAGTACGCCCAGGACCTCCCGGACTGGGAAACGGTGCTGGACGTCGACGCCCTCGCCGCCGAGGAGGGCGAGGACTGGACGTGGTCGGGCGCCGAGGTGCTCCACCCCGGCCACCGGCACGCGCTCGTGCTCCTCTCCCGGGCGGGCACCGACGCCGTGGTGGTGCGCGAGTTCGACCTGGAAACCCTGGCGTTCGTCACCGGCGGGTTCGAGGTGCCCGAGGGCAAGACCAGGATCGACTGGATCACCGTGGACGAGGTCTACGTCGGCGCCGACCTCGGCCCGGGCTCGCTCACCGCGTCCGGCTACCCCGCCACCGTGCGCAGGTGGCGCCGCGGCACGCCCCTGGAGGAGGCCCCCCTCGTCTTCGAGGTGGCGAAGGACGATCTGGCCGCGGCCGGCTGGTTCGATCCGACCGAGGGATTCGAGCGCCACTTCCTGTCCCGGCAGAAGGACTTCTGGAACCAAAGCCTGTTCCTCCTCGACGAGAACGGCCTACGGGTCGAGATCGACGTACCGGGCGACGCGACCGCGTACGCCCACCGATCCTGGCTGGTGGTCGCCCCGAAGTCCCCCTGGCTCGGCCGGCCGGCGGGCTCCCTGCTGGCCTTCGACTTCGACGCGTTCCTCGCCGGGAACCGCGAGGCGGCCGTGCTGTTCGAACCGGACGAGCACACCGCCCTCGCCGGCCACTCCTGGACCCGCAACCACCTGATCCTGCAGACGCTGAGCGACGTCTCCACCCGCATGGAGGTGCTGACGCCCACGCCCGAGGGCTGGCGCCGGGAACCGCTCGCCGACGTACCGCCGCTCGCCGCGGCCTCGATCACGGGAACCGACCCGCACGAGAGCGACGAGTACTTCCTCCACGTCGCGGGACACCTGCGGCCCGCCGCCCTCCACCGCGGCGACATCGGCGGCGACAGCACGGTCGTCAAACGGGCGCCCGCCCTCTTCGACACCACCGGGCTGACGGTCCGGCAGTACTTCGCGACGTCCGAGGACGGCACCCGCGTGCCCTACTTCGTCGTCGGACCCGATGCCGGTCCCGGGCCGACCCTGCTCTACGGCTACGGCGGGTTCGAGGTGTCCCTGACCCCGGGGTACGACGCCGTCACCGGGCGGGCCTGGCTCGCCCGCGGCGGTACCTACGTCATCGCGGGCATCCGGGGCGGCGGCGAGTACGGGCCCCGGTGGCACCGGGCCGCGCTCAAGGCCGAGCGGCCGAGGGCGTTCGAGGACTTCGCCGCCGTCGCCGGGGACCTCGTCGCCCGCGGGATCACCACCCCCGACCGGTTGGGCATCGAGGGGCGCAGCAACGGCGGCCTGCTCATGGGCGCCATGACGGTCCGCTACCCCGAGCTCTTCGGCGCCGTCGTCATCGGCTTCCCGATCCTCGACCTCCTGCGCTTCCACCGGCTCCTCGCGGGCGCGTCCTGGACCGCCGAGTACGGAGACCCCGACCGGGCCGAGGACCGTCCCCACCTGGAGGCCCTCTCCCCGTACCACGCCTTCCGATCGGACCGGCCCTACCCGCCGATCCTGCTCCTCACCGCGACCAGCGACGACCGGGTCCACCCCGGGCACGCGCGCAAGGCGGCCGCCCGGCTGCGCGAGCTGGGCCACGTCGTCCACTTCCACGAGACGGCCGGCGGCGGGCACGCGGGCGCCACCGACAACGCCCAGGCCGCCGTGAACGAGGCGCTCACCCACACCTTCCTCTGGAACCGCCTGGGGTGAGCGCACCGAGCGGGCCCCGGAGCCCGCACGCTCCGGGGGCCGGATCACCTCCGCAGGCGCACGGGCAGGGTCCGGTGGCCGTTGCTGATCAGGGAGGCGACGGGCCGCAACCCGGCTGCGGGGATGGCGAGTTCCATGGCGGGGAAACGGTCGAAGAGCCGCCGCAGGGCGACCTCCACCTCCAGCCGGGCCAGCGGCGCGCCCAGGCAGAAGTGGACGCCGTGCCCGAAGGCAAGGTGGTCCTTGGTGAGCCGTGTGACGTCGAAGGTGTCGGCGTCTGTGCCGTGCCAGTCGGGGTGGCGATTGGCGGCGGCGTAGGAGGCGAGGATCGGTTCGCCCTTGGCGATGACCTGCCCGTCGGGCAGCGGGATGTCGACGACGGCGAAACGCATCGGCAGGTGCTTGACGGCCGGTTCGTGACGCAGGGTCTCCTCGACGACGTCGCCCCACCCGGCCCGCCCGGCGCGCAGGTGCTCCACCTGGTCAGGTCGCGTGAGGAGGGCGGTGACGGCCTGGTCGATGACGTTGACCGTCGTCTCGTAGCCGGCGCTGATCATCAGCAGGAGGGTGTCGCGCAGTTCGACGTCGGACAGCGCCGAGCCGTCGCCCTCCTCGTCGCGGGCGGAGATCAGCAGGGAGGTCATGTCGTCCCCGGGCGCCGCCCGCCTGGTGGCGATCAGCCGGTCCAGGACCTCGTAGACCCGCATCGTGTTGGTCGAGGCCTCCTCCGGGGTGAGCGTGGTGTCGAAGACACCGTCGACGACCGCACGGAACCCCTCGCGTTGGTCGACGGGCACCCCCATGAGGTGGCCGATCACCGCGATGGGCAGCGGGTACGCGAGCCGTTCCCGCAGGTCGGTGATCTCGCCGGGCGGGACCGCCGCGAGCGGGTCGAGGAGGCCGGCGACGATGACCTCGACCGTCTCCCGGAGCGCGGCCACGCGGCGCGCACTGAACGCGGGGGCCACCATCCGCCGAAGCCGCCGGTGGTCGGCTCCGTAGGCGGTGAACATGTTGCTCGCCGCCACCCAGAGCGCGAGGGGCCAGGTCTCCACGGCCAGGTCGAAACCCGGCCAGTGCGCCCGGGCGTCCTTGGACACGTCGGCGCCGGTGAGTAACCGCTTGAGGAGGGCGGGTTCGGTGACGGCCCACGCGGTGACGCCGAGGATGTCGACGCGGGCCGCCGCTCCCCGGGCGCGCAACAGCCGGTGTTCGGCGTGCCGGTCCGATCCGGAGGGATCGAGGACGATCGGGGCGTCGGGGTGGGGGACGGGGCGAGGTGCGGGCTGAGGGACGGGGCTGGGCGCGGGCCGGTTCACGAGAGACTCCCTGGGATGGCGGTCGGATCGACGTCGATCGGGACGAATCCGTCGCGCCCGCCGAGCCGCCGGCCACCAGGGGTACGGTGCCCGCGCCGGCTCGCGGCGCGATCTTCCCGGGTTTCGCCCCCCACTGCCTTCCCCGGCCCCCCGCGGGGCAACCCCGTCGTGCCCCTCCGGCACGCGGGACCCGGGATCAGCGTGCGGGCGGCATGTCGTAGGTGACCCACATGGTTCGCGTCGCCACCTGGTCGTACTTGGAGCGCGCCCGGTGGTTGTCGTCGGCGGTGATCCAGCGGACCACGCTCCAGCCGCGCTCGGCGGCGATCTCGGACAGCCGGGCCAGCAGCAGGTCGGCGGCGCCGCCGCCGCGGTGTTCGGGGGCGACGAACAGGTCGTCGAGGAAGCAACCGACCGTCGCCGAGAGGGGACGCGCGTACGGGCGGTAGTGCGCGAGGCCGACGAGCCGGCCCTCGCCGTCCTCGGCCACCAGGGCCTCCACCTCGTGCGCGGGATCGTGCACCCACGACCACACCAGCGCGGCGGCCTCCTCGGTCTGCTCCACCCGGTAGAACTCCGCGTAGCCGCGGTAGAGGACACGCCACCGCTCGAAGTCCGCCGGCCGTGCGGCACGGACGTGAACGGTGCTCGAACCGCGGTTCGCGTCGGTTGCCATGGGGGTGTCTCCTCTGCTCGAACGGGCACTGCGGTGGGGTGCGGCGGCTGTCGCGGCGCCGCCGTCATCGCCCTCGCCGATCGATCATCGTCGACATCGGGGGCCGGCGAACGCGCCTGGGTGTCCAACAACGGCCCCGCGGTGCGCCGCCACGGCCGGATGACGGGAGGGCGCGGGCCGGGCCGGGCGGGGCCGCATGGAGGAAGCGGGTTCGGGTAACCGCGTGTTCGGAGCGGCCGACCCGGCGCACCGACGCCCGGATGATCGGGCGCTCCGGCACCGACCTGTATGGAAGGGGTACTCATGGCGCACGTCGAGGAGTACGTGGAGGTCAACGTCCCTGTTCGGACGGCCTACAACCAGTGGACACAGTTCGAGAGCTTCCCCGCCTTCGTGGAGGGCGTCGACCGGGTGGAGCAGCGCGGCGACACCCTCACCCACTGGGTCACGAAGGTCAACGGCGTGGAGCGCGAGTTCGACGCACGCATCACGGAACAGGTTCCGGACCGCCGCGTGGCCTGGACGACCGTGGACGGCGATACCCGCCAGGCCGGACTGGTCACCTTCGAGGCGGTCGACGCGACCACCACCCAGGTGTCCCTGCACATGAACTGGATTCCCGACGGGCTCGCCGAGAGCGCCGCCGACAAGCTCGGCCTCGTCAAGCGCCGGGTGAGCGGTGACCTGAAGCGGTTCAAGGTGTTCATCGAGTCTCGCGGTGCCGAGACCGGCGCCTGGCGCGGTGAGGTGTGAGTACCGCCAGAGCGGGCGTGGTGGGCGAGGGCGTCCGTTCCGCCTCGCGCGGCGGCACGGCCCGGTCCGTCACGGCCCGGTGCGGATTGGCGGCGCGCGGCGCGCTGTACATCCTCATAGGACTGATCGCCGTCCGTGTCGGCTTCGGCAAGGGTGGCGGCGAGGCGGACCGACAGGGAGCGCTCCAGGAACTGGCCGGCAAGCCGTTCGGGAGCGTCCTCGTCTGGGCCGTCGGCATCGGCCTGATCGGGATGGTGCTGTGGCGCCTGTCCGAGGCGGCCTTCGGCGCGGCCGGCCCGAAGGGCGACAAGGTCACGAAGCGCCTCACGGCGGCGGGACGCGCCGTCTTCTACGCCACGGCCGCCTTCTCGGTGCTGTCCTTCGCGACGGGCTCCGGAGGGGGCGGGTCCGGCGGCGACGAACAGTCGCGTGACCTGACGGCGTCCGCGATGGAACTCCCCGCCGGACGGTGGCTGGTGGGCGCCGTCGGGCTCGGGATCGCCGTCGCGGGCGTGATCATCGCGGTACGCGCGGCCCGCCGCACCTTCCGCAAGCACCTGGACATGGTCGGCGTCGCCGAGCACTGGCGCAAGGCCGTGGACGTCCTCGGGGTCACCGGCGGCGTTGCCCGCGGCGCGGTCTTCGCGGCGGCGGGCGGATTCGTCCTGTACGCCGCGTGGCGCTACGACCCGAGCCAGGCGAAGGGCATGGACGACACCCTGAAGACCTTCACCCAGACCCCGGCCGGCCCCTGGCTGCTCATCGCCGTGGCCATCGGGCTGGTGCTGTTCGGCGTCTTCTCGTGGGCCATGGCACGGTGGCGCAAGGTCTGAGCGCGAGGCCCCGGGCTCGCCCGGGGGCGACGACACGGGCCGGGCGACCGGTGCGATCGAGGCCACTGACCCTCACAGGGGTCAGTGGCCTCGGCCGTCAGGCCGGGCCGCCCGAACCCTTCTTGACCATCTCGGTCATGTCCGCCGTGTCGCCGGCCGCCGGGGCGGTGATCGCCCGCGCGACACCGAAGGACAGGAAGTCCATGCTGACGGTGGTCGTCCCGAAGGTCTGCTTCATCCGGGCGGGCATGCCCTTGTCGTCGACCCAGACGTCCGCCACGAGTTCACCGCCCGTGCCCAGCGCGTTGTACACGGCCGCCGCGTCGCCGAGCTTGTCCGCCGGAACCGAGGCGTGGTAGTGGACCGCCTTCTTGCCGTTGACGTCCTCCGTTCCGACCTTCGTGACGCCCCGGGCGAACTTGAGCGACTTCAGGCCGGCGGTCGGGTCGGCCTCCCCCCGGCTCATGCCGGCCGCGCCCGCCTCGCCCAGAACGGCGGACGCTTCGAGCTTCAACCAGGTCTTGCCCTTGAGCGGGCCCGTCTCCGCCGGGTCGACGCCGTAGTAGTACGCCCCGTCCACGAGGCGCATCGTGATGGTGCCGTCCGTGACCAACTCCTCCATCTGGAGGTCCTTGGCCGGCATCTCGGTCTCCATCGCGAGGCCGTTGCCCCAGGAGTAGACACCCTTCATGGACACCGGCTTGCCGCCCGTGTCCGGCGACGTCACGGTCATGTCTATGTTCGCCGAACCGGCCTTCGACGCCTCGTCGGAAGCCTGCGACAGCGCCGCGACCAGGACCTCCGCCGAGTCCGCGGCCTGCTTGGCGACCGGGCTCGCCGTACAGCCCACCGCACCCACCGTCACGAACAGCGCCGCGGTGACACCCGCGGCAGCCTTGCCTGCCTTCATCCCCACCCCTATTGCCGACCATCCGTCGTTCATCTTTACGAGGAGCCTACATTCGCGCGGCGGTCCGGTCCGCCGGCCCCGCAGGGAACCGCAGCGCGCGGCTCCGCGTCGTGGTTCACGGCAAGGACGCGCCGCCACCGGGCGCCGCGCCGTGACTCCGGGGGGATCACATGATCACGTTCCACAGGCGTACCGCGTTCGCGGTACTCACCGCTTCTGCCCTCGCCGTGGCCGGCCTCGCCGCCGGCGCCGCACCGGCCGCCGCCATCCACGGCGGGCGGAACACCACCGCGGCACAGCACCCGTACGCCATGATCATCGCGACGTCGGAGGGCGCACAGTTCTGCGGGGGCACGCTCGTGGCCCCGAGGAAGGTGCTGACCGCCGCGCACTGCCTCGCCGACCAGCCGGCTCCGCGCGACCTCCTCGTCATCGGCGGGCGCACCGACACGGGCAGCGCCAAGGGCACCGTTCGGCACGTCGGCTCGGTCAGGATCCACCCGAAGTACGTCCAGGGCACCCTCACCCACGACGCCGCGGTCATCACCCTCACCGAGCCCATGCCGTACCGGCCGTTGGCCGTGGCCGGCCCGAAGGACTCGGCCCTCTACGCCCTCGGCGGGAAGGCGGAGGTGGTCGGTTGGGGCCGGACCGGCGCCGACACCCCGGGTACGCGACTGAAGTCCGCCGTCCTCACCGTGGCGCCGTTGAAGAGCTGTGAGCCCTACACCGAGCCCGGCGAGTCCCGCGCGCTGAAGGTCTGCGGAGCCTCCGCACCCGGTACCGACGACAGCATCTGCCGGGGCGACTCAGGGGGGCCGCTGGTCGCCGGCGGAAAGGTGATCGGCATCGTCTCCACCGGCAACAAGTACTGCGACGACCAGTACCCGGTCTCCGTGTTCACCCGGGTCAGCGCGGTCGCCGCCGGGCTCGGCCTCCCCGTCGGATAGCGCCTCCGGGGTCTCCCGCCACACCGCTCACGGTTCCCCGCCGGGGGAAGGCGAGTTGGGGCCGCGCGTCACGACACGGTCGGACGGGAGGTGGGCGCCGCCGGCTTGCGCGCCACGACGTAGGCCTGCGGCACCTTCTCGACGCCCTCCTCGGGTTCCCGCAGCAGCCGCGCGCGGACCGCGAACCCGGCCCGGTCGAGGGCCTCGGCGATCCACCGCGGCCGTTGCCGACGGAAGTCGAGCGCCACGTCGTGGCCGAACGGCCGTTCCACGCGCAGGGGATCGTCGCCCACCTGGAAGGACAGCATCAGGTGCCCGCCCGGGGCCAGTACCCGATGGAACTCGGCGAACACCCCCGGCAGCCGCTCCCGAGGGACGTGGATGATCGAGTACGAGGCGAGCACGCCACCGAGGGAACCGTCCGCCAGGTCCAGGGCGGTCATGGAACCCTCCTCGAACCGCAGGTGCGGATACGTGCTCCGGGCCAACGCGACCATGGCCGACGACAGGTCGAGCCCGAACGCGGACAGTCCCAGCCCGTCCAGGTACGCCGTCAGGTGTCCGTGGCCACAGCCGACGTCGGCGACCGGCCCGCCGGCGCCCGCCCTCACGAGTTCGGCGAACCCGGCCACCATCGCCCGGTCGATCGGTCTGTCGACCAGCCAGTCACCGAAGTGCTCGGTGTAGTCGAGGGCCACGGTGTCGTAGAACACCCGGGCGGCGTCGAGGAAGTCCGATCCGGTCATGGCCGCACACCCTATCCGCCGGCCCCGAAGACGTCCCCGGCACTCCCTCGGCGGACACCCCCGCGCGGACGACCCGCGCGGACACCCCCGCGCGGACGACCCGCGCGGACGACCCGCGCGGACGACCCGCGCGGACGACCCGCGCGGACGACCCGCGCGGACGACCCGCGCGGACGACCCGAGGGGAGGCCTGACGGCGAAGGCCCGACGCGGGAGGGCCCGACGCGCGAAGGCCCGACGCGCGAAGGACTGACGCGGGAAGGACTGATGCGCAAGGCCCCCGACCGCCGGGGCGGTCGGGGGCCACGCGTCAGTCGGACGCGCCCCGGGCGTACACCGTCGCGGGCACGGGGGCGTACCCCACGGGCCGGGAGGTGAACGTGCCGCGGCCCTGGCTGCGACTGCGCAACCGGGAGGCGTACCCGAACAGTTCGGCCAGCGGAACCGCCGCCGTGATCGAGGTGCTTCCGGTCCGCGTGGTCGATCCCGCGACCCGTCCGCGCCGCGCCGCGAGGTCTCCGAGCACGCCGCCGACGGCCTCGTCGGGGACGGTCACCACGACCTCGACCACCGGCTCCAGCAGCTCCATGGTCGCGGCGCGCAACGCCTCGCGCAGCGCGAACCGCCCCGCCGCCCGGAACGCCATCTCCGAGGAGTCCTTGGAGTGGGTGGCGCCGTCGGTCAGCGTGACCCGCAGCCCCGTCACCGGATGACCGCCGAGGGGCCCCTCGGCGAGCGCGTCCCGACAACCCGCCTCCACCGCGCGGACGAACTCCTGCGGCACCCGGCCGCCGACGACCACGGACCGGAACACGAAGCCGCCGGCGCCGCCCGAACCGCCAGTACCAGTACCGGTACCGGAGCCGTCGTGGATGACGGAGACGTCGTCGCCGTCGTCGCCGTCCAAGGGGGCGACGTCGATGACCACGTGGGCGAACTGGCCCGCTCCACCGTCCTGCTTCACGTGCCGGTAGACCAGACCGGACACCCCGCGAGCCACCGTCTCCCGGTAGGCCACCCGGGGGCGACCCACCTCGACGCGCAGCCCGTGGCTGAGCCGGATCTTCTCCACCGCGACCTCCAGATGCAGTTCGCCCATTCCCGACAGCACCGTCTGCCCCGTCTCGGGATCCGTCCGCACGGCCAGGGAGGGGTCCTCCTCGACCAACCGGGCCAACGCCGACGACAGGCGACCGATGTCGGCCCGGGTGGCCGCCTCGACCGCCACGGACACCACCGGCGCGGCCACCGTGGGCGGTTCGAGGACCAGCGGCGCGTCCGGAGCGCACAGCGTCGTCCCGGCGCGGGTGGACTTGAGCCCGACCACGGCGACGATGTCCCCGGCCACGGCCTGCTCCACCTCGGCGTGACGATCGGCCTGGACACGTAGGATGCGGCCGATCCGCTCGGTCCGGCCCGCCGTCGCGTCCAGTACGGTCTCCCCCTTTCGCATCGTTCCCGAGTAGACGCGCAGACACGTCAGCCGTCCGGTCGCCGTCGCGTTCACCTTGAAGGCCAACGCGGCGAACGGGGCCGCCGGATCGGCGACGCTCCTCCACCCCTTCCCCGCGGGCCCCGTGGAGCGCGGTTCCGCGCACCGGCGGCATGTCCGCCGGCGAGGGGAGGTAGTCCACGACGGCGTCGAGCAGCGGTTCCACCGCACGGTTGCGGTACGCGGAGCCGCACAGCACGACCACGCCCTCACCCCCGCGCGTCAGCTCACGCAGCGCGGCGACCAACGTGGAGGCGGAGAGCGTCGACGTGGCGCAGTACTCCTCCAGCGCGGCGGGGTGCAACTCCGCCACCCGTTCGTCGAGCAGCCGGCGGCGCCGCAGCGCCTCCTCCCGCAGGGCGTCGGGCACCGCGCCCACCTCGAACGTCCCGGACCCGGAACCGGGAGCGCCGGCCGCCGCGCTCCAGACCAGTGCCCGCATGCGGACGAGGTCCACGACTCCGGTGAAGCCGTCCTCCCGCCCGATGGGCAGTTGGACCACCAGGGGAACGACGTGGAGTCGGTCGCGCAGCGACGCGACGGCGGTGTCGAGATCCGCGCCGACCCGGTCCATCTTGTTGACGAACGCGATGCGGGGCACCCCGTGCCGGTCGGCTTGGCGCCACACCGACTCGCTCTGCGGTTCGACGCCCGCGACGGCGTCGAAGACGGCGACGGCGCCGTCGAGGACGCGCAGCGACCGCTCCACCTCGTCGGCGAAGTCGACGTGCCCCGGGGTGTCGATCAGGTTGATCCGATGTTCGTTCCAGGTACAACTCACCGCCGCCGCGAAGATGGTGATGCCGCGGTCGCGTTCCTGGGGGTCGTAGTCGGTGACGGTCGTTCCGTCGTGGACCTCACCGCGCTTGTGGGTGGTTCCGGTCGCGTACAGGACGCGTTCGGTGAGGGTGGTCTTGCCGGCGTCCACGTGGGCGAGGATGCCGAGGTTGCGGACGGTGGTCAGAGGTGTGGCGCGCATGGCCCGAGGCCTTTCCGAGGGCATGGGAGTGAGGGCGGCGCGATGGGTGGAGGAAGCGACGGAAGGCAGCCCGGATCCGCTTGCCCGGCGTACCGACGTACTCGTACCGGCGTGCCGGCGCATTCGTACCGGCATACCGGCGTACTCGTACCGGCCGCATGCCGGTTTCCGGGTACGCGGAGGCACCGCGAAGGGCGGTCGCGCACACTGCGCGACCGGCTCGTTCGCCGGGGGAGTCAGGTCTTCTTCGTCACTTCGTCTCGGACATCCGGTGACGGCCGCGCAGCCGTTACCGGGAAACCGGAGACACCAGGATCACGTCGTACCGGGACCGGGGAGCGTGGACGGCGATGCGGTGACACATGGCCGGGCTCCCCTCGTGGACTGGTTCGACGAAACACGCGCCGCGCTCTTCGTGGCACACACCGGTGAGTCTATGGACGCGCGGCGGACGGTGCATCACCTTTTCCGCCCCGGGTTGCCGGGACCCGGCGGCGGGCATCAGGTCCTGGTGAAGTCCGGGAAGTACAGGGGTGGTCGGTACGGCGACTCGCTCCGGCCCTGGTCGCGGGCGCTGCTCGTCCTCGGCGCGGTTCTCGCCGTCCTCTTCTGCGCGCGGGCCCTCGACCGGGGCCACGACGCGACCGTCGCGTACGGACGCGCGTTCGTGTGCGGCGGCGAGGAGTGCCTCCACGAGGAGACGGGCGAGGTCCGTGACCGCAGGACGGGACAGACGTGTACGTCGAACGGTACGAGCGGCGGCACGACGACGGGCGGGGCACCGGCCACCATCGGCGGCGTTGCCGCCGGCGCGGGCGGGGTGGGCGGCGCACCCGTGACCATCGGGGGCGGGGGCGGCAACGCCGGTACCAGCTGCACCAGGTACCACGACGTGAAGCTGGTCTGGAGCGGCGGATCCGACTGGTTGGGGGTCGCCGCGGAGACCTACGAGGAGGTTCGGGCGGGCGACCGCGCACGGTTGCGGACCTGGCAGGGGCAGGTGGTCCGGCTGGAGATCGGCGGACTCGTCCGCACCTATCCGCCCGCGTCGGAAACCGGCTTGTGGTCGCGGGTGTTGCTGCTGTGGCTCGGCCTCGGGGTCGCCGCGTGGGCGCTGGTGAGTGGTCGGCGGTCGGACCTCTACGGCCTGGCCGTTCCCTGGTGCATGGTGGCTTTCCCGACCACGCTGTTCGGGCCGGCCCTGCTGATGTGGTCGCCTCCGGCCTTCTGCGGCGCACTGGCCCTGCTGACGGTGGGCCTGGCGTTCGGGGCTCGGGCGGCTCACCGGCTCTGAGCCGCCCCGCCGATCGCTTCCCTGATCAGCCGTGCCGCGTCGGCGGGTCGGTCGGCCGTGAAGTGGATCCGCCGGGCCGGGACGATCCCACCGTCCCGCAGCCTCACCGGCAAGGGTTCGGCCGTCTCCAGGATCAACGTGGTGGCGCTGGAGACGGAGCAGGCCACCGCCTCCTCGTCCGCCGCGCGGCGGCGCAATCCGTGGCCGACGGTCGCATCGTGTGCGGCGCGTACGGACACGATCACATCGAGCGGCACGGACAGCTCCCGGAACGGTCCCGTGCGCAGAAGCAGGAACCGCCCGTCGAGCAGGTGCGGGGCCCGGGCGGTCATGGCGCAGAAGCCGACGGTGGCCATGCCGGCGAGGAGCACCCAGCCGAGGTGGACGGGCCGCCACGCCGGGGGCAGCATGAGAGCGATGATCGCCTCGACGACCAGATCGGACGCGACCACGAGCAGGATCGTCGTCCGGGCGTCGGCGGAGTGCGGTAACGCCCTTGTTTCCGGAGGCAGTTCGAGGGTCTTCCGCCCCAGGTGACGGACGAGGTCACGGATCAGGTCCGCGCTCCACGCCGGGCCGGATCGACGGGCGTGGTCCGGCGGGGTGGGGAGGGGCTGAGGGGTGTGTTCGTTCGGCATGTCGGACCCTTCGGCGAGGGGAACGCTGATCGGCCGTGTGATCGCCTGCCATCCAGTGTTCCGACGTGCCGCCCATGTCGGCCGTGCCGTTCGTCATCACCCCGCCGTGAGTTCCTCCCGGGTGCGGCATGACATGTGTCAATGCCGCACGCGCGAGGCCCCGTTGGCCCTGAGCGCCCACCGGGGGCGCCGAGGTGGTCGTCAGGTCCCGGGCTTGTTCCCGTAGACGTAGACATCGTCGCCGTTCTTCAGCAAGTTCCAGTACGTCTTCGCGTCCGCGATCCGCATGTTGACGCACCCACCGGACCCGGGCGGGTTCCACATGCTCTTGTCCACGGAGTGGAAGGCGATGCCGCCGTCGAAGAACTGGGAGTAGGGCATGGCGACGTTGTAGATCGTCGACCAGTGGTTGATGTTGCGGTAGTAGATCTTCTTCAGGCCGGTCCGGGTCTCGGTGCCGTCCTTTCCGGTGCGCACCGGCACCGGACCGTAGACCAGCTTCGCGCCGTCCTGGACCCAACTGAGTTGTCGGGTCAGGTCGACACAGGCGATTCGCCCCAGATTGGTCGGACACTTGCCCGCCTTGTTGGGGGTGGTGCCCGCGGCCCGCTGGTCCAACATCGTGCTCATCGTGCGCCAGGTGAGCGGTCCCGCGTAGCCCGCGGTCGGCGTGATGCCGTGGGTCGCTTGGAACGACCTGATGGCGGTGCAGTCGGCGGACGACTGCACCCCGTCGACCGGCCGCCCCAGGAACTGCTCGACCTGTCGCTGGTACGGCCCGGTGGTCACGTTGCAGGTGGCGGCTTGCGCCGCCCCGCCACCGGCCACCACCAGCGGCGCAGCCAGCGCCACCGCCCCGCCGACCACCGCCGCGGTCCTTCGTCTCGTACGTATGCGCATGGATTTCACATCGGCCTCCCCATGGGGTTGTTCCCACCTGTGAGGCGGAACGTACAGGCGATCGTCGCCGGTTGGGATCCCGGTGCCGTAAATCGCCTCGTACGCATGCCGTAGAGGTGTGGACATGACCGGAAGGATCCGTTCCGTCCCCCGATGTGATCGCCTCGGGGTGGCCTTCGGGAGGCGGTCGCCGGGGTCGATCACCCCGCCCGACCTCGGGCCCCGGGCGACAAGCCCCGGGCCTCGGGTGTCAGGCCTCGGGCGTCGGTGCCGCCGTGGCCCGGCGTACGGACTCGACCACCGCCGCGCGATGTCGTGAGAGGCGTTCGGCCGGCCAGTCGACGCCCTGACCGCCGGCCGCCGGGCCGCCCACCGCGCCGAACCAGGCCTGGGACAGTCCCATGACGAGCGTCAGCACATCGGCGGGATCCATGGACGGGTCCACCCGGCCGGCCCGCTGGGCCCGCTCCACTTCCGCGATCTTGTCGCGGTAGGACCGCGCCTCGACGTCCGTGCTGCCAGGGCGTTCCAGTTGCTTCCACAGCACGAGCCGCATCAGCGCCGGGCGCTCGACGAGGTGGTCGAAGACGGAGCCGGCGTAGCCCGCCAGGTCGTCGGCGTAGAACGGGACGGACTCCGCGCCCGACTCCAGCGCCCGCAGCAGTACCGCGTCGAAGAGCTCCTCCTTGTTGCCGAAATATACGTAGATGAGCCGCTTGTTCGCCTGCGCCGCCTCGGCGATGCGGTCCACCCGCGCCCCGGCGATGCCGTACGTGGCGAATTCGGCGAAGGCCGCGTCGAGCAGGCGCGCCTTGGTTGCGCTGGAGTCCCGTGCCATGTGTGCAGCCTAGCAAGTAACTATCTGGTTATTGACATTCCTCGGGGGTCGGATGCATGGTTGACCTATCCAGTTAGTTACTTAGTTCTGGCGTACAGAGGGGCATGTCATGGAGATCCGCGCACTGGGCGGTCAGGGACTCGAGGTCGCAGTCGAGGGCCTCGGGCTGATGGGAATGAGCGCCCACTACGGCGCCACCGACGAGACCGAGTCGCTGGCCACCATCGACCGGGCGCTGGAGCTGGGGGTGACGCTGCTCGACACGGCCGAGGGGTACGGCCCCTTCGTCAACGAGCAGCTCCTCGGCAAGGCCCTCGCCGGCCGCCGCGAGACGGCCGTGATCGCCACCAAGACGGGTGTCGAGTTCACGGACGAAGGGGCCTTCCGGGGCCACAACGGCACCCCGGAGTACATCCACCGGGCGGCCGAGCGGTCCCTGCGCCACCTCGGCACCGACCACATCGACCTCTACTACCTGCACCGCGTCGACCCGAACGTGCCCGTCGAGGAGAGCGTCGGCGCGATGGCCGAGCTCGTCACGGCCGGCAAGGTCCGCCACATCGGCCTGTGCGAGGTCGCGCCCACCACCATCCGACGGGCCCACGCCGTCCACCCGCTCGCCGCCGTACAGACGGAGTACAGCCTCTTCGAGCGGGGCATCGAGCACGACGGCGTGCTGGACGTCCTGCGCGAGCTCGGCATCGGACTCGTCGCCTACTCGCCGCTCGGCCGAGGTTTCCTGTCCGGCGCCGTCACCAGCCCGGACGACTTCGCGGCGGACGACTTCCGGCGTACGGATCCCCGCTTCCAGGGCGCGAACTTCGACCGCAACCTCGCCGTCGTCGAGCAGGTCCGCCGGCTCGCCGCCGAGAAGGGCGTCACCCCCTCCCAGCTCGCCCTGGCCTGGACGCTGCGCCGGGGCGCGGTGCCCATCCCGGGAACCAAGCGTCGCCGCTACCTGGAGGAGAACGTCGCCGCGACCGCCGTGACGATCACGGACGCCGATCTGGCCGCCATCGACGCCGTGGCCCCGTACGGAGTGGTCTCGGGCGACCGGTACGCCCCGGAGCTGATGACCGCACTCAACGGCTGACCGGCAGCCGGGCCGCCCCGCCC